>JAGYJE010000019.1 GCA_018402305.1 Puniceicoccaceae bacterium | reverse complement strand
GCTGTAAGTAATTGATTATCAACAAATGAACCCGGTCATAGGGGGTCCCGCTGAAAATCGACTGGAGTCCGTGGCGAATGCTGAGATGTGGGTGTCCATTTGATTGTTTTAAAGTGCAATGATGGGTGAAATGGGTCGGCCTTGAGTATCTCAAAATTCTTATCTGCGATTTTTTGAACGTCTACGGGTAATGCATGATAGGCTGTCCAGAACTTTGCAGACGTGTGATGCTTCATAGTTCACTTGTTCTTCCCGCTTCAAAATCTGCGATTGCTTCGGCGGCAAGAGAATCCAATTTACCCGAGGCGACGTCTGATTCAAATTGCGCATCCCACTGAGCAGCATCGTGTTGTGCAAACCAGTTGCGAAAACTTGTAAGCTCTTCCTTGTTTAGTTTTTCGACTGCGCTCTCAATTTCTTCTATAGTGCTCATGGGGGAAACTATGTGTCAGAAATCTAAATCGTCAATTTCCATTTCCATCGTGGAGCTCACTCGCGACTGAAGCGCGGAGCGCGAAAGGAGTTGAGACCTCCGACTAGATCTACCTTCACTCATGGGAACTTCCGATAAATATCACCTCGGCTGAGGAAACGGATGATTCTTACGCCATCATCGATTCGCTTTAAACCAAGTCGGTAGTCACCAATGCGAATTCTGAAATAATCGGGATGCCCTTTCATCACTTTTACATTCGAAATAGAGCCCAAGCTTTCTGAACCCTCCAACCCGACTAGAACCGCCTGGACCCGATCCAGTAAATTTTGATCCCGCACTCTCCGAAGGTCACGCTCGAAGGACTTGTGATACTCAACCTTCATTCTTGAGCGCTGCGAAGATGGCATCCCGAGAGACCAATTCAGACGATTCCCCAGCCTTCATCGCATCCATAAACAGCTTATCTTCAATTACTTCTTCGATAATTCCTGCAAATAGTTCGCGATTCTGCTCAAACAACTCCAAAACCGATTCCTTGATGACGCCTTTCAGCTCTTCTCTTTCTACGGAAATACTCATGCCACTAAACTACTGTGTAACGTCCGATAGTCAATCGGCTTCAGCGCGGCGTTCTTTCTTTGCGAAATTTTAAGAACACCCACTTTCCAGTGGCCCAATTCGGAAGTTAGGAAAGGAGGGTGCGTGCCGGAGTCCGGCGTAGCCCATATGGCAAAGACGGGTCCCCACGCACCGGGGCATCATCCTGTGAAGCGGGTGGGGACACCCGCTCTCCGTATGTCGAAATTTTAAGGACACTCACTTTCCAGTGGCCCGATTCGGAAGCCAGGAGTGTCCCGGAATTTTCGGCCATTTCTCTGGCAGATACGACTTTACCTCGCTGAAAAATCATGCCAGACTCTAAGTTCTTTTTCTCAGACACATGGGCTTATCTTCAGGGAATGGAATCGAATCCTAGTTTAAAATCGGACCACGACAAGCTCATGGCGCTGAGCGCGCAGCTCCAGGAAGCGGTGGGCCACGATCACTTTGAAGCGGAGTGCTTGCAGATTCTGAAGGCCTCTCACCTCCTCCCCATCGCGGTGGCGCATTGCTTTGCCTTCAATCCTGCAACAGGGCGTAGCACAATCACCGATCAAAGCGGCGAGGTGGAAAAAGAGGGCAGCCCGATTTCCGCGATTATTGACCGCTTCTCTGTAGAGTTGCCCAAGTTCAAGGCGGCGGTTGAGCAGAGCGAGCAACTGGTCAGCCTTGCCAGTTTGCAGAGCCCGGAGGAAATCGCCCGCTCCACAATCTTTCAGCAGGTGATCCAACCCTACGGGCTGGCTGACCTGCTTCACTTGCCCCTCATGCAAGCCAACACCCGTTTCAGTGTGATGGCCGGCAGCCCACGGGCCATCAACGAAAACGACCGGGTCCTCGCGCTGCTGGTGCAGCGCCATATCGTCGCCGCCATGCGCAACCATCACTGGCTGCGCCATGCCGAGGCGAATGGACGTAATATTGAGGCGGTCAGCGGTCGTTCTGTCATTCTACCCATCGAGGCAGCGCCGCCGGTCAGGATTTGCAACTGGAGCGAGGCAGTCGCTGTTTTCGAAGGCGGCTTCGGCCCGAAGCTTCGCTTCCCTAAAGCGCCCATGCCCCAGTTGGAGAACTGGCTACAATTACACTGTGAGTCCTACCCCCTGCAAGCCACCGATCTGAATCGTGCCGAGTTTGCCCTTGACGCCTCGAAAAGGACGGGGCACAGCCTGCACGCCGTCTTCCTCGGCGACCGTAATCTGGCGCACCGCCTCTTGCTCTACCGCCCGGTCGGCGTTCCGGATGCGCTCGGCCTGACCAGCCGGGAAAAAAGCGTGCTCGCCTGGATATGTCGCGGGAAAAGTAACGAAAGCATCGGCGTTTTTTTAGGAATCAGTAAAAATACCGTGCGCAAGCACATTTCCAGGATACTGGCAAAACTCCACACGGAGACCCGCAGTGAGGCCGCCTCCATCGCCCGGGGCTGGTTCGAGGATTAAGCCTGTGGCTTTTCAGTGAGCGGAGCCATTGCCAAGGTGGGCGATAGTCTTGAAGTTGCTAAGGTATGGCTGCACAACTAATCAAACGCCACCCGCTCGTCCGCTGGGGGCAGCTGTGTGCGAAACCAGGTCCGCTGCTTTTTGACGAGATGCAGCGTATTTTGAACGATGGCAGGGACCAGCTCTTCGCGGCTCAGCTGCCCATCGAGGTAGGCTAGGGTCTCGCGATAGCCGATCGCGGAGGCCGCACTGGGGTTTTCGCGAATGCCTTGCTTGACGAGCCCCGCGACCTCATCGATCAGACCGGCCTCCATCATCTGCCCGGTGCGTGCGACCACACGTTGTGCCAGCACTGCTTTGTCGCGATCCAGGAGAATATAGCGCTTCGAATAGTTGGGATAGGGCGACGGCCGGGCCGCAAATTCGGCCTGCAGGGTGGGCAAGTCCTTTCCTGAAGCTTGGCAGCGCTCCAGGGCCCGCAGCACACGGCGCGGGTTTTGTGGGTCCAGATTGCCCAGGCCTGCCGGACTGCAGCGGTGCAACTCGTCCAGTAACCCGGGCAAGCCCCGTGCTTCGTAAAGGGCCAGAACCCCCGCTCTGACCGAATCGCTCACCTTAACTGCATCGATGACCGGCACAAAGAAACTCTTCAAGTAAAACCCGCTACCACCGGTCACCACGACCGATTTCCCCCGAGCGAAGATCCCCGCTACCGCCGCTTCCGCATCCGCTGCGTAGGCCACGATATCATACGGCTGGTTTACAAATTGCATATCGATCAGATGGTGCGGCACTCGGGCGCGTTCGGCCGCGCTGGGCTTGGCTGTGCCGATATCCATGCCCCGGTAAACAAGTGAGGCATCGCAAGAGACGATTTCAGCGTTTTGCGACTTGGCGTAGCTCAAGGCATACTCGGTCTTGCCCACGGCTGTTGGGCCTGTGATAATGTGAAGGGTTGGTTTCATTTGTGTGACAGGCGTCTCGCGTCTTGTCTATTCAGCGCAGCTACCTCAGTTTTGGCAACCTTGGACCTTCACACCGGCTGAAAATGAAACTTTGCATCGTCACCGAAACCTATCCGCCCGAAGTCAATGGTGTGGCCATGACGCTCCACCGCATCACTACGGAACTTGAGCGCGCAGGCCACGAAGTCCGCATCGTCCGTCCGCGACAAAGTTCGGAAGCTCAGAACGCCAGCTATACGAATGAAACTATCGTGAGCGGCCTCCCCCTGCCCGGCTATGACGGCCTCCGCTTCGGTCTGCCCTGCCGCCACAAACTCCGCACTCTCTGGGAGGTGGACCGCCCCGACATCATCTACGTTGCCACGGAAGGACCCCTCGGGCAGTCCGCTATTCGAGCCGCCGGCGATGGTGCCATCCCCGTCGTTTCCGGATTTCATACCAATTTCCATGAATACATGAAGCACTACAAACTGCCCATTTTGGCGAACATGGTGCAGGGCTTTCTTAGGGATACGCATAACAAAACCCGCCGCACCTTTGCCCCCTCGCAGGATGTGATTGATCGCCTGGAGGCCATGGGCATCACGGACACCCGGCTGCTCGGCCGGGGTGTCGATACGGCGCTCTTCTCTCCGGAGAAGCGCGCGGCCGCGCTGCGGCAGCGTTGGGGCGTCGGTGAGGATGGTCTCGTCGCTCTTTTTGTCAGCCGTCTGGCAGCCGAGAAAAATATCCCCCTTGCCGCCGAGGCCTTCCAGCGGGTTCGGGCACTCGTGCCGTCCGCCGCCTGCGTCTTTGTCGGCGATGGCCCGGAACGCGCCAAATTGGAAAAGGCCCATCCTGACTTCATCTTCGCAGGCATGCAGCAAGGTGAGGACTTGGCCCGGCATTACGCCTCTGCCGACCTTTTCATCTTTCCCAGTGTGACCGAAACCTTTGGTAATGTGGTCACCGAAGCGCTGGCATCGGGCCTCGCTACGCTCGCTTACGACTATGCCGCGCCCCGGCGCTTTATCCGAAACGGTGAAAACGGTTTTTTGGCGGACTTTGATAAACGAGAGGCCTTTCTCCAGGCCCTCGAATGCGCCCTGGAGCGCCGCGCCTCCTGGCCGGCCATTCGGGCTGAGGCCCGAAAGACTGCAGAATCCCTCGGATGGGAGGGTATTGTCCGCAAGTTTGTCGCCGACCTTGAGGCCGCCAGAGACGAACCTCAGGGCGTCTGAAAGGCGGCTTGGAGACTTCTGGAGGCGGCCTGGAAGCGGCCTGGAGGCGGCCTGGAAGCGTCTACAAGGCGTCTACAAGGCGGCTACAACTCAGCTGACTGGCTGAAAGAAGTTTTTAACCTGCGCCGTAGCATAATCCCGGTTGAGCTGTGCAATCATGTCGAGCGAGATACTCTTTGGGCAGGCAGCCTCACATTCACCGATGTTGGTGCACCCTCCAAAGCCCTCTCCATCCATCGTCGTCACCATGGCAAGCGCCCGACGGTGTTTCTCGGCCTTGCCCTGGGGAAGACTGTTCATGTGGGAGACTTTCGCCCCGGTGAACAGCATGGCCGAAGCATTCGGGCAAGCCGCGACACAGGCCCCGCACCCGATACAAGCGGCCGCGTCCATCGCATAGTCCGCTGTTTTTTTGGGGATTGGGATGGCATTAGCGTCGACGCCGCTGCCGGCACGGGCCGTGATGAAGCCACCGGATTGGATGATGCGGTCAAAGGCGCTGCGGTCGACCATGAGGTCTTTCAAGACGGGAAAGGGCTTCGCCCGAAACGGTTCGATCGTAATGGTCTGGCCATCATGGAAGTGGCGCATGTGGAGTTGGCAGGTCGTCGTCGCTTTCTCGGGACCGTGCGGTATGCCGTTAATCGTCATCGAGCACATGCCGCAGATCCCTTCACGACAATCGTGGTCGAATGCAACCGGCTCTTTGCCCGCCTCAACCAGCTGCTCGGAGAGGATGTCCATCATCTCCAAAAAGGACGAATCCCCGGAGATGTTTTCGACCTTGTAGGTTTCGAAGTGCCCCTTGGCATTGGCGCTCGTTTGGCGCCAAACTTTGAGCGTAAGGTTCATTGTCTTTTCCATGGTGGTTTCGCTTGATTATTTGTAGCTGCGGGTAGCCAGCTTCACATTCTCGTAAATCAAAGGCTCCTTGTGAAGATTCGGCTCGACGTCGTCTCCCAAATACTCCCAAACCCCGACGAAGGCGTAATTTTCATCGTCGCGGAGGGCTTCGCCCTCTTCAGTCTGGTGCTCGACCCGGAAGTGGCCACCGCAGGACTCCTCGCGCATGAGGGCATCACGGCACATCAGCTCGCCGAATTCGATGAAGTCCGCCACGCGGCCGGCACGCTCCAACTCGGGATTGATGCCGTCGGCACCGCCCACCACTTTGAGGTTGCTCCAGAATTCTTTGCGCAGCTCCTGAAGATCACGGATGGCGCCTTCGAGACCCTCCTTGCTCCGGGCCATGCCACATTGATTCCAGATAATTTGCCCCAGACGCTTATGAAAGGAACGTGGTGTTTCCGTGCCGTTGATTGAAAGCAGCTTGTTGATGCGGGCCTTGACGTCAGCCTCGACCTCGGCAAAGGCGGGGTGATCCGTCGTCACCTTGCCAGCAGCCGCCACGCCTTGCTCGCCGAGGTAATTACCGACCGTGTAGGGCAAAACGAAATACCCGTCCGCCAAACCCTGCATGAGCGCGGATGCGCCCAGGCGGTTCGCCCCATGGTCGGAGAAGTTGGCCTCCCCGCCGACAAACATGCCGGGGATGGTGGACTCCAAATTATAATCCACCCAGAGCCCGCCCATCGTGTAGTGCACGGCGGGGAAGATCATCATCGGCGTCTCGTAGGGGTTGTCGCCGGTGATACAGCGATACATCTCAAAAAGATTACCGTAGCGCTCTTCGATGGCCTTTTGCCCGTCGCGCTTGATGGCATCACGAAAGTCGAGGAAGACACCGAGTCCCGTCGCAGCAACACCCCGGCCCTCATCACAGGCCTCTTTGGCCGCACGGGATGAAATGTCGCGCGGAGCGAGGTTACCGAAGCTGGGGTATTTGCGTTCAAGGAAGTAATCGCGGTCCGCTTCAGGCAGCTGGTTCGGATCGAGCCTGCCCTCGCGGATTTGCTTGGCGGTCTCGGCGTCCATAGGCGTCCAAACCCGGCCGTCGTTCCGCAGCGATTCCGACATGAGAGTGAGCTTCGACTGCTTGTCGCCATGCACCGGGATACAGGTCGGGTGGATCTGCGTGTAGCAGGGGTTGGCGAAGCCGGCGCCCCGCTTGTGAGCGCGGTAGGCAGCAGTCACGTTGCAGCCCTGTGCATTGGTTGAAAGAAAAAATACATTGCCGTAGCCGCCGGTGGCCAGCACCACACAGTCGCCAGCGTGCCGCGAAACCTCCCCGCTCACCATGTTCCGGACAATGATCCCCTTGGCGTGACCCTCTACTTTGACCACGTCCAACAGCTCATGACGGTTGTGCATCTTCACGTTCCCGAGCCCAATCTGGCGGCTGAGGGCCGCATAGGCACCGAGCAGAAGCTGCTGGCCAGTTTGGCCGCGGGCATAGAAGGTGCGTGAGACCTGCGCACCACCGAAGGAGCGGTTCGCGAGCAAGCCGCCGTATTCGCGGGCAAAGGGGACGCCGTTGGCCACGCACTGGTCAATGATGTCAGCCGACACCTCGGCGAGACGGTACACGTTCGCTTCGCGCGAACGGTAGTCCCCTCCCTTTACGGTGTCGTAAAAGAGGCGCTGCACGCTGTCACCATCGTTTTGATAGTTCTTCGCTGCGTTGATACCGCCCTGCGCGGCAATGCTGTGCGCGCGGCGTGGACTGTCCTGATAGCAGAAGCAGGATACCTTGTAGCCCTGCTCGGCGAGACTGGCTGCCGCCGCGCCTCCCGCCAAACCGGATCCGACGACGATGACGTGGTATTTACGACGGTTGGCCGGGTTGACCAGCTTCATGTTGAATTTGTGGCTCGACCACTTTTCTGCGAGCGGTCCTTCAGGGATTTTTGAATCCAGATTCATATCGGGTGGTCCTAGTTTTGTTCGGTTTGAGCGAGTGTGGCTGATTCAGATGGCTCCATCACCCCGGAAACGAGTCCGCCGGAGGGATCTTTTTCAAGGATGCCGCCCAGCACGGCAATCGGGATCATGGCGAAGCCCAGAAAGACGACCCATCCGTAGGCGAGTGCAAGCTTGTCGAGACGTTTTCTCCAAAGTGCGTTTCGGAGGCCGACAGTTTGAAACATGCTGCTTACGCCGTGCGTCAAGTGCATACAAAGCAGGCCCGTAGCGATCACGTAGAACGCGGAGACCCACCACACTTGAAAACCGGAGATCATCATATCGTTTACGTTAAACGTCATAACCACCTCTCCGTTTTTCAACACAGCTTCACCTTTTTTCACCAACGGCACCTCCGTTTCCTCAATCACACCCGGATCCTCATACTGCATGCCAGGAACCACCCGGGCCGTGAAATGGGCCAGGTGGAAAACGATAAACGCAAGCAGGATCACACCACTCATCCGCATCGTCCGCGAGGAGTAACTCGCTTGAATCACACGGTCGGCATCGTAGCCGGATGGTCGGGCACGCCGGTTGTCCAGCGTCAGCGTAACCGCCGCCCAAATGTGGATCGCCACACTGGCCAGCAGAAAGAGCCGAACCGCCCAGAGCGCCGAGGAGGGCAGCACCTCGTGCAGCTTGTAGGCGTAGGCGTTGATCGCCTCGGCCCCCAGGAATATTTGCAGGTTACCCAACATGTGGCCCATGACAAAACCCACCAGCACAAGACCGGTCAACGCCATCAGGACCTTGCGTCCGATTGTTGATTTTAGAAAATTACAGAATGCGTTCATAAAGGGGAAGCTTGCTTGTTTTTCGGAACTATAAAGTCAGCCCCCCATCCTTTTCAAACTTCGAGCCCAATGCAACCCATCTATTAGGCTAAAACATAGCTTGTATAAGCTTCACTGAACTTTCTTTCGCACTCTCGGGTGAAAATGTTTGCCATGGCTTGTCACGGGGCAATTGAATTGGGCCCGAAGATGGCGGGTACTGGCTGTCCATCGATCACATCATTCTCAAGTGGACTCATGAAGTATATTTTCGTAACAGGCGGCGTCGTCTCTTCCCTGGGCAAGGGCCTTACATCGGCGGCGCTCGGTGCGCTTCTCGAACAGCGCGGCCTCACGGTGCGGCTGCAGAAGTTCGACCCCTACCTCAACGTCGATCCCGGCACGATGAGCCCCTTTCAACATGGTGAGGTTTACGTGCTCAACGACGGCGCGGAAACCGACCTGGACCTCGGCCATTACGAGCGCTTTACCTGCGGTGAACTGTCCCGCCTGAACAATCTCACTTCGGGGCAGGTTTATGAAACGGTCCTCACCAAGGAGCGGCGCGGCGATTACCTTGGGGCTACCGTGCAGGTGATTCCACACGTCACGGATATCATCAAGGAGCGTATCTACGCGGGTGGTAGTGAGGATGTGGATGTTTTGATCACCGAACTGGGCGGCACCATCGGCGATATCGAGGGCCTTCCCTTTCTTGAGGCGATGCGTCAGTTCGCCCTCGAAGTGGGTCGCGACGATGTCCTTTTTCTCCACTGCACCCTCCTGCCCTACCTCAAGGCGGCCGGCGAGCTCAAGACGAAGCCGAGCCAGCAATCCGTGGCCAAGCTCCGGGAAATCGGCATCCAACCACACATCCTCGTTTGCCGTACGGAACAACCGATGAACAATGAAATGCGCCGGAAGTTGTCCCTTTTTTGCAACGTACCCGTCAAAGCCGTTATCGAAGAGATGGATGTCGAGACCTCCATTTACGAATTGCCCCTCGCTTTGAAGGCGGAAAACATCGACGATCTGGTCATCGAGCACCTCGGTCTCGATGCGCCGGACAATGATATGAAGGTGTGGCACGATGTCGTCCGCCGGCTCAAGGCGCCCGGACACAAGGTCGAGATCGGCGTCGTCGGTAAATATATCGAGCTGCAGGATGCCTATAAATCGGTCTACGAATCCATCACCCACGCAGGCATTGCCAACGACGCCAGTGTGCGGGTCATCCGGATTGATGCCGAGGACATCGAGAAAGATCCGGCTAAATACCTCGCTTCGCTGGATGGCATTCTCATTCCGGGGGGCTTCGGCGACCGTGGCACCGAAGGGAAAATTATCGCGGCAAAATTCGCCCGCGAAAACAATATCCCCTACTTCGGCCTGTGCCTGGGGATGCAGATTGCCGTCATCGAATTTGCCCGAAACGTCGCCGGTTTGGAAAATGCCAACAGCACTGAGTTCGACCCACACACCCCGCACCCCGTGATCGATATTATGCAGGACCAAAAGGACCTCACGACCAAGGGAGGTAACATGCGTCTGGGGGCCTGCCCCTGCGAACTGGCCGACGATAGCTTTAGCATCCATGCTTACGGCATGAAAACCATATCTGAGCGCCACCGCCACCGATACGAGTTTAATAATACCTACCTCGACCAGCTGAAAAATGCCGGCCTCCGTATTGGCGGGATCAACCCGGAGCGCCAACTCGTCGAAATCGTTGAAATGCCCGATCATCCCTGGTATGTCGGCGTTCAATTTCACCCGGAGTTTCAATCGAAACCGAACGCGGCCCACCCGCTTTTTGCCAACTTCATCGCGGCCGCTTTGAAGTATAAAAAATAGAGCCGGTGCCCCTTTGCCATCCCTTGCGCCTGATATTTTGGAAAGGACCACCGAGTTACTGCCCCGCGATAAACTGCTCCGCGACACACCCACCGCAGCTGAGTCGATGCTCTGCTGGCTGGTGTTCATTGTCGCTGCGGCCACTTTTTTGATCGGGGATCCCCGCTCATTCTGGCTCCTCGGCAGCCTCATCATCCTGGGCGCGCTCACGCCGGCGATCCTCAAAACCCACGAGCATACTCACCCCTTTTTCGTGGATAAACTCTGGCCGCGTTTTTGGGGCAGCTCACTTCCCGTCTGGGCCGTCCTGCTTCAGCTCATCTCCGGTTACCTGCAAGATCCCGTCACCACTCTGAAAATCGGAGACACTCATTATCTTCAGCTCAACCCCATCGCTAACATCTGGCAGCCGATCACAGCCGCCGAGAGCAACGCCTGGGTCACGGTATGTGGTTTTTGCGCGGCCTACCTCTGCGCCCTCATGCTTTTTCTGATTCCAAAGTCCCGCGCCTTTTTTGAGCGCCTGCTCCCCCCTCTCTGCGCCGGAGCGGTTGGTCTCGCTTTGATCGGCTACCTTCAGTATGGGCTCGACCTCGATCGCCCCTTCCTCACCAAGGGCACAGGCCTTTCCGACTTCTTTGCCTTCTTCCCCTACGATGGTCATTGGGCTGCCTTTGCCACACTCTGGTGCATCGCCTGCATCAGTATGGCGCTTCTTTCTATCCGCTATGAAGATAGCGCCATTTTTATCCAATCACGCGCCCCGTGGTATCTGACGGGTGGAGCCCTGCTCGGGGCTACCGGCTTTGTTATTGTGAATCCTTTCCCCGCAGCCGTTCTGCTGCTCAGTCTCTCCATTATGCTGCTGATCGTCGCCCTTGAATTCGCCGCTCGATCCAAGGATCCACACCGCCATGCAGTGGCGGTCGTAGCCGGACTGGCCGCCTGCCTTTCCTTTGTCGGTGGTCTATTCCGGTTCTTTCAACAAGGCACCCACGACGCCAGCCTGCCCTTCCTGCGGCAGGCCGCCATCGATCTGTTCCAGGCGAGCCCGGTCTTCGGCTGGGGCCCGGAAGGCTATGCCCATATGCTCCCCTTCTTTGCTCATGACGCACTCCTGGGCCAGCGCTACGACCGGGCCGGATCCGATCTACTCCAACTCTTCGCCGAGTTTGGAATCCTCGGCGCACTCCTCACTGCACTCTTTTTTGCCTGGTTCCTCTATCGTTACTTCACCGGGAAACACAACATCCAACTCACAAACCACCTCCTCATCGGGTGTGCCGCAGTGGCCATCCTTGCCGTATGGGAGAGCCCCTTTTCCTCACCCGCGGTCTTTTTCAGTTTCTTTCTGCTCTTTTTCAGCGCGATGCGCTGGGCAAATCTCAGTCGTAATAATGTTGATGATGTTGACGCCGCACGACCGCAACTCGTCACCCCCGCCAGCCAGCGGCGGCTCCCCTTTTTTACGGAACCCTACACGGAGCAAAAAAAATGAACCCGACTGAATTTGATTATATCGTGATCGGCGGCGGCAGCGGCGGCTACGCTGCCGCCCGCACAGCCCGCGAGACCTGGGACCGCGTTGCTATCATCGACGACAGCGAAACCCTCGGCGGGCTCTGTATCCTGCGCGGCTGCATGCCATCCAAAACCCTCATCTACTCGGCAGAGGTCCTCCATCTCGCGCAAAAGGGCGGTGCCTTCGGCCTCGACATCCCCGAGGCCGCCGCCGACATGGCCAAACTGCACCAGCGCAAGATCGCTACGATCCATGAATTTGCCGAGTACCGTCAGGAACAACTCCAAAGCGACCGCTTCACCCTCTACAGAAATCGCGCAAAGTTCATCAGCGACTCAACCATCGAACTTAACGACGGCACCCGCCTGACGGCCAAATATTTTATGATCGCCACCGGGTCGACCGTATCGGTGCCACCGATACCCGGCCTTGCCGGGGTTCCCTTCTGGACAAGTGATGCGGTGCTCGACCTCGACTTTATCCCCGAAAAAATAATTGTCCTCGGCGGTGGCATCGTGGCCTGCGAACTGGCCCAGTTCCTGCGCCGGATCGGCAGTGAGGTCATACAAATCCAGCGGAGCCCGCATATTTTGAAGGAGTTCCATCCCGAGGCTGCCGCCACCATCGAGAAAGCCTTTCGCGAGGAAGGTATCGAACTCTACACCGATACCGCTCTGCAAAAGGTGGCACACGATGGTCACCTGTTCTCCGTGGACTTCATGCACGGTGATCAGCCGGTTTCCCTCTCCGCGCCCTTCCTCCTCAACGCGCTGGGCCGACAAGCCGCCTCCAAAGATCTTGGGCTCGATGCGGCGGGCGTCGAAACCCGTAAAAACGGCCAAATCGTCTGCAACGAACTCCAACAAAGCAGCAACCCGCGCATCTATGCCGCCGGTGATGTCGCGGGGCCGCACGAAATCGTTCACATCGCCATACTGCAGGGTGAGCTCGCTGCAAAGCACGCCGGCGGACGCCCCGCTGAGCCCGTCAACTACGACCACCTCGCCAGCGTCGTCTTTACCGACCCCCAGATCGGCACCGCCGGCCAGACTGAAGCGCAGTTGAAGGCACGTGGCGTCGACTACCTCAGTGCCGACTACCCCTTCGACGACCACGGCAAATCCATCCTCATGGAAGCTAAGCACGGCTACGTTAAAGTGTTTGCCGAGCGGGCCACTGGCGTCGTCCTCGGTGCGGAATGCGTCGGCAAGGACGGGGGCGAGCTCATTCACGCCATGGCCGTCGCCGTTACCCTCAAAGCCACCGCGCAGGACCTGCTCAAAGTACACTGGTACCACCCCACCCTCTCCGAGATCTGGAGCTACCCCCTCGAAGACATCGCCGCCGCATCGCCAACGTAGCGGCGCGCTTCAGCCGCCGTTTCAGATCACGCCGCCCCGCCAAAACTCCACGCGGGCTGAAGCACCGCGCTACGCTAGAGACCATACTGGGCGCAATGCGCTTCGGCGACGCGCTGCAGGTCTTCGATCTGGTTGACCGCTCCGAGGGCACCGCGGATCTTGCGCGAGCCCTCCATGCCCTTGGTCAGGGCGATGAATTTTGGCCGCATCCAGCGCAAGTCGCTGTGCCGCGCCTCACGAAAGGGGCGGGCCATGATCTGGCGGGTGTAGTCGATAATGGTTGCCCAGCGCTCGGGTATGGTCGGCGGCTCGGGCACTGTGCCGTGCCTTAGGTAGTGCTTGATGTCGCGAAAAATCCAGGGGTAGCCGAGCGCCGCCCGACCGATCATGAGCCCCGCGCAAACGGTTTCCTCACGTATGCGAATGACCGCCTCGGCGCTGTTGATGTTGCCGTTACCAATCACGGGGATCGACAACTCCGCGGCCACTTCTGCGATGACGGGCCAGTTCGCCTCGCCACGGTAGCCCTGCACTTTGGTGCGCCCGTGAATCGCCAGCGCCTGAGCCCCCTCAGCCTCCACGATGTGGCCGACTTCTTTGGCGACGATGCTGTTGTCGTCCCACCCGGTGCGGATTTTTACCGTCACCGGGGTATCCGGCACCGCACGCACGACCGCACCGGTCACTTGCCCGAGCTTTTTCGGATTTCGCAACATGGAGGAACCGGCATCCATGCAGATGACACGGTCCGCCGGACAGCCGAAGTTGATATCGATAAAGTCAGGCTGCAAACGCTCCACCAGCATCCGCGCGGCGGCGGCCATCGACTTGGGATTGGAGCCGAATATTTGTACCCCCATCGGCCGCTGGGCTTCGGTGAAATCAACCGTTTCCCAGAGCTTGGGATCCTCGCGCGTCAAGGCGTCCGCCTGGACAAACTCCGTCACCATGACGTCCGCCCCCTGGGCCTTGCAGAACTCGCGGAAGACGATATCCGTGAAGCGCGCCATGGGCGCAAGGTAAAGGGGGAATTGACCGTTTTGGAACCAGGGAAGCATTTTAGGACTCTTTTGGCGTGTGCACGCGGCAGCAATCGCTCTCGAAAGGCATTTGCTTCAAGCCATCATGCTGGTTCATGTTCATTTGGATTCGAGCAGTAAACGTATTGTTATAGACCCCGTCCTCAATTGTAAAATTCCCCAGCCATGATGAACCGACGCATCCTTCTCTTTCTTCTTTGTCTTCTCTTTGCATTCGCTCTGGCGCAACCACTAACGAGCAAGCCCCTCCGCGTGCCACTCAACTATGCCGAAAATTTCACAGTTGAGCACAACGCCACACATACCGCCCTCACCGTCCGAATCATGCTGGGCGGCAGCGAGCGGCTGTATCGCTACGCGCTGGTCCCCAGAGCGATGCCACTCCCCGAATTACCCGCCGGCATTCCCGTCATTCGCACACCGGTCGAGCGGGTCGTCGTTCTGGAGACCGTCTACATCGGCTACCTCGCCGCGCTCGATCAACTCGCGACGATTGTGGGGGCCGCCACGGTCAACTTCATCACGCACCCCGAGGTGCGGGAGGCGGTCGCGGACGGGCGGATCCAGTCGGTGCAGACCGGACAAAGCCTCGACATCGAGCGGCTCATGCGCCTGCAACCGGATCTTATTTTGACGAGTGTTTCCGGTGATCCGGCCCTTGATCTGCCCCCGAAACTCATCCGCTCGGGCCTCCCCATCGTTATCACCGCCGGCTACATGGAGCCGCACCCGCTGGGCCGTGCCGAATGGATCCGCTTCATTGCCGCCTTCTTTGCAGCGTCCGAACAGGCTGAAGCTTTTTTTGGCGATACAGCCGCCCGCTACGAAGCACTCTGCGCTGAGACCGCCTCGCTGGAGAACCGCCCGAGCGTGCTGAGCGGTGCCCCCTACTCCGGGACCTGGCACGTGGCGGGGGGCGCTAGCTACACCGCGCGCGTCATCGAGGATGCGGGCGGCGCCTATCTGTGGGCCCACGACACCAGCCAAAAGGCGATCCCGCTGGATACCGAGCGCGTCTTTTTGCGCGCTGCCAAAGCGGACTACTGGCTGCACCCCAGCGACTATCGAAGCCTCGCGGCACTTATCGGTGCCGACCCCCGCTTTGGTAAATTCGCCGCGGCGCGGCGCGGGCAGGTCTACAACAACACCCGCCAGGTCGGCGACAACGGCGGCAATCCCGTCTGGGAGCGCGGCGTGGTTCGCCCCGACGAGGTGCTGGCTGATCTGATCCACGTTTTCCACCCCGGACGCCTGCCGAACTACGAGCCGGTCTATTACGAACGCTTGCCCTAAGGTATCCTAGATGCTCAGATCCCAGTTGGCTCCGCCGGAACGATTTGGTTGCTTCGTTTGCCCTACCCAGGGGCGACTGGCCGAACTATCCGGAATGTTGATCATCTACGTTTCAATCTCTTTAGAAGGTCCGTTAAAGGCGCTCCCTACAACGCACTTTCGGTTCGCCAAGGTGGACGGATGCCGCACATTCAGCACCCAACGTGACCACAGCCATCCACAGACCCGCGCCGCGCCGCCACCAAGTGCTCTTTGCCCTGATCGGGCTGGGACTGGCCGGGCTGGCTCTGCTCAGCCTTTGTCTCGGGAGCCTGCACGTTACGCCCCTGCAAGTGTTTCAGGCGCTGACCGGCGGCGAATCCATCGACCCGGTGCACCACCAGATCATCGTTGACTTCCGCCTGCCACAAGTCCTTACCGCCCTGCTGGCCGGAGCCGCCCTGGGCACGGCAGGCCTGCTCATGCAGACCGTTTTTCGCAACCCCCTGGCGGACCCCTTCGTCCTGGGCGTCAATTCGGGGGCCAGCCTCGGCGTCGCCCTTCTCCTGCTGGCCCTCGGCCCGAGCGGTCTGAGTCTGACGGATGGCCTGACCGGTTCGGGCCAGCTGCTGCGCATCCTCGCTTCCAGCGGTGGGGCCGCTGCCACCCTCTTCATCGTCCTCATCCTTTCGCGACGGGTCGATATCATGTCCGTTCTGATTATTGGCCTGATGATTAGCTACACCATCGGCGCCCTCGTCAGCATCCTCATGTTTTTCAGTATGGCGGAACGCTTGCAATCTTTCATTAATTGGTCGTTTGGCGACTACGGGAATGTCAGCTGGGAGCAAATGCCCTACTTCCTGCCGACCATTGCGGGCGGCATCCTCCTCAGCGCACTCTTCATCAAGCCGCTGGACGCCCTCCTCCTCGGGGAGCGCTATGCCGAGAGCGTGGGCACGCGGACGAAGCAGGTGCGTTTCTTTGTGCTACTCGGGGCATCGCTCCTGGCCGGCACGGTCACCGGATTCTGCGGGCCGATCGGCTTTCTCGGCATCGCCGCCCCGCACCTTTGCCGCAATCTGTTTCAAACCAACCAGCACCGCGTGCTCTTCCCCGCCTCCATCCTCGTCGGTGCCCTCCTTTCGGTAGGGGCGGATCTGCTTGCGCGCGGCCCGGGCCTCGACTTCGTTTTACCACTCAACGCCATCACGGCCCTCGTTGGCGCTCCCGTCATCATCGCCGTCCTGGTGCGCCAACGGCAGTTGAAACGACTCTTCTAACATGGCAACCGAAGCACCACTGAGCGCAAAGCAACTGAGCATCGGCTACCGGCAGGGGGCCGATGCCTTCGCTCTGGCGAGTGGGCTGAATTGCTCGCTGCACAGCGGCCAATTGGTTTGCTTGCTCGGCCCGAACGGCGCAGGCAAATCCACCCTCATCCGTACCCTGGCCGGGATGCAACCGCCCCTCAGTGGGGAGCTGCTGCTCGATGGCCGACCCCTGCAGGACATCGCCCCAAGGGAGCGGGCCCGCGCCATCAGCGTCGTGCTGACCGAGGGCTTGCCCATGGGCGTGATGGATAGCTACGCCCTCGTTTCACTCGGGCGTCACCCCTACTCAGGCTGGTTCGGCGGACTGAATGCACACGACTGCGAACGCATCGAATGGGCTCTGCACGCCGTCGGCGCCAGTACCCTGGCGCGGCGTCAGGTTGCCGAGCTGAGTGATGGCGAACGACAAAAAATCTCGATAGCCCGCGCCCTTGCCCAGGAAGCAAGGCTCATGTTGCTGGATGAACCGACCGCTTTTCTCGACCTGCCGCGACGCGTCGAGCTGATGGGGATTCTGCGCAACCTCGCCCAACGTGAAAAACTCGCGCTCCTTTTATCGACCCACGATCTGGACCTCGCCCTGCGTTTTGCCGACAAGCTCTGGCTGCTTTCACCGGAGGGCTCGCTCATCCAGGGTGCCCCCGAAGTGCTCGCACTCAATGGGCAGTTCGCCGAAGCCTTCGCCTGCGAAAACCTCGACTGGGATGCCCACTCAGGCAGCTTCCGCACGCATCCGGAGCCCTGCCTCCGCGTGCAGCTATCCGGCGACGGCTTGGAGCGACTCTGGACGCAGCGGGCGCTCGACCGCATGGGCTTTGGCCTGACCGAGTCCACCTCGGACGCGGCCTTCGCCCTTAAGGTGGATCCCGATTGCTGGCAGCTTGAGCTAGCCGACGGGGCAATTCGAGTGCTCGATACCCTCCAAGCGTTTATCGAGTGGATTGAGGCAGACGAATGGCGGGCTTCGTTATCCGCTTAATCCGCTTCTTGGCGCTACCCTAAGTGCTGTGGCTACTGCTTCCCCATCCTGCCGTTGTAATGGCTTTGCGGCTCAGCTACCTCCAACGACTCCAACGACTCCAATGCCTCTAACTCGGCTTCGATTTGCGTGGGCCCCTTCCCGGACTCAGCCCAGTTGTTTAAAATCATGGAGCCATAGGCCGAGGCTTTCATCCCCAGTCGTTTCGCCCTCAAATCAATCAGTTCAAAAGTCGATTCGGGGATCCAACAGTTTAATTGTTTCTTTTTCATGTCGCGCTTCAATGAGATTGGCCGCCGAGAGGTGCTCGTGTCCGCGCCAAAGGGGCCGTGCCAAAGGGGCCGTGCCAAAGGGCCTTTGACGCTTGTAGCGCTCTCCCATCGATCAATTAAGCCAGGCTTAACCTATAACGGAATACGCTAGTCGTTTCCCCTGTTTGAGGCAATCGCATAAGCTATTATTTCAAAGCGAATGGGCGCAATCACTTTTTTTTAGAAAAACTAGAAAAGGCTTGACGACGTGGCTAGTATTTCTAGAAATCCTAGGAAATCTAAAAGAACCTCGTACGCAATGCCGGCCCAAAGCCAGAAAAATAAACTAAAACGGATCCAGCTCGATATTTCAGAATCCGCCTCTAAGCGGCTGGAGCAGTCGGCCCGGCGCCTGGGTATCAGTGTGGAAGAAGCTGCCAGCGCGCTGCTCGCCCGGCTCGGCACGCCTCCCGGCACTCGACACAGCGGCCCCGGCCCCTACAGCCCCAGCCCCAGCCCATACAGCCCCGGCGGCCTGGAAAACCGCGGAGCCAGCCAAAGCAGCTGAAGCAGCTGAGGTGGCTGAGATAGCTGAGACAGCGCCACCTCGTTCATCACCACTTTCCTTTTTCACCCGATCGTGAAAATCGCTAGAACAAACACAAAACAAAATAATAATATGAAAAAATATACGAAACAAATTGCCGTGTTGGCTTCTTTGGCGCTTTTTGCGCCTTGGGTGAACGCGCAGACAGTAAATCCTATCTTCGAAGACATGACCGTTGAAGGTGACGCGACAGTTAACGGGAGTTTATTTGTTGCCCCTGCTGCTGATCCAGATCCTGATTTATTAAGTCTTGATGGCACAGGTGCAACTTCAGGTACCTTGGAATTAGATAACAGTGGACCCAATCCAACTGTTACTAGAATTGACTTTGAGGGTACCGCTACTGGGGATGTCACTACTTCTACTGTTACTGGTGGTGCCAACGATTCTGTTATAATTAATAATGATGGCATTACGCTTAATACTGTGACAACAGCCACAGACACTACTACGCTCGACCGCTTCGTAGAGTCTGTAACGACTTTTGTAGATGGTACAACTTCTACCGAATTCACTGCGTATGCCACAGCGGGAGGTGCTGATGGGGATAGACTTGTAACTGTTACGGGCGAAAGTAAAGATGAAGCACTCCAAGGTTTAAATGATCAGTTAACTGGATTCACTGCAGCTTCCGCAGAAATTTCAGAGGCTCGAGTAAATGACCTTGCACCGACTACAACCGGCGGGAACCTACAAATTGGTGGTAATGCCAACGTTGATGGTGTTCTTTCGGTCGCTGGCGACGCGGACCCAGACGGTGACCCATCGACAGAAGATGGTTATGATGGTGTTGACAATGTCGCTCAAGCAATCGGCACTAACGCTACCGACATCGCGCAGAACACCAATGCCATCACCACGCTTAACGGCAACGCTGAGGTTGAAGGTTCCGTCGACAACAAGGTTGCAGCACTTGCCAACGGTGCTGTCACAGAAAACACCAATGCCATCACCACGCTTAACGGCGACGCTGAGGTTGATGGTTCCGTTGACAACAAGGTTGCAGCACTTGCCAACGGTGCTGTCACAGAAAACACCAATGCCATCACCACGCTTAACGGCAACGCTGAGGTTGATGGTTCCGTTGACAACAAGTTATCAGAGCTTGTATCAGAGCTTGGCTTAACTAACCCCGACCACGATGTAGAACCTCTCAAAGAGACCGAAGTAGGGATAGCTGGTGTGGCATACACAGATATTGAAACTGGTGAAACACGTATCGGTCAAAACTCCCTAGTAACAGCAGAAAATAATGGAGTTCAGGAACTTTGGGCAGAGGATGGTAATGGCGAAGCGATCGATATTCTAATCGGTAATGGTAGTAACCTTGGTGTTGATGGTAACATCAACGTCGCTGGCGACGTATTCGTCGGTGGCCGCACGCAAGGCTTGCAGTCGCAAGTCGACCGCAACCGCAGTGACATCGACCGCAATGCCCGCGGTATCGCCATGGTTGCTGCGCTCCAACACACGACCGTTCTTCCTGACATGACCCACGCGCTTGATTTGAGTGCGGCTCACTTTGAGGGCGAAACCGGCATGGCGCTTAACTACGCACGGCGTATTAACGACAATGTGCAAATCAACTTTGGTGCCGCATCCACCTCTGACTTTGATGAATCTGTGATTAAAGCCGGTGTCGGTTTTCAGTGGTAGCTCAAAACCTGTAGTTAGTTTGACTAGAGCCGCCACAGATGTGGCGGCTCTTTTTATTTATGAACTTACCTGTCTCCATCGTATCAATTTTCTTGACCAGCCTCCTGATGGGCTGTCTGGGACCCAAAAATGGCGCGGTGGACCGGGAGGTGCTCTCAGTCAACCTGCCACGGTGGTCTTTTTTGGCCTCTGCCAGCGGGCAGATGGAAGCGGGCCGCGAACGCCTGCCCAAAGTGGTCTATGTCTTCCCCGCGCTACGGTTGAACGATCTGGGGCAACCCATGGACCGGATGCGGCACCGCGAGGATACGGCGGGCGGCTTACTCTGGAGCTCAACGGCGCCGGCGGGGCATGAAATTAAGATGATCCTTGAGAAAAAGCTTCGCCAGAAGGGATTTGCGCCCGGCACTTTCAGCGCATTGACTCAGGCGCCTGATGGGCACACAATTTTGGTAGTCAATCCGTTTTATAAAGAGGCGGGCCCGTCTTCCTATAATTCGGAAAGCGCCGCCAATGCGAGTTGGATCAATTTGATCCGTATTGAAGCAGCTACCTTTCCCCTCGATCTTGATCCAAATAAGAAGCGCGAAATTTTTGTCTTGGAAGCAGTCTCCTTATTTAACGATCAAAACCTGGACGAGCAGGTGATAAAACGCGCAGCGGCCTACCTGCTCGACCATATCGGAAGAAGCGGCACTTGGTCCGAACGGGTGAACCTCTTAAATTAAAAAGGCCCAAGTCAATTTACCGGATTCCAGGCCCTGCGCTGGTGCGTGGGGCCACGCACCCTCCGAAGCTGCCCCCGGTGGGGGGGGATCTTTCTTCCGCTTCACACTTCGCGCCGGCGAGTTGCGGGCAGGCCGAAGGCCTTTCGGTATTAAATTTTGGAAGAAAGCACCCCGGCGAAGGTGCATAAACCCGTGCTATTTGAGGGATCTTCTAATAGGCGTTTTTTAATTCAAACTGTGACTTCTGACCGGTTTGTATTTTGAAAAGCTACCCTTCCCCAAGAGTCAAGTATTTTCATCCATCCACTAAAACCTCTGCGCCTCTGCGCCTCTGCGCGAGACTCAATTCTCCAAATGTCGAGTTCCCAGCCATTTTTAATGCACCCGCTCACATCCCCGGAGCTCGGCGCACGCCTCATACCACTTCCCGCCGGCACGGCGCATCAAAAAGCCCGCTCCTCGAAGGAGCGGGCTTTTGTTTGAAGCTATTTGCCGGGCAGCCTTAGCCCACCTCTTCTCCGGGCGCCTCGCTTGTTGCCGTCTCGGGTTCGACGCCGTCGGCCTCGGGCACGGCACCTTCGGCGGCGTCCATGCTGTACTCCGGAGCCGGAAGGACGACGCCTTCAATACGCTCGGCGGCTTCTTCGGGGCTGAGTTGCTCTATTTCGGCACCGAGGGTGTCGATACGAAGGTTACGGTAGGCCGGTAGGCCGGTACCCGCGGGAATGAGGTGCCCCATGATGACGTTCTCCTTGAAGCCTTCCAGCATGTCGACCTTGCCCAGCGTCGAGGCATCGGTCAGCACACGGGTCGTCTCCTGGAAGGAGGCGGCCGAGATGAAGGATTCGGTCTCGAGGGAGGCCTTGGTGATACCGAGAAGCACGGGCTCGCCCTCCGCAGGCATGCCCCCGGCTTCGGTGATGTGGTCATTGGCCGACATGAAGGCGAAGCGATCGACTTGCTCACCCCAGAAGAAATCAGAGTCACCAGGGTCAGTGATGCGGATCTTCTTGAGCATTTGCGCGATGATAACCTCGATATGCTTGTCGTTAATTTCCACGCCTTGCAGACGGTAAACCTTCTGAATCTCGGCGATCAGGTAGTCCTGCACCGCGGAGGGCCCAAGAATCTCCAATATCTCGTGAGGATCGGCGCCGCCCTCGGTCAGGTTTTGGCCCTTGTGAACCAAGTCGCCGACCTGCACGACAAGGTGCTTACCGTGTGGGATGAGGTGCGCTTCTTCATCGCCGCTTTCCGGATCGGTCACCAGCAGCTTCTTCTTGCCGCGGACCGTGCCATCGAGCGAGACAACACCATCGATCTTGGCCATCTCGGCAGCGTCCTTGGGACGGCGGCCCTCGAAGAGCTCGGCAATGCGGGGAAGACCACCGGTGATGTCCTGCGTCTTCGACGCCTGACGGGGGGTCTTGGCCAGCATGGTGCCGGGTGCGATGTCGTCGTCTTCGTTCACCGCAACCTGCGCACCGGTGGGAATCGCGTAGGTGGCGATGATCTTGTTGCTGTCGTCGAGGATGTTGATGGTGGGATTCAGGTCCTCCTTGTGCTCGATCACAACGGTAGCGATACGGCCGGTGGAGTCGTCCAGCTCGCGCTTGACGGTAACCCCTGGGATCATATCCGTGAAGCCGATACGCCCGGCCTTTTCAGTAAGAATCGGGATATTGTGCGGATCCCACATGGCGAGGATCTCACCCTTCTCAATAGTGCCGCCGTCCGGCTGTGTCAGCACGGAGCCAATCACGATCTTGTAGGTTTCCAGCTCGCGGTCGTCCTCGTCGAGGATCTGCACCGAGCCGGTCTTATTCAGCACGATGTTTGCCCCGTCCGCAGTTTGCACGATACGGAGCCCCTTGTAGACGACCTTGCCGCCGACACGAACCTTAATTTCCGGATTCTTCAGGACGCCCGATGCGATACCCCCGATATGGAAGGTCCGCATGGTCAACTGCGTGCCGGGCTCACCGATGGACTGTGCCGCGATGATACCAACCGAGGCACCGCGCTCAACCATCTTGGCGTAGGCGGGATTGATGCCGTATTCGAGTGCCGTGATGCCGACCTTCTTGCGGGTGGTGAGTGCGGAGAGCACCTTGACGCGCTCGATACCGAGATCCTCGATCTTGTGCGCCGCCTCTTCGGAGATCAACTCACCGCTCTTCACGAGGAACTCGTCGGGATTGAGCGGATTCTTGATATCGTTGGACGAGCAGCGGCCAACGATCCGGTCGAAGAGGGAGACGATTTCGTCGTCACCCTCATAAATCGCATACTTCCAGACACCGTCGCGGTTTCCATCGTCGAATTCCTCAATAATGCAATCCATCGCCACATCACAGAGCTTACGGGTGAGGTAGCCGGCGTCCGCCGTCTTGAGCGCCGTATCCGCAAGACCCTTACGGGCACCGTGGGTCGAGATGAAGTATTCGAGAACCGAAAGCCCCTCACGGAAGGAGGAGAGAATCGGCCGTTCAATAATTTCACCGGAGGGCTTGGCCATCAACCCGCGCGTACCACAAAGCTGGCGGACCTGCTGCTTGTTACCACGGGCACCGGAGTCCATCATCAGATAAACCGGATTCACAGTGTCTTTACCACCGTTGGTCTTGAGCTCTTCAAACACCGCTTTTGCGATCTCGTCGGTCGTGCCCGTCCAGATGTCGATGATCTTATTGTAGCGCTCACCCTCGGTGATGATCCCCTTCTTGTATTGGCCTTCGACTTCGTCGATACGCTTGCGCGCCGCTTTAACAATAGCAGGCTTGGAAGGCGGGATGATCATGTCATCGATACCGATCGAAACCCCGGCAAGCGTGGCCACTTTGAATCCGGTGTCCTTGAGGCGGTCCAGCGTTGTAACCGTGCGCTCGCGGCCCACCGTATTATAGGTCTGCAAAATGATGTCGCCCAACTTGCCTTTCGGCACCGGGAAATTCACAAAACCCAATTCCTCTGGCCAGATGGTGTTGAAAATAACCCGGCCCACCGTGGTGCGGATAACTTTCTTATCGGAACGACCGTAGACGGTGTTTTCGTTTTGATAGTCCGGATTGATGTAGTTGATCCAGTCGTGCACCTTGAGGGCACCGTCGTTGACGGCCGAGTCCAGCTCATCCGCATCCACGAGGAGCGGCAGTCGCACGCCTTCCACCGGCTTGACCGGGGGGTCGAGCGTGAGAAAATACGAACCCAGCACGATGTCCTGCGAGGGCGTCAAAATCGGCTTACCCGAGGAGGGCGAGAAGATATTGTGCGTGGCCATCATGAGGGTCTTCGCCTCCATCACTGCTTCGAGGGAGAGGGGCACGTGGACGGCCATTTGGTCGCCGTCGAAGTCGGCATTGTAACCGGTGCAAACGAGCGGGTGGACGCGAATCGCATCCCCTTCGATGAGGACCGGCTCAAAAGCCTGAATGGAGAGGCGGTGCAGCGTCGGCGCACGGTTGAGCAGCACGGGGTGCCCCTTGGTGACCTCTTCCAGAATGTCCCAAACTTCGGGCGACTGCTTTTCGATCATCTTGCGGGCACCACGCACGGTGTGCACGAAGCCGAGCTCTTTCAAGCGGCGGATGATGAAGGGCTCGAAGAGAACGAGCGCCATCTTTTTCGGCAGACCACACTGGTGAAGCTTCAGGCTGGGTCCACTGACGATGACCGAACGCCCTGAATAGTCGACCCGCTTGCCAAGAAGATTCTGGCGGAAGCGCCCCTGCTTGCCCTTGAGCATGTCGGAGAGCGACTTGAGCGGACGATTGCCCGCACCGGTAACGGCGCGTCCGTGCCGGCCGTTATCAAAGAGCGCATCCACCGCTTCCTGCAGCATGCGCTTTTCGTTATGGATAATCACATCCGGCGTCTTGAGCGACAGCAGGTTCTTCAACCGGTTGTTCCGGTTGATGACCCGGCGGTAGAGATCGTTCAAATCAGAGGTGGCAAAACGCCCACCTTCCAGAGGCACGAGCGGGCGCAGATCCGGTGGGATGACCGGCAGCACTTCCAGCACCATCCACTCCGGACGCGTGCCGGACTCCATGAAGCCCTGAATCGTTTTGAGGCGCTTGGAGACCTTCTTCTTGATTTGCTTCGAGCGGGTGGCGTGCATTTGCTCATTGAGCTCGGCCACGGTGGCCTCCAGATCAACCAAAGCAAGGGCATCGCGCACCGCTTCAGCACCCATGCGGGCGACGAAGGCGTCTTCTCCATATTCATCCTGAGCCTGCAGGTATTCCTGCTCGGTCAAGAGCTGGCGCTCTTCGAGCGGCGTCTTGCCCGGGTCGATGACCAGGTAGTTTTCGTAGTAGATGACGCGCTCCAGATTCCGTGCGGTCACGTCGAGCAACAAGCCAAGGCGGCTCGGCATGCTCTTCAGAAACCAGATGTGGGTGACGGGCACAGCCAGTTCGATGTGACCCATGCGGTCGCGGCGGACGCGGGAGACGGTGACCTCGACACCGCAACGGTCGCAGATGACACCCTTGTATTTGATACGCTTGTATTTACCACAGGCGCACTCGTAGTCCCGCACGGGGCCGAAGATGCGCTGGCAGAAAAGACCGCCCGGCTCCGGCTTGAATGTGCGGTAGTTGATTGTCTCCGGATTCTTCACCTCGCCGCGGGACCATTCGCGGATGGCTTCGGGGGAGGCGACTGTAATGCCGACCCGGTCGAATGATTTGGTGGCTTCATAGCCTAGGACGTCGCGTGCTACTTCGTTACTCATTGTGGTACACCTTTTTTTAAATGTTGCGGTATGGGGCCTTCCTAGACGTCGATCGCGGTATCGAGCTCGAACTTCCCTTCGGAACCGAGACGAACATCGAGACAGAGACTTTGGATTTCCTTCATCAAAACGTTGAACGATTGTGGCGTTCCCGCTTGTAGGCTATTATCACCCTTGACGAGCGATTCATAGATCCGTGTGCGACCCGCCACGTCGTCGGACTTAACGGTGAGCATTTCCTGGAGCGTATAGGCGGCACCGTAGGCTTCAAGCGCCCAGACCTCCATCTCCCCAAGACGTTGCCCACCATACTGCGCCTTACCACCAAGCGGCTGCTGGGTGATGAGCGAGTAAGGACCGACCGCACGAGCGTGAATCTTGGAAGCAACCAAGTGGTTCAGCTTCAACATATACATGTAGCCGACCACGACCTCCTGGTGAAGCTGCTCACCCGTCTGGCCGTCGAAGAGAATACTTTTACCCGTAGACGGCAGCCCCGCTTCCTCCAGATACTCACGCACCCGGGTCTCGCTGATACCGTCGAAGACGGGAGTGGCCACCTTCAGACCGAGCTTTTTACAAGCCCAACCAAGGTGGACCTCCAGAACCTGCCCCACGTTCATCCGCGAGGGAACCCCCAGCGGATTCAGGCAGATCTCGATGGGCGTGCCATCCGGGAGATAGGGCATGTCTTCTTCCGGAACGATCCGGGCAACGACGCCCTTATTACCGTGGCGGCCCGACATCTTGTCGCCGACCTGCATCTTGCGCTTTTTGGCGATATACACCTTGACGCTCTTGACCACACCCTGATCGCCCTCTTCGCCCGATTCGACACCCTCGATCTTGCGCTCGCGGTCGAATTCGAGCTCGTCGAACTTGCCCTGGTAGTTGTTGACGATCTCCATGATCTTGATCTTCACCGGAGACGGATCAATCTCGATATCCTTGGAGACAGCGGCCAAGCGGCGCAGCAAGGTCTTGGTGATCTTGCGGTTTGCGGGGATGATGATCTCGCCCGTATCGCCGTTCTTGACGTCGAGCGGGATCTTTTCACCGAGCAGAATATTGGAAAGCGCCTCCGTCAGATCCTCGCGAAGCTTGTCGCTCTGGGAGCGGTATTCCTCGTTGATCTTCTTAATTTGACGGCGGCGGTCAGACGCGGACATTTGGTCCGGCTCCCCGTCCACCCGGGCGGAGACCTTCACATCCATGATGATACCCCGCACACCCGAAGGCACAACCAGGGAGGTATCCTTCACATCAGCGGCCTTTTCTCCGAAAATGGCGCGCAGCAGCTTCTCTTCAGGAGCCAGCTCTGTTTCTGACTTGGGAGTGATCTTACCGACCAGAATATCGCCCGGCTTAACCTCAGCACCGACGCGAATGACCCCGTCGTGGTTCAGGTCCTTGAGCGCTTCTTCACCCACATTGGGAATGTCGCGGGTAATTTCCTCCGGCCCCAGCTTGGTGTCGCGGGCCGTTACCTCAAACTCATCCACGTGGATCGAGGTGAAGATGTCGTCTTTGACAATTTTTTCCGAGATCAGAATGGAGTCCTCGAAATTATACCCGTTCCACGGCATGAAGGCCACAAGGATGTTCCGCCCGATGGCCAGTTCCCCGTTATCCGTCGAAGCACCATCCGCAAGGATGTCGCCCTTCTTGACGGGCTGGCCCCGGGAGACAATGGGCTTCTGGTTGAAGCAGGTGCCCGCATTGGAGCGCATGAATTTACGCAGATCGTAAACGTAGATGTCCTTCTTGGGGTCTGTTTTGAGATCCTTCGCCTTGGCCGGCATTTGACCGTCCTTGGTCAGCACGATATGACGCGCGTCCACCTCGGCGATGATGCCGTCGATATCCGCAACCTCGACAGCCTTTGAGTCGATCGCAACACGCTCTTCGATGCCCGTGCCCACAAAGGGCGACTCGGACTGAAGGAGCGGCACGCCCTGGCGCTGCATGTTCGAGCCCATGAGTGCGCGGTTGGCATCGTCGTGCTCGAGGAAGGGAATGAGGCCCGCCGCCACCGAAACCAGCTGTTTCGGCGAAACGTCCATGTAGTGCACTTCCTTCGGATCGAGTTCGAGCACCTCGTCTTGATTCCGGCAGGTCACGCGGGTGCCGACGAGGTAGCCTTTGGCATCGATCTCGGAGTTGGCCTGCGCGATCATGTAGGGCTCTTCCTGGTCGGCGTTGAGGTATTCCACCTCATCCGAGACCTTGCCATTCACAACCTTGCGGTAGGGTGTTTCGATGAAACCAAACTCATTGATCCGCGAGTAGAGCGAAAGCGAGTTGATCAGCCCGATGTTGGGGCCTTCCGGTGTCTCAATCGGGCAGATACGGCCGTAGTGCGTCGGGTGCACGTCGCGCACCTCGAAGCCGGCGCGCTCCCGGTTCAAACCACCTGGTCCGAGCGCAGACAGGCGGCGCTTATGAGTGAGCTCAGCCAATGGATTGATTTGGTCCATGAACTGCGAGAGCTGGCTGCGCGCAAAGAAATCACGGATGACGGTACTCAGCGCCTTCGGGTTGATCAGCTTTTGCGGGGAAATCGAGTCCACGCTTTGATCGTAGAGCGTCATGCGCTCACGAACGAGGCGCTCCGTCCGGGCCAGACCGAGGCGGCACTGGTTCGCCAAAAGCTCCCCGATGGTGCGCACACGGCGGCTGCCCAGGTGGTCAATATCGTCAAGTGTGCCATCGCCGCGCTTCAGGCGGGTCAGATATTTGGTCGCTTCCACCACGTCCTCAGCGCCGACCACGCGGAAGTCGAGGTCCGTGTCCATCTTCAGCTTCTGGTTAAGCTTGTAGCGGCCCACCCGACCGAGATCGTAGCGGCGTGGGTCTTGGAAGAGGCGCTTCAGCAGCGCCTTGGCGTTGGCCGTTGTGGGCGGTTCGCCGGGGCGGAGGCGCTTGTAAATATCCTTCAGGGCCTCTTCCTCGTTTTGGGTGGGGTCCTTTTTCAAGCAGCGGATGATCGCACCGTCGTCCGCCGAGGTGTCGATCGCCACAACCTTTTTGAGGCCCGCCTTCTCAAAGGAGCGGATGATCGTCTTGGTCAGCGGCTCAAAAGCACGGGCAAGGACGACGCCCTTGTCGGCATCCACGATATCCTCCGTCAACACAAGGTTCGAAACGGTGTCGCGCTTTAAGGTCTCAGCGACCGAGACCTCATCGAGCGAGTAGAAAAGGTTCAGGATCTCCGCATCGGAGCCGTAGCCCATGGCGCGCAGGAGCGTGGTGAGCAGGAACTTGCGGCGCCGGCGGCGACGGTCCAGGTAGACGTAGAGCAGATCGTTTTGGTCAAACTGAACTTCGAGCCAGGTGCCGCGGTCCGGAATGATGCGGAAGGCATGCAGAATCTTGCCGGAGGTGTGGACGCTTTCTTCGAAGGCAATACCCGGCGAGCGGTGGAGCTGGCTGACAATCACGCGCTCAGCCCCGTTGATGATGAAAGAACCGCGCTCGGAAACCATGGGGAGTTCCCCCATGTAAATCTCCTCGTCCTTGATGTGATCCTCCTCACGCAGGCGGAGCTTCACATAGAGGGAAACGGAATAGGTGACGCCTTCGCGAATCGCTTCGATTTCGGTTTCGCGGGGCGGTGTCACGTTATAGCTGACATACTCCAGATGACAGCGGCTGTCGTAGCTCTCGATCGGGAAGACCTCGGAAAAGACCGCCTCAAGCCCAATCGGCTTGCGCTGGTTGGGGGCCAGATCCATCTGGAGGAATTCCTTGTAGGAATCGACCTGATTTTCAATCAGATTGGGTGGCTGGATAACTTCCTTGAGTTGACCGAAATTTTTGCGCTTTGACATAATGGATGTCCCGGTGACGGTGTTTTGTGACAGTTTACTGAGAGGTGCTGACCGTGATCAGCAGGAAAGCAAAAAACAGCTAGGCGGACTCTCCCGATATTGGGAGAGCTCACCTAACTGTGAAATTGGACGGTTTTTAAGTATAGCAGATTGCGTAATTACTTCAATTCAACTTCGGCACCGGCAGCTTCGAGCTTCTTCTTGAGCTCTTCGGCCTCGTCCTTGGAAACACCTTCCTTGACGGGTTTCGGTGCGCCTTCGACGAGGTCCTTTGCTTCCTTCAGGCCGAGACCTGTGATCGCGCGAACTTCCTTAATCGCAGCGATTTTATTGGAACCTGCAGCCTTGAGGATGACGTCAAATTCGTCCTTCTCCTCAACCGCTTCAGCAGGCGCCGCACCGCCACCCGCAGCCGCAACGGCAACTGGAGCTGCAGCGCTAACGCCCCACTTCTCTTCGAGTTCTTTTACGAGATCGGCGACTTCGAGCACGGTTTGTGCGGAAAGCCACTCGACGACTTGTTCTTTTGTGATATCAGCCATGATGGTTTATCGTTTAATGGGTTAGCATCCCGGCGATCGGGATATTTAAGAGGCGAATTCCTCCTAACCGGATTTTTGGATTATGGTTTGTTTTGAGCCGCCGCCCCAGCCTGAGTGGCAGGGAACCGCGGCAAAAAGGCTTGGGTTTATTCGCCGTTTTCCGCACGCACCTTGGCCTGCAGAAGATTGACGACGCTTTGTGGGACGGCATTGAGCACGCGGACAAGGCTCGTGCCGGGTTGATTGAGCAGGCCGAGGAGCTGGCCACGGAGCGCTTCGAGGCCAGGCAGCTTCGCCAGTGCCTCGATCTGTTCCTTTTCAAGAAGCCTGTCGTTGAGCACGCCAACTTTGAGGTCGACCTTTTCTTTCTTCTTGAAGAACTCACCGAGGATCTTGGCCACGCCGGAGGGATCTTCCCCGCCCACGATGATCGCGGTGGGGCCGTTCAGGTGCGCGCCCATGTCGGGCATTTCCCGGGCATTGGCAGCCACCCCCAGGATGCTGTTCTTCACCACGTGGAACTCCGCATTGTGCTCTGAAAGCGCGGCACGCAGTTCGGCAGTCTCCTCAACGGTGATACGATCGTAGTTGGCGAGGTAAACGTAGTCGGACTTTTTGAGGTGTTCACTCACCTCTTCGACGAGATATTGTTTTTCGGGTCTCATGGTATGGGTCGCTCCTTATGCTTTGTTGTATCCGGCTACAGCGACCGAGAGTCCTGGACTCATCGTGGCGCTCAAGGTCAGACTCTTGAGGAACTTCGAACCCGAAACCTTCGGGCGCGCCTCAACCAGTGCTTTAATCGCAGCATCCGCATTCTCCGCGATTTGCTCCGGGGAAAACGAACGCTTGCCCACAACAATGGCGACATTGGCCGTCTTATCCATCTTAAATTCAACACGCCCGGCCTTCACCTGATTGATTCCATCCGGAATATCATCGGTAACCGTGCCTGACTTCGGATTCGGCATAAGGCCACGGGGCCCCAGCACACGAGCCACCTTGCGGACGCTTTTCATCGCGCTGGTGGTGGCAATTGCAACGTCAAAATCAGTCCATCCGCCCATGACCTTTTCGATCAGATCATCGAGACCTGCTTCGTCGGCACCAGCGGCGAGGGCTTCATCCGGATTTTCTGTAAAGACGATAACGCGCACCGTTTTACCACTCCCGTGTGGGAGCTGCAGTGTGCCGCGAACCATTTGATCACTCTTACGCGGATCCGCGGAGAGGTGGGCATAAATTTCGACCGTTTCGTCGAACTTTGCCTTCGGTAGTTTTGTGAGTAACGCAGACGCTTCTTCGACCGAGTAAGTCTTCGTCAAGTCAGTCATTTCGACCGCTGAACGATAGCGTTTGCTTCCCTTTATTTGCTGGGTAGCCATATTGATTTCTCTATTTTAGTTTTAATTGGCACACAGAAAGCACGCCATGTAAAGTGATTGAACCGTCGCTTGGCCGAGCTTGGCCGTCAACCTTGGCCGCCGCCTGGCCGCCGCCTGGCCGACAACCCTGGCCGCCGAGCCTAGCCGACAACCTCGAGCCCCATGGAGCGGGCGGTTCCGGCGATGATGTTGTAGGCCGCCTCCTCGTTTTTCGCGTTGAGGTCGGCTTTCTTGGTCTCGCAAATTTCCAGAATTTGCTTGCGGGTCACTGTGCCGACTTTGTCCTTGTTCGGAACACCAGAACCCTTGGCGATGCCCGCGGCTTTTTTCAGCAGGATAGCGGCGGGCGGCGACTTCAGAATAAAGCTGAACGAGCGGTCCGCATAGACCGTGATCACACAGGGCAAAATCATGCCCGCCTGATCCTTGGTCTTGGCATTGAATTCCTTACAGAACCCCATGATGTTGACGCCCTGGGCACCCAAAGCGGGGCCGACGGGCGGTGCGGGATTTGCAGCGCCGGCAGGAAGTTGCAGGCGGATTTGTCCTGTGATTTTCTTAGACATGAGTGATCAATGTGGGTTTGTAAAAAGAGTTAGCTTTCTTCGGTTCTCTGGACTTGCCAGTATTCAAGTTCGACAGGCGTGAAGCGCCCGAATATGGAAACGGAAACTTTGAGACGACCGCGGTCCGGATCAATCTCCTCGATTTTGCCAACCAGGTTGGCAAAGGGGCCGTCGTTCACTTTAACCATTTCACCGATCTCATATTCGATCTTCGGCTTTTCCTTGCCCTCGGCCTCCTCGACTTGGGTCAGGATACGGTCGATCTCGCTCTTTTTCAGCGGGCTCGGGCGGTCGCCGCCAACGAAGTTGATGACACCCTGCGCCTCACGGACGAAATACCAGGGCTTTTGCAGGAGCGTGCCGTCGTCGTCATAAAGACGCATATTGACGAATACGTAACCGGGATAGAATTTCCGGGTCTTGGTGCTTTTCTTTCCGCTCTTGACCTCCGTCACCACCTCGGTGGGCATCAGTACATCAAATACGTAGTCCTCCATCTCTTCGACAGCGATAAACTTATCGAGATATTTTTTCGCCTTTTGCTCTTGGTTGGAGAGCACCTGGACGGCATACCAGCGAGGGCCTGTGACTGAGGAAGAATTCGACATTAGGGAAGTCTATAATCGGGAGAGGGAACGGTGCGCGCAAGCGGCACTAGCGGAGAATACAATGTGGAAGAATACAATGTGGAAGAATACAGTGCGGCAGAATTGAACAAAATGCAGTGGAGAGCAGGGAAGACCAGAGAGGCCATGGAGAGCCATGGAGGCAATGGACGAGCAATGGACGAATGGACGAATGGACGAATGGACAACCAACTAGCGCACCCAGGTGGTGAGCAGTTCGACACCGTTCATCAGCGAAAAATCGATCAAGGCGATGTAGGAACCGAGGATGGCCGTGGCGATGAGGACAACAATCGTCGAATCGCGCAGCTCTCGCTTCGTTGGCCAGGAGGCCTTTTTGAGCTCGGTCATCATCTCTTTGTAAAAGAGACGAATACTGGTGAATGGATTTTTCATGAAAGTAAAGTGGCAGGAGAGGAGGGACTCGAACCCCCAACTTACGGTTTTGGAGACCGTTGCTCTACCAATTGAACTACTCTCCTTTGCGATTTAAGTTAAATTCTGCTTATAACAGTGACGCCGAGGGCCCATTTAGAGCCCTCGGCGAAAACTGGAAACTGTTTGGAAAGGCGATCTATTTGATCACCTCTGCAATACGGCCAGCACCGATGGTGCGCCCGCCTTCGCGGATCGCAAAACGCTGACCTGCCTCCATGGCGATCTTCTTACCAAGCTCGATTTCGACGGTAAGATTGTCGCCAGGCATGACCATTTCAACACCTTCCGGGCACTTGATGATGCCGGTAACGTCCGCCGTGCCAAAGAAGAACTGCGGACGGTAGCCATCGAAGAACGGCGTGTGACGGCCACCCTCATCCTTGGACAGGACGTAGAGCTCGGCTTTCGCAGTGGTGTGCGGTGTGATCGAACCGGGCTTGGCGATAACCATACCACGCTCGATTGCCTCGCGCTCAATACCACGGAGGAGAATTCCCACATTGTCACCCGCCATGCCCTGATCCAGTTGCTTGCGGAACATCTCGACGCCGGTAACGGTGGTCTTCTTTGTGTCGCCCATACCGACGATTTCGATATCTTCGCCAACTTTGACCACACCACGCTCGATACGACCGGTGGCAACCGTGCCACGACCTGTGATCGAGAAAACGTCTTCAACCGACATGAGAAGCGGCTTGTCGATCTCACGGGCAGGCTCCGCAATATCGGTGTCGATTGCATTCATCAGGTTGGTGATGGCTTCGACGCCTTCTGGCTTGCCTTCGAGCGCCGCCGTGGCGGAACCACGAACAATCGTGATGTCGTCACCGGGGAATTCATACTTGGAAAGCAAATCGCGCACTTCCATCTCGACCAGCTCGAGAAGCTCTTCGTCATCAAGAAGATCAACCTTGTTCAGCCAAACAACGATGGTGGGCACGCCAACCTGGCGGGCCAGAAGGATGTGCTCGCGGGTTTGCGGCATGGGGCCGTCTGCGGCGGAAACAACGAGGATCGCGCCGTCCATTTGAGCCGCACCGGTGATCATGTTCTTGACAAAGTCAGCGTGGCCGGGGCAGTCAACGTGCGCGTAGTGACGGGACTCCGTCTCATACTCAACGTGTGCCACGGCAATCGTGACCGTCTTCGTAGCGTCACGAACCGTGCCGCCCTTGGCGATGTCCGCATAAGACTTGAACTGAGCCAGCCCCTTGTCGGATTGCACCTTGAGAATTGCAGTCGTTGTCGTTGTTTTACCGTGGTCAATGTGACCGATTGTGCCCACATTTACGTGCGGTTTAGTTCTTTCGAATGTTTCCTTAGCCATGATTGATGTTGTTTAGTGTTGAGAGATTGTTGGGAGATTGTTGGGAGATTGTTGAAATCGTTGTGTAATAGGTTGTGATAATAAGTCGTTCCGAATGGAGCCCTCGAGCGGGATTGAACCGCCGACCTCATCCTTACCAAGGATGCGCTCTACCACTGAGCTACAAGGGCACATCGCAAGAGATGAAAATGAGTTGTAAAGAACCAAAGCCCCGAACCGGGCAGGCTCGGAATTTGAGAAAGCCCGCGAAAGTGCCGTTTGCCACCCTCTCAGTCAATACTTATTTCAAAAAAAAGAACCCGGCAGATGTCAGCAAATTTGTGGTCAAAAATGAATATTCCCCCTCAGGTCTCAGGTTTCAGGTCTCAGGTTTCAGGTCTCAGGTTTCAGGTCTCAGGTCTCAGGTTTCAGGTC
>JAGYJE010000018.1 GCA_018402305.1 Puniceicoccaceae bacterium | reverse complement strand
CACTCTTGACGATGGCAAAAAAAGAGAAATTGACAAGCGTGCGTAATCCCGCACGCTATACGACATGACTACGATTAGTGCAACCAGCGCTCGGAACAAGCTCTACCACCTTATCGACGAAGCGAACAATTCACACATCCCCATTCAGATCACAGGTAAGCGGGGCAATGCCGTGCTTGTTTCAGAAGATGACTGGAGGGCTATCTCTGAAACGATTCACTTGAGCATGATTCCCGGCATGGTCGATTCGATCAAGAAGGGAATGAAAGAAAAGATTGAGGACTGCAGCAAGACGGCCGAGTGGTGAACTATAGAATCGTATACGCCAAGCAGGCTCAAAAGGATGCCAAGAAAATTTCCCGAAGTAATTTAAAAGAGAAAGCACTTGAACTGATCGATCTATTGCAGGAAGACCCATTCAGAAAGCCTCCGGAATATGAGGCATTGGTTGGTGATTTATCAGGTGCTTATTCCAGGCGAATCAACATTCAACACAGATTGGTCTATCAGGTTTACGAAGAAGAAAAGGTCGTTAAGATCTTACGGATGTGGACGCACTATGGCGATTAAATTGCCATCCAGTCGCTGGTGGTCAACGCCGTTCGCTCGTTCCTCGCTCACTCCGTGCCACAGCTCACCGTTCTGACAAAAAAGAGCTACTTGCCAAAGAACACTAATTCTCTATCCTGAGGAGCAATGAGTATAACAGAAATTAAGAAAATGACTGTTGAAGAACGACTTACAGTCATGGAACAGATCTGGGATTCACTCTGCCACGAGGAATCTTCGCCCAAGTCTCCTTCTTGGCACCAAGATATTCTTGATGAGAGAAGAAAACGGATGAATTCTCCGGAAGCCAAGTATTTGACGATAGAGGAACTTCGGCAGCGCTACCGTTAATGCAAGATCGCACGGTCATCACACTCGAAGAGGCATCTCGGGATTTAGACGCCGGAAAAGTGTTCTATGACGAAAAAGAAGATGGGGTCGGTTTGTATTTCATCGATAGCTTACTGTCGGACATTGAGTCATTAAAGATATTTGCAGGGATTCACAGCCAGCGATTCGGATTTTACCGATCATTGTCCAAACGCTTTCCTTTCGCTATCTATTATGACATCTGCGGTGATTTTGTCCGAGTTGCTGCGGTATTGGACATGCGGCGAAGTCCCGCTTGGATCAGAGAAGAACTTGAAGCAAGGTCGAACCAGTCAGACCTGGACAATCCCAGTTACGCCGCCCGAAAATCCGAGAACCCCTCGAACCGCTAAGGCCGCGCTCACTCTTGACGATGGAGAAGGGAAGTTGGCTTGACTTGTGTGGCATATGCAACACATTAACCCGCATGAAAACAGCAGCTATACACAGCCGAATCGATCCGGAAACGAAAGAGAAGGCGGAAACGATTCTACAGCGATTGGGTATGAGCCCTACTGAGGCCATTCGGATGTTTTATACCCAGATCACTCTGCGAAATGGTCTTCCCTTTTCTGTGGAAATCCCGAATGAAGAAACAGAACAGGCTTTGGAGGACTCGCGTTCGGGTCGTAATTTGGAGCGTTTCGAAAGTGCGGATGCCCTGATTGACAGCTGGAAGTAAATGAAGCCGCTCATCCAAACCAGCCAGTTTAAGAAGGATATCAAACGCCTGAAGAAAAGAGGGAAGGATCTCGAAAAGCTGGGATGCGTCATTAGGACACTTGCCAGAGACGAACCACTTGAGGAAAAGCATCGCGACCATGCTTTGATCGGGAGATGGACTGGTTCCAGGGACTGCCATATCGAGCCTGACTGGATTCTGATCTACAGAAATGACCCTGATTCACTTTACTTGGAACGCTCTGGAAGCCACAGTGACCTCTTCAAAAAATAGCTCCATCAAGACGGTGGTATCAACTCCGTTCGCTGCGCTCACTACGTGATACACCTCACCGAATGGCCCACGGGCTCTCGAAATGAGTGCCCCTTCACCATTTCAACCGTGAATACGCGCTTTTTTTGGCAAAAAAATCAAAAAAAGGGCCCAATATAGTCCTTTCGGACTATAGACAGACGCGGGCGGATTTGGTATTCTATGTGTCTAGGCTACGGCAAACAATCGAAACTTAGCATCCACCTTTAATCAGCTTAAAATAGACAAGCGTATTCAGAAACCATGAAAAATACCATCTATCACAGCCTCCTCACAGCTGGCCTGCTAGCCGCTTCCACGGCTTCGGCCGCCATCAACATCGACACCGTCCTCGTCGGCAATGCGGGCAACGCCAACGACGCGTCGACCGGGACTCTCTACGGCGGCGTCTCCTACGACTACCACATCGGCACCCACGAGGTGACGAACAGCCAATACACGGCCTTCCTGAACGCAGTGGCGGCGACCGACACGCACTCCCTCTACAACTCAAACATGGGCTCCAATACCCATGGCGGTATCAACCAGTCGGGCAGCGACGGCAGCTTTAGCTACAACGTGAAGAGCGGCTTTGGCAACAAGCCAGTGAACTTCGTGAGCTTCTGGGACGCGGCGCGTTTTAGTAATTGGCTGACGAATGGTCAAGGAAGCGGTAGTACCGAGACAGGCGTATACGTGCTGGATGCAACCGGCATCTCGAACAACACGATCACCCGCAACGCGACGGCCTGGAACAACGGCGGTGTCGCCGTCGCCAGCGAGAACGAGTGGTATAAGGCAGCGTATTACGACGGAAACGGTGGTTATACGCTGTAATCCGACGCAAGTGACACGGCACCGACGGCAGAAAACCCTCCTGGCGGCGCCAACAGCGCGAATTTTTCCGGTGGCCCCGGCACTGTGACCGACGTGGGTGCCTACACGGGGTCCGACAGCCACTACGGCACCTTCTGATCAGGGCGGTAACGTGTGGGAGTGGAATGATGCTATTGTGAGCACCAGTCTCCGCGGGCTGCGGGGCGGCTCGTTCAACGACTTCGACTTCCTCCTGCAGTCCTCGGCCCGCAACAACTCAATCCGACCCTCGAGCTCATCAGCTTCGGATTCCGCGTCTCCAGCCTCGCGCCCATTCCTGAACCGTCCGCTTACGCTGCGATCTTAGGTTGCCTTGGACTCTCGCTGGCACTGACGAGGCGAAAAGGGCGCGGCATCCTTTAGCCTTTGGCCCTTTTACCCTTTATCGCGGCGCGTTAGCGCCGCTTCCCTTTTTTCTTTTCTGCGGGGGCCGTGAGGTCCCCGCACTCTTTCCGCCGAAGGCGGTCGAAAATTTTTTTAAACCCGAGCATGGCCCGAAAACCGCAGAGTTCGCCTCACATCTACGATATGGGAAAGAAAATGAATTTTTACAACCGCTCCTACGTCGCTAGAGGTGGGGAGTTTTGGGAGGAAAGAAACAAAAAATACACCCTCCCCATCCTCGCCCGCAGGGCTCTCTAGCGAAGCGGTTGTGAACAAAAATGGAGCTAATGGAAGAAAAGTAACTTGCCCGATTCGGTAATGAAATGGACACCCACATTTTAGCATTCGCAACGGACTCCGGCCGAATTTCATGGGTGCCCTGTAAAAAAAATTTGTTTTTTTCCTGGCAGGGCCTAGTTTCCGGAAGATGTTTACAGGAATCGTGGAAGAAACCGGGCGGGTGCTGTCGTTTGAAGAACATGCGCATGCCTGGCGTCTGGAGCTTGAGGCCGCGCGGGTGACTCAGGATCTCAAGCTGGGCGACAGCGTGGCGGTGAACGGTTGCTGCCTCACGGTGGTGGCCTTTTCGGAAAACCGCCTCGAGTTCGACCTTTTGGAGGAGAGTAAACGACTCACCTCCATCGGCGGCGTCGGCCCGGGGGGGAAGGTCAATCTGGAGCGTGCGCTCTTGCCCTCGACGCGGATGGGCGGGCACTTTGTCTCCGGTCACGTGGACGGCACCGGGGTGATTGAGGCCATCGAGCCGCGCGGTAAGGATTTCTTTTTTCGCATACAATGCGATGCCGATAAGCTGCGTTACATTGTGCACAAGGGCTGCATCACCGTCGACGGGATTTCACTGACCGTCGCGGAAGTCGACGCTGCGGGCTTCGCCATTTGGTTGATCCCGCACACCATGGAGGTCACGAATCTGCATACAAAACAGGTCGGGGATCGGGTGAATCTGGAAAACGACTTGATTGCCAAGTATGTGGAAAAGCTGAGGCTGACCTAGCGAAAGAGCCTTTCCTTGTTTCATTAGCCAGCAAGGAATCAAATGGAATCAAATGGATACCCACATCTCAGCATTCGCCACGGACTCCAGTCGATTTTCAGCGGGACACCCTATGACTGGTTTCAATTTTTGATAATCAATTACTTACAGTCTGATTTTCGGGTCACTCGGAAGTCAGGAGGCGACAGGTCCATTAGCCCGCCGGTTTTTTTCTGGTAGAGCTCTACGGAGAGCGGGTGTCCCCACCCGCTTCACAGCATGATGCCCCGGTGCGTGGGGACCCGTCTTTGCCATACGGGCTACGCCGGACTACGGCACGCACCCTCCTTTCCTAACTTCCGAATTGGGCCACTGGAAGGAAAATTGAGGCTGACCTAGCGAAAGAGCAGCACGGGTCGCTTGGTCCGGCGGATCATCTCTGTCGTGGTGCTGCCCACGATGAGCTCGCGAATGCGCGAGTGTCCGTAGGCCCCCATGACGAGGAGATCGGCTTTGTTTCGCTCGACCGCCTCGGTGATCACAGTTTCCGGTTCACCGTCCAAAACGTCTATTTCGACGGCATAGCCGGCAGCGCTAAGGTCCGCCGAGGCCGCTTCCAGTGCCCGGAGGTGGCTGGAGGCCTGCTTGCCCGCGTAGACCAGTTGGGCGCTCATGCCTTTGAGCAGTGGCGAGTCGATTGCAAATTGCACGGCCTTTTGGGCGCTCTTCCCCCCGTCGAAGGCGAGGACAAAGCGCTCCATCGGCCAGGTGGCACTCGAGGCCACGAGTACGGGGTGCGTGCAACTGCGGATGACCCGCTCTAAATTACTGCCGAGGTGACCGCGCGCGAAGTCGGCGTGGTTGCCCCGCTTGCCCAGGACGACGAGGTCGACCTTGCTGGCGTATTGATCGATGGAGTCACTCAGTCGCTCGTGCCGCTGTTCGGTGGTAACCTCGGCGATCCCCGCTTCGATCAGGCGATTCCGGGCGTCATCGAGAATGGCCTGCCCCCGTTTTTGCGCGATGCGAGCGCGGGTGGCCTCCAGCTCGACCAGTTCTTCCATCAGCGCGGTTTTCGCCCCGAGGCCGATGGCACCGCTAAAGTCGGCGTTCAGGGGGTCCTCATGCAGCGGGTCGAGCATATGCAGGACATGGATAGACGCGTCCATTTGTTGGGCGGCCCAGACCGCGTGGTGGTAAACGCTGTTCGCGTAGGTGGAGCCGTCGGTGCAGGTGAGGATTCGGGGCGTATCGCGCTGGGCGGCCGTATCGTTCGGGAGTGTCATCGTTTTATGTATTTGAGGTTGGGGGATCGGGGTGCGGTTCGTTGTGTTTCCAATAGGCCTGTTAATGCCCGCCCATATCAGCCGCCGCGCCGGGCTTGTCAAACTTCGCTACCCGCAGCACGAGTGTCTCGCTGGCCTGATTCAGGCCGATGAGCTCGACTTCCGTGCCCTCTCGGCGGAACTTCAGCACGGTTCGGTCGAGCGCGTCGACTGCCGAAAGATCCCAAAGGTGGGCTTTGCTCACATCGATGGTGATCCTATCAAGCGCTTCCTTGAAATCAAAGGCCTCACCGAATCGGCTGGCCGAAACAAAGAAAACCTGTCCGTAGACGCGGTAGATACGCTCACTGGAACCGTCTGCCCGCTCCGACTCAACGCGGACCAGTCCGGAGATTTTATAAGCGAAAAAGAGCGCCCCCAAGAGGACCCCCGCCCCCACGCCGGCGGCCAAATTATGCGTCCAAACCGTGGTGACGACTGTGACGACCATGACGGTGGTGGCGGTTTTCGGGTTGGTCGGGATTTCTTTGATTGAGGACCAGCTGAAGGTGCCGATTGACACCATGAACATGACTGCAACGAGGGCGGCCATGGGGATCTGGCTGACCAGGTCGCCCATGACCACGACGAGGATGAGCAAAATCGCCCCGGCCGAGAAGGTGGAGAGTCGACCCCGGCCCCCGGATTTCACATTGATGATCGACTGGCCGATCATGGCACAACCGGCCATTCCGCCGACGAGCCCGCAGCCGATATTGGCAATGCCCTGTCCGGTGCATTCGCGGTTTTTGTCGCTGGGCGTGTCCGTGAGATCGTCGACAATCGTCGCCGTCATGAGCGATTCGAGCAAGCCGACCACGGCCAGCGGAACGGCATAGGGCAGAATGACCATCAAGGTTTCCAGGTTAAGCGGCACATTGGGCAGCAGGAAGATCGGCAGGGTGGAGGGCAGGTCGCCCATGTCGCCGACCGTGCGTAGCGAATCGCCCAGCCCCATGACCATGGAGACGGCGGTCAGCACCACAATACAGACAAGCGGGGAGGGCACGCTCTTGGTCAGCCGGGGCAGGCCGTAAATGATGCCCAGGCCCGCCGCGACCATGCCATACATGAGCAGCCCCTGGTTCTTGAATTCCGGCAGCTGGGCCAGAAAGATAAGGATGGCCAGGGCGTTAACGAAGCCCGTCACGACGGATCGGGAGACAAAGCACATCAGGTTGCCCAGTTTAAAGGCACCGGCGGCGATCTGCAGGACCCCCGTGAGCAGGGTGGCCGCGAGTAGATACTGCAAGCCGTGCTCCTTGACCAAGGTGACCATGAGCAGCGCCATGGCACCGGTGGCGGCGGATATCATGCCGGGCCGCCCGCCGACGAATGCGATCAGCACCGCCATGCAAAACGAGGCGTAAAGCCCCACCTTCGGATCGACCCCCGCAATGATGGAGAAGGCGATGGCCTCCGGAATCAAGGCCAGCGCGACGACCGCACCTGCGATGATGTCTCGCCTCGGGTTCATAAACCACTCTTTGAAATATGCGTTTTGCTTCATTTGTCTTGTCTCAGGTCGTGAAGCACGGTGCTCAATCTTGGATCGTGACCGTGCCTTGTCGTGGCGGCGGATCGGGGAAACGAATTCCCTCTAACAGCAAGCCTTCGATCGAAGGGCCGTGAAAAAGCGATTGCAAGGCAGGTGGGTCAAGGTTTAAAAAGGGGAAACTGAGGTGGTTGCGGCCGGATTCGTGTTTCAAACAAATAGTTTTCTTTTTATCTGGAAGCTTCCTGAATGCATGTGGTTGACTCCTGTCCTCGTTCGAAATGTAGCAACGCTGAATCCATGACCCCGTCCTTTTTATCCGATTTTTTCGTCTTCCACATCGCCTCCGGTGCGAATGTCTTCACCTACTTCGGGCAGTCCAACCTCGCCGGAAAAGTCATCATTCTCATCCTGGCCCTTTTCAGCATTGTGGCCTGGACCGTCATGCTGGGGAAATACATGGACCTGTCCAAGCTCCGCTCACAAAACCAGCGCTACGAGCGCCTGCTCAGTAAAGAGTCGCATCTCATTGCGCTCGATCCCGAGCGGCCGGGGAAGGGAAGCGGCCCCTACTACGCTATCGTGCGCGAGGCACTCGAAGCCTTCCACCGCTACGGGGGCGATCCCACCGATACCCATCGCGCCACCCTCCGCATGGGGCACGTCGAAAATGCCCTGCAGCGCAGCGTGGCCGAGCAAATCATCCGCTACGAATCGAAGATGGTGGTGCTCGGCTCCATCGTCACGGGGGCGCCCTTCCTCGGGCTGCTCGGCACGGTCTGGGGGGTCATGGATGCCTTTGGCGGCATGGCGGGTGCCGGATCAGCCAGCTTGCAAGGTCTCGCCCCGGGGGTTTCCGGAGCCCTGCTCACGACCGTGGCCGGCCTGGTCGTGGCCATCCCCTCGGTTTTTGGCTACAACTACCTGCTGCAAAGCACCAAAATCGCCGTGGTCGAGTTGGAGAATTTCGCCAGCACCGCCGCCGACCGCATCGAACTCGAAGCCCAGTTCGCAGCTGATTAAGGAAGCTCCCTTGCCGCCACTTTAACTTTAATTCTCACTCACCTCTTTTTCAGCGTGGCTCGTAACTTCCATCGCAAGGACCGCCTTTCCGCCCTCACGGAAATCAACGTGACGCCGCTGATCGATCTGGCCTTTGCCCTCTTGATCATCTTCATGATCACCACGCCCCTCCTGGAGCAAACCATCGAACTCAACCTCCCGGTGGAGGCCGCCAAATCTCAAGCCGACTCACGCGAGGACTTTCAGGCCATCTCAATCAACGCCGCCGGCGAGTATTTTTGGGGCGACGGTCGGGTCTCAGCCCAACAACTGGCCGACCTGCTCGACACCATGGCCATGGACCCCGCCCCTCCGGTGCTGAGTATCCGAGCCGATGCCCAGCTTCCCTATCAACAGGTCATCACCGTCGTCGACATGATCAAGCAGCGCAAGCTCTCAAAAATCAGCCTCGATACCAAGGTCGAGTAAAGACAATTCATGAATCTCCGAAGAAACCAAGCTTTCTGGACCGCTGTGATCCTTCACGTGGTGGTCCTGCTTGGTTTGTTTATTGGCACGATCCTGGAGGCCTTCAAGCCGAAGGAGCAACCGCACGTCTTTGAAATGGTCGATCCGCCCAGCGAGCAGGCTCAGGCGCAGGACAGCCCCACGGCGCCTGAAACGCCGACGGAGGTGCCGGAAGTGGACCTCAGGCCCGTCCCACAGGTCGAGATCCCAAAACCGCGCCCGGCTCCCGATCCGGTGCCGAACCCACCCAAGCCGGAGCTAACCACTGCGGCTGAGTTTTTTAAGAACAACCCGAAGCCGGACCCCCGGCCGCAGACCTCACGGCCCCGCCCACCGGTCCGTGCGCCGCAGATCGAGGCCCCCCGCCTCGTCGTGCCGCGGGCCAGCCCATCCGCCAACTCGAGCCCGCCACTCTCCCAGCAGCAGATTTCTGCCCTGGCAGATTACAGCTCCCGCCTGCGCTCGCGCATCGATGCCGCCTGGCAAAAACCCCCGCAGCTCGCCGGTGTCCGCCTCGTGGCCGAGGTCGTCTTTACCGTCTCGGCATCCGGGCGCATCTCCAATGTCCGCCTCAACCCCGGCTCGGGCAATGCGGCCTTCGATCAATCCGTCCTCGCCGCCTTCCGCGAGGCCACCTCCGCCGGTGCCACTCCCACCGGAGACAGCCACGAGTTCCGCCTCTCCCTCCGGATGCGCGACTAGGTCCGGGTCCAAACGCGAAGGCGTTCGGCTACGAGCTTTTGAAAATTCGAAACATGCCAGAGAAACCGCGCCATCCAATAAATGCCTCGATCAAGATGGATAAGACGCGTCAAATCACTCGCTCCACAGAACGGATGCAGAGCAACCACGGCTGGCTGGACCCACTTTGCAGTGGTCAAGGGGGAAGCCGGGTGATCTAGTTGTGCCACTTATGGCAGAAAATTTTCAAACCCTCGGTGTGCGCGCCGATCTGATCGAAGGCCTCCGCGAGCTCGGTATCGAAATCCCCACACCGGTGCAGCGGGCGGCCATACCGAAGCTGCTCGCACCGGGCGGCGATCTCATTGCGCAGGCGCAAACCGGCACGGGCAAGACCGCTGCCTTTGGCCTGCCGCTGCTTATGCAGCTGGATCCCCGAAACCCGAAAATCCAGGGGCTCATCATCGCCCCCACCCGCGAGCTGGCCAAGCAGATCGGCAAAGAACTCTTCCGCTTCACGAAATACTGCGATCCCAAGCTTTTTATCGAAGTTGCCGCCGGTGGGGATAAAATCGAGCTGCAGATCAAGCGCCTCGACCGGCCCACGCACCTCCTTGTGGCCACCCCCGGGCGGCTTATGGACCTCTTCAAGGCCGGGCTCATTCTCGATGCCGTGCAGACACTCGTTCTCGACGAGGCCGATGAGATGCTGAGCATGGGCTTTCAAGCGGAGCTCACCCGTATCTGCGAAGAGACCAAGAAGCGCCACGCCACCTGGCTCTTTTCCGCCACCTTCCAGCCCCGCCTGGAGGCGCTCATCGAAGCCCACATGTCGCCCAAGGCCCACCGGCTGCAGGGCGACGAGAAGCAGGTGGTCAACCCCAACATTGAGCACCGCTACGCCCTGCTGGCCCGCGAGGATAAGGACGCCTTCATCATCGACTACCTGCGGGGGCAGGGGAGCCAACGCGGCCTCATTTTCTGCCGGACGCGGGCCGGCTGCATCCGCATGGGCCAGGAGCTGGAGAATGCCGGGCTGCCCGTGGCCGTCCTCCAGGGCGACCTCAGTCAACGCGACCGCGACAAAGTGATGCGGGCCTTTCGCAAAGCGCGCGTGCAATTCCTCATCGCCACCGACGTCGCCGCCCGCGGCATCGATGTCGAGGGGCTGTCCTTCGTCATCCATCACCAGCTACCCGACGCCCTCCAGTATTACACCCACCGCAGCGGCCGCACCGCCCGCGCCGGTAAAAAAGGGGTCTCCCTTGTCCTCATCGAACCCGACGAGCGCGAGCGCCTCAGTAAACTGGAGCAGTCCCTTGCCCTTAACTTCCGCCCGGCAGCCGTCGGGTGAGCCGGAGTCAGGAGTCAGGGGGCTGGGGACAGGAGTCAGGGGGTAGGTGTCCGTGATTCGTCCGCTGCCATTAATCCTCTATTACATGGAGGTAGATCATGGTCGTCTCCACGCACGGAGTCTTTTACGTTACCAATCTCCCGGTCGACGCGTCTCGATCAACTCGGCCACAAACTGCTGCACTGAATCTAGCAAAGCCGCTCCACCTTTTGCCTGTGCCTTTGCGATCACGAAAAACCTCTGAGTTGTGTAATTGACGGAAGAATCCTGCTTGCACAATTAGCTATTTTTGCTAAAAGTGTCTTAGGTCGGTGCCTTTGAACCCGCTCGGCTAAGGGCATAACCCGACATCCCCCGATAATACATGCACCAACTTTTCCGATTTTCGAAAAATCAACAACCCGAGTTATCTCAAACTGAGTTGTGCACTTAACACTGATATAGAAGAGAATTTTGACACCGCTTATTGACGCTAATTTACGCTTATAAAATGAAAAAAAGAAGAAGCCCCATAAGCGTAAAATTAGCGAACATTAGCGGTCTCCGGCTCTGCCGGAAAAAAAACATTTCGAAGGGAAGAAGAATTGCTTGTCGGATTCGATGCCGTTGGGCAACCTGAAGCTATGTCCAGTAGTCGGAGGTCTCAACTCCGTTCGCTCGTCCCTCGCTCACTCCGTGAGACTCCTCTACGTTCAGCGAATTAAATGGAAGAAATTCAACAGTCAGATTCATTTGCTGAGTTACTTCCACTTTTGAAAGCAATTGGAGGAAACCTTCTCGGTTGGCTAATGATTGCAGTCTTGTTTCTCGTAGTGCTGGTCTACGTCTGGAAAAGAGAAAAGTGGAATAAAGGAATGCGAATTGGCCTTACCACTTTGATTTGCGCAGGTCTCTTTGGTGCGACCTATTTTGTCCACTTTTGGGCATTTTTCGGCGAAGCATTTACATCTGGCGTCGATCATTATCGGTGGCCTGTAATGTTGACCATGAATGTGTTAGCTTTTTTGGCCTTCTTGACACTGAACCTCAAAACGGAAAGGCTGGACCAGTAGGCATTAGTCAACGTCGCTAACGCGCCGTCGACTATGCTCTACGATGGCCAAAAAAATGAAGTGGACAAATTTAGCATTTGAGACATTGTAACTTAAATGATCGGGACTTTTGAAGAAATCAGCAAACACTCAGTGCAACTGCCTCGTAGTAAGAGGCTTGCTCTTGCGAGATTCCTCCTCGAACTGGATGATCCTGTCGAAGACAAGGAAGCTTCGGAGCTCTGGCACTCAGAGATTTTAAAGCGTGCTCAGGCTGTTGAGGAAGAAACAACTGAAGGCATTCCCTATGAGCGCGTGCTCGAAAGAATCGATGTTGTATTAAAGAAATGAAAGTTCTTCTACTGCCCGAGGCAGCTCAAGAATTTGAGGACGCCGTTGTTTACCTTGAGGAGGAAGAACCGGGATTGGGGACACGTTTAAGGGCTGAAATAGAGGCCCATATCGGTTGGATTATTGAGAATCCGACGATTCCACGGCTAAGAGAAGGTGCCTATCGACAAGTCAACCTTCAGGTTTTTTCCTATTACATCGCCTACTTGATCAAGAATGAAACGATCTGGATCCTTGCGATAGCACACGGGCATCGCCGACCCGACTATTAGATTGGACGACGCAGCCCCGATGGCCATCCAGACGAGATGGGCAACGGCTAAAGCCGCGCCCATTCTCCACGTTCATCAAAATAATTTGACTTTCGAAACTTTTGTGCGAACCTACGCACATGGCAACCAACATAGAATTAAATGAACCGCTTCTGAGCAAGGCGATGCGTCTCGGCGGCATGAAAACAAAGAAAGAAGCCGTCAATCAAGCGCTTTCCGAATATGTCCAGCGCAGGGAACAAATCAAAATTTTGGATTTTTTCGGAAAAGTCGATTTAGACCCCGATTCTGACTACAAAAGACAGAGAAAAGTTCAGTGAAAGTTTTGGTGGATACTGATGTCTGGTCAGAGGCTCTGAGGAAAAAGAAAGGCAAAAAATCGACTTACGTGGATGAGTTAATCGATCTTATTCAAGAAGGGCGTCTTGAGATCATTGGGCCGATTCGAATGGAAGTTTTATCCGGAATCAGAGACCAGGAAGTCTTCGATGCTTTCTCAGATAAGCTTGCAGCGTTTTTTGACCGGCTGATTGAGTCTGAAGTCTACGTTTTGGCGGCAAAGTTTTTTAATCTATCTCGGAGTAAGGGTATTCAAGGTTCTAACACAGACTTTCTGATATGTGCATGCTCCGTGTATTGGGGCGTTCCCATATTGTCGAAAGATAAGGACTATCTACTCTACAGAAAGCACTTTCCTATCGAACTCATTCAACCACGAAAAAAATAGGATGAACAAGACGACAGAGGAACAACCGATACAGCCGCCGCGTGATTGACCTCCACGGAAATTTTGATCACTCTTGTTGCAATCTCGGCATCGCTTACCGCTGCATCGGTGCCTCATCTCGACGATGTAGAAGAAAAAATGAATTGGGAACCACGGATGAACCGATTCACACGGATAAAAGAATGAATGGAAGAAAAACCATCCGTGTTCATCCGTGTGAATCTGTGGTTTAAAATTAGCGAGACTAAGCGCTCTCCGGCTCTGCCGGACCTAACCATCACGAAAAGAGAAGAAAGATTGAACCTCTGCGAAAAGGCTTTAGCCGCATGAGAATAAATACGCCCGCTTTGGTTTGGGGCCACAATAGCCGAGACAAAGGAAAAGCAGCTTGTTAACGGGCCCGAAAAGGGTTTCGGTAGGAAAATGGCCTCCCGACCCGATCTTCAGTTTGAGCTCAGTTTTTTTGAAAGTTTGCACCGGCGCATGCCGCGCGACATCCGTGTGGCTTCGGTGCTGGCCAATATGTATACCCAGACCGGGCAGATCGATGCGGGGTTGAAGATGGATCGCAAGCTCGTGCGGCTGGATCCGAAAGATCCGACGGCTCACTACAACCTGGCCTGCAGTTTGTGCCTGAAGGGCCGCCCCTCGGATGCGGTCGAGGAACTGCGCACGGCGATTTCCCTTGGCTACGAGGATTTCCATTGGATGCAGCACGATCCGGACCTCCACGATCTGGCGGACTATCCGGGATTCGTGAAATTGCGAAGCGATCTCGGGCTGAGTTAGCGTGTTAACGGTGTCGGGCGCTTTTTCACGGCGAATCCGAGATGAGCTTGCGGTGGCGGGGTGTGGGGCTACTGCTTGTGGTCTATGGCTCCCCCCTCTGATCGCGTCGGCACGGCAATTGTCGAAGTCATTGCCTTCTCCGGCTTTGATAAGGCGCTGGCCTATGCCGTGCCGCCGACCTGCCAGGGAAGTCTTGAATTGGGCTCGCTGGTGCGTATCCCGCTGCGCCGCCGCAGCGAGTTGGGCGTGGTCACGCGGCTGGGCACGGAGCAGGTAATCCCACCGGGGAAGCTGAAGATGCTCTTTGAGGTGGTGCAGCCCTATCCCGTCTTGCCCCCGGACCTGATGGCGCTTTTCCGCTGGGCGCAGCAATACTACGCGGCCACGCCGGAGGCGATTCTTGAAACAATGATCCCGGCGGCCATCCGCAAGGGGATGAAGCCAAAGACTCGCCGCTACATTGCAAAGGGGAAAGCACCCACGGCTGAGGAACTGGCCGCCCTGCAAAAGCGCGCGCCGAAGCAGGCGGGCTTGCTCAAATTCATCCGCCAGCAGGTTAAACCGCTGCCCCGTGCCGACATCCTCAAGGCCATGAAAATCAGCGCTTCGGCCTGTGATGGATTGGTGGCCAAGGGCTTTCTGCACGAGACCGATACCGAGGAGGCCCGCGTGGCCTATGAGGATGAGCTGGGTGGTGAGGAATCGCTCATTGCCTCAACGAAGCCCGTGCTGACCGAAGAGCAGGACGGGGCGGTTCGGGCCATTCATGCGGCCATCGCGGCCAAAGCGTTCAGCGTGCGGCTGCTCCACGGGGTGACCGGCTCGGGCAAGACGGAGGTCTATCTGCACGCCATCGAACGAATCGTCGGGGAGGGCGGTGGTGTGATTTTTCTGGTGCCCGAGGTGGCCCTGGCGCCGCAGACCGTGGGCCGGGTGCGGGCGCGGCTGGAGGCGCGCGGGGTGCATACGGTGGTCTGGCACAGCCACCTCTCCGAGGGGGAGCGCTACGATGCCTGGAAGGCGCTGGCCAGTGGGGAGGCCCACGTGGTGGTGGGGGCGCGCTCGGCGGTCTTTGCCCCGGTGCGCAATCTGAAGCTCATGATCGTGGATGAGGAGCACGAGCCCTCCTATAAGCAGGAAGAGTCGCCCCGCTACAACGGACGGGATGTGGCGGTCTACCGAGCGCACCTGAATCAGTCGGTTTGTGTGCTCGGCTCGGCCACGCCCTCGCTGGAGTCCCTCTACAATGTAGAGCGGGGCAAATATTCGGTGGACCGCATTCTGAAGCGGGTCGACAATCGGCAACTGCCCAAGATTCATCTCATCGACATGCGGCGGGAGGCCCTCCAGGGCAAGGGGGCATCGCCCATCTCCCGAACGCTGGCGGATAAGCTGATCGATCGTTTTGAAAAGAAGGAGCAGAGCATTCTCTTTCTCAATCGGCGCGGATTTTCCACCAGCATCCTGTGTCCGGATTGTGGATACGTGGCGAGCTGCGAGCATTGTAGCATCCCCATGACCTTTCACCGGACCGACGGGAAACTACGCTGCCATCTTTGTGGCGAGACCCGGGAGGCACCGCACAAATGCCCTGAGTGCCGCTCGGTGAACATTCGCAAGAAGGGGCTGGGCACGCAAAAGATCGAGGACATCGTGCAGAAGCTACTGCCCCGCGCGCGGATTGTGCGGATGGATGCGGATTCCATGTCGAAGAAAAACCTCTACCGCAAGATTCTGAATGATTTCCGGATCGGGAAAATTGACCTGTTGGTGGGCACTCAGATGATCGCCAAGGGGCTGGACTTTCCCAACGTCACTTTGGTCGGGCTGGTGGATGCGGACAAATCGCTCCACGTGGAGGACTTTCGGGCGGCCGAGCGCACCTTTCAACTGATCGTGCAGGTATCGGGTCGCTCCGGTCGGGGCGACCGGGCGGGCGAGGTGATCATCCAGACCCACACACCGCACGCGCCGCCCATTCAGTTTGCGCGGAAGTCGGATTTCGACGGCTTTCAACTGGAGGAGCTGGAGCAGCGCCGTGAGTTTAACTATCCCCCCTTCCGACACCTCATTCGGCACCTCTTTCGCGGGCGCAATCCCGACAAGGTGAACTTCTACATCGAGCAGTGGTTGAAAGTACTGGAAACGGAGATGGCGGGCCAGCTGGAGATCCGCGGTCCGGCGCCCGCGCCGATTGAAAAGATCCGCGACGAGTATCGTTTCCAGCTTTGGTATTTTGCGCCAAGCGCAAGCCGTATCATCGGTCAACTGGCCGCGTTGCGGGAGCGCTTTAAGATGGATAAAGACGTGATCGATTTGCTTGATGTGGATCCGATGAATTTGAGTTGAGGGAAGAAATGCGCGGGCTGGAAGCCCCCGCTCCGGTTAGAACTCGATGCGGCCGCCTATCAAGAGGCTGCGGCCCGGTAGTGGGGCGACGTCTTTGAGAAACGAGGTGTGGTAGCGAATGGCTTCGTCGAGGAGGTTTTCGGCTTGGACGAATAGTGTCAGGCGCATCGTTTCACTGAGCTCAAAGCTCCGCGCGACATCGAGCTTCAGCTCGGTGTAGCCGGCGGTTTCGGTCTCACCGGGTGCGTTGGCACTTTGTTTGAAGCTGTGCCGCAGCAGGGTGCCTGCTGACCAGGATCCCTTGTCCAACCGCACTTCGCCGCCGAGGCGGAAGGGTGGGATGCGGGGGAGGTCGGCATCGTCGTCTTCGTTGACGGCACGCACGTAGTCGGCCAGCAGCTTGTAGCGCAAACGGGTATCGGCGGACTCGATGGCGATATATTCGACCTCGGCTTCAAAGCCCCAGAAGCTGGCATCCACCGCCGTAAACTGGAAGACGGGGAGCTCGTCGCGCTCGGCGCCGGTTTCTTCGGCGAAGATGTAGTCCTCGAAGTAGGTATAAAAAAGCGATATGGTCGTCGACCCGTTTCGGGAATTAAAGCGGTGGCTGATGTCGAGCCCGTAGGCGGTTTCCAGATCGAGATCGGGATCACCAATCTCGAATTGCTCGGTGGCGAGGTGCGGGCCATTTGCATACAGCTCGGTCGAGCTGGGGTGGCGCTGGGAACGCTGCAGGGAGACGGTCAGGCTCTGGCGCTCGTGAAAGTTCCAGATCGCACTCGCGGCTGTACTCAGGGCGACTTTGCTGTAGTCACGATCGAAGCCCTCAGCGTTAACACTCTGGTTTTCGAGGCGTGCACCCAACTCCCAGTGAACCGACTCTCCGTGAATGTGCTCGCTCAGGAAAATAGCCTGATTGCGGGTGGTTGCCGGCGGGGTGAAGGCTTCGTCGCCCTCAGCGGAAAAATCGGTCTCTTGAAACTGGACGCCGATGACGCCGTAATCAATTGGGCCGAGCTCCCGGTGGGCCACCTCGCCCCGAAACTCCCAACCTTCGTTTTCGAAAACCGTGCCGGTCTCGGCGCCCTCCAGTTCGGTGTGCGCGTAGTCGGTGTAGGCGAGCCGTAGGCGAGCCGCCTCAATCCAATCAGTGGGCTCAACCAGCACGAGTTCGGCATCGTAGCGCTCGCGCTCGAGATCGATGGAGACGGATGCCTCCTCCTCTTCATCATGATGGTCATCGTGGTCGTGATCGTCGTGGTCATCATCGTCCTCGTGGTGGGCATGTGAATGCCCCGGAACGCCGTAAAGCGAATCAAAGCGCGAATAGGCGATGCCGAAGTAGCTGCCTTTGTTGAAGAACCAGCTCCCGCCAACCGAATACGAGTCGCTCTCGACGAAGCTGTTTTCGAGCCGTCCACTCGTTTCTTCACCCGGCTCGGGCGCCAATTCCGCCGTGCCCGGAATCTTGTATTCCTCGCTCTCGCGGGTCACTCCGCTGATGTTGATTGCCCAGTCATCACCGCCCACTGTGGAAAAGCCGAGGAGCCGTTCGCCGTCGTTGACGGTAGCGTAGCTCGCTTCCAGCTCACCCGACACAGTGCCGGGGGCGACGCGCTCGCGCGGGAGCTTGCGGTCGATCACATTGACGACGCCCCCGATAGCCGAGCTGCCGTAGAGGAGTGTGGATGGGCCGCGCAGGATCTCCACGCGCTCAAGCAGTAGTGGCTCGATGGGCACCGCGTGGTCCGGGCTGGTGGCCGAGACATCGATCGCCTCGATACCTGCGTCGAGAATGCGAACGCGGGGTCCATCAAAGCCGCGAATGATCGGTCGGCTGGCACCGGCGCCGAAGGCAGTGGCGGTGACGCCGGGCTGGCCATCCAGTAAATCGCCCAGAGTGGCGCTGTTCGTTCGCTGCAGGGCGGTTGCGTCGAGGACGGTGAGGGGGCTGGCGAAGTCGCTGACGGCACGGGCGGTCGGACCGGCCGATACCGTGAAATCGTCCAATCGATAGATGGGTGCCTCGGCTTCGTCAGCCTGCGTGGATAAGGAAAGTGAGAGCGCGGCCCCAGCGAGGAGGCCGCTTTTGAATGAAAAGCGATACATAGTTTTTGAAATCTTAAGTTAGCGAAAGGGAGCCGCCCGTCTGTTGGACGGCTTCGTTTGGGTCGAACTCAGATTTCAAAAGGGGGTGCCCGCGCTTGCAGGGGCGAATGGTATCGGTGCGGCCGGAAGCTTGTTTCGATCTCCGAGACATAACTGCCAAAGCGATGCGGGGCCTCCGGCAAACTGACGGAGCCGGAGGCAAATTGCGCGCTTTGCAAGATGGCGATGGCGCAATAGTGCCCCTCGCTGTCGGGTGCCGGGGTCTCCGTGTCGCTATGCGAGCTCTGTTTGTCTGCACATTGGGAGGCGCAATCAGCCTGCGCGTGGAGCCATTTGTGCAAGGCCGGGCTGACTCCAGCCAGCGACAAGACGAAGATCCACACCGCCAACAACGCGGCGGCCACTCGAAGGAGTGGGGACAGCTGCGTTTTGGGTCGGCGTTTTTGCATATCTTTTGCAAATAGAGCTTAGGGCGGCTGTCAACGGTTGCTTTGAATTTTTTTCAGGCTTAGCACTTGAAGATCTGGTAACCGCGTATGGGGCGGTGGCCTCCCGCGGTTTCGACCTAAGATTGGGTCGCCCTTTCAGGGCTTGGAATTCGTCGGTTGATTTCCCATGGCTGCACCATGGGCTGACCTGGATCGGGGCGTTGCCCCTGGAGAGGGCGCGAGCGAGCTCGCACGCCACGTTTGGCGGTTGATTCGCCGGGGAACGGACTGGCCTACTAGTCTGCGAAGCTGGGGTCGTTTTGGCGGGCGGCCTGGTTGGACTAGCCGCGCATATCGCGGAGTTCGCTTTCATCGTGTGAGGACCGCCGATACTAAGGCGGAGCCGCGCAGGCTTCACCATTCGATAAGATCGTGTTCTCTGACTGTCGATTGAAGCCTCCACGATTTACGAAATTTACAATCAATCGAATGCCTATCAGGTGTGTTTAATTTTCTTGAAACTTATCAAGCTATACAAGGATCTATTTTGTTATACTAAAATTTAAGTATAAATATATAGATCTAAATATATCTATCCCCTTTTGTTGAGAAATATAAAAATCTACTCATCCTACGCGGAGCGTCTGTTCAGTTTTCCGCAAATCGGCGCGCTGCAACCGGCGGATGCCGCACGCGCGATAGTGAGCCCCGTCGAGGCCGAGGGTGCCACCATCGAGCCAGCCGCAGTGGATGCGATTGTTGCGAAAACCCAAGGTTATCCTTACTTCATTCAAGAGTGGGGCTACCAAGCTTGGAACGGTGCTGAAAGCTCCCCAATTACAATTGCGGTGATCGAGCAGGCCACCGAGACAACCTTGGCGCGGCTCGACACAAACTTTTTCCACGTCCGCTTTGAGCGACTGAGCAATGGTGAAAAAGCCTTCCTCCGTGCCATGGCTGAACTCGGTGATGGTCCCTATGCAATTGGTGAAATCGCCGAACAGATGCAGGTCAAAGTGCCCGGCCTGAGTCCGCGCAGGGCCAAGCTGATCAAGAAGGGGATGATTTATAGCCCGAATTATGGCGATCTGGATTTTACTGTGCCATTATTTGGTGAGTTCTTGAAGCGGGTGATGGTTGAAAAAAATTAGAAGGAATTATGCTTAAAATGGAAAATTATAAAGAATTCTTTGATGATCGTGATGATCAAAGGACTGAAGATTTGGAAATCGAGTATCGTACAGGAATGAAGATGCTGCTCCCCATTCTTGTCCTCGGTGTACTGCCTTTGTTTGCGGCGGGTTGCTTTGCGCAGTCCACTCAGAAAGATACGACCCCGGCGACAGTCGAAGTGCCGGAGGGCATGGAAATGACGGTGGTCGGCGCCGGGTGTTTTTGGTGTGTGGAAGTGCTCTTCGAAAAGCTCGACGGTGTTCACGAGGCGGTGAGTGGTTATGCCGGGGGCGAGATCCCCAATCCGAGCTACGAGCAAGTTGCGCGCGGGGCAACCCAGCATGTGGAGGTCGTGCAGGTGGTTTATGATCCTGCGGTGATTAGCTATCGGGAGTTGATCGATTTCTTTTGGACGACGCACGACGTCACGCGGGGCGACGGAGTCTGGCCCGATTTCGGGCCGCAGTATCGTAGTATTTTGTTTTACGAAAACGAGGCTCAGCGTACTGCGATCGAAGCGAGTCGGGCGGCCCACGCCGCGCGCTCGGGCGAGGTGATTGCCACAGAGGTGCGGGCATTTGATGTTTTTTATCCCGCCGAGACCTACCACCAGGACTACGCCGCGAACAATCCGAACGACCGCTACGTGCGCGGCGTGCTTAATCCAAAGCTGGAGAAGCTCGGGCTCGAATAGTCGTGGACCTGTAATGAAGGCAGCAGATTTGCGTTGTCTTCTATTTCATGGCTCTGTGCCGCGTGAGTCACGAATTATGAGTGGGCAAATTTTGGAAGTTTCGGGTTTGAAGAAACGCTACGGCGCGGTCGAGGTGCTGCACGGGCTGGACTTTGCGGTGGCTGCGGGCGAGCGGGTGGCGCTGATGGGGCCGAGCGGTAGCGGAAAATCGACCCTGCTGAACTGCCTTTCGGGAATCGAGCGCTGGGAGGCGGGCTCGATTGTGATCGATGGGTTTGATCTGGGCACGGCGGACCGTGGCGGGCTGGAGCGTTTGCGGCGCGAGGCGATCGGTTATATTTTCCAAGCCTTCCATCTGCTGCCGACACTCTCGGCCTACGAAAACGTGGAGCTCCCCGGGCAGCTGATTGGGATGCTGGCGGCCGAGCGTGGCGAGCGAGTCGCTGAGCTGTTGGAGGCGGTCGGTCTAAGCCACCGGGCCGGGCATCGGCCCGATGCGCTGAGCGGGGGCGAGCGGCAGCGGGTGGCACTGGCCCGGGCGATCATGCATCGGCCGCGCCTGATTCTGGCGGACGAGCCAACGGGGAGTCTGGACTCGCGGGCGGGCGCGCAGGTGCTCGATCTGCTCAAGCAACTTTCGCAGGACCACGGCATCGCGCTTCTTCTCGTCACGCATGATCCCGCAACCACAGAAATCTGCGACCGCACGGTGCACATGCGCGATGGTCGAATCCAGGAGGCGCCGTGAACGAATCGGGCGCAAGTGGCGGCGGTAGCTGGGGGGTGGCCGGGCTGCTTCTCCGTAAAATGACCCTGCGTCACTGGCGGGAGGCCTGGTTTAGCTATCTGACGCTGCTCGCGATCGTGGCCGTGGGGGTGGGGGCGTTTAACGGGATTCGCCAGGCCAGCCGGGCGGCGTCGGCCAACTTCGGGCTCTTCAATGAGGCCGTCTCCGGGCGGAGTGATTTTTTTATTGAGCGGGGCGAGGGCGTTTTGGGCGAAAAGGACCTGGCGGTGCTGGCCGAGGTGGCGGCCGATCCGGACTGGCACCTGCTCCCCGTCTTGGAGGGCTCGCTGGCGCAACTGGACGAGGCGGGAGCGGCGGTGCGGCAACTCCGCCTGGTGGGCATGGACCTGGTCTCGATTGGCAACCTGCCGGGCTTTATCGAGCAGGGGCTGGAGCTGGGACTGACCGGAGGGGAGTGGTATGACTTTATTGGGCCGCGCGACCTGGCTTGGATCACGCACTCGCTGGCGGCGGATGCGGGGCTTGAAGACGGGGCGGGCATCGTTTTCGTTTCCGGTGGGCGGAAGCAGACGCTCAAAGTCGCGGGTGTTTTGGGCGATGCGGAGACCGGTTTGCCGGAGGATCTGGTGGTGGCCGACCTGCCTACGGTGCAGAGCGTGCTGGGGCGTGCTGGGGAAATTGATCGACTGGAAGTGTTGCTCTCGGATCGGGAGCGCCGGGCGGATCCCGGCTACCTGGAGTCGATCCGCGAGCGAATTGAAACGCAGTTGCCCGCCGGCTTCAGCCTGCAAGCCACCGAGGAACGCGCGGCGGAACGGGCCGGGATGACGGCGGCCTTTCGGCTCAACCTGATGATTCTCTCGCTCATCGCCATTTTGGTCGGCGCCTACCTCATCCTGCAGGCCCTCGACGCAGCGGTGGTGCGGCGGCGCGCGGAAATGGCCACCCTCAAAAGTCTGGGGGTGCGCCCGGAGTTGCTCTTCCGTATCTGCCTGCTGGAGTCTTTGCTCATCGGGCTGATCGGCTCGCTCGCGGGGATCGGCCTGGGCTACCTGCTGGCGCTGGGGGCGGTGCACCTTTTGGCCGATACGGTTAACGCGCTCTACTTCGCCACTTCGGCGGAAGTCATCCGGCTGACGCCGGCGGACTGGTGGATCGGCATGGTTTTGGGGACTGCTTTCAGTTTGCTGGCAGGCTGGCTGCCGGCGCGGGATGCCATGCAGACGCCGCCCGCGCAGATTTTGAGCCGGGGGGACTGGTCGCCCGGGTTTAGCTGGTTGCGCAAGCCGCAAGTGGGGCTGCTTTTGCTTTTGGCAGGTGTTGGGGCATTGTGGGTGCCGCCACCGGTCATGGCGGGGGGCTCGAAGATGGCGCTGGGCGGCTTCCTTGCGGCGGGCTGCTGGATCTTTGGGGCGGCGCTGCTTTCCGGGCAGGTCCTGACCGGCCTGGCCAGGCTGGGACGCGGCCTCTCGGGAAGGGCGGTTTGGCGGTTGGCCTTGAGTCGGCTGGCCGACGGTTCGAGTCGGCACCGCTTGGCCGTGGCGGGTCTGGTCGTAGCGGTTGGCATGGTCACCGGCATGTTTCAAATGGTGGGGAGCTTCCGTGGTACGATTGAACGCTGGTTCGACGTGCGCTTTCAGGCGGAGCTCTACGTCTCCGAGCGGGGGGTGTCGGGTGCGGGCACCATCAATGGAATCGACCCTGATATCATGGCTGCGCTGCGGGCCACGCCGGAGCTGGACTTTATGGATGCGCTCTACATCGAGCGGGTCGACGCACCCATGGGCACGACGGTGCTGGCCGGGGTGGACTTCTCGGTTTGGGAGAACCGCGAAGTGGAGCAGATTTGGCTGCGGCCAATCGGGAGCTTGGAGGCGGCCGAGGGTGCCGAGCCCGCGGTGGTGAGCGAGACCTTCGCGCGGCGCTTCGACGTCCTCAGCGGAGGCAGCGTCATCCTGGGCACGGCGACCGGGCCACGGGTCATCTCGCCGGTGGGGATTTTTTCGGACTATGGCAATGAGTTCGGCTCGGCGGTGGTGGATCTGCCAGTCTGGCGCGATTGGACGGGGAAAGCGCGCGCCATCAATACCAGCCTGTATTTAAATGAAGGCGTCGAGGTCAACACGCTGCGGGACCGGCTGCGGCTGGAGTTCCCCGGCCTGGACATCCGTAATGCCGGAGAGCTACGGAGCCTGGCCATCGGTATTTTCGACCAGACTTTTCGGGTCACGGCGGCGCTCAACGGCATCGGTATCGTGGTGGCCCTCGCCGGGCTGCTGCTGGGCTTGGTGGCGATATTTGAAGAGTCCTCACGCACTTGGCAGACACTCGATCATCTCGGATTCTCAAAAAAGCGCCTGCTCCTGGCGGCGGGCCTGGAGGGGGCGGGCATCGCCCTGGCGGCCTGGGTGGCGGGCTCTTTGATCGGGCTGGCGCTGGGCTGGGTGCTGATCGCCGTGATCAACGTGCAGTCCTTCGGTTGGACGCTGCTTTGGCAGGTGCCGGTGGCGGGCTTTCTTAAATTCGGGTTCGGGCTCGTCGCAGCAGGCTACCTCTGCGGACTGGCCTCGGGTGCCTGGTGGCATTATCGAAGGGAACAGGTATGAAAGTTGATTTAATAACTTTATTTCGCCAAAAAAGAGTGTGCCAGGTTGGTAGCGATGCGAGGCCAGTCGCCTCGACGGTCGGTGAGCTGGTGCGTTTCCAAGGCTCCGGCGAGTCGACCCCGCTGGCCCGGGTTCGCTACGGTGGTGGCAATCCGACGCTCAGATGCCTGGTGCTGTGGATGCTTGGCTGTTTAATCGCACTCAGCACCGCCGGTGCCTGGATCGAGCCGCCTGTGCTTACGGCAGAGGGCTATCCCGTGCCCGCGCCGGATACGGCGCCGGAGATCCCTGCTGCGCACGGCGCCCACCGCGCCTATGCCATCGAGTGGTGGTATTGGACGGGGCACCTCCGGGTGATCGGAGAGACGGAGGATCGCTTTGGCTTCCAGTCCACGGTCTTTCGTCTCGCGGGAGCACCGGGCGTGGCGGGGCCGGAGGATGCTGCGCCCTTCGGTGCCGGGCAGCTCTACATGAGTCATGTGGGTTTGAGCGACTTCGTGGAGCAGCGCTACCTACATAACGAGCGGGTTTACCGCGAGGGTTGGCAGGCGCGGGTCGGTGTGGGCGAGCTGGATCTCCGGTTGGGGCCGATTACGGCCTGGGAACTGGCGGATGCGCCCGGGTTCGGGACGACGATTCGCTACGAAGACGGGACGCGGCTTGAGTTGGAGATGCGCCCGGCCAAACCGATGGTCGCTTTCGGGGAGCGGGGGCTCAGCCGCAAAGGCAGAGACCCGGCAGCCGTGAGTTGGTATTGGACCTATACCCGCCTGGAAGTGACGGGGCAATTGGTGCGGGGCGAGGCCACCGTGCCTGTGGAAGGCATGGCCTGGATGGACCATGAGATCGCTTCCAGTCAATTGGGTTCGGATCTTGAGGGCTGGGATTGGACGGCGATCCATCTGGACGACGGGACTGAGGTGAAGGCCTACCGGCTCCGGAAAAATGACGGCGGAAGCGACCCCTGGTCGGCGGTTTATTGGATCGATGAAGCCGGGGCGACTGAGTCGGTCTATGCCGACCAGTTCAGCTGGGAGGGGGTCAAGGAATGGACCAGCCCAGCCACCGGACTGACCTATCCAACGACGGTGCGAATCGCGGCACGGCATCCGGTCTCGGGCGAAACAGAAATCTACCAGCTTGTCCCCCGGATGGACGCGCAGGAATTTGTCGGCAACAACGGGAGCAACGCCTACTGGGAGGGGGCCTGCGAGGTGCAGGATGCCGCAGGTCGAGTCATCGGCCGCGCCTACCTTGAGTTGGCCGGTTATGGGGGTGGGTTGTCGGGGCAGTTGAACTAGTCGTGCGCAATTTTGCGCTGTCCGGTGATTGCTTTTTCCCGGGGTAAATCTTATAAAATTTTATAGCCGGGTCATAATATTTGGGCTTGTCGGGCATTTTATTGGGTGAATGATTGATCAATCATGGCAAGAAGGCGAAGGAGGATTAAGGCAGAGGAGGATACGGTGATCCACCATTCGATGCGTCGTATTGTGGGTGGTCAGATGCTGTTGGGCGATCGTGAGCAGGAGGTTTTGCGTAGTCAGCCGCGGGGGGCACGGCGGCGCATGGGGCACTCTGGGGGGATATGGCGGTGGTCAATCAGATGCGGCGCGCGGTCTTTGGATCGAGTTGCTATGCGCTACGCCGGGACACTGCGCACTAGAGCGTTTCTCAAAAGTCTTTTCGTTTTCAAAACTCCCCTCCTTTCCAAGCAAATCCTTACACTCAAGTCTGGGCATATGAAATTGGCGGACAATAGCGCCTCCCCTGCGCAGGGAAGGTGCCTCGCGAGTTGTCCGCCGTAGCTCGAAGAGCGAAGGAGCAGGTCGAAGGCGCTTGCGTCAGCACAAAGATTCTGTCCTGGCATGGTAGCACCGCGCGATGTGGTTGTTTTTAGGGCAAAGCATGCCGTGCAGATTTGCTCCGTCGCGGGATTGCTTTTTTCTGTATGTGCGCCCAGATTCGGACCATGGCTGCGACAAAAAACGAAGACGTCCGCGTGGCGATCAGTCAAAACCGAATCACCGATTCCGGTCTGCGTATGACGGCGCCCCGCCGCCAGCTGATCGAAATCCTGGCCGAATCGGAGCGCCCATTGTCGGTCGAGGACTTGAGCCAGCGCTCAAAAGGTAAATTCGACCTGGTTACGATCTACCGGAATTTGGAAGTGTTTCGCGAGCTCGGCATCGTCGAGGTCATCCTCCTGGAAAACGGGAAAAACCTCTTTGAGCTGACCGGCGAGCACGACCATTCCCATCACATTGTGTGTCGGCACTGCCTGAAGGCCGAACGCATCGAATTCTGCATGGGTGGAGAGCTGGAGCGCTATGCCTCAAGCCGGGGCTTCTCCAATTTGAGCCACACGATCGAGGTGTTTGGCGAGTGCCCGGACTGTGAGACGAAGGGGTAAGGACTGATCGTTCAGAAGTCGGGTTGGCTCAAACAGAGCGTCGGAGCTTGTTCCGGCCCTCCGTTATTGTCGGCTCTTGATAATGTGCTTCGGGCACCAGCCGCAAAAGCCCGAGCAAGCTCGGACACTACAGCAGATACGGTACAGCAGATACGGTACAGCAGATACGGTACAGCAGATACTGTAAACTGGAGGGCAGGAATGGAAAGAGGGCTGAAGGTTGAAACCAGCCGACCCACAATCGCTCGGGCTGAAAAAAGACTAAGCTGCAGCGGTTTCCTCAACCACGTTGATCTTGCGGTGCAGTTTGTCGAATGCGACGCGTCCGTCTTTCAAGGCGAAAAGCGTGTGGTCACGACCCATGCCGACATTGGCCCCTGCGTGGAAGCGAGTGCCGCGTTGGCGGATGATGATGTTACCCGCCACGACGGCTTCGCCGCCGAATTTTTTAACGCCGAGGCGCTTGGCGTTGCTGTCGCGACCGTTGCGTGAAGTTCCTTGTCCTTTTTTATGTGACATAGCAGTTTGTCTCCTGGTTGATTTTAAAAGATTATCCGTTAATCGACTCGACCTTGACGACCGAGAGGTGTTGGCGGTGGCCACGGCGCTTCTTGTAGCCCTGGCGGCGCTTCTTCTTGAAGACAACGATCTTCTTGTCTTTCTTGTTTTCGAGAATGGTCACCTTGACCGAGGCGCCCTCGACGAGCGGACTGCCAAAGCGTGCCTCCGCACCCTCACCGATCATGAGGACTTCGTTGATGTCCACCGAGTCGCCCGCTTCCGTTCCGGGGAAGACGTTCAGCTTGAGGACATCGCCTTCGGTTACAGTAAATTGGCGACCTTGTGTTTTAATCGTGGCTTTCATAAGAAAAGCGGCGGATCAAAGCGGGTTTGGGATAGAAATCAAGCTGTTTCTTGAGGATTTGTTTTTTTAATTCCCGAAAATAGTGATTGACTTAGGATTACCAGCCGATTTCTACCTTCGACAAACTCGCGCTCCGGAACACGACTCCCCTGCAACCATTTAACTCAACCAAATTTTTAGGCTACTCGGAAGTCAGAGTATGGCGAGCGCAATTCGATAGGCTGGATTTCCAAGGAAAATTTAGCGGACACCCATACCATGCGGCCATTTAAGTGAACTTATGGTGCTCCAAAGAAGTGGGTGTCTGTTAAAATTTGTTAAAATCCGTCTTTTAAAATTCTCTGTGGTGCCCACTCGAGAACGGTTACTCGTGGAAACGGGGTTATTCGCTAATTTCAAGTCGATAAAACATGCTCTTTGCCTGGCCCAACGTCGGGAGCGTGAAGAGGCCTGCTTCAGCAGGAATGTCCGTTTCGAGAATGGAGAATGGACCGGATGGGGAAACGCTTCCATGTACGGTGATGAATCGGTTGGCGCGCGGGGTCCAGCGGAGGGTTTTTCCGCCTTCGATTGTTGCAGAAAAAGAATCTGCTTGGATCGGATTGAGCTGAGCGAGGAATTCTTGTGAGTTGGTGAGGCCATCGCCATCCGGGTCAGCCGAGGGACTGGCTATCATCGGGTCACCGAAGAATAGAGATTCCCATTCGTCGGGCAAACCGTCCTGGTCGCTATCGAGCAAAAGGTTGGCGAAGATGGAAGTATTTGTCACCTTTGGGCCGCTACTGATGAGAGCGGACAAATTAGCATTTTGCTGGTTGATTCCCATGACAAGATTGACCCCGAGGACACTGACATTGTTAGCGTTTTCCATGCGAATGACGGAATTGAACCATGGGGAAGTATTCGTCAAATTGTGGGACGTAAGGTAGCGGTTGCTGCGGATTTGCACATCATCTGAATACTGAACGAGGATGCTTGCCCCCGGGGCATTGAAGATGAGGTTGTGTGCTATGGTGAGGTTGATGTGGCCGGATCCGGGAGTCCAGTTATCAAATCCTCTTGCGCTCACATAAATGGGAGCAAAAGAGTTCGATCTACCAATGGCGCAGCGGCGAAGTTCATTATCCTCAATGAGGACGTTTTGTGCGAAATCTCCTTCGAGCCATGTTTCGGCGTCCGGACGAACTTGAATGCCCGGAAGGAGGGTATTAAAAATGACATTGCCGCGAACGACCCCATTGGATGCCTTGATTAAGATACCTCGGGCGCGTGTGTTTTGGATCGAATTATTGGTAATGGAGAAGGCAGAGCTTTCGCCGCCCCGGTTGGCAATCCATCCACCGTCTGATGCGCTGACAGGAGATGTCAAAGTAAGAACGTGGGCCTCTTCAAACGTCGAGTTGGTTACTCTCGCGAACGGGAAAAGGGAGGCTACCCGTGATTGTATTTCCGTTTTGCTGAGTGGTGAAGCAGTAGTTGATTGGATAGTCGTTTGTTCCCGAGTGCCTGTGTTTCGATTGTAGACGTAAACTATATCACCTTGTTTGGGTTTTTCCAATTTCGATTTTGGGGCGACGGTAATGACATTGCCATTGGTATTTCCAATAATGGGAGCATAGCTGGAAGTGAGGACAATGGTATCATCTCCATTAAAGGCGAGTTGGCAGTTTTTGATGTGGATTTCTCCGTGAGATTCTTTGAAATGGAGGCCATCGGCATTACTAGAGAGGAGGCGCTGCACGGTTGCGCGTAGAGGCGTTTTGCCAGGGATAACTCGGACGTTATCCAGAGTGATTTTGTAGGCTTCCCGGCTCAATAGAGCAAAGGCTGGGGCTCCATGAATTTCGACATCCTCAAAGAGCATATCTGAACAATTCTCCAGATAGATGGTATGGGGAATGCTATGTGGTTCTGTCAGGGAAGCGTAATCGCCGACTTGTAAATTGGGTAAGCGGAAAGCAGTTGTGATGGCATACAGGCCAGGTTCTATTTCATTTATGGCCCTTGGATAGAACGTGTCAGTAAGTTGTTTTATCCGAAGATTGGCGGGATCATAAATGATGCCGCTGGTTGCATCAGCAGATAATGTTTGCGGGTAGCCTTCGTGGAGTCGCAATTCGAGAATATTGTTGTTTACCCGTTCGACTGTGCCTTGGCGGTAGAGTTGCGGGTCATAATCAATATCAAGCCCGCAGATGATAATATTACTGGAATTGGTGAAGCTAAGAATGCGACTTTTTGATTGGTTCACCAACTCAACACCGTCCGCCACAATGGTGACGGTTGAAGATGGATTAAAGTTGTTCACTGAGACATAAGTGCCTGACTCATTCGCGAAATAACGCCCCGGGATAATCGTTATGGTTTTTTCACCAGAGGCGATCCCATTGAGCAACTGATCTTTAAGCGAAATCCTATCGTATCTAACGATATCAAAGTCCATGAGAAACCCATCAAAAGAAGACGTTTCGCCTGGACCAAATGCCACATAAATCGTTTGCCCTGCATCGAAGTATCCAATCTCAACGTCAAAAGAAGTGGTCTCGGTGGGGCCTGATATTTCCTGAAAAACGGCTTCGGACCTTCCCGGGAAAACGAGAATTTCGACGCCGTCGCTATTCGAGTCCGTTACTGATAAAAAACTATTCTCGATCGCATAAAGACCATCTTCGGGGACCGTGTAGGCGGCGATGGCGTAACGGGCACGTTTGTTAGAACCGTCATCTTGTATGCCTGGATGTCCACCTGTTGCGGAAAGGCGCAGGAATCCGGCAGGGGAATTGTTGCCGCCGACGGTATCGCCGTCGGCAGTGTAAATCGAGTCTACCAGTAACAGATCACGATAAGTATCCGGAGCCCCAATAAAACCACTGGCCAGGTCGCCTGTGTTTCCTACCGACCATGCTTCCGGGGCATTCCATAAGTAACGCCATCCATGCCCCGGTGAACCTGATTCATTGAAATCGTTTCCATAGTTGGCGATAAACGTCTGGCCGATGAGATCGGACGCGGCGAGCAATGAAAGGACAACTAGACAATGATTTACCATGTTAGCTTTGTCATCTAATTTTTGCTCGCACAGAGCTGCAATTTGGGAAGTGTTCAGGGTTTGCGGGGGAGCAAACTGGGTCCCGTGGGCCAGAATCCCCCGGAGTTGTGGACGTCCTATTAATTCTTTTTGTCTGACTTCATCGATATGAAAATCAGATTATGGCGGAGAGGGGGCCCAGTCTAATCAATTTGGACCTTGGCGGGGTCGAAATCCACCTCGGGATAACTCAGGTGCATATCCTCCAGGCAGGCCACAACGATTCGGGCGACGAGGAGATTGCGCGCCCACTTTTTGTTGGCCGGGATAATATACCAGGGAGCATGGGGTGAGCTGGTCCGGGCAAAGGCCTCCTCGTAGGCGGCCACGTAGTCGTTCCACTTGCTGCGGGCCACGAGGTCGGACTGATCAAACTTCCAGTTTTTGGCCGGTGTATCGAGGCGCTCCTGCAGGCGTTCTTTTTGGGTGTCCTGGTTAATGTGCAGGAAAAACTTGAGGATTGTCGTTCCCTCGTCCGTCAGCATTTGTTCAAAGTCGTTGATGTGTCGGTAGCGTTTGCGCCAGACGCTCTCCGGCTGGAGCTGGTTGACGCGGACGGCGAGCACATCCTCGTAATGACTGCGGTCGAAGATCATGATTTCGCCATTGCAGGGGGCGCGCTTGTGCACGCGCCAGAGGTAGTCGTGGGCGATCTCGCGGCTGGATGGCTTTTCGAAGCTGGCGACGTGCACGCCCTGCGGATTCACCCCTCGGAAAACGTTGCGGATAGTTCCGTTTTTGCCGCTGGTGTCCATGCCCTGCAGGACGAAAAGGAGCTTTTTGCGGCGATCGACAAAAAAGCGCTGCTGCAAATCGGCCAGCCGGAGGTGGAGCGCGCTGAGTTCGTTGACCGCCTCGCTCTTTTTGTTTGGCAGGTCGGCCCATGGATCGGAGGGCACCTCGGCTAGCTGGGCGTTCTGCTTTTTGGTGACCAAGTAATGATCAAAATCGCTAAGTTTTAAATCCGGCATGGTTTCGTTGTAGGTTTCCCAACGGTTCTGGCAAGGCTGGGATTGTGACAGTTCCACCGGCGCTCTGCGGGCTTTGCCTTTGGGGAAAGCTGGACTTGCCTAAGCCTTGTTTGCTTGGCCTCATTTGCGCGATGAATGAAGCGGCGACTTTACGCGATCTAAAACTGGCAGCCTCGGCAATCGCGCCGCAAGGCTGCGCTGTCGAGGCGGCTGGCTTCGGGGTGGATCCGTTCTTCCTTTCGGAGGCGGAGCGGGCTCGTATCGCGGGCTTCGCCGAGTCCCGGCAAGAAGAGTTTCTTGCCGGGCGCTGGTGTGCGCGGCAAGCCCTCGCGGCTTTGGGTCGGTCGCCGGGTGAATTGTTGTCCGATGCGGACGGGTTACCGCTCTGGCCGGCGGGGGTGGTCGGTTCGATTACGCATTGCCAAGGCGTCGCGGCGGCGGCAGTTCTACCGGCGACCGATCCGGAAACCCTGCTGGGCCTGGATTTGGAAAAAACCAACCGGCTCAGCCTGGCGGCCAGCCAACGCGTATTACATTCACTCGAAACCGAATTCGCGGGGGGAGACACGGTGCGGGCGTCGATTCTTTTCAGCCTGAAAGAAGCTTTTTATAAGGCGCAATTTCGCCGTTGGCGAACGCGGGGTAACTTCCGGGATATTGCCCTGGCCGTGGATTTCGAGTCCGGGCGGGGCAGGGTTCAGTATCTGAGCAAGCAATTCGACCGGGGGCTGACTGGTTCACGCTTCCGGTTTTCGCTGGTCGGAGAGTATGTGTTGAGTTTCTGTTTCTAAAAGTTACCAGTCCATGCTGGCAATCATGGCAGATTGCCCTTCTTTTTAAAGATTTTTAAAGAATCCTATGACAACACTCCGCCACTATCCACTGGGCGAAACCTACCCGAATTCTCCGCATGCCGTTGTGAGCAGTCTGCCAACCATGGCGGATGTGCGTGGCTACGCAGAGGGGGAGGCGCGGGTGATGGATGCGCTGAGTTCGGGTTACCCTCGCTTTAGGATCCACAGTTTTATTCAGCAGTTGACGGCTTTTTACTTTGAGCGTGCGGATTTGGCGAGGCGGCGTGGCTTTCTGATACCCGGTCGACGGACGGTACAGGACCTTGTGGACCGCATCGGCCCCGGGGTGACGGCCCTGAAAGTGGAGTCGACACTCTATTTGCTGCACTACCCGGCTGATCAGGGTGAATTGCATGAGCGGGTGCGCCGTATGGTGCAACATATCGGGTGCGCCATCTCATCGCGACAGGCCGAGGATTTGCTTTGTCTGCATGGTCTGGGGGATAGTCCGCATCCGGAGGACGCCCCCATGGCCGGTGCACAAGCGGCGGTCGAGGCGGAGCTGGCAGAAAAAACCGGCTGCGATCCGAAGGATGTTTTAATTTGTGCCTCGGGGATGAACGCTTTTTACGCCGCCTTTCGTGCGGTGGAGGAAGCCCAGGCCGCCAAGGGTCGCACGAAATGGCTGCAAGTGGGCTGGCTTTACCTCGATTCCGGCTGTATTCTGGATAAGTTTCTCGGTCCGGAGACGTATCTGGTTCGTCATTACAACGCCACCGATACCGAAGCCTTGCTGGAGCGCATCGAAGCCTGCGGCGAGGCACTCGCCTGTGTGGTCATCGAGTGCCCGACCAATCCCCTCGTGCAGGTCGCGGATTTAAAACGTATCTATCAAACTGTTCGTCGATTGGGCGGGGTTCTTTTGGTAGATCCTACCATCGCTTCCGTCTACGAAATGGACGTCCTGCCCCACGCCGACCTGCTTGTGACCAGCCTGACCAAATATGCGGCGCACGAAGGCGATGTGATGATTGGAGCGCTCGCCCTCAATCCCGACTCACCTCACTACGGGGATCTGGTGCTGCGCACCTCCAGTTTCTACCAGCCGCCTTACACGCGCGACCTCGATCGCCTTGCCTATGAGATGCGGACAGCCGCGGAGGGGGTGGCGCAAATGTCGGCCAACGCGGCGCAACTGGCAGCTTATCTGAGGGAGCATCCCGCCGTGAAGAAAGTCTGCTATGCGGGAGATTCGCCCCATTTCGCAGAGCTTGCCAAACCCGGTGCGGGTGGGGGTGCAGTTATCACGATTGAGCTGCACGGGCCGTTAGCGCCGGTCTATGATGCCCTCGCCGTGCTCAAAGGGCCCAGCTTCGGCACTGCCTTTACCATAGCCGCCCCCTTCATGTATCTGGCGCATTACGATCTGGCGACTCAAGCATCCGGCCGGGACTTTCTTAAATCGATCGGGATCGACCCCGACTTGATCCGTATCTCGGTGGGCACCGAGCCAATCGATTCGATAAAAGAAGCCTTCGCCGCGGCACTGGGTGACCAGGGCTCCTGGGCTCGAACAGATTCTTCAGGGGCAACCTAGTGACAGACTTTAATAGCCAAGCGCAAGTGGTTCATTGTCCAGAGGTTTGACTTGATGATTCTTTTTTGGGCGGCGGGTGGTCGAGCCGTGAACCCAGTAGCCGGGCGCAGTTGCCAGAATGGGGTTCTCTTCCGGGCCGCGGGTCTTCCGGTGGATCATTCCGATAAGCATATCGACCGCAATCAATGCTTGAGCTTGCATGTTTTGGTTGATTCCAGTGACGCTTTCAGAGTCGGGGCCCCATTGGTGAAGGGTGGCGAAACCAACATCCTTTGGAATGCGAATTTCTTGCTCCTTGAGTATTTGATACACTTCAACTCCCGGGCTGACCACGACATCCAACTGGTTTGCTATCACCCAATCCGTTAAGGGTTTCGACTTGTATTGAGGCGGCGAATGCATCGGTAATTCCTGCGTCAGGCCACGCATGGACTTCCATAGCAGGTAGGCCGCTGTCCATCGATGGTGCGTGCGTAGTTCAACACCCGCTTCGAAGCAGAAGCCGATGCGTTTGTAGCCGAGAGCCTCCAATTCGCTGAGAGTTCTAAGCATCCCTCCGAAATGATTGTGCCGAACGCCATTCAGATTAGGCTCTTGCAGGGTATCGGCGATTTCGACAACGCTGAATTTTGCCCAGTCCACTGGTAGTGTGCGCATGCCTTGGTTGTAGCGGTCGGGGTGAATCATCGGGATGATCAGACCATCAATGCCGCGGTTCCACATCGTCGCGTTGATACGTTTTGGGTTTTCTCTGGGGTCATAAATCCAGAAAGGCTCGACCTTGTAGCCATAAGACTCTGCTCCCTCGGACACTTTCTCATAGAAATACCGTTCCATCGGTTCCCAGTCGAGACTGGTGCCGCTACGGATCAACGCAATGGTACCCTGATTCTCACTTGGCTCCCGCTTCATGGCAGCCATTAATTTGGAAAGCTCCGGGTCAGGGTGATAGCCGAGTTTTTTTGCGATCTTTTCCACACGCTCTCGTGTTTTTAAGGAAATGCGGGGATGCTTTTTGAGCGCCAGTGAAACCGTGGCCTTTGAGACCTTGGCCAAGGTCGCGATATCCTGAAGGCTGATTCGATGGTGTGAAGACATGTGGGGTATGGAGACCGTTTCTCCTTACAATGCCTTGGACTCCACTTTCAAAACTTATCAAAGTCAACGTTAACTAATTGATGGTCTGCCCTCACTTGACCAAACAGGTCCCTTGGGTAACCGTTGGGCACCATGAAACTACATAAAACCCCATCGATCCTCTTCGCAGTTTCGCTTTGCACGGCTGCGTTTACCCAAGCACAAACCCAACGTATCTTTAACAACGACGGAGGTGACAACCTCTGGAGTAATTCGGCGAACTGGAGCGGCAGTGAGATCGCTGATACAAGCACCGAATTTGTGCAACTCAATGGCAGCCCCATCGTTGATCAGGATTTTACGGTCAATCGAGTGCAGTCAAACTTCGGATCAACTGGCAGCAATGTCAGCTCCGGCGGTGGCGTACTGACGATTGATGCCGGCTCGAATCAGGGCCTTGCCATACATCAGGTTTCCAACCAATCGGGAAGTAATCTGCAGTTTTCAGGGAGCGTAAAAATCAATAACTCTGGCACGGGGCTGGCCATCTCAAGAATTGGTTTCACCAATGGAGTTGACACTGCAATCACCTTCGCCAGCGGGAGCACCCTAGACCTGACGACCCGGATCGAAACCCAAACTGGCTCGAGCCGATCCATCAACTTTGATGGCAGCATCATTGGTGGCTCTGCTGGAGTTGCCGGCATCCGAATAGGGGCCAATAGCGACAATCACATTTTTGGTGCGACCGCCGACAATACTGGCTATGCCGGGGACATGGTTTTGTTTGCTAACAGCGGAGTAATCTCGAATTCAACGGTGGCCAACGGCCTCTTAAACTCCGGGGCTAAAATCCAGGTCAATGGCTCGGGCGGCTCACTCACACTGAACGGTGCAGGCGCGATGGGTGGTAACATTGTCATCGGAGCGAGTAACAGCCTTACACTGAATGCGAATGCCGACCAGTCAAACATGGGCTTTCTCGATCTCGACAATGATAGTTCCTTGAATATCGCACTGGGTGTATTGATCTCCGAACTTGCCTTCGGCAGCAGCGCGGCCATCGACTGGGGTACGGGGACGGTTTCTATCACCGGATTTAAAGAAAACACGATTCGCTTCGGTACCGATGCCAGCGGTTTGACTTCGGCACAGCTGGCAGCCATCGATGGCGGCATTTACAATCTGACCAATCAGGGTTTTCTTTCTATCCCTGAGCCACGCGCGTATGCTTTAATCTTTGGCACCCTGGGTCTTGGCCTTTCGATGGTTCGCCGCCGTCGGTAACATTATGGGAACGGTTCCTTCGAGGAATGGGACCATTTGTTGTGAATCACGGGAATGCTATACCTGCGCGGCAGGGGCCACCAATGGCAAAACTCTAGGCTATCGGGAGACTATCTATTTGCGCGAAAAGCAGCTTAGATGAAACTACCCAAACGCCTTACCCTCGCATCGCTCCTCCTTGTCGGTGTGGCCTTGTTTTTCTTTCTGCTGTACAAAGAAGCGCCTTTGCCTGCCTATGAGTTTTCAATGGGGGAGCATCGCTCTTCGGGTGTTTCTTCCGCAGGGGTTTCACAAACTTCAACACCCCCTTCCAAAGAACTCGACCCATGGACGGCGCGTTTGATTGAGTCGCGCGTGGCGGATGCATCCAAGATCGATCCCTCTGCGATTCGGGCCTTCAATGAGTGGGCCTATGCCTTTGCCGGGGACGATCCGTTGGCCCGGGATGATGTTCGCGCACGAGCACTCGCTCCCATTCGGCGGGCGGGCCTGAAAGAACTGATGAAGCAAGATCCCGAGGCGGCTTGGGACGCAATGCTGCCGAGCGGGGTACGCGCGTCGTTGCCATCGAGTTTTCAGCCTTTTCTGGAAGAATCGATTTCCGGAACTGCTGATTGGGAGGTTTACTCGGCATGCTTCTGGGACTCAGCGCATCCGGGCAACTCTGGTGGCGCATGCGACCATAAAACGGAGCCCGCCGCGGAAGCACCCTCCGTCATACGGGAAGCTGTCTTCGCTGATCGTCGCTACAATGCCTTTCCCGTTGGCGCACTAAGTGAAAGTGTGACCCGTAAAGAGATTCATGTGGAAGGGTTTGCGATCGATGATGCCGCAGTTGTTGACAGCGGTTCGCTGGAAGCGAGTGACGATACGGATACATTTTTGGCCAGTCCAGCACCTGCGGTTGATAGCGAGGGTGGAACCGGTTCCTTTGCTTTTGCGCCCGCCAACTCAGTCACTGGTCAGGCAGATTCGCTGCCACTTTCGGGGCGGCTGGAAGGCGATCCCAAAGGTGCGCTGTCCACCGACTACCGCACGTTGCTCTATATGCGTATTGCCTTCGCCGACAATCCGGGGGATGTGGTGCAGACTGAAGCAAGGGCATATGGGGATCTTTTTGCAGTTAATGACAGCCTACTGGAGGCCTCCTACGGGCGGATGCAAATTCTGCCCACGGTGACCCCCATCATTGTGTTGCCCGAGGTGCAGTCTTTCTATGCGAGTGCGGGGACTTTTAGACTCGCTACAGACGCCCGTGCGGTCGCCGTCAGTATGGGTTACAGTCCAAATGATTATGGCCATCGTGTGTATCGCTACAATGGAGCACCGGGGAATTTTGGTGGCTTCGCTAACATCGGAGGAAACCCCAGTGATATCTGGGTGCGCTTCAATTCACCCAGTCTGCTCACTCACGAAATCGGCCACAACTACACCCTCTTTCATTCCAATGGTTGGAACACCGATAAAAAAGCCGCCATTGGCCCCAGCGCCAGTACGGAATACGACCACAATTTCTGTATCATGGCCGATGGTTATGACTTTAGCAGAGCCGGGTTTTGTTCCTATCAAAAGTTCCGTGCCGGATGGCTCAAACCCTCCGAATTTGTCGATAGTTTGGCCAGTGGTCGTCACCGCATCTATGCGCTCGATCACCCGAACATAGATCCGGATAAGCGCTATGCGATCCGAATCCAGACACCAAATCGCGATGTCTACTGGCTCGAGTATCGCAAAAATTATAATAGTCAGGCTTTTCGAAATGGACTCCTGCTCCAGGGGCAAGGTATGGCATGGGGCGGCACGCTTGCGAACCCGCAGCGTATTGACGTTACGTACTGGTCAAAAAACGATGACCGCGACTCCACCATCCCAATCGGATGGACATTCTCGGATCATGAACAGGGTGTCCATATAACGCCACTTCTGCGTGCCAACGATTTTTCATGGATCGATGTCCAGGTCCACCATGAACAAAGTTTTATCGATAACGCTCCCCCGACCGCTACCTTGACTGTCTCAGAGACAAATCCGGCGGTCGGTGAATCCGTCAATTTTACCCTGACGGATATTTCAGATCCCGATGGTGATGAACTCAGGTATTTTTGGTATTTTGATAGCGATAATTATCATAACTTCAGCGCGTCTACCATCACCTCCCGCAGCCACAGTTGGGATGCACCTGGAGTCTACCATGTCATTGCGGTGGTCACCGATATGAAGGGAGGCACCTCGTATCAGTCCATTCCCATCAAGGTCGGCACGCCGTCGGGTTATAGTGTCTCCGGTGTGGTTCTGGATCATGAGGGAAATGGTATCACAGGCGTCGCCATTGATAATGGCTTGAACTTTAATGATAACAATTACCGCGCAACGCTCACGAATGAATCAGGGGAGTATACGCTTGGGCTTCTTCCGGCAGGCGGCTATACCCTGCGGGCGACAAAGGACTACGATAATTACGCAGGGCGTGGTTTTACCAATCCCCTTCAAGTCAGCTCCAATGTGACCGGTGTCAACTTCCGCGCTCGGGCACTAAAAGTCGAGGCGGTTGGCCCGGCGATTAAAGGCGGCACGCCGGGGCAGTTCGTGATTTCCCGGGTGCAGGGAGCCTCTGGAGAACGCTTTTCCGGTGATGTTTTTTTCCGGGTTTCCTTTTCGGGGGATGCTGTGGAGGGGGTGGACTACACCATCTCGCCCGCTCCTGTGGGCGGCTTGTATTCAATGACCGGCGGAGCCGACGACGATACGCTGAGGCTCACCGTCACTCCGATCGACAACGACCTGGCAGCAGGGCCGAAGGATGTGACCCTTTCTCTGGCTATGGGCACGGGGCTGTCGCTGGTGGACACTCAAACGACGAAGGCAACACTTTTGATCCAGGATGCGGCTAGTACCGATTCACGCGTTCGCGCCATCCCGATGAATCGTCACGTCGACGAAAACGGTGGCACTGCCGAGGTGCTTTTTATTCGCTATGGAGATAGCACCAATGACCTGACCGTCAACCTCGCCACCAGCAGCGGAGCCGGCCTCGCCACTTATGGAGCGGACTACATTTTTGATACGGGATCATTGAGTATGGTGATACCCGCAGGTGCCGAGACGGCGGTGCTGCAAGTCACTGCCTTGGACAATACTCAACTCGAAGGCTTGAAGACTCTACGCTTTCGTCTGGCACCAGGAGTTGGCTATATCGCGGATCACACGCCCAATCACGTCGAGATCGATATTGTGGATGACGAAATACCCACGGTGACCTTGACCACGGTAGATGGCTTTGCCGGCGAAGGTAACGGTGGTTTGGGCTTCATCCGCTTTACTCGGGATCCGGTGGCTTCGACTCCATTGGTCATAAATTATGGAGTGCGTGGCAGCGCACTTCACGGCACAGATTATACTCAACTGAGTGGGATCGCCACGATTCCGTCCAATCTCGCAAGCGTTGACGTCGCCATCGAAGGGCTTCCGGATGCGCTGATCGAAGGCTCGGAGGAGGTGGCTTTGAGAGCATCATCGAGTAACCACTTCGATTATGCACTCGCTGGCGATGCTTTTGGAGCATCTGTAAATCTAGCTGATAAGCCGATTCTCACACTGACTGGACCGTCGAACCCCTTCTCGGAGCTCACGCCGGAGGCGGGTTACTTTACGATCAACCGGGTCGGCCCGACCGGTGCGATTACGGTTACGATTGAAAGTATTGGGACTGCCGAAGGCGGTGCGGATTTCACCTTCCCAGCCACGGTGGACTTGGCTGCGAACGATTCATCCGTGTCTTTCAGCGTCATGCCGATCACCGACTCGATTCCCGAGGGAGACGAAACAATCACCCTCAACATCGTTCCTCAAGTCGCTTACGGCGTCGATGCCCCATCCTCCGCTTCGCAGACGATTAAAGACCTGCCCATCGACGAATGGCGTTTGGCCGTCTTCGGAGTGGATGCGACGAATCCGTCAATCGCCGGAGACAATAACGACCCGGATGGAGATCGTCGGGTCAATCTTTTGGAGTTTGCCACCATGAGCGACCCTCTGCTGGCCGACCTTGTGGACTTGAAGCCCCGTGTGGACGGCGGTTCCCTTACGATCGAGTATAAGCGGCGTAAGCATTCCGGGGTGACTGTGCACTGTTTGTGGACAGAAACCCTCGACCAGCCGGCCTCCTGGTCGACAGTCGGTGTTACCGAGGAAATTATCGGTGGGACTCCAGAGTATAGCCTGATCCGAGCCAGTATACCCGTCACCAGCAAACATGGGTTCCTTAAGCTGGAAGTGACACGCTAGGTCTTTAAATCGGCGCAATTGAGTCCGGCTCTCTCCGGATAGTTCCGGCAAAGCAGTCAACGTTAACTGAAGCCAGTAAAGACTCTGCTTGAATTAAATAGCGCCTCAAAGCACCCTAGAATCAAAGCTCCCATCAGTCCTTGGACTTCTTGGATTTCAATTAATTAAAACCTTCTCTCAGGTCATATGAATATACGAACTTTGATATTTCTGCTCTTTGCTTTACTGTCTGCGCTCCCGCTCTGCGCCGAGCGTCCCAATGTTATTTTTCTAGTCGTTGACGACCTCGGCCTCGGCTGGATTCCACCTTATGCGGAGCGCTTAAGTCCGGAGGCTATCGAGCCTGAAATTTACGCTAAATACGTGCAGAACCACGGGCATCTTGGCCCGGTCGATAAGGCGGCTCATATCAAAGCCGCCAGTGAGTGTATGCCGGAACTCTCCAAGTTGTCTGACGAGGCCGCGATCTTCGACCGTGCCTTCGCCACGGCGGCACTTTGCGCACCCAGCCGGGCGGGTCTCTTGACTGGCAGTTTCCAGCAGCAGTGGGGCGCTTACTGGAACAAAGATGTGGACGACCACGGAATCCCAGCCGACCGCACGATCATTGCCGAACCCCTGAAGGCAGCGGGCTACCGCACGGGCGTCGTGGGCAAATGGCATGTTGCGAAAAAGGACCCGGGTTTTATTGAAAAAATATGGGTTGAAGAACTTGGTGAAGAGCTCCCTGTGCACCCCTACTACAAAGGGCACTGGCCAAAAATTGCCAAAGCGCTTAAAGATACACCCTGGCAATCCTCCTCCATGCCTGGGCAACACCCGCTGGACCGAGGCTTTGACTACTACTTCGGCTACAATAGTCACGATGATCTGGACTACAACTCGAATACACTGTGGGAGGGATGGGAACTTGTGCCGCAGCGCCCCGAAGGCGAGTTCCTGACCGACCTCTTCAACGAGAAGGCTTGCGAGTTTATCGACGAATCCCTCAAGGCGGACGAACCTTTTTTCCTCTATTACGCTCCAAAGACACTCCACGGGGGTATCCAACGACCACCGGAGCATTATGTGCGAGCATTCGACACTGGTAACGGTTTTACCGACATCTATGCAGGGCACATGTTGGCCCTCGACAACGGCATCGGGATGATCATGGATACGTTGCGTTTGCATGGCGAAGCGGATAATACCCTTTTCATCTTTTCCTCCGATAACGGCTGCACACTCTACAATGTGCCACCTTACAACGCGCCAAACCGGGGCGGGAAGGGAACCGGATGGATGGGTGGCCTGAACGTACCGCTCATCATCTGGCAACCAGGAGTGGTGCGCCCCGGCATCAATAAGCAAATTGCCAGCTTGGCGGATGTGATGCCGACCGTCCTGCAAGCCGCCGGTGCGACTATCCCCGACGGTATCGATGGGAAGAGCCTTCTCCCCTTTCTGACTGGAAAGACCCGGGAAGGCCCGCGCACCTCACTCGCCTCGGCCAGTATCCATTCGTCGCGTTGGTCGTATTCCTATGAAGCTGCCGGGGAGAACAATACTCAGGACGGCACCGAAGCCCCGCTCTATGCTTGGTTATTGGAAAACGACGAGATGCTAATGTTGATCAATCCGATCAAGCCAGGACTCTACGAAAATCTTCCGGACGGGTTACCTGAGCAAGCGCTTTTTTATAACATTGAGGACGACCGTGCACAACGCAAGAATCTCGTGAGTTCGCAGGCTGAGAGGGTCAGAGCGATGCAAGCAGGTATTCATGAATGGCTTCGCGACATGTCAGAGCCCATTACAAGCCAGCAGGAGGGATACAGGAATCTGATCGAGCGCACAAACCCTGAATGAACTCACAAAATACAATAATGACACCACTCTCTACCCACTCAACTTGCGAGATGCGTGCAAGGCTCGGTTTCACCTTGATTGAACTGCTTACGGTGATCGCAGTGATCGCAGTTCTTTCGGCAATCCTCATCCCCGTGATCAAAAACGCCCGGGTCAAAGCTAACCTGACCAAGTCGGTGAGTAATCTGCGACAGTTGGGCGCTGGCGGTCTTCTGCACGCTAACGAACATAATGGATACTATCCCGAGGGAGCTTTTCCGGGGATTCGTTGGCACAACCAGATTTACCCCTATGTAGGTGAAGATCCCGATATTTTCAAGGATCCCACAGGATACAAGATGAATAGTTGGGTGGACTTTTATGACGCCCGTGAACTCCCTTTCGATTACGCTTACAACGCCCATGTCAACCCCTACGAGGGGTCGCCTCTGGGAGATAACCCGAATTTAGTAGGGCCGCGCAGTATTTATGCAGATGTCGACACATCGACACTGCCTTGGATGCATACGGTGGTGAGCCAGAACAATTTCGTGCATTGGACGTTTACCCTCACGGAGGATCAGACTGGTGAAGATGGGCACCGCCAGGCATTTGATCCACGCCACGGCGGGGTGGGGAATGTTCTTTGGTTGGACGGTCATGTATCATCCCATGCGTATTCAGAGTATATGCAAATAGCCGCAAATGCGGGCGGAGGGCGAAATTTTTGCACCGGTCGCCGTGATTTTTAAGCGCCTTTCGATAACCGCCCAAGTTCAATGGCTGCATACGCAAACAAACTCATTACAATAGAACCAATTTCCGGCGACGCGACCGCCCGTATACGTGAGGTGATCAAGAAAGCAGGGGACGGCTCTGTTATTCGTTTCTCGGCCGAATGCTACCATTTCTGGCCGGAGAAAGCTGATGAAGCGTATTATTTCATCTCTAATAATCAACATGGCCTGAAACGTATTGCGTTTCCCTTGATCAGAAAAAAAAATATCACAATCGATGGTGGGGGCGCCCGGTTTATTTTCCATGGAGAAGTTGTTCCTATAGTCGTGGATCGCTCCGAAAATATCACCCTGTGTAATTTTTCAGTCGATTGGGAGCGACCCTTCTTTTCACAAGGTGAGGTTGAGGAGGTGGATGCAGGCAGCGTCATCGTCAAACTAGATCCTGAGGTCTATCCTTATCGAGTCGAGAATCGAAGGCTCATTTTTGAGGGTGAGGGTTGGGAAAGTCCCTTAACTGAGGGGGTTTTCGCTTTCGACACGAAAACGAGGGCGCCAAAGTATCGGAGTGGCGACTCCATGGGTCTTGGTTTTCCTGAATGTATCGATGTACAGTCGCTTGGTAATGGGTGCATTCGACTGTGTGAGGAATTCCCGGAATTACCTGAAAATGGAGACATTATCGTTTTTCGTCATTATCGGAGGCTCACGCCCGGCGTTTTTATGATCGAAAGTAGAGAGCTCCGCTTCGAGTCCATCACGCTGCATCAAGCTGGCGGGATGGGCTTCATTGCTCAGTTCTGCGAAAATGTGGAACTACGCCAATGCATCGTTAAGCCAAGCAAGGGCCGAATCTTTTCAGTCTGCGCCGATGCCAGCCATTTCGTGAATTGCCGCGGCTTGATTCAGCTCAAAGACTGTTTTTTTGAAAATCAGCTTGATGATCCGCTTAACGTACATGGCCTCAATCTTCGGGTTGAGGAGGTTCTCGATGCGCGCTCTGTTATCGTCGAACGAGTGCACTATGAGCAACATGGGGTTGGGATTGGTTGCGTCGGGGATGTGGTGCAATTTTCGCATAATCAAACGCTCTTGAGCTACGAGGGGAACGTGATCGCATCTCTCGAATCAATCAATGCGCGTTTTGCTCGGGTCAGGTTTGATCGTGATCTGCCGAAAAGCCTTTTTCCAGGACATGTTATCGAAAATATGAGTTGGACGCCGAATTTGCACGTTCGCGGTTGTACGGTCCGCGGAAACCGTGCGCGGGGCTTACTCATAAGCACGCCCGGAGAAGTCAGGATCGAGAGGAACCGGATTAGTGCCGGTGGATCCGGAATAAAGATCAGTGGCGATGCGAACTTCTGGTTTGAGTCGGGAGGGGTCCGCGATGTTTTGATCAGGGATAATGACTTCGGAGAGTGCTGTTACGGGTCCCCCAGTTGGGGGCACTCGGTAATTGATATTGACCCTGAAATCTTAGAGCCCGAAAAGAACGAGGCCTGCTTTCACCAAAACATCCGAATCGAGGACAATCGTTTCGCGACCTCAGGGAAGGGTATCCTATTTGCCCGTTCGGTGGAGGGGCTGCGCTTTACCGGAAATACCATCGAGCCAACAGGATTCTACCCGGAGCGGAGCGTGACGCACGCGGTCACGCTCGAAGCCTGTCAATCAGTGGAAATTGCAGAAAACCTTGGTCTCGAAGCGTTGCAAGAGTCGGTGCAAGCCTCGAAGATGATGAGCGCACACCTATGAGTAGACAGCTGAAAAACGCCCACGAAACACGCCCGTCCGACCGCGTTGGTTTTTCCAACAAATTGCTCTATGGTTCGGGCATGATCGGCTACGCATTGCTCATCCAGGGCTACATGCAGTTCTACAATCCGATCTTCAACGACACCCTTGGGCTCGACCCGGTGCTCATTGGCTGGGTCATCGCGATCTGCCGCTTGTGGGATGCGGTGACGGATCCTTTTATGGGCAATGTAACGGACAATACGCGATCGCGCTTCGGCCGTCGCCGTCCGTGGATCGCGCTGGGTGCTGTGCTCTGCGCTGTAAGTTTTATCACGATTTGGTGGTTTCCCACCGGGCAAAGCGAAAATTTCTATTTTGGTTGGCTTTTGGGCACGTCGTTAATTTTCTACGTGGCCTTCACCATCTACTCAGTGCCCTATATCGCGCTGGGGATGGAGCTTTCTCCTGACTACCACGAGCGTGGCAGTGTCATGGCCATTCGCACCGTGTTGCAGCAGGTTGGCTTTTTCGCCGTCTCCAGCCTCTATTGGCTGACCAGTCTCGACCGCTTCGCAGATCGTGCTGAGGGAATGAAGTGGAACAGTTTGTGGGTGGGTGCGCTGATCTTTGTCGTCATCATGATCCCGGCGATTTTCGCAAAGGAGCATCCAAGCCTCGTGGGTGCGAAGGGTAGGAATCTTAAGAAGACGCCGCTCTGGCACAGCGTGAAAGAGACGATCTCCTGCTGGCCTTTTCTTAACCTCGCCCTCATCACTGTCGTCAGCTTACTGGGACTGATGATGGTTGGCTCACTCGGTTATTACGTGACCATCTACCACATGTATGACGGCGACAAGGGCGACGCATCCGGCAAACTGATGACGATCGTCAACTACACCATCCCCATTTCCACCGTCATTGCGGTGCCGCTCTTGCAGAAGATATCCACATTCTGGGGGAAGCGCACGACCATGATTTTTGCATTCTCGGTGGCACTCATCGGGACGCTCTTGAAATGGCCTTTTTACACGCCGGAGAATCCTTACCTGTCGATCATTCCCTCGATACTGCTGGGTATCGGCAGCGCGGCAGCTTATGTCTTTGTCAACGCCATGATCCCGGAAGCGGTGGATGCAGACGAACTCAAGACCGGGGAGCGCCGCGAGGGCATGTTCAGTGCTGTTTACAGCTGGACCTTCAAGATCGGCGCAGCCGTCGCTTTGCTCATGGCTGGCTACGTGCTCTCGTGGACAGGGTTCGACGCCAATCTTGTAGGTCCACAGAGCGAAGGCACGATCTTCTGGATGCGTATCTTTTTCACTGGAATCCCCGCTGTCGCACTTGGTGGAGCCATTGTGTTGGCGTTTTATTATCCCATCACCGAGGAGAAAGCTTATGAAATACGTGAGGAACTCGAAGCGCGC
>JAGYJE010000017.1 GCA_018402305.1 Puniceicoccaceae bacterium | reverse complement strand
TGCGACACGCGCAAGGACTTTAACGGTCTGTTTTTTTTTTGACGTCGAGGCTGCAGCTTATGAAGCGGCCTGGAAAGCGAATTGACTAGAGTGGACCGAGGGTCATTCTCCGGGTCATGAAGTTGAACGCCTCAGTCCCCGAAGAGTGGCCATTCATTTAAGGCTTGCGTGTCGTCAGGGCACGGCCGCTCTCCTGTACTTAGACCGCGACCTCTCAACAAAACAACTCAGTCAACGTGAATCGAACGAATCCAAATCCTAAAGTGATCGGTGCTTTTGTCACCGCCGCACTCCTTCTCATTGTGGGGATGGTGCTTTATTTCGGAACGGTCAGCTTCGTGAATCGTTCGGCGCATTTTATACTTTTCTTTGATCAGTCGATCAACGGGCTGAATGCCGGCTCGATGGTTAAGTTTCGCGGGGTGCCCGTGGGGCAGGTGCGTCGTGTTATGATCCGGGCGGAGGGCCAGAGTGAGGCGTCGACGGCGATTCCTGTGATCATTGAGATCAACCGCTCGCGCCTGGAGCGTGATCTCGGGGTGCCCAGTGAGATTTTCACGACGACTTGGATGGAGGAATCGGTTGAGCGGGGGCTGGTCGCTCAATTGAATCTGGAGAGCTTCATTACCGGGCAGCTTTTTGTGGAAATAAGTTTTGAGCCGGAAAAGATAAAAGATTCGAAGGCGCACCTGGCGGTAGCCAATGGCATGGTCGAGATACCCACGCTCAATTCCTCACTGGACCAGATCACGGCTGACGTTGCGCAAATTATTGCCGACATCGGTGCTCTGGACCTGCAGATGCTTAACGCAAATGTAAATCGCCTCCTGGTCAATGCAGCCGATGTGCTGGAGGGGATCGACTCGGTCGGTATGAGCCGCTCAATCACCGGAGCAGCTGATGAGATCACTCAACTGGTCGGTTCCGAGGCCTTTGAGTCGGCCTTGCTGGCGGTTCGGGAAACACTGGAGACGGTGCGGGCGACGGCGGAGTCCTATAATTTAAGCGAGGGGCCGCTGGCCGAAACGATGGCAACCTGGACGGCGCAGATTACCCGAACTTTGGACGGGTTGGATACCTTTGCCAACGATGCCAGCGCGCTGCTCAAGCCCGGCTCGGATGCCCGCTATGAATTCGAGACAATGCTGCGCGAGATCAGCCGCACGGCACGCTCGATCCGTCTGCTCTCAGAATACCTTGAACGCAACCCGAATGCACTGCTTACGGGACGCTCCGAGGATCCGGAATAACCGGCGATTGGGGCATGTATCGCATTTTTTTAACCCACGACCCTCGATTATGATCCATCGTATCTTCACATTCTTGTTAGTTGCTTTGGCTCTGACCCTGGTCGGCTGTGTCAATCTGAAGCCGCAACCCGACCGCACGCAGCTCTACCTTTTGGCTGGTAATGTGTCTGCGCCGTTGGATCTTTCCGGGAAACCGCCGTCCTATGTCGCGCGTATTGATCTGCCCGGCTACCTTGCGGGCAACCGGATCTATTATCGCTCCGCGAATGGCACGCTGGCCCCGGTGGTCGGTGCCCGTTGGGCCGACGCCCTGGCGGAGGCCTTGCCCCAGGCGCTCGCCATGCATCTGCAAGCCACCGGATGGACGCAGGTGCAGGGCTACTATCCGTCGTCCAATCCCGTTGCGGATCGGGCAACGGTCGCGGTCCGCTTTGAGCGTTTCAGCGCGCGACCAGATGGGCAGGTTGAAGTGGTTGCGCAATGGGAAGTGGTGCATCCAGACAGATCGCTTGATTCAGGGCGTTACGTGTCGGCCGCCCTCCTCTGGGATGGCGTGGATCCGGGAGCCTATGTAGCTCATTTGGATACCGCCCTGTCTGGGCTTGCCGAAGCCATTGCCGATAGTTTTCGTGTAGATTGATGCTGAAATACGGAAATCTATGGAAGGCTTTGGGCCCCGGCATCCTTGTTGCCTGCGCGGCCGTCGGTGGCTCGCACCTGGTTTGGTCGACGCGTGCGGGGGCTGAGTTCGGGTGGTCGCTGCTCTGGCTGATTCTACTGGCAAATTTACTGAAATTTCCCTTCTTTCTCTATGGGCAGCGTTACACTGCCGCGACGGGTGAGAGCCTTTTGGCAGGCTACAAGCGCCTCGGTATTGGCTACGTCTGGGTCTTCCTGGCCGTCAATATCTTAACCGGCACGATCAACATCGCCGGTGTTGGCATGCTCAGCGGTGCCTTGCTGGCGGGCTACGGAATCACGGGGCTTTCGGTGCCTTTACTGACTGTGGGGCTTCTTTTTTTGTCGGCCGGGCTGCTTCTGGTCGGGCATTATAAACTGCTCGATCGTCTGGCCAAGGTGATCATTGCCATCCTTGGTGTCAGCACTGCTGTAGCGGTCGCGCTGGCCATCCCAAGTCAAACGGCGATGGCGGCAGACTTCGTCGCGCCGAGCCCGTATCAGTGGGCATCGTTTGCTTTCCTCATCAGCCTACTCGGCTGGATGCCAGCGCCAATGGATCTTTCCGCGTGGTCGTCGCTCTGGATGTTTAGCCGCGAGAAACAGACCGGGCACTTTGCCACGGTGCGTGAGACTTCCATTGACTTTTATCTGGGCTACCTTGCCGCCGTGGTCTTGGCGGTGCTCTTTGTTGGGCTCGGCGTGCTTGTCATGTATGGCACTGGGGAGTCCTTTGCTGCGGGCGGGGTGGGCTTCTCGCAACAGTTGGTCAATCTCTACACAGGGACGATCGGAGACTGGTCGCGGCTGCTCATCCTCTCGGCGGCCTTTATTACCATGTTCAGCACGACGCTGACCTGCCTCGACGGCTACCCGAGATCATTGGCGGCTTGTTGTGCTTTAATCAAGGACCTGCCTGAGAAAGGTTTTCAGCGTATCTACCGGGTTTGGATAATCGCATCAATGATTCTGGCGAGTGTTGTAGTGCTTGGCTTCGTACAAAATCTCCTGCAGCTGCTGAGCTTTGCCGCCATCATATCCTTTGTCACCTCACCGATTCTGGCCTACATCAATTACCGGGTCATGCGGGGAGACAATGTGCCCGAAGCAGATCGGCCCGGTTTTTTCCTGTCGGTAATCAGTTGGGTGGGTCTGGCCTTTTTCGCCTTGATGACGCTTGGCTACCTTTATGTGACTTTTGTGCGGTAAGCGAAGGCTCATGACTGCTGAATAAAAGGTTGCAGCAGGCTGAGCATACGCTCCGGCACGGAGCCGACGAGGTAGGTGCCATCATCGCGGGCTTCCTCTTTGCGCACGCCACCCTCGCGGTGCAGGCGTGCCACGAGGTCGTAGCGATTGTGCGGTATTAGTAGGCGCAGTTGAGAAAAGTCGGCCTCGATAATCGACTCCATCTTGTCCTGCAGCGCATCGAGGCCCTCGCCGGTGTGCGCGCTGATGAAGAATGAATCCTTGTAGCGCATCGCCAACTCCTGGCGCGTGGCCGCGTCCCAGAGGGCGTCGATTTTGTTAAAAACCGTTATTATCTGTTTATCCTTAACGCCCAGTTCTTTGAGGACGCTCAGGGTGGTCTCGGCGTGCGCGTCCACCTCCGGGCTGTTCACGTCGAGCACGTGAATCAAAAAGTTGGAAACGATGGCTTCTTCCAAAGTCGCCTTAAAGGCATCGACCAATTGGTGAGGGAGGTTACGCACGAAGCCCACAGTGTCCGTCACGACCAGCGGTTGGCCAGAGGGTAGGGGGCAGCGGCGCGAAGTCGGGTCGAGAGTGGCAAAAAGCTTGTCTTCGGCCAAAATAGTGGAATCCGTCAATTTATTGAGGAGGGAGGATTTACCGGCATTCGTATAACCGACGATGGCACAGGTCGGCACGGGAACCGTCATGCGCTTTTTCCGCTGCGTTTCGCGATGCTGGATCACACTGGTCAACTCGCGTTTAACCCGCGAGATTTGAGTGCGCACCATACGCTGGTCAAGTTCCAGCTGCGTTTCACCTGCGTCCCGCTGCATGGCACCGCCCCCGCGTTGTCGGCCGAGGTGGGTCCAGGCGCTTTTCAGGCGCGGCAAGTTGTGCTCGAGTCGAGCCAATTCGACCTGCAAGACCGCCTCCTTGGTTTGGGCGCGTTGCCCGAAGATATCGAGAATCACCTCCTGCCGGTCGATCACAAGGATCTTGTTCTCGGCAAGCTGCTCCCAGTTGCGCTGTTGCGCGGGGGTGAGCTCGTTATCGAAAATAATGACATCGCAATCGTGCGCGTTGGCCTCATCGACAAGTTCCCGTGCCTTTCCCGAGCCGACGAGCAGTTTGGCCTGCGGCTTACGAATCGCGACGAGGCGCTCGTGCTGGATCGCAATGCCCAAGGTGGTCGTCAGTTCGCGTAGCTCGTCGAGCAGGCTACGGGTCTCGTGGCTAGCGGTATCGGGAAGGTCGATGCCAATGAGCATCGCTCGTTCCACGAACTGAGGTCTTTCTTTAACGTCGTGCAAAATAGGAGTTCTTGAGAGTGAAGACGAAAGCGTATTGTTCTCCAAGGCGAATTCCATCACGAAATGAATGTTCCCGCGCGATCAATTCCTGCAACGCCGTAAGCCCGAGCGAGCTCGGACGCCACGATCGCCTCCACGATCGGGATCCGCCAGTTCACCGTAAGCCCGAGCGAGCTCGGACGCCACCTTGGTTTAAAGAGTTGAAAAGATGATCTTGAGGTTCAGGCGTTTCACGCTGATAATCCGATACAATCAGGAAGATCAAGTTCGACAGGGACTCTGCCCACGGCGCAAATCAGCAGAAATACATTATGGAAATACAACGTTTTTTCGATCACTGGCAGCTCAGGGAAAATCCCTTTCAAGCAGAGGAGGCACGCAACGACTCGGTCTACGCTCGTACGATGGAGTCAACTGTATCGCACCCGGACTTTGAAAAGATCTACGGACAGCCCACGGTGCCCAGCACCTCAATCGTGCTCGGGGAAAAGGGCAGCGGTAAAACGGCGATGCGCCTGATGATGGAACGCCGCATTGAGGCCCACAATGCGGCACATGAGAACGATCGCGTCTGGATGGTGCGCTACGACGATCTCAATCGATTTCTTGATCAGCTGGCCCATGCCCTCACGCCGGGGGATCCGCAAGCCGGTCTCGAGCAGATTCGTCTGGCGGATCACCAGGACGCCATTCTGAGTCTGGCGGTGACGGAGCTCGTCGACCAATTACTCTCTGACTCGAAAGACCGTCTGATCCGCAGCCAGCGAAAAAAGGTGCGTAAACTAAGCCGTGAGCTGCGCCTTGACTTGGCGGTATTGGCTTTGTTGTACGACGATCCACGCCACGGGGAGCGTCAGCCACGTTGGCAGCGGCTTAAGCGGGTGCTTGGGGTCGGGCGGTTGGTCAGCCGTCAAGGGCACAGTGTCTTTGTGCTCGGTCTGGCCGCGATTGGTCTGATCAGCGGCGGGCTCTGGTATTTTAGCGAGGCGATTCGCTGGGAGTGGCAAATGCTCGCGGTGCTTGGGATTGGTGGCTTCTTTGGTTTTGGGGCCACCTGGCTTTCGCGCTTCTTCAAGAACGGACTACGTGCGCGCAAGGTATGCAGGGAGCTACGCACGATCGCCCGAAACCCTCGCTTCTTCGCCGATGGCCTTTGGGATCTTCCCGGTGGGCACGGCGTGGAGAGCTTGCTCCCTGAGAAAGGGGATCAGGATAAGCGTTACCAAGCGACCAAGCGGTTTTTACAGATTGTCAATGGCCTTGGCTACGGTTCGCTAATCGTCTTTGTCGACCGTCTCGACGAGCCGGTCATGGTGAACAGTGACGGCGAGCGAATGCGCAAGCTGGTTTGGCCCTTGCTCAACAACAAATTCCTCCAGCAGGAGGGTTTTGGCGCGAAGATGCTTCTGCCGCTCGAACTCGCGCCGCTCTTGGAGCGTGCGGATTCGGATTTCAAGCAACAGGCCCGCCTCGATAAACAAAACATGATCAACCCCCTGCGTTGGACCGGGTCGACGCTTTACGACCTCTGCACCTCCCGCTTCCGCAATTGTCAAAAAGGAGATGCCGAGCGAATCGGGCAACTCAGTGAGCTGTTTCAAGACGAAGTCGACGAGCGTGATCTGGTGGATGCGTTGGACCAGATGCACCAGCCCCGCGACGCCTTTAAATTCCTCTACGCGGTGATTCAGCGCCATTGCCAAAACACCACGGGCGAAAGTGGCAGCCACAAGATCCCCAAGCTCACACTCGACTACGTGCGCCAAGAGCAGAGCGAGCGGGTCATGAATCTGTATCGGAGGCGCTAGGGCTTGCCCGCACTCTACGGATGAAAAAGCGTCGGATCGCGGTGGTGGGCGCCGGGCCTGCGGGCCTGCGGGCGGCTGAAGTGGCGACCGGTCTCGGCGCCGAAGTGTCGCTCTTCGATGCCAAGCGCTCGGTGGGACGGAAGTTTCTCGTGGCCGGTAAAAGCGGGCTGAATTTGACGAATAGCGCGGCCTTTGAGGACTTTCTTGGGCACTATTCGGGCCGGGATTTCCCGGTGGAGCGCTGGCGGCAGTATCTCAAGGCCTTCGATAATTATGCCTTGAGCGATTGGGCCTTCAGTCTGGGGGTGGAGACTTTTGCGGCGCCCAACGGCAAGGTCTTTCCTTTTTCAAAAAAAGCGGCTCCGCTCCTGCGGGCCTGGGTCCTGCGGCTGCGCTCGGCCGGGGTGGCTTTTAAGATGCAGCACCACTGGGTGGGCCTGGAGCACCGGGAGGGATCGGTTCGGCTCACTTTCGAGGTGGGGGCGGAACGGGTTGAATCGGATTTCGACGCGGTGGTTTTGGCCATGGGCGGTGCCTCTTGGCCGCAGACCGGTTCGACCGGCGCGTGGGTGTCCATTTTAGCGGCGCTCGGCGTCGAGGCCGTGCCGCTCCAATCGGCCAATTGTGGCTGGGAGTGCGACTGGTCCGCGGAGACCCTGAGCCAAATCGAGGGAAACCCACTGCAAAACCTCGAAGTTTACGCCAACGGACAGCGAGCGATCGGCGAGCTGGTCGTGACGCGCTACGGCTTTGAGGGCCCGCCGCTCTATGCGCTCGGGCCTGAGTTGCGGCGCATGGCGAGCCCGGCCATTGAAATTGATTTCAAACCCACCTTCACCGAAGCACGGCTCGTCGCAAAGATGGAGTCCGCCCGGCGTGATTTTTTCAAAGAGGCGGGTCTGCGGTGGAAGTTGAATGAAACCGCCTGCGCCATTCTCCAGGAAAGGTATGGCGCGTTCGACAACGCTCTGGACCTGGCGCGTGCGGCCAAGCGCTGCCGCATACCGCTGACAAAGCCGAGGCCGATTGCCGAAGCCATCTCCACCGCCGGGGGTGTGGCCTGGTCGGAACTGGATGCGAACCTAATGTTGTGCCGCCTGCCGGGGGTGTATTGCGCGGGAGAAATGCTCGACTGGGAGGCTCCGACAGGTGGATTTTTGATGCAGGGCTGTTTCGCGACGGGAGATGCCGCCGGGCGTGCGGCGGGGAAGCGTTGCTCGTAGGCAGGTTGGCTGTGCCGCCTGCCAGTTTGGAACCGGATGCACCGGACGGCGGCCACCCAGGCCATATCGCAATGTTCAGCCGTGGGGGTTGTCTCGACCCGCAGCACCGGGCGGCAGAGCCAACCCGGCTACGTTTCGATTACCTCTTCCATATCGTCGTCGGCGGCGGGGTCTTCTTCGCTGGCGATGACTTTGCTGATGCCGATGAGGAAGTCCTTATCCGATAGGTTGACGAGTTTGACGCCGCTGGCGGCGCGACCGGTGATGCGGACATCCTTGATCGGGCTGCGGACAGCTTGCCCTTTCTTGGTGAACATCATGATCTCGTCGGCATCCGTGACGCTCAGCGCGCCCACCACCTTGTCCGACTTCATCGCAATAATACCCGAGCCACCGCGGGATTGCACGCGGTAGTCATTGAATGCGGTGCGCTTTCCGAGGCCGTTGGCACCCGCGATGAGGAGTTTTTGCTCCGGCTCGTCGGTTTCGCCGCCCTCGGTTGTTTTGACAATCTCGATAGCGACCACTTTGTCGTTTGCACTCTTCAACTTGATACCACGGACGCCGCGGGTGGCACGGCCCTGGTCGCGCAGGTCAGTCTCGGGGAAGCGAATCGACTGGGCGTTGCTGGTGACGAGGAGGACGTCGTCCGTACCCTCGGTCAGGCGTGCGCCAATCAGCTTGTCGCCCTCATCGATGTTGATGCCGATGAGGCCGCCCTTTCGGTGGTTCTTATAGTCGGAGAGGAGGGTCTTTTTCGTGACGCCTTTTTCGGTGGCCAGCACGATGCGCTGTTCAGACTCGGCGAACTCTTTGACACAGATCATGGCGGCGATTTTCTCACCCTCCTGCAGTTCAAGAATGTTGGCAATGGCCCGGCCCTTGGCCGTGCGGGTGCCTTCCGGGATGTGGTAGACCTTCTCCACGTAAACGCGGCCGTTGTTCATAAAGAACATGATGAAGTCGTGCGTCGAGGCAGTGAAGAGGTGCTCAACGAAGTCCTCGTCGTACTGTCCCGAACCGATCACGCCCTTGCCACCGCGTTTTTGCGAGCGGTATTCGTCTAGGGCGGTGCGCTTCATGAAGCCCTTATGGGTGACCGTAATCATGCAGCCTTCATTGGGGATGATGTCTTCCATGGAGAGATCACCATCGATGGCGAGCACTTGTGAGCGGCGGGCGTTGCCATATTTCTCTTTCATCTCGCTGAGTTCTTCCTTGATCACAGCAAGCAACTTGGGCTCGTTTTCAATGATGGAGCGCAGTTCTTCGATGAGGGTCATGAGACCGAGGTATTCTTCCTCGATCTTGCCGCGCTCGAGGCCGGTCAGTTGATAGAGCCGGAGCTCGAGAATTGCGTTGGTCTGAATCTCGGTCAGCGGGAACTTCGCCATAAGCGCGACCTTGGCCTCATCGCGGTTCTTCGAGGCACGGATGATGCGGACGAAATCGTCGAGATTATCGAGGGCAATCTTGTAGCCTTCGAGAATGTGGGCGCGGGCCTCTGCCTTACGGAGGCGGAAGGCGGTGCGGCGGTAGACAACCTCGCGGCGGTGGTCGATGTAGCAAGTGAGCATCTCCTTGATGTTCATCTGCTTGGGTCGACGGTTGTCGAGCGCGAGGAGGATGACGCCGAAGGAGCTTTCCAGCGGCGTGCTCTTATAGAGTTGGTTGATAATGACGCGGGGGATGGCGCCGCGCTTCAGTTCGATAACGATACGGGTGGTCTCGGTCGATTCGTCGCGAAGGTCGGAGATGCCGTCGATGGCCTTTTCCTTAATCAAATCGGCGATGCGAATAACCAGGGAGGCGCGATTCACATTGTAGGGAATGGCAGAGATAATGATCTCTTCCTTACCTTTGTTTTCAACGACCTCGGCAATGCCCCGGGTACGCACGATACCACGCCCGGTTTTGAGGTAGCTTTCAATGCCGGACTTCCCGTGGATGAAGCCCCCGCCCGGGAAGTCGGGACCCGGGATGTGTTGGATCAGTTCATCAAGTTCGATTTGAGGATTTTCGATGATGGCGATAGCTGCATCGATAATCTCATTAAGATTGTGCGGCGGGATGTTCGTCGTCATACCGACGGCGATACCCGTCGATCCATTCATCAGGAGGTTCGGCAGGGCGGCCGGTAGAACAGAAGGCTCGGTGGAGCTTTCCTTGTAGTTGGGTACAAAGTCGACGGTGTCTTCGTCGATATCCTTGAGCATGTCCTCAGCGATGCTCTCCAGTTTACACTCGGTATAACGATAGGCAGCGGCGGAGTCGCCATCTATGGAGCCGAAATTCCCCTGTGGAATGATCAGCGGGTAGCGCATGACCCAGTTCTGGGCGAGGCGGACCAGAGTGTCGTAGACCGAGCTGTCGCCATGGGGGTGGTAGTTTTTCAGAACTTCCCCGACCACACCGGCGCACTTGTCGAAGGGGCGGTTATGGAGCAATCCCTCGCGCAACATCGCGTAAAGGATGCGGCGCTGCACTGGTTTCAGGCCGTCGCGGGCATCGGGCAGAGCGCGGCTTACGATGACGGACATCGAGTAATCGATGTAGGCCGTCTGCATGATGTCGATGATCGAAGTCACCTCCGGGCGAGTGTGCTCGGGGTTTTGGGAATCTATAGGATTGTCGGGCATAATGTTTTTAAACGTCGAGATACGAGACATTCAGGGCATTGTCTTCGATAAAGGCGCGGCGGCTGGGGACGTCTTCGCCCATGAGCATAGAGAAGATACCGTCGGCCACGGCGGCGTCGGCGATGTTGACTTTGAGCAAGCGGCGCGTGGTCGGATCCATGGTTGTTTCGTAAAGCTGCTTCGGATTCATTTCGCCGAGACCTTTATAGCGCTGGATACTAAGGCCGCGGCGACCGCTGGCCCGAATGTTGTCGATGAGTTCGATGATCGAGTAGAGTTCCGTGATGGTTTCCTTCTTTTCGTCACCCTTGTTCTCAATGATTTGATAGCGGGGCTCCTCGCTCTTGGTGAATTGCTGGATGTCCATACCGAGGCCGGCGATCTCGCGCACGAGCTTGGTCATCTCAGTCGACTCAAAGATCTCATGCAGGGAAATTCGCTGGAGCACTTTGATGCCGTCTTCGTTGGCGATCTCGCGCACCACGGTGTCGTGGCCGTCTTCATCGGTCAGGTCAAACTCGCTGTGGAAGGCGATACGGTCGTCGTCATCCTTGAGGAAGCGAAAAGCCTCTTCATTTCCGGTGCGGATGCGCACGATGTAGCGTGGCAGTTTATAGTCGTCACCATCGTGCTGATCGAGGTAGGTGGCGAAATCACAGCCATAGCGGGTGACTCCGCGGCCAATCATATCGAGGCGTGACATGCATTCGACGAGGCTATCAACGCTCTCGCCTGTGAGTTCTTTTTTGTCGCGCAGACGAACCAGGGTGACGTCCTCCGAGCCCAATTCGAGGAGGATACGGTTGAGTTGGGCATCGTTGTCGATATACTGTTCACGGCGTTTCCGCTTTATTTTGTAGAGGGGCGGTTGGGCGATGTAGACGTAGCCCGCTTCGATGAGGCCCTTCATCTGGCGGAAGATGAAAGTGAGCAGGAGGGTCCGAATATGGGCGCCATCCACGTCCGCATCGGTCATAATAATGATTTTATGGTAGCGTGCTTTAGAGGCGTCGAAGGCGCCGTCGCCCTCGTGGTCGCCGATGCCGGTGCCGACCGCCGTAATGAGGGTGCGGATTTCATTATTGCCCAGCACCTTGTCGAGGCGGGCTTTCTCCACGTTAAGGAGTTTTCCGCGAATCGGCAGGATGGCTTGGGTTGCGCGGTCGCGGCCCTGTTTGGCGGAACCGCCGGCCGAGTCACCCTCCACAATATAGAGTTCGGAGACGGCCGGATCCTTTGACGAGCAGTCAGCCAGCTTGCCGGGAAGGCCGCCGGAGGAGAGGGCACCTTTGCGCACCGTCTCGCGCGCCTTGCGTGCGGCTTCGCGGGCGCGGGCGGCGTTGAGGCACTTGTCAATGAGGCGCTTGGCCACCTGCGGGTTAGTCTCGAAGTAGTATTTCAGCTCTTCGCCCGTAATCTTTTGCACGATACCATCGACTTCGCCATTGGAGAGCTTGGTCTTGGTCTGGCCCTCGAAGCGGGGCTCGGGAACTTTGACCGAGATGATCGCGGTGAGGCCCTCGCGGGCGTCCTCACCGGAGAGGTTGGGCTCTTTGTCCTTGATCAGGTTGTTGGCCTTACCGTAGGCGTTGATCACGCGGGTCAGCGCGGTGCGGAAGCCGGAGAGGTGGGTGCCGCCCTCGATGTTGTGGATCGAGTTGGCGTAGGCGTAGATTTGGTCGTTGTAGCTGTCGTTGTATTGGAAAGCGATATCCACGACGATGTTGGCGTCCAGATCCGGATTGGGCGTGGGGGCCTCGCCGTGGAAGCTGATCGGCTTCTCGTGAAGGACGTTTTTGTTTTCGTTGAGGTAGGTGACATACTCGGCGATGCCGTCCTTAAAGAGGAAATTCTCCGTCTTGTTGATCCGCTCGTCGACAAAGCTGATTTGAATACCCGGATTGAGGAAGGCCAACTCGCGCAGGCGCTTCACCAGGAGTTCAGTTTTAAACTCGCGGGTGGTCAGGAAGATTTCGGGGTCGGGGGAAAAGGCAATGCGGGTGCCCGTGCGCTTCGTCTCGCCGATGATTTTCATCTTCGAGGTGGTCTTGCCCCGTGAGAATTCCATCTTGTGGACCTTGCCATCACGGCGCACCTCCACCTCAAACCAATCGGATACCGCATTGACGCACTTGGCGCCGACCCCGTGGAGACCGCCCGAAACCTGATAGGCGCCCTTACCAAATTTACCGCCCGCGTGGAGGTTCGTCATAACCAGCTCGAGCGAGGGGATGTTATACTTCGGGTGAATATCGACCGGGATGCCCCGACCGTCGTCTTCGACAGAGCAGGAGCCATCGTTATGAATACTCACCGTAATTTGCGAGCAATAGCCGGCCAGTGCCTCGTCGATTGAGTTATCCACAATCTCAAAGACGCAGTGGTGGAGACCCCGTTCGTTCGTGTCCCCAATATACATGTCGGGGCGCTTGCGGACGCCTTCGAGGCCTTCCAGTTTTTGAATTTTAGACGAGTCGTAGACGTCTTTTGAGACCGCGGGTGAAGCGGCTTCAGAACTTAAATTTTCGGGCGTGGTATCTTCTGGCATAAGCGGAAGAGAGTAGGGCATGGGCTCGGGGTAAAGCGACTAAAAATTGAGCCATTTTCGATTAAAGTTTACTTCTTGAGTCATGAGCCTAAGAACTACCCTGTGAAGCTTTCCCGAAAACTTGAATACGCCTGCCGCGTGTTGGCTCAACTGGGTCGGAACCACGGGCAAAACAAGCTCGCGCATATCGAAACGCTCGCCGCTGCAGAGGCGATCCCCGCGAATTACCTGGTACAAATTCTGAACGAACTGCGCGGCGCGGGGCTGATCATTAGCAAACGGGGCAAGCAGGGTGGCTATGCCCTGGCAAAGGAGCCCCGGCAAATCCCTCTAATCGACATCGTCGAGGCGATCGAGGGAGAGCTCCTTGAGCACAACTTCGAGAACACAGGCCATTCCGGTCGGCGCGTGACCGGCATTTGGTCCGAAGTGGGCGCTGTTTTCGAAGCCAAGCTCCGGGAATACACGCTGGAGGATCTTGTCGTGCGTGAGGCCGAGGTCGGGATGTATTATATTTGAGATGCGGGATGGAAGCCCTAAGGCTCAGGCTCGAATGCGCCGTTGTAGCCGGGAGTGTAGAGGCGGAGACCCAAATGTGTCGCCATAAGCTCGAAATGTTGATCGACTGCGTAGGCACGGTAGTTATGGCGCAGGGCAAGCGTGGCCACAAGGACATCGTTCCAAGGCACCGTAGTGCCCTTGCTGCGTAAGGTCGCGTAGTGGGCGGCTGCCTGCCGCCAGATTTTTTGATCGTTATTCAGGTAGGGAAGGAGATCAAAACGGCTCTGGATGCGGCGGCGCTCGTGCGGGAGCGCTCCGCCGAAAAACTCCATCTCTACCGGACCGCAGAGCGTCGCTTCCAACGCCTCGATGAGGGCTTTCATTGCCAGTTTAACAAACGGGTCACCGTCTCGGCGAAAGAACTCAATCCACGCGCCGGTATCAACAAGAACCATTTTTGTTAGCGCTTTCGATGCGTGGGTTATTCCGGGCTGGGTAAGCCTTCTGACCCCACTGACCTAGCGGTCGAACTGCTCGATCTGGTCGTTGGTCAGGGGGTAGTCCTCAAACGCTCCCTCCATCACCATGGTAGCAAACTCCTTAGCCATGGCCCGCCGCAGATACTCTGTGGCGGCCTTGGCCACGGCAGGTCCCTTCTTCGAAATGCCGGTGGCGAGCATAATCTTTTCGAGAGTGTTCTCTTCCATTTCGACGCTGAATTTCATGGATTGATAATCACTTAAAATCAGACTTTGTCAATGAGAATATCAGGGATTTCGGTTTTCATGCAAAATGTCTGCACGATCAACTGGCATTGTTTGAGATGACTGCTGTGGCCATGCACGCGAATTTTCACCCACGGCATGAGAGCGACGTCGACCGTTTTGATGGCGCATCAAAGCCAAGCGGTTTCGCCGAGCTTACAGTCTCCGCTCTAGAAACTCCAGACCCGCGGAATAATAAAGACAGAGACCGCGAAGTAGATGAAGTTAAGCGGCAGGCCGACCTTTGTGAAGTCGGTGAACTTGTAGCCACCAACGCCGTAGACATAGGTATTTGTTTGGTAACCGATCGGGGTCGAGAAGCTGGCAGAGGCGGCGATACAGGATGCGATAACAAAGGGCCGGGGGTCGACGCCGAGGGTCGCGGCAATGCCGAGCGCGATCGGCACCATGAGGGCTACAGCGGCATTGTTGGAAAGAAACTCGGTGAAGACGGAGGTGATGATGTAAATGATGGCCAACATGAAGATGGCTTCCAGATGAGTCGGCGCAAAGGTGCGGACGAGGTCGGTCAGATGGTTGGCGATCAGTTGGCTGGCACCGGTCGAGTCCATCGCCTGCCCCAGTGCAAGCATCCCGAAAATAATGACGAGGATCGACCATTCCACCGAGGCGTAGGCGTCTTTTGGTTTCAGGCATCCGGTGAGCAGGAGGGTCGCGACTCCCAGAGCAACCGCCGCGACAATAGGAACCAGATTGAACGAGGCAAGCATGACGATGCTTGTGCTCGTTAAGATGGCGATCGGCATCTTAACACGCAGGCTCCTGGCGGGCAGCCGTGGGCGGTCGAGAATGATAATATCGTCGCTGCTTGCCAGTGAATTTATGGCATCGCTGGAGCCCATCATGAGGAGGGTGTCACCCGCCTCAAGGCGGAGGCTGGAGAGGCGCTCACGCTGGTTGGTGCCCTTGCGGTGCACCGCGACCACAACCATACGGAAGCGCTGCCGGAAGTTGATCTCTCCCAAAGTTCGCCCAACAATAGAGGCCTGCGGCGCCACAACGCCCTCGACCAAAGCGCCCTCATCAGTGGCAATGGTCTCGAGGCCTTCGGCTAATTCGGACTGCATGGTAATGCCCTTCATCGAGTGAGCCTCCGCAACGCCGGAAGGGCGGCAGGCCAGGACCAGACGGTCTCCGTATTGCAGGGTTTGTTCCTTCGGATCGCCCGGCACGGCGATACCGTGGCGCACGATTTCCAGCAGCCGGATTCCCCGGTTTTTCAGAAGATTGGTCTCGGTCACGACCTTGCCATGGAGTTCCGAGTCGAAACGGATAAAGGCCTCCGTAATAAACTCCTTACGCTCTTCCTCAGTGAGAATCGAAGTCAGCGTCTCGCGGTGCGGCAGGAGACGGTTGCCAAAAATGACGAGGTAAATGGCACCGCAGAAGAGAACCGGGAGGCCTACCGAGGCCAGTTCAAACATGCCGATGGGGGCGTGGCCCGATTCTTTGAGAATGCCGCTGGCCAATAAGTTTGTGCTGGTGCCGAGGAGGGTGCAGGTGCCTCCGAAAATCGATGCGTAGGAGAGGGGAATGAGCAGCTTTGAGGACGCGATGCCCATGTCCCTTGAGAGCGAGAGCATGACAGGCATGAGGACGATAACGACCGGTGTGTTATTGACGAAGGCCGAGACCCCGGCGACACCCAGCACCATGACAAAAATGAACCCCCGGTAGGGCAGCTTGACCATTTTCTTGAGGTAGCCCGTGATCAGATCGATCCCCCCGGTGCGTTCAAGCGCAGCACTCACAATAAACATCCCGGCGATGGTGATCGGGGCCGAGTTACTGAAAACCCCAAGCGTCACATCCAGGGAGGGCAGCAAATCACTTTGCGTCACCATGCTGACAAAGATCAGCACGGCAAAGACAGTGAGTGCGGTCAGGTCCGGCGAGATCCGCTCCCAGATAAAGCTGGCGATGGCAAAGACCAGCAAGCCAAAGACAAATACAATCTCCCAAGCCATAGAATCAGGATTCCTGTGGGCGCGCGACCTGTCCGAGGGCAGCCGAACTGCTGGGTACCTCTTCGGGCTCCTCACTCTTCGCCCATTGGTAGAAAGCGATGGCTAGAATCGTGAGCGAGAAGCCCATGTTGACGACTTTCATGATAATACCGCCGAGTATTTGATCGTTGAGCGGGTCCAGTTCAATGATACGGGGAGCCCATATATAGGTTGGGTAGATCGCTTCGCCGGCAAAGCAAAGGAAGGCAAAGACGGGCAGTTGCCCGATCATGAGAAGGAAAATCGCGACCATGCGAACCCCATAGCTAGCGCGCGGGACACGGGTTGAGTTGGTCAGATAGGGCCAGAGCATGAGCAGCCCGAGGCCAAACATAGTCCAGTGCTCCAGTACGTGAATCCGTTTATCGTGCAGGGCGGATTCGTAAAGCGCAGGCACGTGCCAAACGGTGTAAACAAAAGTAAAGAGTAGGCCGCCGCAGGCTGGGTGGGTGAGGAAGCGCATGGCTTGGGTCAAAGCGCTGGGCTTGAGCAGCCAATCAATCAGCCAGGGCGGCGTGCCGTAGATAAAAAGAGGCGCACAGGTATAAATTAGCAGCATGTGTTGCACCATGTGGGCGGAAAAAAGAAACTGCTCACCGATCTGGTCGAGCGGGGAACCAACGGTGAGATAGACCAGGATCAAGCCCGTGTAGAAAAGGATGCACTGCCTGAGCGGAAAGGGTTGTCCACCGCTGAGTTGTTTTCGAAAGGGACCAACCGCCAAGGCATACAACCAACCCACCCCAAGCAGGGTGATCAGAAGAAGTGGTTCAGTATGCCAGTGGAGTTGCATGAAATCGTAGATTGTAGGGTATTTATAAAAACGATCCAGTCCAATTTGATTAAACTTCAGGGTGTGCCCGGGTTACGGAGGGTGTGTGTCCTCACGCACCAGATTCGCGGATGGGTATTGCTGACGCCAGCGGGTGGGGACACCCGCACTCCGTAGGGTGTGCCCGGTTACGGAGGGTGTGTGTCCTCACACACCAGATCCGCCGATGGGCATTGCTGACGCCAGCGGGTGGGGACACCCGCACTCCGTAGGGTGTGCCCGGGTTACGGAGGGTGTGTGTCCTCACGCACCAGATTCGCGGATGGGTATTGCTGACGCCAGCGGGTGGGGACACCCGCACTCCGTAGGGTGTGCCCGGGTTACGGAGGGTGTGTGTCCTCACACACCAGATCCGCCGATGGGCACTGCTGACGCCAGCGGGTGGGGACACCCGCACTCCGTTATCCGCTAGAATTGGGTGATCGCTTCAAAGTCCACGTTACTGGGGGACATGAGGAAGCCGAGGGCCACAAAGGTGCCAGTGGCGATGGCCATGCCTGTGCCGAAGGCCAGCGTAAGTAGCAATTTGTCGTAGATCAGGTGCATGAACCAGGCAATCACGGCGATGAATTTAAACAGCGAAAGCGCAAGAAGAACCGAGAGAATAAATACCGGGTGAAAGGGGATGTATACGAGAACCAGTTCGACACCAGTGATCGCCGCCAGCGCAAGCGCCAGATTGACGAAGGTGTGATACTTGGCAGTCTCGCTGTTAAGAGGTCCGGTGTCAGCGGCTACGGGCAGGGGATTTTCTTCGATGTGGGCCATGGTGCTTGGGTAAATCGTGTTAAATCTCAGGAATGAACTCGACGAGATAAACGGCGGTGAAAATGACGATCCATACAATATCGACGAAGTGCCAGTAAAGACCGGCCACCTCAACATCAACCGCGCTTTCGTGGGCGTCCATCTTTCCGGTGTGGGAGTAAAAGTACATGCAGATCAGCCAGAAAATACCGATGGCCACGTGGACCCCGTGGGTGCCGGTCATCATATAGAAGGTCGATCCGAAGGTGTTTGTCTGGAGCGTGAGGTCTTCATGTACAAAGTGGGCAAACTCATAGACTTGGCAGCCCAGGAAGATCAGTCCGAAGAAAATGACGCCCAGCGTATTGCGCCGAAAACTCTTTAACTGCCCCTTGTGCATGGCCGATACGGCCAGCGCCATGAGGAAGGAGCTCATGAGCAGGATAAAGGTCGAGAACGAGGTCAGCTCCAAGCTGAAGAGCGTTGTCGGCTCGAAGGAGTCGGGGTAGAGCTTGCGATAGATCAGGTGCGTCGAAATGAGTGTCCCGAAAAACATGCAGTCCGACCCAAGGAAGAGCCACATGAGGAGCTTTTTATTATCGACGACCAAACTGGAGTGGCTGTCTGCGTGATCTGCTGTGTTGGACATGTGTCGGGATACGGGATGTGGGATACGGGATACGGGATACGGGATACGGGATACGGGATCGCTCAGGTCTCAGGTTTCAGTCTTCAACCCTCCTCAGGATGGAGGTGGTAGCCGCCGGGGCCCTCGAGTGCCCAGAGGGCGAGACCGACGCAGACGACGACGAGACCAAAGATGGCGACGTAGCCCATGAAAGGCACCCCTGCCTGCATCATTGACATACCGAGACCGAGCGGAATGAAGCCGATCGAGGCAATCAGCGGCATCCAGGACTGGCTGGGCATGTGGACACCATGTCCGTGGTCCTCCTCGTAGGTGATCCGGCGGTTTTCCGGCCCATACTTGTGCTCCCAAAGTGCGTCGCGGGCCGGGATAACCGGTGTTTTCGCAAAGTTGTAAGCCTGAGGGGGGGACGTCGTTGACCATTCCAATGTGCGCGCATTCCATGGATCGTTACCGGCGGGTGTGCCTTTGCGGATGCAGCGGACCATATCGACCAAGAGAAGGAGAATTCCCACGGCGAGCACGTAGGCGCCAATAGTACAGACCATGTTGTAGGTTTCCCAACCAAAACCTTCCAGGTAGGTGTGCGTTCGGCGAGGCATTCCAAGCAGCCCCAGGAAGTGCATCGGAAAAAAGGTTACATTCAAGCCCACCACGACGAGCACGGCGACCCAGGTACTGAGATTCCCGACCCACATTTTTCCAAATACCTTAGGCATCCAGTAGTAGATACCAGAAACAAGTGCGAGGAAGATACCCCCCATGATCACGTAGTGGAAGTGCGCAATGACGAAGTAGCTGTCCTGTTGCTGCGCATCGGCCGGTGCGGCAGCGTGCATGATACCCGAAAAACCGCCCATCATGAACATCCAGACGAAACCCAATGCAAAAATCATCGGCGCGCTGAAACGGACGCGACCGCCCCAAAGGGTGCCGACCCAGTTGAAGATCTTCACTCCGGTCGGCACGGCGATCGCCATGGTGAGCAGGGAGAAGGCAGCCGTGGCGACCTTGCCCAGACCGGTCGTGAACATGTGGTGCGACCAGACGGCGAAGCCCAAAAAACCGATCACAGCACCGGAGAAAACGACGATTGAGTAGCCGAAAAGCGGTTTCTTCGAAAAAGTCGGCAGGACCTCCGAGATCATGCCCATGGCCGGGAGCACGAGGATGTAAACTTCCGGGTGACCGAAGATCCAGAAGAGGTGCTGCCAGAGAATGGGCTGGCCACCACCGGCCACGTTAAAGAAATTCGTATTCCAGACGCGGTCGAACATAAGCTGGCCGAGAGCCACGGTAATGGCGGGGAAGGCAAAGACGATGAGCAGAGAGGTGACCAGCGTCATCCAGGTGAACACAGGTAGTCGCATCATCTTCATGCCCGGGGCGCGCATATTGATGATGGTTACGATAAAATTCATCGATGCGGAGAGCGAGGCGATACCGAGAATCTGCAGCCCCATGATCCAGAAGTCGGTGCCCGCGCCGCTAAAGTCGGTGCTGGTCAATGGGGCGTAGCCGAACCAGCCACCCGCCGGGACAAGGTCGGTCATCCCCGCAGTTGCGCCCTTCGCCTCGAAAAGTCCCATGACTTCGAGGGCTTGAAGCAACCAGCCGAAATTGATAACAATGGCACCGGCCACAAAGGTCCAAAGGCTCAGGCTATTGATCCGGGGGAAGGCCACATCGCGTGCGCCGATTTGTAGGGGCACCAGGAAATTAAAGAAAGCGGCATTGAGCGGCATGACGGCGAGGAAAATCATCGTCGTGCCGTGCATGGTGAAGAGCTGATTGTAGCGCTGCGCGGAGATCAGGTCATTTTCCGGAACGGCCAACTGGGTGCGGATGATCAGCGCCTCAAGACCACCCACGAGTAGGAAGAAGAGGGCTATGGCCCCATACATGATACCAATCTTCTTGTGGTCGACTGTCGTCAGCCAGTCGATAATCACACTCTTATTGTGATCGGGACGCAACATACCAAGATTGCTGCGTTCCGCTTTCAGCACCTCGGGCTCCTGGGTGGGGTTGGTCTTCGGGGTTGGGATTTCGGTTTCCGTGTGGCTCATTGTGGGATCGGTTGTTGGCTACTGGAGCGATTGAAGGTAGAGAGAAAGTTTATGGATTTCGTCGTCGGTCAGGAGGGCGAGGTCGCCGTTTTCATCGGTCAATTCACCGATGCCACCGCCGTTGGCCTTCCACATGAGGTTACCCGGTTTAACCACATTGGTCTGGTCGATCCACTTGTAGAAGTTTTCGTATTGCTGCTCCGGGTCGATCACAGCTTCCTCGGTGTGATGGTTAAGCCACCCCGCGGCGATGGAAAGGCGGGAGCCAACATTCGTCAAATTCGGCCCGGCCACGCCAAGGGCGCGGGGGTTGCCTTTGACCACGTGGCAAGTGGCGCACTTACCGCGGTCCATGAAAATTTTCAGACCTTCATTTAAGTCACCCGTCAGGGCATCGGGATTTTTGTCGTAGACAGCATACCATTCTTCCCAAGTCTTGTTGTCCGGTGGGCGATGCCCCTCCTTTTCGCTGGCCACCCATGCGGCAAATGCGTCGTCACCGACCACCGTTGCGCGGAAGAGCATGCGGGCATGCGATTCGCCGCAAAACTCGGCGCACTGCCCGTAATAATAATCATGGATTTCCTCCTCAAGGTAAGTGGCATACTGCTCGCGCAGTTCAGGGCCCTCGCCCTGTAGAGCCTGCTTTTCTTTCCAACGCGCAAAGTTGTCCCCTGCCTGAATCCACATGGAGTTTGTCCGGCCGGGAATGAGGTCGACCTTGCCCGCGATACGCGGCAGCCAAAAGGAGTGAATCACATCGACTGAACGAAGCTCGAGGTGAACCACCTTACCGGCTGGGATCACCATTTCGTTGGCTGTGGTGATACCCAGTTGGGGATACTCAAAGGCCCACCACCACTGGTAGCCGATCACTTTAACAATCAGCGGGTTTTCCGCTTCTTCTTCGGCTAGACCCTCACCGGAATACCAGGTGCCCAAGTAGCTCTCCGGGTCATCCGGCGTGTCGTGCGTGAACCAGATCGCCTTTAGCGTAGGCACAGCGATCACTACAAGCAGCAAAATCGAGGCACCAATCAGACCTATTTCAACCAAAGGATTACCGTGTCCTTGAGACGGCATCGGTCGATCGTCGTTCGGACGCTCGCGGAATTTTATAATGGCCACAATGTAAACCGATCCCACCAAGAGGAAAATCCCAAAGGTGACCCAAACCGTTAGCATGAAGAGATCATACTGTGCTTCAGCGACCGGCCCCTTGGTGACAAAGGTCGTCATCCGGGTATCCAAATTGCAGCCACTGATGAGACCACTGGAGGTAACCAGCGTGAGAGCAGCGAAAAAATGGAAGCACCTATGAAATCTGTTTAAAAAATACTTCACAGCAAAAGTTCGTTTAGAGGTAATTGAATCAGCCAGAACGGCTCATAAGCCGATCAAAAAAACGGAATAAAGAGCAATAATACCTTCTGACAAGTTAATCTTCGAAGTTCTTTAAAGATTGTAGAGCAGAAACAAGTTGCCTTCGAGATCGAATTTCCCCGTATATTTTTCCGAAAAACCGGCGACTCACATGAATTGATTGCTGCGACTTCCATGAGTTTGAAAAAAGGTGAATAAAAACAGAAGAAAATACTTTACAGAAGGCGTCGCTCTCCATTGAGTTCACTCTTTGTACTCGCTCCCCGCATCGGGTAAACAGATCATTTTATTGCAGGGTGGAGCAGCCCGGTAGCTCGTCAGGCTCATAACCTGAAGGTCGCCAGTTCAAATCTGGCCCCTGCACCCATTTAAATCCCGCACTCCCAGTGAGTTGCGGGATTTTTTTTGGGAATTAACGTGAAGTAGAAAACACTAAAATGAAGGCAGATGAAGCCATTTTGGCAACCGATTGGCAACCGCCGGGCTGTTAAAATGCAGCAAGATGATGGGTCGCGAATCACTTTTTCAGTTCCTTTCTGATGCGGACGATGAGATAAACGAGCGTTGTGAGGCCCACCAGAATGCCGACGGCGGCGTTGACGCCGTCGAGGATGGCGCTGGTGGTGACGCTGCCGGTGCCGATGAGGGCCGGCTTTACGTCGTGGAGTGATTCGATGAGTCGTTTCATGCCTGGCCGGAGACTTGGTCATGCTCCGGCGTAGAGTTGTTCATGGCCCGGCGAGATCCGAGCGCAGCGACAACCCTCATGGGCCCTTTAGGATTTAGCTCGTCGGAGCCGGGCTGTGAGCAACTCGTCTTAGCCGGAGTGTGAGCAAGTCGGCGAGTTGCGGCCCAGCCCTTAGGCGGCGTCTTCGAAGCGGATGGGCTCTTTGGTGGGGGTTGCGTAGCGGTCGAGAAGCTTGCTGATTTCTTTTTGGACTTGGAGGGCCTGCTGGTGCTGGCGGAGAGTTTCTTTGAGCTTGGCGTCGATCTTGGCTCCCTGTGGCGTCTGGTCGAGGATGTCGCGGAAGGTGTCGATGCCTTGCACTAGGCTGGTGCTGACTTTCTCGGCGGTGTGCTTCTTTTTACCCAGCCAGATGGCGCCGATGGCGAGGGCCCCGTTTAGCGCGAGGCTGGCGAGTGGTGTGCTGCCTGTGACGGGAATGAGGCTGGTGAGGGTGTTGATGATGGGCTCTAGGGCGGGTTTAGGCTGGACCATGCCGAGGGCCTCGGCTTCTTCCATGGTGATGTCGAGTTGGTGCGCGACTTGATCGTAGGGGACGGGCTCGTAGAGGGCGTTTTGGAGGGTCTGGCAGCCGGTGAAGCAGCTGAGGGCAAGGAGCAGGGAGCTGAGGGCGAGGAGCTTTTTCATTTTGATTGCGGATTGGCGGGTAGCGCAGTTAATTGTTTTGAGCATAGCCACTGAAGTAGATCGGATTGGTTGACCGGATGCTTCGTGAAACCTTGAAGGCTGGATTTGTAGCTAAAAGCGCTTGGTCTGTGCTGTTAAGAATTTCGTATGCTTCTGGTGCGTAGAGGGTGAACCGGAGTAGCACTCGTGCAGTGCCATAAAAGTTACCGCGATTAGCCGGAACTACGTATGGGATGACATTGACCGATTCACCTGCCTGCAAAACTCTGTCTGCCCATAGGTTAGAAGGCTCCAAGTCTACGTTATTGCTTCCGTCTACAACTGTCTGGTTATTATACACTAATAGCGTATTTTCTGCGGTATTTGTTAATACAAACGGCGCGAGTGCAATAGACGATCGTTCTTCGCCCTCCAAACTCGTGAGCAAGCTAGGGTTTGGATCGTCTAGTTTGATTTTAAGATCAAGTGGGTGAAACGGTCTGCCCCACGGGCGAAATCTGGATGCGATGCCAAGCATTACGGGTTGTCTCGGTGGTCGGTGACGGTGCGTGTGTAGTTAAATGGCTGGGGGAAGCGGAGCTCTTGGTTGAGGGTGCGTGTGAAGCTGACGTTGTTGTTGATGGTCTCGATTTGCTGGTGGATGCGGATGCCTTCGATTTTATACTGGACGGTGATGGGTTGTGGGCCGATGGGTGCTGGGTGCACGTTACTGCTTCCGTCGCTGAGACGCAGGGTGACCTGGGTGGTGCCGGAGGCGGTGAGGCTGTAGCTTTGACCGAAGTTTGCGGTGATATTGTCTCCAATTAGGCTGAGTGTGCCGCGCTCGGTGAAGAGGCCGACGAAGTCGATTTTGAGGACGGCATATTCGGGCAGTGTGCTGCTTAGGTCGAAGCGGCAGATCTCGCGATTGTCGTCGCGTTCTTCTTTTTCGAGTCTAGGTAGAACACTAGCGGTCTCTAGCGGCACTACGCTACTGATCGCGACCTGGACGGGTGCGAAGGCGTAGCGCCGCAGAAGATCGGTGGCGTTGACGGTGGAGATGCGGGCGCGGGCGTCGTAGCGGTGGTTGATCCTCATTGGAAAAAATGGAGGCAGGTCGGGAGACCTGCGTTCCCGGGAAGGGCGTCCGCGAGCGGACACGCCACGGGGATTATGCAATTAGGAGACGGTGATGCGTTTGGCGCAGATATTGGAGGTGACCTTGATGTCTTCTGTCCAATCGACGGCGAGGACATCGGAGCGGCTGGACTCTTCGCGGTAGGTGCGGACGATGTCGACACCGCCGCGGCGGGTGCGGAAGGTCTTCATGAAGGAGGGATCATACAGGGTGGGGCTGTTGCTGCTCTGGAACAGGTAGAGCTCGCTGCCGACGATGTTTTTGGCGCTCTTGGTCTTGCCCCACTTGGTTGTATCGCGGGAGAGGACGCCGATGCGGATCTCGATATCGGGATTGAGCAGGAGCGAGGCGAACTGGTTGCGGGTGACGCCGACGGCGGCGGCACCGGGGAAGCGGGCGATGATCTGCGGGTTATGGCGGATGGCTGCCCAGGCGGGCAGGCCGATGACCATGCGGCTGGGCATCATGCCGGTATCGGTGGCGAGGGCCTCGATCTGTGCGTCGAGCTCGGCGATGGGGTCTTTGTCGTTTGCGGGGCCGCTCCAGGCACCGGTGTCTGCGACGGCGGCGATGGCTCCGGCCACGGCGTCGAATACCTTGGCTTCGTGGGAAGCGACGGCGGAGGAAACGAGGGTCTGCGTCTTGGCTTGCTCGATGCCGAGGGGATCGCTCTTGCCGGCTTCGTCGCGCTCGTGGTCGTCGATGGGGATTTCGAGGGCCTGGGGGAGGCAGTTGTAGGTGGGATCGCTGGCGGCGAATTCGAGGCGGCGGGCGGGGCCACCGACGGCGCGGGAGGTGTCGAGGATCTGGAAGGCGTTTTTGTCGTCGAAGCTCTTATATTGGCCGGTGGCGGCGGGGACGATGACTTCGGGTGCGATGAAATCGGCCAGGGTGGAGCGCAGGTCTTGTGAGAGGCCTCGCGCGTAGTTTGTTAACGTGACGTGGTATTTGGAACTACTCATAATTGAATGGGATCGGTTGGGTGATTGATAGAATTGAAGTTATTTTGAAGTGACTGCGTCAGGGCTGGGGAATCACCCAACCTCGGGTCCACATGCGGCGTTGCGTTGGTCGGCGCGGCGGTCACGTAGTTGGCTACGCTCCCTTGCGCCTTCCGCCTTAAGCACCACATCTGAACACCGTCCCATCCAATTAGGGAGCAGTTCTCGAGAAGCGGACTTGGATAGAAAATTCATGATTAGCTGAGGGTGACGGGACGGAAGAGGACGGCTTCGATGAGTTCTCCGGCGACGCCGGTTTCGAGGGCTTGGGCGCAGGCGATGTTATAGCCAGAATCTGGCGTAAAGGTGCCGCTCTCGGTAACGCGCAGCAGGGGGCCGACTGTCGAAACGGCATCATTGAGCTTCAGCTTGACCGTTCCGGCGAGGCCTCCGGCGAGCAGAGCGACCGAGGTCTTCTCGGAAGTGTCCGTGCCATGGATGATGATGCCGAAGGGTGCGGCATCTTCGGCGGCATGGAGGAGGAGCTTTCCCTCGGCGTCGAGGGACACGGCGTAGCCTTCTTTTCCTGTGAGGTCGGCTGCGGGAGTGAACGGGAGGATGGCGTTTTCGCGGGTGAGTTTCATGGGATGTAATGGCTAATGATTGATGAGTGATGCGGGATGCGGGATGCGGGATACGGGATGGGGGTTATCGAAACAAATCAGGGGCTTCGGTTTGGGCTTTGGCGAAGATGGTTTGGAAGTCGGCCTGGGGATGGGCGGCGCGGACTTCGGCGAGTTTTTTTTGCTGGAGCTGCATTTTGTCGAGCAGGCCGGACTTTGGGTCGGCACCTCCGGTGACCTTGGCGAGGACGGGGTTGACGGGCAGGGCCTCGAGGGCTTTGACCGCGCCTTGGTGGTCGCGCAGGAGGGCGCTGAGCCAGAAGGCTTTGCTGCGGGTGTCGTTTGGTGCGATGCGGCCGGCGTTGACGGCGGCGCTCAGGGCCGACTCGGCGCGGGTTCGCTGCTCGGCTCGCTTATCGTCGCGGAGGGTTTGAATCTCTTTGTGCTGGCTTTCGACAAGGTCGCAGAGGTGGTTGATTTTACTTTGGATGGAAGTCATTTCGTGAGGGATGAGGGCTGAAACCTGAAACTTGAGTGGGAATTGAGGGATGAGGGATGAAACCTGAAACCTGAGTTTTAGTTGGCTCGGGGGAGGACTTGGGTGCGGCGGCGGGCGGCTTCTTCTTGGAAGCGGCGGAGGGTCTCTCCTTCGGTGAAGTATTGGAACTCTTCTAGGTCTTGGTCGGAGAGTCGGCGGAGGGCTTGCGGGTCGTTTGCGATTTCTTCGAAGGTCTGGCCGGGTTGGTCGTATACTCCGAGCTCCTGCTCTTCGATCCGGCGCTGGCGTTCGCTGCTGGCTTCGTCCATCGCGCTGCGCTCTTCGTCTTCGAACTCGGGATTGCTGTCGCCGGTAGAGGGTGTTTCGGTTTCCATGCGCTCCATGCGCTCGCGCTGGCGGCGGCTGGCGTCCTCCATGGCGCGGCGCTCGTCATCTTGGAAGGCTTGGTCTGCGTCGCCTTCGGGTGTTTCAGTTTCCATTTGCTCCATGCGCTGACGCCGATAGCGGCTGGCTTCCCTGACGGCGCGGCGCTCGTCATCTTGGAAGGCTTGATCTTCGTCGCCTTCGGGTGCGTTGGGATCGTCGAAGGGTTTGCGGTGCGGTCCGGCGTGGCCTCGGCGGCCCCATGTTTGGGAGAGTCCAGGCCAGCCGAGTGCGCGGCGGGCGCGCTCGGAGGCGGCGCGCGCCTCGTCTGAAAAGGCTTGGACCAGGTCGAGGGTTTGGTCGAGGCGGGTTTCGATGGCTTGGATGGTGGACTCGTCGAGCTTGGAAAGCTCGGAGGGATGAAGGCTGAGACCTGAGACCTGAGGGGGGTTTGAGGGATGAGACTTGAGACCTGAGACCTGAGGGGGGTTTGAGGGATGAGACTTGAGACCTGAAACCTGAGTGGCGTCGCCTTTGGCGAAAAGCGGCGCGATGGTCTTGAAGGCGGCGCGGTTGACGAGGCCGCCCATGTTTGTTTCCGAGCCGATGACATGGCCGGCCTCGTCGGGCACAAAGGTGGGGGAGAAGCGGCGGAAGGTCTTTTCTTTGACGGCCTTCTCGCCTGCTCCGCTCCATTCGATCTTGGCGCGGACGCCTCCGGTGATCGGGTCTTCACCCGCCCAGTAGAACTCTGTGGGCCAGGCGGCGGCTTCGCGGTCTTCGTGGTTAAAGTCGAAGAAGGGGCGGTCGTCGTTACCCTCGGTCGCCTTGGTCAGTTGGTCCTGGAGGAACTGGTTGAGGCGGTCTGCCGTGGAGGCGTCGACGGTGATGTCGAGTGAAACTGGCTGGCCGCCTCGGGAAGCGTTGATGCGGTGCGTGCCGGGCGGCATGTATTGAAGCTCTTTGGGAGCTTCAAGCATGGCGGATGATTGATCGCGAATGGCTAACTCAGTGGTGAGGGCTGCTTTGATGACATCGGGCATGGGTCGAGCTTCGAGTCTCGGGATGCGGGATGCGAGCGGGTGATTTCACTGGGTTTAATCGAGTTTCACTCGAATGATGGGGGATGGGGTTAACCGCATCCGGCTTCGCGCTGCTACGCCGGGACAAGGAGATCGCGGAGAGCGCAGAGGATGATGTCGCTTATAGTCTAAAACCTAAGACTAATATCGCAGTCACTAGTAGGACTAGCGGTATTTGAATTTCGCGTATATTTACAGTATACGAAAATGGGGTATTTTGAATGGGTGTTTTCTTCGAATTATTTTTTCGAATTAACATTTCCAGTACTAGACTTTTGCTTACTAGTTTTAACTGTCTCTTTTTCTAGTAAATTCGATTCCATCGTTGGCTTTGGCTCGGATAGTGGAGTCATGATAGCATGAACACTGTCTTCGTAATTTGTCGCTTTGCCGGTAGCAATATCGACGCCCACTCCGATGATTCCTCCAAAAAGGATATTTCCAAAAGTCATGCCAGCGATTGACTTTTCCAAAGGGAAAACAATCGGATGGTAACCTTCTAAATCAAAACCGACGATTTGTTTACCGAAATCGCGCTTTACCATGAGTGTCGTTGGTGTTTTACCCCGTGGGATTTCGTTAATTTTAACGGTGGCTCCTTGGGGCTCCGAGCTGAAAGCCACAGGTTGAGAATCGTCTTTAACGATTGTTGCACAGCCGCCAAAAACAAAAGTGGAAATAACAACTGCGATTGGTATAAGAAACTTTTTAATGTATGTCATTTGCAGGTCGTAGACATAGTTTGTTTTAGGTTCCGTCAATGCTTAGTTTTTATTATTTTTAAAAATAACTGTTTATTTTTTGTCTCATTTCTATCACGCAGTCGCAGTTGTGGTGCAGCGGGGGCGGGGTCGTCCAAGCATCGGGATAGGTGGTGCCGTTGAGGGGGCTGCAGGCGGGGCAGTCGCCGGAGGTCCAGACGAGGTCGTTCGTTTTTAGGTCGGTGGCTTTCAGGAGTTTGGCGAAGTTGGTTTGAGCCTGGGCTTTGCGTTTGTTTAGAGACTCGGTCGATTCGCTCTTGCCTTCGACAAGACTATAGCAGGAACACGAATGTTTTGCCGATGCAGCGGATGCTGGGGGCAGCATCCTTCCCATTGATTGATTTTCGGCGACGCGGCGGCGGTCGCTGAGGTAGGGGGGCAGTGGCTCGTAGAGGTCTTCGTCGGGGCCGGGGGCCGGGACTTTGTGGCGGTCGTAGAGCCACTGTTTGCTGACGGGGAGGCCCATCTCCTGGAAGAGGACTTTGTCGCGCTGGGCGATCTGGTTATCTTTCTCGGGGCGGTCGAGCTCGACTTCGAGGAAGGGCAGCTCCTCGGAGTGCCCCCAGTTTAGCTCGATGATGGCGGGGATGAACTGGTTATTGATCACGTCGATCACGTATGCGGCGTAATTTTCGTAGAGGTCGAGCTCGACCTCGCGGTGGACGTTACCAAGGGCGTAGCTGCCGGAGGAGCCTTCGGAGCTGGTGAGGGTCTGGCCGAGGAAGATGAGATCGCAGGCGCGGTCGGCGAGATACATGAGCCGCTCGGTGGGCTCGGCGGCTCCGGCGACTCCGGGCGTGCTGCCGCTGATCATCTGCAGGTCGGTGCCCTGGGGGAAAGCGCCCCAGGCGGCGGTGCCCATGTTGCGGAGCATGTCGGTGACCTGATCGATCTGCGTTTGCGGGGCGCTGGGATCGTAGGTGGCCCAGCGGATGGGCAGGCCGAAGAGTTCGGCCTTATGCGTCATCCACTCCCAGCCGAGCATGCGGCCGAGCCAGAGGTGGGCGATGGCGCGGAGCTGGGCGGTCTCGGCGATGTGGCCGGACTTGGCGCGATAGACGCCGACTAGGAATTTGTGAGGATAGCGGTCAAACGGCTTAGGATTGTTGGGGTCGCGGTCGGGGAAGAGGCGGAGGCCGTTGGCCGAGGGATGAGGGCTGAGACTTGAGACCTGAGAAGGGCGCTCAAATCCAATGCAAGTCCATGGCACGCGGCGGGTGCCGGTGGGGATGTATTTGCCGTCTTCGAGGGTCCAGTCGATTTCGAGGACGGCGACGCCTCGGGCGACGGCGTCGAGCAGCTCGTAGATGGTGCCGTGGAAGTTGTGCTGGCCTTCCCAGGTGGCGGCTTTCTGGTGGTGGAGGACGTGCTCGACGAAGCTAGCCTTTTCGAGGGCGGAGGCGGTGGGCTCTTTGCCCTTCTCCGTCCAGGGCTGGAGGTTGAACGGGAGTTTGCAGACTGCGTTCTTGAGTTTGTTGAGGTTTCCCCGGAGGCGGTCCCACGTGTCTTCCATCACGTTGAACAGCTCGTTCTGGAGCATGAGATTGCCCCGGCCGCCTTCGTCGAGGATCCAGCCGAGGGTGTCGGGATCGAAGTCGATGGGGATGGGCGACAACTGGTTGTCGCGGGGGTGCGGGCGGATGATGGTGCGTTGGACTCCCATAAGGGAGGGTTAACGCATGGGGCGATCTAAGAGGAGGGGGAAATTTAACTGGTTTTCACTGCGGTGCAGTTGCACAAACTGTGAAGCAGTTCGTTCAATTTACCACTTGATCACGCAATCCAGCAGCGTAGATCCCTTGCCTTTGCAGTCCGGGCACTTTGCGTAGTTATTACTCGCGCTCAACTTTCCATCACCGAAACAAAATGTGCAGCTTTTCTTTTTGAAACGCTTTAGCAGCCAACTCTCGCCTTTTTTCAACTTCTCAACAAATTCGTCTTGGGATAAGTTTACAGGAGTAACCTCATTAAGAACCGTTACCGTCTGCGTGGCTCCCAGCGTGTTCGTGTATGACTTGGTCTTAGAATTATCGACTGCAAATATGTCTTTTAGCCTATCGCCATCTGCATAATCTTTTGGCTCACTCAATACCAAAAAGTAGATTTTGGAGTGGTCTGTTACCTCTCGGCTTGTGCCGTTTGTCCGACCTCCGCCACCGATAGACGCCATGCTTGAAGCGGTCGTGCTATACTTGGTTCTAGTTTTGTATACCAAATAGCTCTCGCTATCCACCTTCTGAAAAACTTCGAATGATCTCGGGTCTCCATATGTTTTCTTTTTCTCAATCTGCTGAATAGCTTTGAATACGGCAATTAACTCTGTTTTGTCATTACCAACTTTTGATACGTGGAAAACCTCTTCTGACCTTACAGTGGTAACACTACTGATAACTGCAAGTAGGACTAAAATTTTTTTGTGAAGTGCGTTTTTCATTTTTTATTCGTGGAGCACTATCGCGACTGTAGCGTGGAGCGCGAAAGGAGTTGATAGCTGCGTCTGGATCTTTCCATTTAGTTCATTTCAAATAGAAAAGCTATCTCCTACTTTTAATGCCTCGCTTGATTGCCATTTGGATTTCGTTTTCTGAGAGCAATTCGAGTTCGTTTGGTGTCAATAGCTTTCCAAGATAAATGTAAGAATCTATGTAACTCTTAACAGTTTTTGATGCGCCAGTAAAAGCTGTGGAGTATGAATACGTTCCGTTAGCTATGACAAAAAACGACTCACTCACCTCTTCATATAATCCCTCTGTAGAGCACTGAATGAAAACCCACTCACCACCTCCCAATTTGAATGATGGCATCGTTTTGTATTTTTTTACATGTCGGTTTGTAACGATCTCGTTTGGATACAGGCCGGAGCCCTTCTTCGATTTAGAGTAAGTGACTTGTTCCTTCTCAACCTCTTTCAGGTAGCCTGTTCCTTCACAAAGAATGCCATTGCTGAGTACCTGCTTTATTTCAACTTCAACCCAAATTGTAGAAGCGAACGCTTCTTCAATTTTACTCAGAAGTAACGACTTCGTCTTGTTTAACGCTTCTCGCCTTTCTTGATCTTTTTTAAACTTTTTCTGCTTTTCTTCTGAGACGCCATATTTCGCACGTAATTCCGTTGGTAACTTATCCCAACTGATATTCTCAACATTTCCACCAGAGTGCAGAATGACGGCATCAGTTGGGGACGTAGTTAGTATTTTAGCTTTTTCGAGAACAGTCCCATCGGTAAGCGTGATGTCAGATTTCTTGTTTTTTTCGCCGTAAGCAATTCCCGCCAAGAGGGCCAATACCAGATAAATTTTTTTCATTTCTTTTCGGTAGATCAGTGTTAAAAGCTCAAGCTAGAGCTTCCCAATAACTCTATTTTTGACTTATCTTTCCAGAAATGGACGATTGTTGCTGCAGCTACAAGAATGGCCGCAATCGAACCCATTATCTTCAGGATACTCATTTACTTACGTCCAGTCGTTCCAATGAGTTCGTAATCCCAAGATAGTGTTCCTTCAGCCTTTGGCATATTCTGGAAGCTGAGTGTCGAATCTTCATATTGTCGAACTTGTCCAGGCGGTATGTTTTCATCATACCAAGAGGTTGCTTGTCCTATGACGCTTGAAGTGCCGTTCGGAAGGGTGTCGGTAATCCGAACCTCAAGTCGAACAGACGTAAGGGTGTATTCTCTTGATTTATTCTGTATTTTTCCGACCAGTTTGTAGCCGAAGGTATCAGGCTTAAGTTCTAGGCCGGTGATCGTGACTTGCTTAATCGGGATTCTCTTTCTTTCCGCTTCTTCTTCAAAGTATTGTAAGGTTAAGATCCCTCCAATGAGGACAAAGAATCCAATAACTAGGAAAGCTATCGTTTTGAGTAAAAGTTTCATTCGGTGAATTTTCCTGCGTAGAGATGTCACATATAGTGAAGGCGGAGCCGTCACGGAATTGTGATTATAGATTGGTTATGGTTTACCTTTAAGGTGTTTGAGCATTACCTTCCAATCATCCAGTGCTTTTTTTCGAGCATTAGCTATACGATCAGAAATGTCCGTTCCTAAGGTTTTATCGCGCGCCAAATAAAGTATATCGATACGCGCGATGTATACATTCGATGGATCACTATATAAATTATCCATCACTTGGATTAACATGCCCGGTTCGACCGTAGTAAATGCTTCTTTAACAACCCTTTGAATTCGTTCTGATTTTTTATTTTCAAATCTGTGGCCACGGAACTCATTTTCTGGTAGCCAGTTTTTAGCAGCAGCCTCGAAAGCGGCATTAACCCCATGGATTACTCCTACCACATATTCGCGTTTCGCCGAGGGAGATAGTTTGTTCCAGAATCTACCATATTCCGGAGGTGCAATGTCTGCCCTTGCAAGGGCTGACATTGCCAAAAACAAAATCGATATGCGGATGATTATTTTAAAATTCATAACCCTGAAGTTATCATCTCCGCGAAGCCGGAGTGATAACTGATTGAACAAGTGATGTTATCGTATTCAATCAATACTGACAATTATTCGGAGGTGTTCAAACTAATTCAATGCAATTGAAATGCCGGCTTGATTTCTTGCTATGGGAATGAGGGTGATTATCCTCTCCAAGCTTGTGCAAACCGCGTCCGCATAGGCCGATGCCTTCTCCGGTTAACCCCCGTCAAGGCGGGTGAGCGCTCGCTGATCCCCTGACCCTCTGGATGCTTTTCGGCGGCGTGGAGTGCCAGGGCTAGAGCCGTGGCGCGGTCGGCGTGGCCGTCGCGAGTGCGGGCGGCGATGAACTTGACTAGGCCCTGCGGGGTGACGATGCGCTGGATGCTGCTCAGGTCGTCGCGCAACTTCGCGTTGTTGGGGATGCGGACCTTTTGACTTTGGAAGGCCTTCTTAGCGCGGCTGAACAGCTCGCGCTTGCGCTCGTTTGTGAAGTTGACGGCCTCCAGCTTGTAGTCGCCCAGCCTGCGGGCGAGGTGCTCGGAGACGGGGCCGCCGAGGCCGGTGGAGTCGATGGCGATAAAGCGGGCGCGCTGCACGCGCTCGGCGAGGATCGCCTCTTGCTCGGGGAAGGGAATGTTTTCGAGCACTTGAATCTCGCGTGTCCAGAGGATGCCGTTGACGCGCTCGAGCGTCCAGGCGACGGTGAGGTCTTTGCGGCGGCCTATGTCCACCCCGACAAAGAGCGGGTTGGGAGTTAGAGGGCGTGAAACCTGAGACTTGAGACCTGAGTGTGAAATTGCGTCGAGAGCCGGCCAGTGCATCGTTGCCGAAGTATCCTCGCATGATCGGATCAGTTCCATGTGGAAAACTTGGGCGGCATGCTCCATGAACTGACACTCGAACTCCTGAGCCCAGCCGTCGGGATCGGCGAGGTTTTCACGCAGCTCGTCGATGTCGAGGGCGAGGCCTTGATCAACGGCATCGTAAACGCTGGTTTTGTGGCGGGTGAAGTCGGGTGCGCCGTTCCACAGGTCGTAGAACTTGTTGTTCATCCCGGCAGGGGTGGAGATGACTCGCAGCTTCAACTGACCGCGTAGCGGGTTGGTGATGATGGGATAGACCGCGCGCCAGATCTCCTCGGGGTTTTCGTGGAAGGCGAACTCGTCTAAGACGAGGTTGGCCGAGTAGCCGCGGGCGGTGGAGGGATTTGCTGGAAGGGCCAGGATGCGGGCATCGTTGGGAAAGCGAATCTGCGAGGCCTTGGTCTCAGGGCGGTAGGGCTTGCCGGTGTGGTGCTCGATGGCGTCGCAGAAGATATGCCCCACCCTGTGGACTTTTTCCATGAACTCCAAGGCCTGCCGCTCGCCAGCGGACAGGATGATCCAGTCAGAGGCGTTGTCGATGGCATCGGCGACGACCTCGAAGGCGGCAGCGAGGGAGCCGCCGATCTGGCGGGACTTGAGCCAGATCTTGAAGCGTGCGGGATCGGTGACCCAATCGACCTGATATGGGAGGAGGAGGCTGAATGGGCTTGGTATCTGGTTTTGTTTAACCACGGATTTACACGGATGGACACGGATGCTGGGCTGCGGCTGGCAGGTCAGGAGACCTGCGTTCCCGGGGGCTCCGATGCGGCGCCGAGGCGTTGACGCCACTCGGCGAGGATTTCCTTTTCTTCTTTTGAGGCGATGGTGACGTTGTTTTGGATGAGGGCTTGGGGCTTATCGGCGAAGACCTCCGGCTTGAGGGACTTGAGCATGAAGATGAGGCAAGCGTCTGAGTAGCGGCGCTTGTTGCCGCAGTGGTTGCCCTTGATGTCGAAGACGGGCTCTTCCCAGCCTTCGATGCCTCGGCGGGCCAGTTCGCGCTCGGCCTCCTCGATGCGTTTGGCGTTGCGCACTTTGTCGCGCTGGAGCTGGGCTTGCCTGAAGCGGTCGGCCAACTCGGGTTGACGCGCCAGTTGAACATAGAACTGACTTTTGCCGATGCCTTCCCGCTCGATTGAGGGATGGGTGTCTTCGCCTTTGATAAGGTTGGCAAGGACACGCTCGAAGAGCGCAAGGGAGAACTTGCGGGGCTTTGCTGGTAGTTGGACTGTCTTTGACACGTTGCATTTTCAGGCGGATAGATGGCTGTCGACAAGGGGATGCTTTCACTTGGGTCAACTGCGTTTAACGATAGAGGCGCGCGGCTGGACGGAGCGGACGAGCAAAAAACGCGCGTAAGCGCGGGGCGGCGAAGCCGCCTTTTTCGCGGGGGCTAGGCCCGCGGAATGGGTGAGCGCAGCGAATAGGCTTTATTGGACCGGCGCGGGGGCGCCGCTCTGCCAGGGCGCGTAGCGCCCGCGCTGAGCTACGCGTAAGCGAGCGAAAGCGCGGGGCCAACCGCGCCGGGAGGCGGGGGGAAGGCCCCCCTCTACTTCCCGGGGGGCCGCCTGGAGGGACGGAAGGGGCGATGGGAGGAACGACCGTGAGCGGGCCGCCGGGCTTGACCGACGCGGCGCGGTCTAGAATCGACAGGGGCCAGGGCGGGGGCGGGGGGACACTCTGTAGCCCCCGAGCGAAGCGAGACGACCGAAGGGAGTGCAGGGGCGTTGCGGCGTGTTGGTGCGGCGTGTTGGGGGCCGAGGCGGTGCGGGCGCGGGAACGCACAATGTCGATTATGTAAAGCGAGCGTAGCGTCTGCTAGGAATACGACGCAGTGCTGGACATAATCCGACATTGTGCGTGTGAGCGGTGGGACCCGTGCCGCCTCGGGCCTTTGGGTGGTTGAGCATCGGGATCCGATGCGAACTGGTATTGCGAAGTGACCAGAGCAGTCGGTGACCGAAGGCGCGGGCTGTGGAGCGATAGCGTAGGGAAACGCCGAAGAGAGGCACGAACGAAGGCGTTGACCGAAGCGGTAGCGGAACAGAACGTGACTGAGGGAACCGTCTGCGGCGGGAACGTAGCGTGGTGGGTTGGTGCGTCGTGTTGGGGGGGAGTTGGATTGGAACGAAGGATAGCCGGTGGCTCTGCGCAGTGAGGCACGAACGGAGCGGAGCTTCCGGCGGGTGGCGTTGCAGGCGGGAGCGACCGGAGCGGGGCATCCGCCGGGAGCCTAAGCGACCAGAGGATGCTGCGCGGAGGGAGCGGTTGGTTGGCGGTGTTGCGGCGGGTTGTGTGTTGCTGCGAGTGGGATTGTAAGCGGGAGTAGCAGTCGCTGCCCATTCGGTGGAGTGGAGCCGAAGCGTAGCGAAAGCGTCCGTAGGCCTCCCCGTAGCGGAGGCACTTTCCGCCGGATCAGGCGAAACACCTGGAGCGCGATTGAGCGGAGGCGGTGCCTGGAGCATGGGGAACGTCGAACATCGAACGCTCAACACTGAACGTCGAATGTGACTGAGGGGTAAAAATGCAACAGTGGGTGAATGCGGAAGGATCCGCCGGAGCCGCGCGTAAGGTGTTGAGCCCCGGCGGTGGGTGCCGGAGCGGTGAAGGAGGCCGGAGGATGCGTAGCGTAGCGGAGGCGGAACGGAGCCGAATGGGCAGCGTCTGCGGGTGGCGTTGCAAGCGGGAGCGACCGGAGCACGGCTGCCGACGCGAGGAACGAGCCCGGCAGCGGTGCGGAGGGAGCGGTTGGTTGGCGGCGAACGGAGAGAGGGCTTCGATTGGAACGGGCGGTAGTCGCTCTGCCTTCGGAGTGGAGCTCCCGGTCGGAGCAGAGCGAATCGCCTTAGTGAGGAACGAACGAAGGCGTTGAGCGGCGCGGAGCCGGGGGCGGAACGGAGATGGCAGTGCGACGGGTGGACTTGCGGGGCGGGTGGGCTTGCGCGTTAGCGAGAGGATGCGCGGACCGCTCGGGTCGTGACGGGGATGGGCTTGTGGCGTCCAGGTGGGATGATCGAGGCCGGGGGCGCATCCGTTCCCCAAGCGAGCGGAGCGAGCGATGAGGGTTGGCGGGGCTGCCCCACTATCGTGTGACAGCTATGGGGATCGGCGGGGAAGCTTTTTGGTGGCTCGCATCTTGGCATGGTCGAGAGTGCGGCTCCAGCCTGGATTCTCTTCGAGCCATTTGAGGGCGGCTTCCACCGTGGATCGGTAGCCGGGCATGGGGAAGCCGGCCTTCTTCATCCGATAGACGTAATTCGGGTGTCGGTTGAGGCGCCAGGCGAGTTCTTTGACGGTGAGGAGTTGGGTGTCGTTGTGTTTTAGCATGGTTGGTGTGATTTGAGTTGTTGAGTCGTTAAGTTGTGAGTGGGAACCACCCCGACCCGGCGAGCGGGTCACCCCTCCTTGGGAAGGAGGGGAGGTTTCTGGGTGGAAATTTGGATTCCCCGACCCGGACGCGACAGCGACACTCCCCTAAAGGGGAGGTGTCGCTGTGTCGCATGACGGGCTTTTGCGACATGTCGCACGACGTGTCGTGTAAAGTGGCGCGGGTATTTTGTAGGTGATTGGTGCATGGTCGCTTATGGGTTTAAATCGGCTCCTTTTTTGGTGAGTTTGTAGCCGTCTTTTCCGGTGCGAAAATACCCCTCGGTTTTGCCCTTCAACAAAATGCGCTGCAATGAGCGCCGTGAACCGGCATCTTCACCGCCCAAATCGGTGTGGATTTGACCGATTTTTTTGGGTCCCTGGATGAGTGTTTGGGCGACTTCGGCGATGGAGAAATTGGCATTGGATCGCTTGCCCTCGACGTCGTCTTTCCAGGCGTTGAGATCGAAGGTGGGGTCGATGTCGTAGAGCATGGTGTCTTCGTTGAGCTTGAGGCCGACGGGGTCGAAGGGTTTGGCGTCGTTGGACTTGCCACAGGAGAGGACAATCCGGGAGTGGTCGTCTGGATCGGCGGGTGCGATATTGATCTGCGACCGTGCGCCGGAATAAAGGGCCTTGGAACCGAGGGCGAAGTTGCCCTTATCCCACCCTACTGCCTGGGCGATGTTTTGGCGGCCGGTGCGGGCGTGGTGGATGATGATGATGGCGGTCTGTTGGTTGAAGCGGCGGCATACCTTGGTCAGCTCTCGGAGGGTGTGACGGACGTCGGCGTCTTTGTTGATGTCTCCGGCATTTACTTCGCCGAAGGGATCGACCCAGATGCAGTCGGGGGCGGAGGCTTCGATGGTGTCGAGCCACTTTTTGCGGATGTCGTCGGAGCCGAGATTGATGAAGGCGTCGTCCACTTCGCGAACGATGTGAAAGAATATGTGGGCATCGACGAGGGCCTGCTTTTCGGGTGTGAGGGCGGCGGTCATTTTGAGGTAGTCGGATTTCTGGCGGTGGATGCTGTTTTCGGTGCCGATGAAGAGATGCTTGAGGGGCTGCGGGTGTGTTTTGAGGCCCGCGAAGGACCAGCCGAGAATTTGGGAGATGCCGGCCTGCATGGCGGCGCGGCTTTTACCTGTGCCTCCCTGGCCGATGATGGTTGTCATTTGACCGAGTGAGATGATGCCCTCTCCGAGCACGTCGATGCGTGGCGGGATGGTGACATTGCGAAGATCGGCACCGGATAGGATGGTGAAGGGTTTGGGTGCCGGATTGAGTTGGTTCTCTGCGGCGGTGAACTCGGGGTCTTCGATGGAGTTCCATAGGTCTTGAAGGTCGGGCATGATGCTGGATGAATGATGGCGGATGAATGATGAATAATGGGGACCACCCCGGCCTGTTGGGCCACGCCTCCTATCCCGCGTTGCGGCACAGGAGGGGAGTTTTAAGCAGGTGGATCGAAGTGGAAGATGTGTTGGGTGTGGCCGTTGTCTCGCCGGCCTCCGGGCATGCGGACGAGCTTGGCGGGGTCCCATAGGGTGGGATCGGCTCCGAGAAAAACGGCGTGGCGGAAGAAGCGGTGTTTCTGATACTCCGTGAGGTTGCGAACATCGAACCAGCTGTGGAGTGACTTGCTGCCGGACCAGACGACGAGGATGAGCGGTGTCTGTTTCGTGGCGAGTGAGGCAAGGATGGCGGCCTGTTCTCGAAGTGTCCCCCGGTCGAACTCGATGACGAGGTAGCGGCGGCGCTTGGTGGCGTTGTCGTGGCAGCGGTGTGAGCGCTTGCCGGATTGATTGAGGCCGGTGACGGCCGTCATGGGATTGGCGACGATGAATTGAAGCGCGGCTTCTTTGCCCCGCCATGCTTCGCGCTCCTGGGTGATGGCGGAGCGGGTGTCTTGAGCGGCACAGATCAATGAGTTGCCGGGGAAGAGGCGGTCGATCACCTGCTCGGTTGTGATGTCGAGTGGCTTCTCGGGGAATGGGATGGATGTGTTGAGGCGGCGAGTCCAGGCGGCCTGATTATACTCAGGCCAGGGCAGACCTTGGGAGGGATGAGGGCTGAGACTTGAGACCTGAGTGGATTCCGAGAAGGCCCTGGTGACGGCGCGGTCGATCTCGGGTGTGAAATCACGGTCGGTCCATTGAGCGGCGACTTTCAGGAGTAGAGCTTTTACTTTTTTTTCGGAGGCAAAGTGGCGTGCTCGTTTGGCGACGGTGAAGAGCCAGACGTTACGATTGCCGGGTTCGGGCGGGTTTTCCAGAGCCTCGCGGAGTGATGGCGGAATGTTACTCAGGACGGCCATCACTTGCAGTAGGTTTGAGATTGTGAGGCCTCGGCGGCGACGGGGAGACCCGGCATCCATTCGGGTGTCTGGGCCAGCAGTGCGGCGACGAGATCGGGCGTGACATCGGAATTTTCGGGCACTTCGCAGATGACTTCATCGTGGACGGTCCACAGTATACGGATGCCGGCTTCGTGGATGCGGAGCACGCCCTCGGCGAAGACATCTCTGGCGGTGGCTTGGACGATGTTTTCGGTGAGTTTGCCTCCATACCATTGAAAGCGGCGGGCTCCGCGCTCTGTCGATGCGGTGATGCCTCCTTCGTAGGCTTGGACTTCGAAGTAGCGGATCACACGACGGCTGGGCAGACGCATGAAGAAGGTGTCGCCGTGGCAGGCGCGGATTGCCCGTTCCATGGTCTGCCAGAAATGGGTGATGTGCGGATTGGCTCTGCGGAAGTCGTCCACCGTGGCCTTGGCCTCGGTGTAGGCGATTTCGAGGCCGTAGTTCTTGGCGAGATTCTGGAAGGTCTTGGCTCCGGCTCCGTAGCCGAGGCCGATGACGCGGCACTTGGCCAGGAGGTAGCGCCTTGGGTCTTCTTTTTTCAGGTTTTTTCCGGTGAAGCCCATTGAGGTTTCGGCGTGGGCTTGGTATATGGGCAGGCCGTTGCTAATCTTTTCTAGCAAGGCGTGATCTCCGGACATCCATGCCAGGACGCGCGGCTCAATTTGAGACAAGTCGGCGATGATGAGCTTGTGTCTAGTACGCGCCACTAGGCAGCGGCGTGGATCGACACCATGCAGCGAGTCTCTGTTGAAGTTTTGAACATTGAGCCCGGCATCTCCCGACCAGCGGCCGGTGGCGATGGCTCCGAAGTATTTCAGGGAGAACGGGAGCGAACCATCGGGACGGCAACGGTCGCGCATGGTCTCGAGGACCTTGAGCATCCGGTTGGCTTTGCGCCAATTACGAATCGCTTGGAGCCATGGGGCTTGTTGCCCGAAGCGTTCCACCCACTCATCGCAAGCCGGATCATCCTCGGCGGTGGAGGGTGGCGGCGGCAGCTTGATACGACGGCAGGCGGCGGCGAGTGCTTTGATGCTGGTGGGCTTTTCTTTGCCATACCAGGGGAGTTGCTTGTAGGCCGTCTCGGCATGTGTCTTGAGAATCTGGATACCTTCGTTGATGCGTTGTTGATCGAGCTGGATGCCATATTCACCTTGCTCGACGGTGATACGGGAAAGGATGCGCTCTTTGACCGGCCACTTATCCCCATGAGCGAGCCAGAGCTCGCACGCGAGTTTGGCATCTTCGAGGGCGTAGGTGGTAACGCGTTCGTCTTCGAGGAGGAGCTTGGCCTCTATCCAGTTGACTCCTTTCATGAGGTCGCGGACGGACTTGTCCGGCTCCTTACCGATCAATTCCCGAGCGGCACCCTGGAGATTTCGGGGGGCTTGCAGGTAGGTCGAGAGCGCGGCGGTGTCGTGCCATTCGGCGGGTGCGATCTCCGGCGGGACGATGCCGAGCTCTTGCAATCGGTGGAAGACAGCCCGGTCGAAGCGGCTGTTGTGTGACAGCCAAACCGATTCCATGAACGCTTCCCAGGGGCAGTCTTTTGGATGGCCGACGTAATGACCGTGCGGCCCCCAGAAGGAAACGAGGTAGCAGTCGAAACGCTTGTCGGTGACGTAGTGATCGACTCCAAGGGTGCGGACATCGTAGCCCTTGGCGTAGTAGGTCTCGGTGTCGAACCCAAATACTTTACTCTGCTGGATACGCTTCTCCATACTCCGACCAGAGGTCTGCACGGGCTGATTCATCTCCTTCCTCGGCGAGCTGCCTAAGGGCATCAAGTCGCTGGTCGGCAACTCCATTTGTGGTGTGCTGAGACATGGCATGGCTTAGCGATGGCTGCGGAGTTGTTTGCGGGAATGGACGGTGCAGTCCTTTTCGAGCGCGGTGCGAACCTGCTCTACGTCGAAGCGGACGAGCCGTCCAATTTTGACGTAGGGCACTTTGCGCTGGGCCTGCATCTGGCGCAGCCAGCGCAAGGATGGTCTGCTGTATTCGTCGAAGAGGAGTTCCAGGAGGCGTTCGCCCCGGACTAACTGAGTTGGATTGGTGGTGTTGGTTTCCATGTGAATTTTGCATTAGAGTTTCGTGAAGTCATCAGAATGGACTAAGATCCAGAAGCCGGGTCGGTTGCGTTCGGAGAGGCAGACGACGGGCGTTTTGTTTTCCTTGTGCAGTTGCGTGCGCCCGGGGGGCACCCGCCCGCAACTGTCCTTCGGACTCGCACCGGCAGACCGGAGCTCACCATCTCCGAGCTTCCGCTCTGCGTCGGCGAGGCGTTTGGTTTCATCCCAGAGACGTATGACGGCGAATCGTTTGCGCTGCTTGCACTCGATAAAGAGTTCCGGGTGCAGCGTGTCGGAGCGGGTGAGCTTTGAGTTGCCGCCAGACAGAGCGTTGCGCTCGGTTTTGAAGAAGGCGGCAACTCGGCGCTCGAAGGCTTTCCAGGCTTTATCCATGCGAGGCCTCCTTTCTGGGATCATAGCCCTTGCTGTGTCGCCAGATGGCGCAGGCCATCTTGAAGACTTCCCACTCGGCCATGAGTTGCTGGGGCGTGTAGGCACACACTTCTAAGCGGCCGGGTTCCGTGGTCGAGATGAAGGCATTGGCCCCGAACATGCGGGGGAGGTTCTCCTCGCCCCAGTAGGTCGCGCCGTAGGCGGCGATCTGCATGGCCTGACCGTCGTAGGGAGTGACTGCGACCCCTGGCTTGGTCTTGCGGGTCTTGAAGTCGACCACGCCCATGCCGGTGCGAGATACGGGATCTGCGATACGGGATGCGGGTGCTGAATCGGGCGCGGCGGACGAGACGGAGCTCGTCCCTCCCAGGGGATAGGTGCAGGCAACATCCATGGTGCCGGCAAAGCCGTGGGCGGTGTTGACTAGAACTTTTTCACGTTCGACGAACTCGAGTTGCTTCTCTTCCTGCCACTTGAGGACGGGTGCCGTGTAGGTAACCAGATCGTCGGGAACGGGAACGCCATCGAAGTGCTTTTCCAGAGCATCGTGGATGCGGCTGCCCAAGTCCGCGGCTTGCTCGACTTGAGCAAAGGCCTCTTCGATGATGCGGTCTGCGAAGTAATCGTCCGACTCACCATCGGTGCGGTCGAGACGCATGGAAGCGAGCGCGACTTGGCGCATTTTCCACTTGTCGAGCTGCGGCTTGGAGAAGATACCGAGAATCGAGGTGACGCTGGGAAACAGCTGGAGTTGGCGAGCGTCTCGCAGCGTGGTGGGCCGAAGGCCGTCGCCCCGCGAACGGGGCAGACGGTGGCAAGGAGTGCCGTCGGCACGATACCAGTGCGAAGACTGGCTTTGGTCTTTCTTGAGGACTGCCATTTTGATGATGGGTGATGAATGATTGTGGATGGCGGATCCCTAGAATGGGCAGTCGATCTGGGAATCTGTCGCCGGATTCCAGGCTTGCTGTGGAGCGGCAGCCGTAGGCTGAGCCGAGGGCTGAGGGCTGAAACCTGAGACCTGAGCTTGGCCCTGCGGTGGCATCGTGGGTTGCTGGTAGCCACCTGCCGGGGCTTGCGGCTGCTGGGGGGCAGGTTGGGGAACCTGCGTTCCTGGGGCTGGGGCCTGTAGCTGGGAAGGTGCTGGAGCTTGCGCGAAGGCCTCCAGTGGCAGGACCTGAGCTTTCAGCTGGTCGATGACCGGCGAGATGCCGATGAGGTTGGCGTAGGTCTTGGTGCCGTCGCGGGATTGCTTGTGGGCGACGGTGATCATCGCGCCCTGGCCCTTCAACTCGCAGTAGTCCCAGCCGTATTTCGGCGGGTAGCCGATCCAGCTGGTGAGGAACTTGAAGAGATTGCTCTTCGGTGATCCGCTGATGCGGAACTCGAAGGACTGGACGCGATAGCTGCGCCCGTCCTGTCCGCGGAATCCGAAGAGGAAGCGCGTGACATCGAGCGTTTCCTTTTCTTGGGGATTCTCGAATTTGGGGCGCTCTACGCCGAACTGGTCTTGGACTTCAAGACAAGTGGCGATGTGGGTGCCGGCGGGTGCGAGGTCTCCGATTTCGAAGCCTGCAGATTCGGGTTGGTTGAGTTTTGCCATGTTGTGTTGCGGACATCAGGCGGCATCCCCTTCGCGTTACTTCCTGTAACAGCTTCTCGGTAGATTCGCCTGCATTTCCACAACTGTAGGCGCTACCTATGAGGGTGTTTTCGCTACCATCGAGGTAGCGAAAACCTAAAATCATTAAAATCGCACGTTCCAGGTCTCACCTTCATGAGGCTTGTGGATCAATTTACCTTCGTCTAACTGGACCGTTTTGCGTATAAATTTGCCTATCCTAGCGTCGTGTCGGTCAATGGCTTTGTAAGCGGTGTTCAGGTTTTTACTCAGTCTTTTTCGCAACTTTTCGTTGCCAAGCACCTTTGGACGGCCTCCGTAACTCATTCCGCTTTTACTTTTTTTCAGTTTATCGAGCTTAGGCTGTAGTTCTTCAATTGTCTCGGTGTCGTCGATTTCTGCGGCGTCTTTTATTTTTGCTTTGAGAAAGTCGATAGCCTGATCAATTTGTTCTAAGGTTTTTTGGTCGGTTACTTCTAGATTTAGGTTTGGCTCTAATTTGGCTTCGAGCCCACCGCTATCCCTCTGGTCCTTATCCGTAAAATCTACATCGCGCTCCCACTCCATCATCGGCAGTGGATCGGGTGAGCGTTGAAGTGCCTTGGCAATGTAGCCGAGCCCAACTGCAGAGCCTGGATGTATGGTTTCTCCGAGGTAATGGATTGTCCAACTACCACCCTTGCGAATTATGGCGTATTCCTCATCGTTTTGCTGCCTCATAGGACTGTCCACTTTCAAGGGCCAGGCGATTGATAAATCCGGTCGCAAATCGGCAATGAGCAAACCATCCGCTGCACAATCGGCGGCATCCACATCCGGCCAGCGGGGGAAAACGACTACCTTTAGGCCGCGCTCATCCCCGAGCATTCGAAGGCGCTGAGCGACTGACTCGGGGTCTTTATTTGGCAGTGATACATAGACCGTGGCCACTCCACTTTCACCTAGGATCTTGCGTCCGATGGGATGAAAACTGTGCCTCTCTTCGCCACGCGCATAGCGAAAGGTGCTCCGCTCGCAGACACGCCGAACAAATCCGTCCAGATTCAACCGGTATTGCACAAGGTCCGAAGCAGACAGAGGAACTAGTCTCGGGAAGTCTTCCGATTCGTCGCAGCCGAAGACACCATGATTTGTTTTTTTGACCGATAGCCATTTGCCAGGCTTTACCTGAACCGTTTCGGGCTCTGCGACTCGGACCAGAATGCGCGCTTTCTCAAGTTGACGCCATTCTTGCTCGGGCACTCCCCGGACATCAACCAAAGAAAAGACCGGATCAACAACTGAGTCGATTCGGTCCAAAATGTGTGCTATGACAGCTTCACTCAACGAGCAACCCCCAACGCTTGAGATAGGCAAAGACTTCCTCGACATGTGTCGAACGATTGAAGGCTATTTTGTTGGTGCCGGAGAGCGTGATCGTCTTACCCCGGCGATTCCCCGGAAAGAGTATTTTTACCTTCGCTTCACGGATGTTAGCGGATCGAAAACACGACAGGAGTTGCTGCCGATGAAGCGTTTCGAATACATCCTTCGATTTGATTCTGAACTTCGGTTCGCCGATCTGATTTACTGAGAAGTAAACTTCGGTCAAAAAAGCCTGATTACCCGTTTCCACATCGAAGGCAAAATCCTGTTCCTGCAGGACGTTGAAGTTGTTTAACTCCTCCGAGCCCGCATCTTCGAAGAAATCCTCATCGTCGAGACAGACCTTGCCGAATGCCTTGCGCATGGCATCGCGGTCTTTCTGTGTGGCTGTTTCGATTTCGATTTTGCCCATATTTGGGAGGTAGGAAAGGAAGTCCTGGCGCGCGGGGCGGAAAATTAGCGGATCGACCGTCTGCTCTCCGGTTTCGTCGTGGAAGGTTAGTTCGGCCTTTTTACGCTCTTCGTGATAAACAATGAAGTTGACTGCCTCGTTGTCTTTGAAATGGCGGATCAGGACTTTGCGGTCGCCTTTATGCTGGGCAAACATCTCACGAAGCTGCTTCTCGAATTGGTGAATAATTTCATTTTCGAGGGGCGGTATTTCTTTCGGCTCCCGGCCTTTGAAGGTGACGAATTTATCGACTTTGGAGACGGTCCAGATATTGGTCGCCAGTTGAAATGCGGTCGGGTCTTCAACGAGCAACTTGAGGGCAAGCACCTGGACGTGTAATTCGTGCTCGGGATCGATATTTACACGGAGCTGATCCATGGCATCGAAAAGGATCTCATGGCCGTGCGTCGTCGACAGGTCATGGGCCTTGTAGATGCCCTCGATCATCTGCTCAAACTCGGGGGAGTTTTGAGGCGGCGTCTTCAGGTAGGTCTTAAACGACTCGATGGTTCGCTCCTCCGGGAACTTGGGCAGCGACGCCTGCCACTGCTCGACGTAAGCCCAGAGGACTTCTTCGTGCTCTCCGAATTTATCAAGGAAGCGGTCTGCGTTGAAGGGGCGGTGTTTGATCTGGGCCATTTATTAGATATTGAGGTGTTCGAGTTTGTATTTGAGACGCAGCCAATCGGGGGCGACGCGTTGTAGAAGTTTGTAAAACTGCTTATCATGACCACGGTGCTTGACGTGGCACAGCTCGTGAAGGATCACATAGTCGATGCACTCAGTGGGTGCTTTAACGAGTTCCGGATTGAGTAGAATTCTTCCCGAAGGGGCATAGCTTCCCCAACGCTTCGACATGTGCTGGAGATGCATCGACGGTGCCTCAATCCCGTAGGCTTGCACTTCCTTTGAGCATTGTTGATAGCGCACTTTGAGGCGTTCCTGTGCGCGCTTACGATACCAGGCATCTAATGCTTTTTTCACGGCATCGCGGTCACCTCGCACAGGTGTTTCGACCGTTAGGAGTGGTCGACGTAGCGCCACCGTAGAAGGTCCCTCATTTTCGATGACTTTCAATCGATACTGCCGACCCTGGTAAAGCCATGACTCGCCGGAGACATACTCACGAGGAGAAGGCTTTGGATAAAAATTCTCAAACCCACGCTGCTGACGTGTGATCCATTTCAAACGCCGCTTAACCCGACCTTCGATTGCCTGATCCGAGGCATCCATGGGGGCGATCACTTCAACACTGGAATCCGGATATACCGATATTTCCAGGGTGGATCGCTCCCGGCGGCTGACGGAATAGTCTACCTTCTTTTGTCCGTATGTGAGGGCTTTCATGATGCTGCTTCGTTTGGAAGGCGCTTCAGCGCGATGTCCAGGATTTGTTTGATCAGTTCATCAATCTCTTTGAATGGCATTTTCACGCCAGAGGCCAGGACGGCATCCTCGATGGCATTGGCCATTTCATTTTTCACATTCTCATTGTCCTTCCAGTTAACAATTCGAAGCGCATCGATTTCTCTTTCCACCTCTATGGCAAGTTGCGCCGCCAAATCGGGCAAGTTTGAGGCATCGGAGGCATACGGCTTGAGGTGCTCATGCGTCCAGCCGAAATAGGCCTTCGCCACTTCTTTGTTTTTCAAGATGACGGGAACATCGTCACCCGTTCTGTCGCGCACCGCCGCCATGACTTCCTGTGCTTTTTTCAGCCGCTCGGCATCGGACAGCCGTTTTTTTCGATATTCTTCCAGTATTTTATCCAGCATACGCGAAAAGCGCTTGTAAAACTTTGGGTCCTCATCCCACTTTTCGGAAATCGTCTTCTTTGTGCGACTGATGATCATGTCGGCTTTACCTTTTGCGGAGTCCACCTTTTGGACCTCACGCTCGAAGGCATCACGGTCGAAAATATCAATCATGTCAGTCAATTGAGCGACATCACTCGAAACGGTATTCAGGTTCAGGATTTTCTGGATACGCTGCTCGTAGGGGCGAACATCAACCTCGGCGGTGAAGCGTTTGCGGACACTGGCGCGCAACTCTGTGAAAAAGCGAAGGTCATCGACGTAGCGCTTTTGCTTCTCCTTGGGCACGGATTCGTAATACACTTGTGACTGTTTTGCATTGGCCAACACTTTGGCGAATGCATTGAGGCAGTCGTAAAAAACATCCCGGCGCTCCTCATCTTCGAGGTGGTTCTCGAGCGCCTCGCGATCTTTCTTGTTGTTGACTTCCTTAAAGACATTCCACAGCGCTGAATGCGTGAATGGCAGCTTCTTTACCTCCTCCGCAATATCGACGAGGACTTCATCGACCTCCACTTTTACATTGTCGTCAGAATACTGCTCCAGGGCCTCACTCAATTCGCCGAGGATTCCCCGATAATCGATGATATAGCCGAAGTCCTTTTCCTCTCCCTTTACAGGATCCTTGTAGAGTCGATTGACCCGTGCGATTGCCTGCAACAAGGTGTGGTTCTTGAGCGGTGCGCAGACATAGAGAATCGTATTTCTCGGCGCATCAAATCCGGTCAATAATTTGCTGACTACGATGATGAGTTCCGGCTCGTCATCTGACTTAAACTTTTGGATCAAGGTGCGGTTGTAGTTCCGCTCGTTACCATAGCGGGCCATCATCTCTTTCCAGAAGCGAGCGACTTCGTTCTTATTGCCGCCGTAGGCATTATCGAATCCCTCCCGATCATCCGGGGCGGAGATAATGATCTCTGAGGTTACCTTGCCAATGTCGTCGAGCGCTTGTTTATATTTTAGTGCAACATCTTTGCGCGGCGTTACTATCTGACCCTTGGCAAAAGTCCCCTGCCAGTTTTCCACGTAGTGTTTACTGATGTCACGGGCGATCTGGTAGATGACCTGATCCGTCTTGGCGATATTATCGAACTTGGCGGTTTTCTTCTTTAACTCTGCCTTTTCCTCGGCGAGAAGCCCTTCGGTTTGTTGCGCAAACTGTGTATCGAGGGCGTCGCGATTGATGTCGATCTCCGGCTTGCGTGATTCGTAGCGTAGGCGCAATACGGCACCGTCGTTGACCGCTTCGTTAATGGTGTAAGGCTTGCCGATGATCCCACCAAACTTTTTTTGGGTCGATTTATCCTGCTTCATCAGTGGCGTGCCGGTGAAACCGATGAAGCATGCTTTTGGAAAAACCCGACGCATGTGTGCGTGCAGTGCACCGTAGTTTGTGCGATGGGCTTCGTCTACGAGCACGAAGATATTCGGATCGTCGATGCGGAGATCCCGCTTATTGCAGGCCGCGTCAAATTTATTGATGACTGCTGAGATAATGGCATCGCGCTGCTGCTTAAGGAGCTCCACCAATTCATTGCCCGAGTTGGCTTGCTTCGGGTGGAGGCCGCAGGCCTTGAAGGTGCCTTTGATTTGGTCGTCGAGATCGACCCGGTCGGTGACCAGGACGACCCGAGGATTGGGGATGCCATCACAGAGCGCAATCGCCTTGGCCAGCATGACCATGGTTAAAGACTTACCGCTCCCCTGAGTGTGCCAGACGACGCCGCCTTTGCGCGCTCCATCCGGATCGAATTCAAGGATGCGCTCCATAATGTCGCGCACAGCGAAATACTGTTGATAACGAGCCACCTTCTTGGCGCCGCCATCGAAGACGATAAAGCGGTAAACGATTTCCAAGAGCCGCTTGGGATGCAGCAGCCCGTAGATAAGACGGTCCTGACCTGTGGGCTGGCGCTCGCCACCCGCGAGTTTTTCCTGATAGGCGAGGATTTCATAGGGCTTGAAAGGTTCGGCCAAGAGCTTTTCCGCATCTTCCAGTGAAAGCTCCGCATTGATTGAGGCATTCAACTCGGCCTCATCCTCACTGGAGAAATGCTCCTTCCACTCGAGCCAGTGCGTGGTCGGCGTGCCGACCGTGGCATAGCGCCCTTCCTTGGCATTGATCGCGAGCAAGAGCTGCTGCGTGCGGAAGAAATCGGGAATTTCATCCGCATGCTGGTTGCGCAAATGCTGGGAAATCGCCTGCTCGACGCCTACCTTGGAATCGGGTGCCTTCGCCTCGATGACGACAAGGGGGATGCCATTGACGAAGCAAACGATGTCCGGCCGTCGGGTGTCCTTGGTCTTGCTGCGCTCGACGCTGAACTCGGCGGCGACATGGTAAACATTTCGCTCGGGCTGATCCCAATCGATGTAGCGCACCGTATAGCTGGATTTACGGCCGTCGATAGTTTGCTCGACGGCGCGCCCCAGGCAGAGCAAATCGTAGGCTGCCTCATTGGTGGCGACCAATCCATCCGGACGGAAATCCTTCAAAGATTGCACACACTCCTGGATCGCCGATTCAGTGAAGGCGTATTGGCCATTGATCGTATCGATCCGGTTGAGCTTGCGCAGCTGACACGTAAGGATGCCATCGAGAAAGCAGTTGGACAGGCGCCCGTCGCGCTCGCGCTTGATTTCTCTTGGAGTCAGATACTGAAAGCCGAGGTTGATCAGTTGCTGGATGGCCGGGAGTTGTGACTCGACAGATTCCAGAGTGGATGGTGAATGGTGTGACTCGC
>JAGYJE010000016.1 GCA_018402305.1 Puniceicoccaceae bacterium | reverse complement strand
TGCGGGCGGCCTTTAAATGGTGGTGGGAGCCGGATTCGAACCAGCGAACTCATACGAGAACAGATTTACAGTCTGCGTGCTTTAGCCACTTGCATATCCCACCGGAAAGCGAGGAAGGGGGGACTGTAGGAACCTGATACCTGATGCCAAGAAATTTTTTAAACTTTATTCTGGCAGACAGTACCGTCTTTTAAAGTTACGCGGCCCTTTCACACTGCACGCCGTGGCGCGGTAACAAGACGCAATCGAGAACAGTCTGGATTAAAGACCGAAGATCGAGGCAACCTCAGCAAAGTAGGCGTCGACGAAGCGGTGAAAACCCAGGAAATAAACCAATCCGGCAAGTGCGAGCATGGGGCCGAAGGGAACCTGTGCCCCGAATTGATCAGGCGCCTCATCTGTCTCGGCGTGCTCAGCAGCTGTTGGCCCTGGACCCGCGAAGATGCGAACCAGCAGCAGGTAGGGGAGCAAAATAATCGAACCGATCAGGGCCCCGCCGAACATGGCAAAAACCGCACCTTGCCAGCCACAGAAGGCACCGATAAAGCCGACGAACTTAACGTCCCCCTCCCCCATGGCCGGTTTCCGGAAAACAATCTCACCCAGAACCGCTATCCAATAGACCAGTCCGGCTCCGACCAGCGCCCCAATGACGGCCCTGAGCCCCGACTGCAAGTGGGCAAGTATGGATAGCCCCTCCACCGCGTGCAGCGCCGGAAAGGCTAAGGATAGAAACACGCCGAGCACCATGCCGCCGATCGAGAAACGGTCAGGGATGATCATGTGATCGAGATCGATGAAGGTCGAGCAGATGAGAAAAGCGACAAAGAGCATGCCGATCCCCGCCACGACCGGGGGATAAATCAGCCACAACCAGAGATACAGGAGTGCCGTGAGTAGCTCCACCGCGGGGTAGCGCACACTAAAGTGGGCACCACAGCACGCAGCCCGCCCACGCAGGATTAGCCAGGAAAATATGGGTAGGTTGTGGTAAAAGGGAATCGCCTGACCACAGGCGCAACGCGAACCGGGGAAAATAATCGAGCGCTCCTCGGGAATCCGGTAGATGCAGACATTAAGGAAGCTCCCGGTAATGGCACCAAATACCGCAGCCAGACTTGGAAAAAACCAGGGAATGGACTCATTCGTGAATTGGAGTGTTTCAATCATAGTTAGGGCAACGACACTAGGTTCGCTGAGACGCCAGAAAAAACGGTACTGCACAACATTTAAAGCTTAAAGCAGCCGTTGTTTAATTCGCCCGCTCAGGCGCCTCCGCAAAAAAATCTCGTCCTTCGACCGGTGATTCCTATGTTTCTGTGCTTATGTCTACAACCGTGCTACGTCATCCGGGCGGTTTTCAGCCCGTCATCCAGTTTTCAATTCATGCGGATAATAAAGTCGGGCGGCTTCATGAGATTATTGGCCTGCTCGCCGTTCATCAGGTTCATCTTGTGGCACTCTCCATCCTCGATACGACCGATAGCTCCATCGTCCGGATTATCGTGGACTACCCGGAGGAGGCTCAGAAGCTTCTTATTGAGCATCAATTTTCCTTCGTACAAAGCGAACTGATCGCTGTCGAATTAAGTAACGAAGCAGAAATCGCAATCGTTACCTCGGCGCTGGTGCAGGCCGAGATCAATATCCACTATATCTACCCCTTCCTGATTCGCCCAAATGGACGCTATGCACTGGCCATGAGCCTCGAGGATCACGAGCTCGCTGCCGACACGCTGACCCGGAGCCAGCTCAAAGTAATTGGCCAGGATGATATCGCACGCTGAAACTTTTTCATGATTAACAACGATAGAGGAAGTAAGCAGCGCCATTGCTGTGAAACCCACATCCAGTACAATTATGAAAAACAAAATTATCTGCCTCCTCAGCCTGATCTCCCTCCTCCTGCCGAGTCTCACGCAAGCACAACAAGGAAACAAGCCGGTGAAAGGTGCCGGCCCTGAAACAATCCTCGCGCGTCTCGATACCAATCAAAACGGGAGCCTCTCCAAGGATGAAGTCCGCGGTCGCATGGCCGAGCGTTTCGACACCATCGACGCAAACGGTGACGGCGAGATCTCGCGCAAAGAAATGCGCGAGTTCCGCAAAGCGAACCAAAACCGAAAAGGCCCAAGGCAGTAAGTTCGCCTAAAGTCTTCATCGCCCAAAGCCCGAACGCTCCCGCGTTCGGGCTTTTTCTTTGCATTTCCCAAAGTCCCCTATTTCATGCCCCTTCCTTTTCTTTTTCGCGCTCGACGCGCGCCCTGTTTCTAGCATCCCGCATCCCGCATCCCGTATCCCGAATCCCGTATCCCGCATCCCGCATCTATGATCACAATCAATCAAGTTTCCCACAATTTTGGCAAGAAGGTGCTCTTCAATAAGATCAATTGTGTCATCAATGGCCACGACCGCATCGCCTTAATCGGGTCGAACGGCTCGGGCAAGACCACGCTGCTGCGCATGCTTATGGGCGAGCTAGAGCCCGATGGAGGCTCGATTGATAAGGCGGAATACGTCAGCGTCGGCTACCTGCCGCAGGATGGCATCTCAGTCTCGGGCAAGACCTTGTTTGCCGAGGCCGAGACGGCCTTCGGCGACGTCCTCCAACTCCAGCAAAAGCTGGAAAAGGCGGAAGAGGATATGCTGGAAATGGACACTTCCACCGACGAGTATTACGACCTGATCGACCTGATGGGCGAGTGGGAGCAGCGACTCGAAGAACACGAACCGGCCAAAATGAAGTCCCGGATCGAACGCATTCTGCTTGGCATGGGCTTCAAGCAGAATGATTTCGATCGGGACACCGGCGAATTTTCCGGAGGCTGGCAGATGCGGATCGCACTGGCGAAGCTCCTGCTTCAGAGCCCCTCACTTATCATTCTGGATGAACCAACCAATCACCTCGACATCCTCTCCCAGCACTGGGTCGAACAATACCTCAAACACTATCAGGGAGCGCTCATTGTCATCTCCCACGACCGCGCCTTTCTCGACGAAGTCACCAATCGCACCCTTGAACTCAAGTTGGGCAACCTGACGAGCTTCAAGGGCAATTACTCCTATTATGTAAAAGAGAGCGAGAAGCGGTTGGAAACACTTCGTAAAGCATACGCCAACCAGCAAAAGGAGATCAAAGAAACAAAGGACTGGATCAATCGCTTCCGCTCCAACGTAAAGAAGGCAGCCATGGTGCAGAGTCGGATAAAGTCTCTCGAAAAAATGGAGCTGATCACGATTCCGCGCGAAGAAAAGAAGATGTTTTTCCGCTTCCCGAAATCACCGCCCGCCAGCGCAAAGGTAATCACGATCAAAGAGCTGCACAAGGCCTACGGCGACAATGTGATCTTCGACGGGCTCGACCTGCGGATCGACAAGGGGGATCGCATCGCGGTGGTTGGCGTCAATGGTGCCGGCAAATCCACCCTCGCCCGCATCATGGCCGGCCACGAGCCCTACCAGAGCGGCGAGGTCGAAAAAGGGCTGAACACCGTGCTGGCCTACTTCGCACAGTCCCAAGCCGACGAGCTCGACCCGGAAAATACGGTTCTGGAGGAAGTTGAAAAGGCCGCAATCGGCAATGAGGATGCCAACCCACGTGGCGCGCTCGGCGCGCTCCTTTTTTCCGGCGATGAAGCCCTGAAGAAGACCTCGGTTTTATCCGGCGGTGAGAAAAACCGCGTTGCCTTGGCTAAGATGCTCATGCATCCCGCCAATTGTATGATTCTTGACGAACCGACCAATCACCTCGACATAAAATCAAAAGAGGTGCTCCAGGAAGCGATCAACCTCTACGAAGGCACCGTCATCTTGGTCAGCCACGACCGGGCCTTCCTCGATGGAGTCGTCAACAAAGTGCTCGAAGTCTCCCCAGGCAGCACGCGAATGCTGACGTGCAATGTAAGTGAATACATCGAACGCATCGAAGCCGAGATGGCCGAGATGGCCGAGGCGGTTGGTTAGGCTTCGGAGTCGGCAAACTCGCCGAGTTTGCGGAATTTCTGATAGCGATCCTCCAGAAGCTGATTTAGAGGCTTCTTCCTGAGCTCGGTTAGCGAATCCTCAAGGGCTTCCCGCAGATGCTTTGCCGCCAGTTCGTAATCGCGGTGGGCCCCGCCGATTGGCTCGCTGATCACGCGATCGACAACGCCGAATTTCTTAAGGTGTTGCGGGCTGAATTTGAGTGCGTCCGCCGCCTGTGGCGCCGCTGCGCGATCCTTCCAAAGAATCGCGGCGCAGCCTTCCGGTGAAATCACTGAGTAGTAGCCGTTCTCCAGAATCATAACCTCGTCACCCACGGCCATGCCCAGCGCACCACCGCTGCCACCCTCGCCGATGACCACCGTAACGATCGGTGTCTTGAGTACGCTCATATCCCGAATGTTCACTGCAATCGCTTCAGCCACATGCCGCTCCTCCGCGCCGATTCCGGGATACGCACCCGGCGTATCGATAAAAGTAATCACCGGCATGCTGAATTTCTCCGCCATTTCCATCAGGCGTAATGCCTTGCGGTAGCCTTCCGGATGCGGGCAACCGAAATTGCGTTTCAAATTGTCCCGCGTATTTCGCCCCTTTTGCTGGCCAATCACCATGACGGGTTCTTCATTGAAAAAGGCTGGCCCTCCGACGATGGCCGCATCCTCCCGGTAGCGCCGATCCCCGTGCAATTCTTCGAAATCCGTGAAGATCATCTCGATGTAGTCCAGAGCATAGGGGCGCTTCGGGTGCCGCGAGAGCTGGACCCGCTGCCAGGGGCTCAGATTTGAATAAATTGCCAATTTCGTTTTTTCAATTTTCGACTCGATCGCCTTGATCTCGCTCGACACGTCCACCTTCGACTCCTCAGAAACCTGAGTCAGTGTGATGAGTTGCTTCTCCAGCTCGCGCAGGGGCTTTTCAAATTCCAAAGTGTAGGTCAAATCGTCCATAGAGTCCGTGATTTAGGGCGTATTCTCAGAGACTGTCAATGCCCTGAGCAAAGGCCACGATCACGGACCGCTTCCGGAGCGATCACAGATAAATTCCGGACTTATTCAGGAGGTGACTTCAACTCGTTCTTCCAGCCGAGCATACGGGCCTGGGCTCCAAAATGCTCTGCTTTTTCCTTGTCGCCCCGCTCGACCCAGACCCGAGAAAGGCTTATATTAATGTGAATGTCGTTCGGGCAAAGTGCATGGGCCCGCTCGCCGGCCTGGAGCGCCGCATCGTAATCACCCTCCGAAAAATGAATTTCTGTTAAAGCGTGCCAAACAGCGAAGGCTTCCGGATGCGCCGCCCCGAGGGCCGAGAGTTTTTCCAGGGCAGAGGTGCTGTCGCCCAGCGTGAAATTGAGGGTCGCCTCGTCAATTTGGTCTTGTAGTGAAATTGGGTCCATAGTCGAATTATATTGCTCAACCTGATTTCAGAGCTTGAGTCGCCCAAGAGAGATACATGCCCTATGTCAGACCCGCAAATCGAAAAACTTCTTATTCTACAGGATCGCGATACTTTGCTGCAACGCATCGAGAAGGAGTTGCTCCGAGTCCCCCGCGAGCGGGAGCTGATTGAGGATGAAATAGCCGCCGAGAAGCTCAGAATCGAAGCAGCGTATCAAACAATCAAAGAGCTGGAGGTCGAGCGGCACGAAGTGGCTACCGAGGTTAAATCCAAGGAAGCAGCCAACAACCGTTTCCGGGTTCAACAACTCGAAGTTAAAAAGAATGAGGAGTACCGGGCGCTCACCCATCAAATCGAGCAAAACCAGGCGGACATTCTCAAACTAGAGGAAACCGAGATTGAACTGATGCTCCGGATTGACACCAGTCGCACCGCTTACGAGGCTGAAAAGGCATCCATCGAGGCACATATTGAGGAGCGCAAGCAGGCACTCGTCCGTCTGGACGAGACCGAGCGCAACCTTGAAGATCAAGTCGAAGCGGCGCGCGCCAATCTACTCGAAGCCCGCAAGTCCCCTGACGATGACTACCTGATGCACTACGACCGCATCAAGAAAATGGTCAAGCGGGCACCCTATCTCGTGCCGCTGACCGAGCAAAAATGCGGGGGCTGCCACTTGCGGGTTTCCAATGAAGTGGCCAGCTCGGTCCGGGTGAGTGATACGCCATCCTTTTGCGACCAGTGCGCACGTATGGTCTATGCCTAAGGTGGGGCCTTACCTCGGCCTTAGGTGGGGGCCCTAGGCGGGGCCTCACCTCGGCCTAAGGCGGGGCCTCACCTCGGCCCTAGGCGGGGCCTCACCTCGGCCTAAGGCGGGGCCTTACCTCGCCTGACGCGGACTCACCTCGCCTGAGCTGTCCTTTTGGGAAAGCTGTTTAATTAGGTAGTCAACACCCCGTTTCACACTTCCGTCTTGCTCCATAATATTCTCTACCTGTTTGCAGGCATGGATAACGGTTCCGTGATCACGACCACCAAAGGCATCGCCGATCGTCTTAAGCGGATCGCTCGTCAGGGTCCGGCAAATATACATCGCCACCTGCCTGGGGAAAACAATCGCGCTGGTTCGCCGTCGCCCGACAAGTTCGCTGTAGCGTATCTTATAGTAGTCCGAGACCTTTTTTTGAATTTGATCAATCGTTACCTTGCTCGCCGCCTCCTCATGGAGGAGATCGCTGAGGAGGCGTTCAACCGCACTTAAATCGAGCTTTCGCGCGATTAGATTGTCGTAGCCTGCGATCCGGGTGAGCGCCCCTTCCATACGGCGCACGTTACGGGAGACGCGTTCGGCAAGGAAATCCATGATTTCCTCATCGAGATCAATTTTCATCGCCGCTGCCTTGTTTCGCAGAATGGCCACCCGTGTTTCGTAATCCGGTGCCTGGATATCCGTGACGAGCCCCCACTGAAAGCGGGAAATCAGGCGGTTTTCCAAGCGCTCAATTTCATTGGCCGGACGATCACTGGCCAGAAATATCTGACGGCCCGATTCAAAGAGGTCGTTGAAAGTATGAAAAAACTCTTCCTGGGTGCTCTCTTTGCCTGATAAAAAGTGAATGTCGTCTACCAGCAGTGCGTCAACATTGCGATAATACTGCCGAAACTTGGTTAGTTTGTTCTCACGAATGGCATGAATAAACTCGTTGGTAAACTTTTCAGTGGATACGTAGGCAATTCGGGCACTCGGATTGTTAGCGAGCATTTGATGCGCCACCGCATGCATTAAATGAGTTTTACCCAACCCCGTCTCGCCAAAAACAAAGAGCGGATTGTAGGCCCGCCCAGGCGCGTTGGCCACTGCAATCGATGCAGCATGTGCCAACTGGCAACCGGAGCCGACGACAAAATTATCGAAGGTGTTGCCCGGGTTGATCAGGGTACGGTGGCGTGTTGGCTGGTTTGGAACCATCGCGGCAGCCGAGCGGTCGGCACGGCTGTCGCCGACACCTGAAGCGTCGCCCAGAGGTCGACCGCCCCGGAGGCCATGGGCGCCCCGGAGGCCATGGGCGCCGGGGAGGCCATGGGCGCCGGGGAGGCCGTTGCCAACATTCTGACCATCCGCCCCAGAATTTGAAATGCCAAGACTTCCCGCCACGTCGGACTGGTCAGCGGGATTTTCGACTTCTGCGGGCGTCGTCGCTTCGATCGCCACCTGTATCGCCGTTCCGGCAAAACTCCGAGCTTGCTGCGCAATGATGTCGAGAAAGTTGTTTTCGATCCAAATCGCATTGAACTCGCTACTGGCTTCAAGGACGATTTTCGAATCGGTCTCCTCGGTACAAACGAGTTCACTGAACCACATTTCGTAGACGTCGGCAGGAAAAAGGGTTTGCAGCTCAGAACTGATGCTTTGCCAAAGTGAATTGGCGGTGGTTGTGGTCGGCATGGATCGGGGAAAGTCGTGTCGTTGAAAGCTTTATTCACAGCTCAGTTAGCGCATTTGTTACACTGCGGGATCTGGGCCAGGCTGTGAGTCGAAAATTTTGAGTGGTTCGGAAAATTAACGCAAATAAAAGGAGGATTTAATTGAGCTAAAGTCTTATCCTGTTGATTTGCAGTACTTTGTGGTAATATTGTGCCCTTTTATAGGTTACGGATTTTTTACAAGTTGTTGAGATTTAGAGGGTAAACAGCGCTTGAAACTGTCGAGAAGGTCTGAGAATCGGCAGCAGAATCCGATTGGCAAGGCCAAGTTCTGCACAAGTTATTCACAGTCCGATCTTGATAACTTTTTTGTTTCATCAAAGTCCTCATTCTGAGCCTGTACGCGTTCTGTTAATCACTGGAAAAGGGGCATTTCTGGAATCCTGAAGGAAAGCCTAACCCGTTCAAAAAAATCAAACTTCATGCGCTCTGCGAAACTGGCACGAAAAAAACTATACATCCTCTTCAGTGGGCGCTGCCATTTGGGCGATCAGGCGTTCGTTAAATTCCGCGGCGGAATCGTGGCCGATTTTCATGAGTGCCTGAACCATTGCAGCGACTTCGGTGAGTCGGGCCATATCTCGACCGGGACGCACAGGGATTTCCATTATCGGGACCTTCAGGCCGAGTATTTCCATATGTTGCTCCTCCAAGCCGGTTCGTTCCTCGTGCATACCCTGCGTCCACGAAACAAAGTTAATAATCAAATCGATTCGCTTTTCCACGCGCACGGAGCGCACCCCGAATAAATCGGCTACGTTGATGATACCAAGGCCCCGGCATTCCATGAAACCGCGGCTTAAATCAGAGGAGGATCCGAGCAGTTCGCGCTCACTGACCCGTTTGATATAGGTCAGGTCATCTGCCACCAAACTGTGCCCCCGTTCGATCAACGCCAGCGCACACTCGCTTTTACCCACACCACTTTCACCGCAGATCAGTGTTCCAATGCCCTGAATATCGAGCAAGGTGCCATGCAGGTGCGTCCGCGGCGCAAATTTATCTTCCAAAAGGAGCGTCGCCTCAGTGGTGAAGGTTTTTGATTTAATGGGCGATCGGATCAATGGGGTCTTAAACTGCTCTGCCAAAACGCAGAGTTGACGGGTCGGCGCGAGGTTGCGCGAAATGATCAGACAGGGCACTTTTCGCTTCAAAATCTCGGCCATGATGGCCGTTTGCTCGTCCATTGTCTTCTCGCGCAAGTAAGCCATCTCGCCTGCTCCGAGGAGCTGAATCCGCTTAGCCGCAAATGCTTTGAAAAAGCCAACCATAGCCAAGGCCGGCCGATTCAGGCTGCGCTCGCGAATCATATTGTCCAAACCGGCATGGCCCGCGACGAGCTCCATTTTCAGTGGCTCTTTGAACGATTCGAAGAAATCCCTAACGGAAACGGCTTCGACGAATTTTGTTTTGTTTCGCTGAATCACAGGCATGGTTTTCTCGCTCCCTACTGACTTACATGTTAAAATCCTGGCCAAGGTAAAACTCGCGGCTTTTCGGATCATTGATCAAAAACTCACTCGTTCCCTCGCTGAGAATGGCTCCCTCATGAAGCAAATAGGCCCGATCCACGATCGCCAGTGTCTCGCGAACGTTGTGGTCGGTAATCAAAATTCCGATGCCCCTGGCTTTTAGTTGCACAATAATTTTCTGCACCTCACTCACACTAATCGGATCCACCCCGCTGAACGGTTCATCCATCAGAAGAAACTTCGGTTGAGTCACCAACGCCCGCGAAATCTCCAGGCGCCGTCGTTCGCCGCCGCTCAGCGTGTAGGCTTTCTGCGAAGCGAGATGCGTCAGACCAAGTTCTTCCAGGTGCGATTCGATCTGCTCTTTGCGCTGTGATTGCGTCCACGGCATCGTCTCGGCAATGGCCCGTATATTCTGTTCCACCGTCATTTTCCGGAAGACGGATGCCTCCTGGGGGAGGTAGCCAATACCGCAGCGTGCCCGACGGTGCATGGGAAGCCTGGTCAAATCGGCATCGTTCAGAAAAACCCGCCCCTCGGTTGCGGGAACAAGGCCGACCACCATGTAAAACGTCGTGGTCTTACCGGCACCATTAGGCCCGAGCAAGCCGACAATTTCACCCGCATCCACATGGACGTCGACTTGGTTAACAACGCGGCGTTTGCCGTATTCCTTAACCAGACCGTGAGTCGCAATACGGGGAGTCACTGGAATGTCAGACATAATCAATCGAGAGAATGCAGGAGCGCTGCCTATGAATGCAACCCCGTAGTTCTCCGAACCAAAGCTTTGCCCATAAAAAAGCACCCAATATTCGGGTGCTTTTGAAAAGAGTCTTCAGGGCCGCCTAGTAGCGATAGTGCTCCGACTTGAATGGACCCCCGGGCTTCACACCGATGTAGGCAGCCTGTTGCTCGCTCAACTTGGTGAGTTTGCAGCCTATTTTCTCAAGGTGCAGCCGTGCAACTTCTTCATCAATGTGTTTGGGCAAAATGTAAACACCAGGGGTGTATTTCTCGACCTGCTTCCAGAGCTCGATTTGAGCCAGCGCCTGATTGGTGAAACTGTTTGACATGACAAACGACGGGTGGCCGGTGGCACAACCGAGGTTGACCAAACGCCCCTTGGCCAGGAGGTAAACGCTGTGGCCGTCAGGGAACGTGTATTTGTCGACGGCTCCCTCATCGTCCGGCTTGATCGACTCCACATCGACCCCGGGCATGTCGTTGAGCGCATCGACCCCGATCTCGTTATCAAAGTGACCGATGTTACAGACAATGGCCTGATCCTTCATCTTCGCCATGTGCTCGGCTGTGATGATGCCGTAATTGCCGGTAGTGGTGACGTAGATATCGCCCCAACCCAGGGTGTCTTCAACAGTCAACACACGGTGACCTTCCATCGCTGCCTGAAGCGCGCAGATCGGGTCGACCTCGGTCACGACGACCTGTGCTCCCATGCCTTTGAGAGCCGCGGCACAACCCTTGCCCACGTCACCGTAGCCGCAGACCACGCCGACCTTACCGGAGATCATAACGTCTGTGGCGCGCTTAATGCCGTCGATCAACGACTCGCGGCAACCATAAAGATTGTCGAATTTTGACTTCGTCACCGAATCGTTGACGTTGATCGCGGGGACGAGGAGCTTTCCGGCATTATGCATTTCGTAAAGACGATGGACGCCGGTGGTTGTTTCCTCGGAAACACCCTTCCAGTCTTTGACCACCTCACCCCAGTGGTTCGGCTTCTCGGCGTTAATCTTCTTGAGGAGGCGCTTAATCACTTCCTCCTCCAAACTACCGGATTCAGAATCGACCCAGTCGCTGCCATTTTCCAGTTCGTAGCCCTTGTGAATGAGGAGTGTGGCATCCCCGCCATCGTCGACGATGAGCTGTGGACCACTGCCGTCCGGCCAGGTCAGCGCCTGCTCCGTGCACCACCAATAGTCTTCGAGGGACTCGCCCTTCCATGCGAACACCGGGACGCCGAGGTTTTTCGCGACATAGGCGGCGGCGTGGTCCTGCGTTGAGAAAATATTGCAGGAGCACCAGCGCACGTCGGCACCGAGTTCTTTGAGCGTCTCGATGAGAACCGCCGTTTGAATCGTCATGTGCAAAGACCCCATGATCCGGACGCCTTTGAGCGGTTGCTCTTTGGCATATTTCTCACGCGTGGCCATGAGACCGGGCATTTCAAATTGTGCTATTTCGACTTCTTTACGGCCGAAATCTGCGAGATTGATGTCCTTCACCTTATAATCGGTGCCGGTCTTTGTTAGTGTGTCTGTGCTCATAATTTTTAAACTTTAAATGGCCGCTTTCAGTTCTTCCGCCTTCGCGGTCGACTCCCAGGGGAGGTGATCCTTGGCGAAGTGACCGTAGTGGGTCGACTCGCGGTAAATGGGGCGCAGCAGATCCAACTGGCTAACGATATCCGCTGGCTTGAAACTAAAGACTCTCTGAGCCGCTTCGGCAATTTTCGCCTCGTCAACCCGACCCGTGCCGAAGGTTTCCACGTGAATACTTGTCGGGTAAGGATGCCCGATGGCGTAAGCGACTTCGAGCTCACAGGCATCAGCTAGTCCGGCCGCAACGATATTTTTCGCCACCCACCGGGTGAAATAGGCCGCTGAACGGTCTACCTTGGATGGGTCTTTACCCGAGAATGCGCCTCCCCCATGGCGGGCCCATCCACCGTAGGTATCCACGATGATCTTACGCCCCGTCAAACCGGCATCGCCCTGTGGCCCACCGATGACGAATTTACCGGTCGGATTGATAAGAAACTCCGTCTTATCCGTTATCAGTTCTGCCGGCAGAACCTTCCGAATCACCTCTTCGATGCAAAATTCTTTAATCTCGCTGTGCTTCACGTCGTGGGCGTGCTGCGTGGAGATGACGACGTTCTTGATTGCCCGGATCGTCTGCCCTGCATACTCGACCGCAACCTGACTCTTCACATCCGGACGGAGCCATTTTACGCCGATCTCTTTGCGCTGGCGAGCCATCTCTCGCAGCAGGTTATGCGCAAACATGACTGGAGCCGGCATCAACTCGGGCGTCTGTGTGCAGGCATAGCCAAACATGATCCCCTGGTCTCCAGCGCCCTGCTCGGCCGTGTCTTTACCCTCGGCTTCCGAGGCGTTCACACCCTGGGCAATGTCCGAGGATTGTGCCGTCAGGATATTTGAAATAAAAACCGTGTCCGCGTGGAAAACATCGTCATCGTTCGTGTAACCAATCTCACGAATCGCCTCACGAACGATGTGCTCAAAGTTCAATTTGGCGTTGGTTGTGATTTCACCCGCCAGAAAGACGCAGTTACTCTTCACCAGCGTCTCGCAGGCCACCCGGCTCTTCGAGTCCTGCGCCAGACAGGCATCCAGGACGCTATCCGAAATAGAGTCGGCAACTTTATCGGGATGGCCTTCGCCGACCGATTCGGAGGAGAAAATGAATTGTTTGTCCATACAGGATGCCAATCAGCCGTATCCTCCAGCGATTGCAAGTATTATATCAACATATCAGGATAAAATGATATGTTATTTAATCTCGGAGCCATGCTCCCCAATTGTCCAATTCTCCAAAGCGCGGTCGTATTCACCCAGATCGCTTTCTGCACCCCGCGCCCATTCGAGCAGCTCTCCAACGGAGCGCGCGGGTTCCAGCGGGTGTTGCAACGGACGGTCAGCTGAAATTTGATAGCGGTTTTGGCGTCCCACTTTGTTGCGCTCGAGGTATCCGGCTGCCTCCAGGTCCGCCACCATTAGCTGCACCGACCGCTCGGTGACTCCGATAGCGAGCGCAACTTTTCGCAGCGGTTCTTCTTTGTGGGCGGAAAGATAAAGAAGCACCTGCGCATGGTTTGTGAATAGTTTGCAGGTTCGTTTTGCGGGTTTCATCACGCCAGAGTAAGGGACCCCAAATCAATTCGTAAAGAACGAAAAGTTTTTCGCCAATGGAAATCACAAAAATTTCCCACCCGTTTGGGAGGATCGCTTTATCGAAAGCGAACGTCAGGCATTTGTGGTAATCGTTAAAAAAAACAAATTTTGTATTGATCTCTCAACGCAGCGACCTATCACCTTCACCTCTGTCGGAAACAAGGCAGCGCACCGGTCGAATGGTGGAATTGGCAGACACGCATGATTAAGGGTCATGTGCCGCGAGGCGTGAGGGTTCAAGTCCCTCTTCGACCACCACTTTCTCCACGGAGTGCGGGTGTCCCCACCCGCTTCCCCGGCGCATCGGCCCCAGCGTGACGCAGTGCGTGGGGACACGCGCCCGCTTCCCCGACGGAGTGCGGGTGTCCCCACCCGCTTCCCCGAGCATCGGCCCCAGCGTGACGCAGTGCGTGGGGATACGCGCCCGCTTCCCCGACGGGTGCGGGTGTCCCCACCCGCTTCCCCGAGCATCGGCCCCAGCGTGACGCAGTGCGTGGGGACACGCACCCGCTTCCCCGACGGAGTGCGGGTGTCCCCACCCGCTTCCCCGAGCATCGGCCCCAGCGTGACGCAGTGCGTGGGGACACGCACCCTCCGTTTCTTTACGTTAAGGAGTTGATTCCTTATCTCGATTGACCTTGATGGTTGAGCTATGTCCGATGTTCGTGTTCGCTTCGCTCCCAGTCCGACTGGTTTTTTCCACATAGGCAGTGCCCGCACGGCGCTCTTCAACTGGCTCTATGCGCGCCATGCGGGCGGCACCTTTGTGCTGCGCATTGAAGACACCGACCGGGCGCGTAACACGGATGAGTCCCTGCAAGTCCTGCTGGACGGCATGCGCTGGCTGGGGCTCGACTGGGATGAGGGGCCTGATGCGGGCGGCGACTATGGGCCCTACTTCCAGAGCCAGCGTCAGTCCATCTACGACACCTACCTAAAGCGGCTGCACGATGCGGGCCGCACTTACGAAAAGGACGGCGCGATTTGGTTCAAGCTGGAGGGCGAGCGCTACACCGCCTACGACAAATTTCTCGAAGCCGAGGTGGAAAAGGTCAAAACCAAACCGGTGGTGATTGACGATTTGATCCGTGGCCGCGTCGAGCGGGCCGAGGAGCGGGACTTTGTCCTGGTCCGTAAGGATGGCAGCCCGGCTTTTCACTTTGTTAATGTGGTGGACGACATCGCAATGCGGATCACCCATGTGATTCGCGGGGAAGACCACCTGTCCAATACGAGCAAACATGTTGAGCTGTTCAAGGCCTTCGGCGTCGAGCCGCCAAAATTTGCGCATATTCCTCTGATTCTGAAGGAGGCGGGTTCGGGCAAAATGAGCAAGCGCGACAAGGGTGCACTCATCGAGGAATACGAATCGCGCGGCTTTCTCGCCGCCGCCGTGCGCAACTACATCTCGCTGCTCGGATGGAATCCGAAGGATGAGCGGGAAAAACTGGATATTGGCGAAATCATCGAACTGTTTGATTTCCCCGGCATCAATAAGGGGAACTCACGGTTTGATGAAAAGAAGCTGGCTGCTCTCAACGCCGAGTATCTGCGTGAGTTGAATATTGAGAGTTTCACCTTCCTGGCACGCCCCCTCCTCAACGAGGCGGGTGTGATTGGGGAAGGACTCGACGAGGATTATTTGCAAGCGGTGCTGACGCTCTGCCAACCAAAGGCCCGCTCGCTGGACACCCTTTCGGAGCTGTGCGGCTACTTCTTCAGGGATGCCTACGCCATGGACGAAAAGACAGGGGCGAAAATAGCGAAGAAAACGGACCCGGAAGCGCTGCTCGCTGAAGTGCTCCCGATTCTGGATACGGTGGAACCATTTAAGGCAGATGCCATCAAGTCGGCACTGGAGCTACATGCCGCCGCAGAGGATCAGCCGGTGTTTGCCTACTTCCCCGCGCTCCGCTATGCTATCAGCGGCCAAGGCGGCGGGCCAGACCTGTTGCCGATGCTTGAAGTCATGGGCCGCGAACGCGTCACCGCGCGTATCCGGAAATTCATTGCTTAAAACGGCGCCCGGCAAGGACCGGGCGAACCGGTTTTGCGACCTGTCCATGACGCAGCCCCGGACGGTAGTTCAGCACTGCAGCGAATTCCTCCGGCAACTCAGACTTGGCGACAAAATCGCGGATTTTTCCCTTATACGCGTAGTGCAGGTGCGTTTCAGCAGAGTGGAGTAGCAGGCGCTTCACGCCGGTGTGCATCGAGACCTCACGGTTGAAACTGAAACTGCCATAGGTGCGGTCGCCTACAATGGGGAGGCCGTGTTTTTTGCACTGCACCCGAAGCTGATGGGTCCGCCCGGTCACCGGCATCAATTTCATCAGCGTGATGGGAAACCCGCCTGTCGGGGATTTAATCGTCTGAAACCGGGCCTTTGCAGGGACCTGCTGAAGATTTTTGATGAGTCGTTGTCCCCGTTGAACACGCTTAGACAATTGATCAGACCATGTACCGACGGAATTAACGGGAATTCCACGAACAAGGGCGTAGTAAATTTTATTAACCTTATGGGTGGTAAATTCCTGTTTAACGATGTGGCTGATTTCTGGATTCAACCCGAGCAGAATGACGCCCGAGGTCGGCGAATCCAAACGATTGAGCAACCAGGCTCTCTGGGGCACCCGTTCAGCATCGATCCAGGTGTAGCATTCCTCCTCCAAATCATAGTCCGCCAACAATAAGGCCCGTTTGTCAGCATCCGCTGTGTTCGGATGCGACCGCACACCCGCGGGTTTGTCCAAAGCCAAGAGGCCGTCTTCGTTTTGGGCGAGCACCCGCACGCCTGCGTTGAGCGGTAGTTGGTCGGATTTTAAGTCGTGCGAAGATGACATAGGAAGCAACTAAAGATACCGGAAGCGCACAGTCAATGTTCGCGCTTCCCCAAATACACGCACCATCTCGCGGGTCCAGGGCCGGAAGGGTGAGCGTTTACTGATCGCGGTTTCGCAAATAAAGGTGGCGATTTCACTGGCGTTGCTTTGCACCGCCTCGACCTCAGTCACCCGCCCGTCGGCATGCAGAGTGAAGCGGACGTGCACATACGTCGCCGTATCAATCGGCTGAAAGAACTCAATCTCCTGATACCACCCGGTTTGCACTGCCGCATAAAACTGCTGTTCATACTCGCCGAACTCACTGAACGTGGCATCCATGGCGAGCACGCCACGGCGGCGCGCTGAACTAGCGGAGCGCATCAGCGTGCCGGTTGTCAACTCGGGGGCCAGGCGGGGCCGGGGCCGGGGCTGGGCCGTGCGCTCCGGTGAACCGCCGCCACCAGTGGCCGTGGAGGCCAGGTCCTGAGCTTCAGTCGGTGGACGATAGACATTGATCGGCGCATCCGGATCCGGGGCCTCAACGACTTCAGTCGATTCACCGGGTGGCTCCATCCGGCTCCCCGGCCCCTCCCCGCTGACGGGTTTCTGCTCGATAAAATCCGGTGCTGGCAAGGGCTGCGCCAAATTGGGGACGGTCGCCTCGCTCGGGTTTCCCGCTTCGCCACCGGCGTTGCCCGCCCCCTCGCCCTGGGGAGCGGTGGGTGCGTAAACACCGGGCTCCACCGGTGGGCTTTGCTCTAATGTGCCTTGCAGTATTTTCCATGCCGCCTCGCTTTCCCCGTCCACCTGCGGCATGTTTTCGGGATCAGAGCGTGGATTATCATCGGCTGCCTGTTGGCTGCGAAAGGAGTAGCGGTCGCTTTGGTCCGGCTCGTTCACAGGTGCCTCGGGGTTAACCTCTGCATAGTTCTGCGGCAAGGGTTCGATCAGACTGATCTCGTACTCGGCTACCCGTTCGGAGGCCGACTTCGGCTCAGCGAGCGGCATGAACTCCTCCGGCAGGAGCCAAAACACCAGCAAATGGAGCAGAAGGGTGAGCAGTAGCGCAACCACCGCAGGCCGCCGCGAAGCAGGCAGTTCCTCGGACCAAAGTGTCTGTGGGCGGGAGTCTACGGGTACCTGGGTCACAACAAGGCGGCAAATTACACTTTGTTCCGGAAATCGAAACCGAGTTCCTCAAAACATGCCTCCAGCGCCTGAATTGGCAAGCCCATGACGTTTTCCACCGACCCGTTGACGGACTCAATTATCAATTCCCGCCCACTCTGGATCCCATAGGCCCCCGCCTTATCAAGCGGATTGACCCGAGTCAGGTAGTGCTCGATACGCTGAGCATCCAAGGTTTTGAAGCAGACCTCGCTGCGCTCCACGAAACAATGCGCCAAGGCTCCGGCCTCCCAGTGCAGTGCCACCGCTGTGTAAACCGTATGCCTGCGCCCGGAGAGCATGGCCAGCATCCTGCGGGCATCGTCCAGGTCGACCGGTTTGCTCAGCACCTGATCACCCAGAGCAACCGTTGTATCCGAGCCAAGGACGAGCGCTTTGGGCTCCTGCCTTGCCAGGGTCCGCGCTTTCAGTGCCGCATTATCCAGCACGAGGCGCTCGGGGCCCGACTGCCCGGAATCGTCCTCCTCGACATGCGTGGGGCGTATGTCAAACACTAGGCCCATGCGCTGCAGCAATTCCGCGCGGCGCGGCGATGCCGAGGCAAGCAGGAGTCTTCTGGGGCGCACCTGCATGATCCGATCAATCCAGGACACGCTCAACCGAGCCAATTGAGCGGGCGAAAGCCAGACGACTCAGCCCGTAAAGATAGATGGCACGCAGTTCGCTACGCTCGGCATCGGCCAATCGATTCTGCGCATCAATCAATTCGCGATTGTCGCCGAGGCCCTCGCGGTAGCGCTCGCGAGCTTGCTCCACCTCGTCAAATCCCAAGCGCACCTCATCGCGGGCGATTTCTATCTGAGAATAGCGCGATTCCATCTCGAGAATGGAAAAGGTAAACTCTCGTTCGATCGCGTTACGCAGGTTGCGCATTTGGTATTCGCTTTGGCGAACGGCCGCACCCGCTTCGCGCCTCTCCGCAGCAATGCGCCCCCCCTCCCAAATCGGTATGCGGGCCCTCAGACCAAGCAGCCAAGCCTCGCCCTCTTCGCCATCAAAGGCGCGACCGGAATCATAGCCCCAGTCCGCAAAGAGCTCCACGGTCGGCAACCGCTGCCAACCCACGGCCCGCTTGGCCAGCTCTGCCTGCTCCACGACCGTCTGCTGGCTGCGCAGTTCCGGACGCAGCTCGGTCAACACCTCCAGTGAGCCATAGCCCTTGATCGAAGGGGGCGCATGAATCCCCTCGATGACCGAGCGGTCGAGATTAACCGGCTGATCCAGGTCCAAGTCCAGCAAGGCCTTGAGCTCCAGGATCGAGTTTTCCACTGCGATCTCCGCTTCCATGAGCACGCGGCGTTCCGTGGCCACCCGCACCTCGGCGCGCGTCACATCGATTTTAATCGCGGCACCCGCCTCGAATTGCTGCGTTGCCAGTTCCAGCAAAGCCCGCTCACGGACAAGGTTCCCCTCGGCAATCTGCACACTGCGCTGGTCGCGCAACTGGGTAAAGTAAAGCATCACCGCCTGCTCCAGGATGTCCTGCATCGCCACTTCGAAATCGAGTTGCTCAATGGCGTAGTTGAGCCGAGCCAGCCGATACTCGGCATATCGCTGTGTATCAAACACGGCCAGCGAAGCTTCAATGCGCGACCCGAAACTGTTGAAGGGGTCTAAACCAAATTCCTCTGCGGCAAAACCGCGCGCCAGTTGCTGGCGGGTTTGCTCCGCCCGCGCGGAGAACTGAGGCAGCAAGGCCGCACGACGCTGGTAGCTCTGTTCCAGGGCCCGACGCACGGACTCCTTCCGAATCAAGACCTGCAAATTCTGCGCCTTTACCCGCTCGATCATTGCGTCCAGACTCAAATCCAGAGGGACTGCACCGGCCATCACCGCTTTCGATTCCGTCGAGTCCATCCCGGCTGCCCCGAGTGGCAGGCAAAGCAGGCTCAAGCATAGAGTGATTATTGCAGCGAAAGGCTTGTCTTCTAAGTGCATTGGAAAATAATAGGAAATCAGGTCAGCATTACGTTGGAGTTTCTTAAAGACCGCGACTCCGCTTCGGAGTTTGCTGGTTTCAGATTTTCACACAGTCTTTGATTATTCCTGCAAGCCTTGCTTTGCAAGTCACCTTTCAAACAATTGTTTAAAAACCACCCGTCTCATGAAAATTGGTATCGCACAAATAAACACGATCGTCGGAGACCTCTCGGGAAATTCAGTGCGCATTCTCGCAGCCTACCGCTCTCTTGTTGAGGACGGTGCCGAGCTGATTCTCTTTCCTGAGCTCGCGGTTTGCGGCTACCCGCCCCGCGATCTACTCTTTAAAAGCCGATTTGTCAGCGATACCGAGGATGCCCTGGAGGCCATTGCGACCGAAATCGGCTCGGTACCGGCGGTCATCGGCTTCGTGCAGGACCGTGGGCCCTGCATCATGGGTCGCCCTTACTACAACGCGGCGGCCTGGTGCGAGTCCGGCACCGTTCAAACCGTCGCCCGCAAATCCCTGCTCCCCAGCTACGATGTCTTTGATGAGGAGCGCTACTTTGAACCAGCGGACGGCCCGACTGTCCACCTTTGGCAAGGCAAAAAAATCGGCATCACGATTTGCGAGGATATCTGGACCCACCCCGACCTCAAAACCAGCCGCCGCTACTGCCAGGATCCGGTGGGCACGCTCGCCAAGCAGAAGATCGACCTGCTGCTGAACCTCTCCGCCAGTCCCTGGCACGAGGGTAAAAATGAAGCACGCGAGCCCCTCGTGCAGGACGCGGCCGAGCGCTGCGGTTGCCCGGCCGTCTACTGCAACGCGGTGGGGGGCAATGATGAACTTATTTTTGATGGCGGCAGCCTCGTCGCCCAGCATGAACGCGGGCTCATTGCCGGCCTCGCGGCATTCGAAGAAGCCTGCCAGGTCATCGACTTGGACAGCACGTCCGGCTACGTTTCCGAGCATTTCAATCTTAAGGGCAATGCCGCCACCCAAGCGGCGCTCACTCTAGGACTGCGCGATTACGCTCATAAGTCCGGCTTTAAGAAGGCCCTGGTGGGCCTCAGCGGGGGCATCGACTCCGCCGTGGTCGCCGCCCTCGCAGCCGACGCCCTCGGACCGGAAAATGTCATTGGCATCGCCCTGCCCTCGGCCATCTCCAGCCAGCACAGCCGCGACGATGCCGCCGCCCTCGCCCGAAATCTCGGCATCGAATACCACGAGATAGCCATCGCCGAAACCGTCGCCTCGGCAGAGGCGGCGCTCAGCGATCTTTTCGCCGGACGCGCGGCCGACGTGACTGAGGAAAATATCCAGGCCCGCGCACGCGGCCTGCTCCTCATGGCCATGTCCAACAAGTTCGGAGCCCTGCTCCTGACCACCGGTAACAAAAGCGAAATCGCCGTCGGTTACTGCACGCTCTACGGCGACATGTGTGGCGGCCTCGCCGCCATCTCCGACCTGCCCAAGATGCGGGTCTATGCCCTCGCGCGCCACATAAATCTCAACGGCGAGCGCATCCCGCTCAATACAATCGAAAAACCACCCTCGGCCGAATTGCGCCCCGACCAAAAAGACGAAGATTCCCTGCCCCCCTACCCTGTGCTCGATGGGATCCTCCGTCTCTACGTCGAAGCGGGGCTCTCCCGGGCCGAGATCGCCGAAAAGGGCTACGACCGCGACGTCGTCGACGAGATCGTGCGCAAGGTCGACCTCAACGAATACAAACGCAAACAAGCCGCCCCCGGTCTCAAGACCACCCCCCTCGCCTTCGGCATCGGCCGCCGCATCCCGATTGTTCAGAAGTATGTGAGCTGAGAAGAGTAAAATTCCACGCTTGCGGGGGAAGCTATCTATCGTATCTTTAGGCTATGAATACGTTTGTGGAACTGCAAAAAACGGTCGATTCACTCCCGGAGCCAGAGCAAAACAAGCTCGCCGCCTATTTGACCATGCTTCGCAAATCAAGGGAAGCGGGCTACGACGAATCATTAGCGGGACGAATTGCTGGAGAGGCACCTGAAGCATGGATCCCCTACGACCGGTCCAAGATGTGAGTTTATGGACCCCGCGAAGTATGACATCTACATTCATCGCTTGGTAGCCGAGACAATTTACGGACTGCGAGGCACTCAAAAGCGAGCGCTTCTCGACTTTATCGACGAAGTAAAGGCCGACCCTTTTTGCGTAGCCGATTTTAAAAAAAATCTGGGGTCAAGCGAGATCGAGGTAAAAGTGGCAGGTGCCTACTCGCTGTATTTCTTTGCCGATCACGCAGCGAAAGAGGTGAAAATCATCGATTGCCTCCGTTCAGATCCCGCTTGAGCCGAAATGCGTATCAAAACTCAACGAATTGCCGATTGGCTGCTCGCCAGTGTTTGGTTGGTTATGGGGCTCTATTGCAAAGTCCTTGGCCAGGTGCCTCGGCACGAAGCGATTGTCGCCGATATACTCGGAGCAGAGCGCGCCATCTGGTTGACGCCGTTGATTGGATTTGGAGAGTGCCTGTTTGCCGTTTGGATTGCGACTGGGATTTACCGAAAAATTTCTGCAGGATTACAAATCCTTTTGGTTCTAATTATGAACGTGCTCGAATTCACACTCGCAATCGATCACTTATTATGGGGTCCGCTCAACAGCATCTTTGCGCTTCTCTTTTGCGCTCTCGTCTACTGGAATGCATTCACTCTCAATCCAAAGACCCATGTGGAAACGACTTAGCCAGCACCCATTCCCCGTAGAGGCCTTTTTCGACTACTCGCTGGTCCTCAGTTACGCCTACCCGATTCAGGCGCTGCAATCTCTCATTCCCGATTGCCTGGAACTCGATACCTTTCAAGAACGTTGGGCTTTCGTCGCGGTTGCGATGGTGCAGACCCGGCAACTTCGACCCAAGGGCTTTCCAAAGTTTCTGGGCAATACATTTTTTCTTGCGGGCTACCGCATCTTTGTCCGCTACTCCTCAAAAAGTGGTCGCCGCTTAAGGGGCCTCTATATTTTGCGCTCTGAAACGGATAAGCCTAAAATGCGTCTTCTTGGCAACATTTTCACGAATTATAATTATTCGAGGATTCAAGTCAGCGCAGAATTTATTTCCGGAGAGTCTGCACGAATCGAATCCACCACCACAGGGCTCAAGGTTGCTGCCCGACTCGATGCGAATGAAGCGAGTCCCCTGCCCGCAGGTAGCCCCTTTTCGACATGGAGGGAAGCCCGCCGCTTTGCGGGACCAATGCCGTTTACCTTTAGCGTAAATCCGCAGGAGGTCGTCATCGTTGAGGGTAAACGCAGCCAGTGGCAACCCCGTCCTATTTACGTGGAAGACGCTTCGGTGCCTTACCTCCGGACGCTTAGCTCAACAAAACCTTTATTGGCAAATGCCTTCGTCACCGAAAATATTCCCTACGAGTGGACCGCTGGTCGCCGTGAGCGCCGCTAGCCTTATGCGTTTTAAGGGAGTCAGCCAAATTGTTTGGTTCAATTGGCCGTTTTATGCCTCGGCTCTTGTTGCAGGAGTGCTCGCGTTGCTGGTAAAGCCCGCCCTACCCCAGTCCTTTCAGCTTTGGGTCGAGGTAGCGGTTTTGCTTGGTGCCTTATCGGTGTTGTTAACCCTGGTCGCGTCTTGGTTCGTCTACGACCTGTGCGATCTATATTCGCTTAACTATATCTCTCTCGGCTCGCCTCAACGCATCGCCAATATTCACGCGGGTTTCGACGAGACAAGCTCAGCCTTGCGAGCTAAATACCCGGGTGCGATTATAGACATTTACGATTTCTACGATCCTCAAAAGCACACCGAGGCCTCCATTCGGCGGGCTCGTGCCCGCTTTCCCTCGCTACCTGAAACCGTTGCCATTGACAGCTCGCATATTCCCATCGGCGAACACACCTATGACGCCATATTCTTGATCTTTTCCGCCCATGAAATTCGCGATGACTCGGAGCGGGTCACCTTTTTCAAAGAGCTACGCTCAGTCACAAAGCCCGACGCCAGAGTATATGTGATCGAGCATTTGCGCGATTGGAAGAATGCTCTGGCCTATTCGATTGGCTGCCTGCACTTTCATTCAGAAACTACTTGGCGAAAAACCTTCGATGCATCCGGATGGGAGATTGTTGCGCGGAAACCGGCAAATGCATTCGTCGTCAGCTATGAATTAATATGGAAACACACCTGAAGATAGTCGGCGGCTTGCTCACCGTGCTTGCTCTACTCCATATCGTTTTTCCCCGGTATTTTCGCTGGAAGGAGACCACGGCCTCGCTGGAGCCAATCACCCGGGAAATCCTTTATGTTCACACTTTCTTCATCGCACTCACCGTGCTTCTGATGGGTGTTCTCTGTCTCAGCTCTTCGTTTCTTCTGCTCGACTCTGCCTTGGGTAATCGAATTTGCCTCGGACTGGCGCTATTTTGGACACTTCGTTTGTTTTTTCAGTTTTTTGGCTATTCCGCCGAGTTGTGGCGAGGTAAACCCTTCGAAACCATCGTGCACGTTGTCTTCAGCGTTTTGTGGACCTATCTTTCGAGCGTCTTCTGGATAGCTGCCCTTCATTCATAACCAAGTGACTCCCAATGCCCCTAATGAAAATACGCCCCCGCAATCACTGCTTCCTTCCCATGCTCTGCCTGATTTTTTTGACGGTGGCCAACGGATCGGGAGCCGCCAATTATAGCATTCAAAACCCGCATCCCGATGTGACAAAGACGCCGGACGGGCTGTGGCACCTTCACGACATGGATCGACCCTGGCCCAAAAAAGTCGAGCCGCTCCCTGTCGATTCGCTGCGTTCCCTCGCCGAAATGCCGGACGGGGCGGTCTCTTTATTCGATGGGCAGGATCTGTCCGCCTGGCACGTCCCGAATCTTTGGCAGCTCAGGAATGGAGAAATAGTCATCAACCCGGGGGAGTTGAATCTTTCCTCGAAAGAGGCATTCGGATCGGTCCGCTTACACCTTGAATGGAAGACCCCGGCAGACGCGGATGGCGAAGGCCAGGGTCGCGGCAACAGCGGGGTCTTTCTCATGTCACAATACGAGATCCAGGTTTTGGATACCTACGAAAACCGAACCTACGCAGACGGCATGGCCGCCGCGCTCTACGGGCTAAAACCGCCTCTGGTCAATGCACTCCGGCCTCCCGGCGAGTGGCAATTTTACGATATCTGGTTCCAGCGCCCGCTATTTGATGAGGACGGTGCCTTACTGCGAGCCGCTAAGGTCACTGTGATGGTCAATGGGGTCATCGTCCATGAGGAAGCGTCCTTTGCCGGCCCGTCCAGCCACCGTAAACGAAAGCCCTATCAGAAACACCCGGACGAATTGCCCTTGAAGTTGCAATACCACAACGATCAGGTCTCCTTCCGCAACATCTGGTTGCAACGATTAGACGACGAAACCGTCTTCGACGGATCGCCAACGCAGACTAGAGCAGACTAAAGCAAACTAGACAATGAACACCTCCGAAAAACTCTTTGAACGCGCCCAGCAGCTCATGCCGGGCGGCGTTAACTCACCGGTCCGCGCCTTCCGCTCGGTTGGCGGGACTCCCTTCTTTACCAAACGGGCCAACGGGGCCCGCTTGACCACGGCGGACGATAAAGAACTGATCGACTTTGTCTGCACTTGGGGCCCCGCGATCCATGGGCACAACGACCCGGACGTGCGTGCAGCGATTGCCGCAGCCCTCGAAAACGGCACCAGCTTCGGCACCCCAAATCCCTACGAGGTTGAAATGGCAGAGCTCATCACCGAGCTCGTGCCCTCCGTCGAAAAAGTTCGCATGTGCAACTCCGGCACCGAGGCAACGATGTCGGCGATTCGCCTGGCACGGGGCTACACGGGGCGCGACAAGATTATCAAGTTTGCCGGTTGCTACCACGGCCATGTTGACTCGCTGCTGGTCAAAGCGGGCTCCGGTGCCCTGACTCTGGGTAACCCCGACAGCGCAGGCATACCCGCTAGTTTCGCCGCGGAAACCATCGTGCTCGATTTCAATGATGTGGACGCCCTGCGACAGACCTTCGCTGCCCAGGGTGAGCAGATTGCCGCGATTATTGTGGAGCCCTATCCGGCCAACTGCGGCTTGATCCTCCCGGACCCCGGTTTCCTTCAGGCGCTGCGTTCAATCTGCACGGAGCACACAAGTGTTCTTATTTTTGACGAAGTGATGACCGGATACCGCCTCGCCGCCGGTGGCGTGCAGGAACTTGTCGGTATCACCCCCGACCTCACCGCTATGGGAAAAATCATTGGCGGCGGCTTGCCCGTCGGCGCCCTGGGTGGTCGGGCGGAGATTATGGATCATCTGGCTCCACTCGGGCCCGTCTATCAGGCGGGCACGCTAAGCGGCAACCCGCTCGCTATGGCGGCGGGTATCGCTTCACTCCAAAAACTAAAAGCGCTCCAGCCCTACGAACGACTCGAGAAAATGGGGCAAATCATTCGCGATGCGCTCGTCGGCGCCGCCAAGGAAAAAGGCCTCCCGATTCAAGTGCCGCAGGTCGGGTCGATGTTCGCCGTTTTTTTCACGGAGCACCCGGTCCGTAACTACGGCGATGCCACCTCCGGCGAAACGCAGCACTTTAATAAACTCTTTAAGTACGCTCTGGATCACGGCGTCTACCTGCCGCCCTCGGCTTACGAGACCTGCTTCATTAGCACCGCCCATGAGGGCAACGCTATCGATCAAGCCGCCGACGTTTTGGCCGCGGGAATTCGTGCCATCTGAGGTGCGGAAACGGAGGAAAGGTTCCGCCTGACTTGGATCGTTTTGCGGGCCTCGCCAGCACGCACTGTCTTGGACCGCTTTCGGAAAAGATGTAATATACTGGGGCTCCGAGCGATACCTCTCCATGGCGACAGAGAAAAAACACATTATCGGGGGAATCACCGGCGGCATCGGGCAAGCACTGGCCAAAGATTTACTGGAACAGGGCCACACCGTGGGCGGATTCTCGCGGAGCGGTGGGAACGAGGCTCTTGAGGACGCGAGCGTCCACACCTGCGACGCCACCGACCCGGAAGCAATCGAATCCACGCTTCAGAAACTCCAAGAGGAGCTTGGCGGTATTGACTGCTACACGCACGCCATCGGCTCAATTTTCCTGCGGCCCGCGCATTTAACCAGCCCGGACGACTGGCACAAAACCATTCGATTAAACTTGGACTCGGCCTTCTACGCCTTGAGAGTCGTCAGTAAGCTGATGTCGAAGCAAGGCAGCGGGAGCATGCTGTTCTTCAGCACAGCGGCCGCCCAAACCGGTATCGCCAACCACGAGGCAATCGCCGCCGCCAAGGGTGGCATCGAGGCAATGGTTCGCTCGGCCGCGGCCACTTACAGTAGTCGCGGCCTGCGCGTCAACGCGGTTGCCCCCAGCTTGACCGATACGCCTTTGAGCAAGGAAATCATCGGAAGCGAGCAAGCGCTGGAAATCTCGAAACGCATGCACCCGCTGGGAGACATTGCCCACGCGGGTGATGTGGCCAGCCTCGCGGCCTGGCTGCACTCCGATGCCGCAAAATTCGCGACGGGACAAACCTTTGTGCTAGACGGTGGTATCTCGACCATCGTTCCGAAGCCAAAGGCATGACGCGGCCACGGGAAATGTCCGTCCGGAAACTTCCGGCTTTCAATTGGATTGGATCTTTTCCCGTTTGCCAGTTTCTCTACCCCCAATGAAACGACTTCTTTTTTTCGCCCTACTCCCGCTTCTTGCCATCGACCTTTCGGCCCGCACGCCGGAGCCGTCGTTTCCGGAAACGGTCGAGGTAGATGGGGCCGAGCTAACAAAGCGGGGCGAATACCGCTATGTCTATCGGTTTTTCTTCAAGCTCTACGATGCGGCGCTCTACGCACCCGCTGAGGCTTCGGTAGCCGAAATCCTGCAAGCGGAGACCCCCTTCCGTCTGCAATTCCGCTACCTGCGCGAGATCGAAAAATCAATCATTCTCAAATCGGCCGACACGATGCTGGCGAAAAACCTGAGCGACTCCGAGTTGGACACGATTCAGGATCGGATTGATCAGCTGAATGATGCTTACACGACCGTCCGCGATGGCGACCGCTCATCATTGACCTATGAACCAGACGTTGGGACGACTTTGAGAATCAATGGTGAATCGGTCGTCACGATTGAGGGTGACGATTTCGCCCCGCTCTACTTTAAAATCTGGCTTGGCGACCAGCCGATCTCGCGAAGCTTGCGTGCTGCCTTACTGGACGAGTGATTCGGCACCCTACCTCCGGCGCCGCCCTTTTGACAATTTCTGCGCGATCATAAACTGCACGCTGTTTTCCAGCGCCTGCAGCTCGTCGTAATCCAGACCCTCTTCGGCGGCTTGGCGCAGTGCCTCTTCGGCGCGGGCTTGTGCCGACTCGACTTCGCTCAAGTCGATTTCACATCAATCGCCGCCTCGGTCAGCACCGATATGGTATCGCCCAAAACCTTGGCAAAACCGTGGTCGACCGCGATGTATTCGCTGCCGTCCTCGCCAACCACCTGCACCTCCCCGGCCACAATCTTCGTGACGAGGGGAATGTGCCCCGTGAGAATGCCCACTTCACCCGTCTCCGTCGGCAGAACGACCTGAGTGGCCTGAGCACTTAGGACCTTTTTATCGGGTGTGATGATTTCAAGTGTGAGCATTGGAGGATCAATTAGAAATTAAGAAACCCGGCCGGATGGATAGGACCCATCGTGACTGGCAATTCCTCTTCTTTAAGTCGTATTTCTTATTTTTGGTTGGCTTCGATGGCCATTTCGATGCTGCCCTTCATGTAGAGATCGTTTTCGCAAGATCGTCACATCGCCGTCGAGGATCATCTTGAAGCCTTTGATCGTATCGGCGATCGAAACATACTCGCCCGGCGTGCCTGTGAAAACCTCCGCCACGAAGAAGGGCTGCGAAAGGAATTTTTGCACCTTACGAGCGCGATAGACCGTTTGCTTGTCCTCAGGAGAGAGCTCGTCCAAACCGAGAATCGCAATAATGTCCTGCAAGTCCTTGTAGCGCTGGAGGACGTTTTGAACACCGCGGGCCACCTTGTAGTGCTCCTCACCCACGATGGCGGGATCGAGGGCGCTGGAGATGGAGGCCAGCGGGTCCACCGCCGGGTAGATCCCCAACTCTGCGATGGAGCGCTCCAGCACGATGGTGGAATCGAGGTGGGCGAAGGTGTTCGCCGGGGCGGGGTCCGTCAAGTCGTCGGCGGGCACGTAGACGGCTTGGAAGGATGTGATCGAGCCCTTCTTCGTCGAGGTGATGCGCTCCTGGAGGTTACCCATTTCCTGAGCCAGGGTCGGTTGATAGCCCACCGCCGAGGGCGAACGGCCCAGCAAGGCGGAAACCTCCGCGCCGGCTTGGGAGAAGCGGAAAATGTTGTCGACGAAGAGGAGCACGTCCTGGTTTTTCTCATCTCGGAAATACTCCGCCATAGTCAAACCGGACAGGGCCACCCGCATGCGGGCACCGGGGGGCTCGTTCATCTGACCATAAACCAGGGCCACTTTGGAATTGGCGATGTTTTCCTGATCAATGACGCCGGCATCCGACATTTCGTGATACAGGTCATTCCCCTCGCGGGAACGCTCGCCCACCCCGGCGAAGACCGAGTAGCCGCCGTGCGCTTTGGCGATGTTGTTAATCAACTCCATGATCACAACGGTCTTACCAACACCGGCACCCCCGAAGGCCCCGACTTTACCCCCCTTGGTGAAGGGGCAGATCAAGTCAATCACCTTGATGCCGGTCTCCAGAATCTCCGTCTCGGTCGCTTGGTCAACCAATTCAGGTGGTTGGCGGTGGATGGGGCGACGCTCATCGGTAGCGACCGGGCCCTTTTCGTCCACGGTATCGCCGGTCACATTGAAAATACGCCCGAGAACCGCTTCACCCACGGGAACCGAGATCGGCGCGCCCGTAGCCACGACGTCCATGCCGCGAACGAGACCGTCTGTGGACGACATCGCTACGGCGCGAACCATACCTTCGCCGAGGTGCTGCTGCACTTCCAGGGTGAGGCTTTTCTCTTTATCGCCAACCTTGAAGGCGATTGTGATGGCGTCGAAAATATCGGGGACGCTATCAGTTGGAAAGGATGCGTCGACGACCGCGCCGATGACTTGGACAATTTTACCGTTTGTGCTCATGATAATAGTAGAGGGTGCTTCTCAGAAAACAGGTGTTTACAATTTTAGTTGGTCGCGGCTGCCGCGGAGATCTCGAGGATCTCTTGCGTGATTGCGGCCTGGCGGGCTTTGTTATAGTCGAGTGTGAGGTCATCAACGAGGCTTGATGCGTTGTCCGTGGCCGCTTTCATCGCGACCATGCGCGCACAGTATTCGGCGGCACGGCTCTCCAGCAGGAGCTGGTGGATAATCACTTTCACGTAAAGGTCGGGAAGCTCATCAAGTACCGACTGTGCGGAGGGCTCGAAGGTCATTTCACGGCGGTCTTTCCGGGCGGCCAGTAAGGCATCCTCACCGGAGACGCGCTTATTCAGCTGCGCCAACACATCACTGAGATCAATGATCGGTAAGAGGGACTGTATAACTGGCTCCTGCACCAGCACGTTGACGAAGCTTGGGTAGGCAACCTCGATGGTGTCGATCGTTCCATTCAGGTAGGCATCGACCACAAGTTTGAGCATCGGCCGCAACTCGCCGAAGCCGGCCTTGTCCGAGATGGTGAAGTCCGCCAGCAAGTCACGCTTGGACCGCGCAACAAATTGCGTCGCCTTGCGCCCGACGGTTACGAATTTGGCAGCCCCTTTCACCTCATCCGCAATTTTCCGAAAAAGGTTCGTATTGAGCGGACCGCAGAGGCCTTTGTCCGTTGAAAGGACCAGGATGCCGCGCGTTTTGACTGCCCGCTTATTGAAGAAGGGATGGTCGATACTGGCGCCGCTCAGGCCGAGCTTTTCGCCGACGGTATCCAGCAAATCAGCCAGCAGCAATGCGTAGGGACGGCCAGCGACGGCTGCATCCTGCGCCCGCTTCATCTTTGAAGAAGAAACAAGCTGCATTGCACGCGTGATCTGCCGGGTGTTTTTAACCGACTTGATGCGGCGGCGGATGTCGCGGAGGTTACCCATGATAAGCGGTTTGGTGGATTAAAGACGGAATACGAATTGTTTGATTAGGCCGCAAACCCAGCGAACCACTCTTCGATGGATGACTTGAGCTTCGCCTCGGTCTCTTCGCTGATGTTAGCTTCCTCGCGGATCGTGTCCATCATCTTAACACCGCGGGTCTCAAAGAATTCACGCAGACTGACCGTGGCTTCCACGATCTTACCCACTTCGATCTTGTCGAAATCCGTTTTGCACAGCCCAAATGAGGGATGACTGCACTTCCACCGGAATCGGGTTGAACGCATTTTGCTTGAACAACTCAACGACGCGGGCACCGCGCTCAAGTTGCGACTTCGTCTTGGCATCGAGGTCAGAACCAAATTGAGCGAAGGCCGCCAATTCGCGGAACTGGGCGAGCTGGAGCTTTACCTTACCCGCAACTTTTTTAATCGCCTTGATTTGCGCCGCCGATCCCACCCGGGACACGGAGAGACCAACCGAAACCGCCGGACGAATGCCTTGGTTAAAGAGATCCGTTTCAAGGAAAACCTGCCCGTCGGTAATCGAGATCACATTCGTTGGGATGTAGGCAGAAACGTCGCCGGCCTGCGTCTCAATAATCGGCAGCGCAGTGAGTGAACCGTTGCCGTTCTGCTCGTTGACCCGTGCCGAACGTTCAAGCAGGCGGGAGTGCAGGTAAAACACATCTCCCGGATAGGCTTCGCGGCCTGAAGGACGCTTCAAGACCAGTGAAATTTGGCGGTAGGCCACGGCTTGCTTGGAAAGGTCGTCGTAGACGATCAGCGCATCCATCCCGTTGTGCATGAAATACTCGCCCATCGAAGCACCCGAAAACGGGGCGATGTATTGATTGGCTGGATTGTCGCCGGCAGAGGCCGAAACGATAATCGTGTATTCCATCGCTCCCGCTTTCTCAAGAATGTTAATCGTGCGGGCGACGTTCGAGTTCTTTTGGCCAACCGCCACATAGATCGAGTAAACAGGGCGGAAGCCTTCCTGAAAGGTGCCGTCTTCTTTGCGGTGCTGATTGTTGATTTTGGCCTGATTGATAATCGTATCAATTGCAATCGTTGTCTTGCCAGTCGAACGGTCACCGATGATCAACTCGCGCTGACCACGACCAATGGGGATCATCGAATCGATCGCCATGATGCCGGTCTGCAGCGGTTGGTCCACGGACTTACGCGGAATAATACCGGGAGCGACCTGGTCGACAGGATACACTTCGCTGGTGTCGATGGGTCCCTTGCCATCAATCGGATTCCCAATCGCGTCTACGACGCGGCCCAGCAAACCCTTACCAACGGGAACGGAGAGCAGCTTGCCGGTCGTGAAGGCTTCGTCGCCCTCCTTCAACTTTGAATAGTCACCAAGGATAACGCAACCGACCTCATCTTCCTCAAGATTCAACGCCAGCCCGGTCACACCCTGGCCAAAGTCGATCATCTCGTTATACATAATACCGGAGAGACCCTGCAGCTTGGCCACACCGTCCGCAATGGAAATGATCTTGCCGGTATTGGATTTGACGGTGCCGGCTTCGAAGCCAGCAATTTCTTTTTCGATTTGTTCGACGATGGAGCTCATAGTAAGGAATTTAAAATAAGGGAAATTCTAGGTAAAATTAGTGAACGCTTTCAGCGAACCGTTTAAGGCGACCAGCGACTGAGGCATCATAGACATCATCCCCCACCCGCACGCGCACACCTGCGATCAGCGAGGGATCGATCCTGGTCTGAGCCGCAATGGGCCGTCCATACTGTGCCGTGAACTTGGCCGCGATGGCGTCCAGTGACTCCGGTGCCAATGCCCCCGGCGTCGAGACAACCGCCGTTTGCAAAGCGATTTCGCGGCGCAGATAATAGAGATATGTCTTTAAAACAAGGAGGTAACGGCGCACGGTTACTTCCTTGAGCCCAGCCAATACCTCGCCGACTTTGCTCTGAGTGACCACACCATTGGCCTCCTTCGAAAGCTCGACGAGTTTCTTCGCTAGTTTGGTAGTCTTTTTGTCGCGTCGCATTGCGTGATTTTCAGTGGTCTAGCTTCAGTGGTCTAGCTTCAGTGGTCTAGCTTCAGTGGTCTAGCTATTGGCAGTGGCCAGTTCCCTTGCTGCGGAGTCAGAGAAGGTTTGCTTTTCGGTATCCGATAAATCACGGGAAAGGACCGTTGCCGATGTGGCGACGACCAAGCGGGCCACCTCTTGGCGAACATCGGTAAGCATTTTCTGGCGCTCCAATTCCGTCGCCTCACTTGCTTTGCGAAGGATTGCCTCCGCCTGAGCGGCAGCCTCCTGCGTCTTCTGTTCGATCATCTCTCTGGACTGCTCCCGTGCTTCAGTCAGAATCGCTTGCGCGTCGATCGCAGCCTGTTTTACTTTCTCAGCGCGCTCGCGCTCAGCCTCAGCCAACTGCGTCTTCATTTCCTCCGCGTATTGAAGGCCGTCCGCTATCTTCTGCTGCCGTTCGTCTAAAGTTGCCGCAACGGGTTTCACCGCAAAGAAGTAGAGAACGACCGCGACGATTACGAAGTTGAGCATCTGTGCGACAAGGGTCGCCCATGACACACCAAAATCCCCGGCTATCTTTGTCAGCGCGTTGCCGCTTGCCTCAGTCTCTTCCGTAATTAGCGCTTGTAGTGCCGCAGCCGAATCCGCGGCAGTGGTGCCGCAGCCGATATCGGCCGGCGCATCTGCCGGTGCCGGCGCATCTAACATGCATCGGCAGCCGCACCCAGCCACACAAGGGTAGACAGGAAATGATGAAGAGAAAAACAGTGAGAGCCTTCATGAAAGCAACAATTTGAAAAATAAGGAACTTCGCCGCCTCTGAAAAGTCGAGAGGCGGCGAAGCCGAGGAGTCCTCTAATTAACCTGCCGCACCACCGAGGAAGATGGCGAAGAAAACAACCGCTTCGGCGAAAGCCATGGCGATAATTGATTGGACCAATACCTTGGTCGATGCTTCGGGATTGCGGCCGACGGATTCGCAGGCTTTGTAGCCGATGAGAGCGATACCGATTGGAACCGTCAGCACGGCAGCAACGACATTCAGGTTACCAGTAATTTCAGCGAGGATGTTGAACATAGTTTCTTTGGTTGAGTTTATTTTTGTTATTTAGCTTTTTTCCGCACCGTCCACGATTCGTTGACATGGTCCCGGTGCTGAAAGTGTCTGGTGAGCCGCCTAGTGCGCGTGCTCCTCATCGTGGTTGGTCATGAGTCCGATGTAGATGGCTACAAGCAGTGTGAAGATCAACGCTTGGACAACGCCCACCAAAACCTCGTAAAGGTAGAACGGAACAGGGACGATGAACGGCACAAGGCCTGTCATACTTGTCAGGAGATTCTCGCCTCCAAATACATTCCCATAGAGGCGGAAGGAGAGGGAAACTGGGCGGAAGGCAATGGATATCATCTCGATGAAACCAACCCCGATGAAGATTGGAATGAGCATGATGTAGACTGCTTTGGGCGTATCTTTCTTATCCGCCTTGTTACCAAATAGCTCCCAAATAAAGAACCTGGGCCCCGCCACCTTGAGGCTGATAAACAGCCAGGCTATCATCGCAACGAGCGCCATGCCTAGAGTCGCATTTAAGTCAGAATTCGCCGGACGCATCCAATACTTGAGCGCCCCACTCGTGTCATAAAAGCCAAACACGCCGACTCCCGGAAACAGTCCACTCCAATTATGAATCAAAATAAACAGAAATAGCCCTATTAAAAGCGGGAATGTCATGGGAAAGGCCCTCTTCCCCACAATGGGCTCCAAGAGCCCGCGCAAACCTTCGATCAAACTTTCAACCACAGCCTGGCCCTTGCCAGGAACCAGCTTGGGGCGGCCAACACTCAGGCGAATAACAATAATCAACAGGATCGAAATAAACCACGTTGTGAGGATCGTATTCGTTAAGGGCAGGCCAAAAACCTCCGTCAATTTGTAAGGAGACGGGCTCAGACCATCAGCGGCATGGAGGCTTGATGCTAAAGCAGGTACTAGGAGAGCTGTCGTAAGTCGCTTGTTCACAGAGAACGGAGTGTAAAATTGTCGCGGTACTTCGTTTGAGAAATAGAGGGTGATGAAGCGCCCAACCGAATCCGTCAACCCTCAGTTCAAAAGAAATGCCCAAGATTAGCAATTCTTATACAGTAGATTAATCACAGCGGCTTATCTAAACTTGCCAATCCTCGAAATTCAAGCAATTTCGATCCATGGCTGAAATGACAAATCTTACCGACCGCTTAGCGCATTTACGCGATCGCAAGAAGCGATCGCCCATTACTCAGGGCGACCCGCATCGAGAGCAGAAACCACCTGCCAGCGCTCCGTCAAACACCGCTAACGTCCGTGAGCGGCGCTTCGCAGACGATTATTTCATCATCTTCGTCTACGCTCTTCTCGTCACAGCGGTTTTAACCCAATGCCTGCTCATGGCATGGCTGGATTTTATATAAATTGCGATGTTTTAGAGACAAAATCGCCCCTACGCGCCACTCTCTGCCCATGTTTTTCAAACGCTTCGGTCCTTATTTTAAATTCCTCAAACCTGTTCGTTTTCAGTTCGGATTGGGCTTGGGTTTTGGTATCCTCGCGGCGGCTGCCTCGGGGGCGGGTCTTCCTTTTGTAATCAAAATCCTGGTGCCTCTGATCACCTCGGACGATGCGCCTGTTGGATTGCCCCTTTTGCTCATTCTCTCATCGGTGCCGATTGCGTTTTCATTACGTGCGGTGGGTAGCTTCCTGAATGCTTACTACATGGCCTATGCCGGGATGCACGTGCTTGAACATTTACGGCTCATGGTCTTTGCCAGGATTCAAGTGTTACCTTTGAGCTTCTTCCACAAAAACAATGTGGGCGACCTAATGAGCCGGGTCGTGGGCGATACGGCACAACTGCAGAATGCCATCGTCAAAGTGGTTAACAGTCTGGTAAAGGAACCCGCTACATTGCTTAGCGCGATCATTTTTTTAACGTACTTAACGATCACAGAGCGTGAGGTTGCCTTCATGCTGATCGCTTTGGCCTCCGTGCCGGCCTGCGTCTTTCCCATAAAAATAATTGGCAAGCGTATCCTCAAAAAGTCCCGGCTCGCACAGGAGCAAGCGGGTGAGGTCAACAACGTGCTCAATGAAAACCTCAGCTCGGTGCGCGAGGTGCGCGCCTACAATTTGGAAACGCGCGAAATGAACCGCTTCGAGGCCGCCTGCCATCGCTTTTTCAAGCTTTCGCTCAAAACGGTGAAATACGACAAAGCCCTTTCGCCGCTCATTGAACTGGTTTCTGCCTTCGCCATTGTTTTTGCCCTCTATGTCGCTGTTCAGAAAACCATAGCCCCGGAGGTGATGGCGGCTATTCTCACGGCGCTCTACATGTGTTACGAGCCGATCAAAAAGTTGGGTGCGGTCTCCAACGTGATCCGCAGCGCTGAAGCCTCCTTGGATCGCCTGGAGTATGTTTTAAAAACTGAAGACACGGTACCCGAGACTCCTGACCCGGTGCCGCCTCGTCGCTTGCGCGGCGCTATTGAATTTGAGGGCGTGCACTTTAGCTACGGCGACGCAGCGGCACTCAAACAGATCGATGTGCAAATTTCCCCGGGTGAGGTGATCGCTTTGGTTGGCCCGAGCGGCGCGGGCAAGTCGACCTTTGCCAACATGGTCCCCCGCTTCTACGACCCCCAGGTCGGGCGTGTGCTAATCGATGGCACCGACGCCCGCGATTTTAGAAAGAGTGACCTGCGCAGCCAGATTGCACTCGTCTCTCAAGATCCGATTCTATTCAACGAATCCATCGCCGACAATATCGCCCTGGGCAAGGACGGAGCCAGCGCCGAAGCGATTCGCAAGGCGGCCCGTTTGGCAAACGCTGAATCCTTTATTCAACAGCTCGAGGGCGGCTTCGATTACAACGTGGGCGAGCGGGGCAACCGGCTCTCCGGTGGACAGCGGCAACGCATCTCTATCGCCCGGGCCTTTTTAAAGGATGCCCCCATCATCATTTTGGATGAGCCGACCTCAGCCCTCGACGCCGAAAGTGAACATGCCATCCAGGCCGCCCTCGAAACGCTCTCCAAGGGACGGACCGTGCTAATTATTGCACATCGATTTAGCACCATCCAACATGCCAACCGCATACTGGTCTTCGATGAGGGCGCCCTCTCTGCCATCGGGACGCATGCTGCACTTTATTCAAATAATAGGCTCTACAAGAGCCTCTACGATAAACAAACCCAGTACGCCTAAAGCGCGTTGCCCAATACAATCTTATGAAAACCAAAAACCTCCAGAAAACCATTTGCTCGCTTCTGCTCGTTCTCTCAATCGTCGGCCTAAGTGCCTGCTCCTCCACCCGGAGTGAACATGGGGTCACTATCGAAAAGAACCGCAGCTTAAACCCGCTGGACTACATTCCCGGTTTGTAGCGAAGCAGGAGCTTTTTCAAGGCATCAAATTCCTCGAAGCGCAGCCAGTAAAGTAGGCCGAGATACAAGACCGCGCCGCCCGGCACACAGATGAGAACGGCGAGCATGGCAGTCATTTTTTGCCCGAAGCCGAATCCACTAAGAACCGCCTCTCCCAACAAGCAGGCGAAGCCCATCACCAGCCCGGCGAAGAGCACTTTAGCAAGCGAACGGCGCAGTCTGGAAAAGCCCAGCGAGGCATACCGCTTAGCCAGAGCCCGCCAGAGGCAAATCGTCTGAGCAATTGCAGCGAGGATGTTGGCTGCGGCCAATCCCGCGGCGCCAAAAATTTGCATGAGCCAAACACCGGCCAGCAAATTAATAAGCAGGCACAATCCCGCGACCCGCAGAGGTGTCCTCATATCCTTAATCGCATGCAGTCCGCGAGTGGCAAAGGTCGCCGCTGAATAAAAAGGCAGCCCCAGCCCATAGATCGCGAGGAGCGGAAGCGTCGCGGTGACATCGGCCTGTTCGAAGGCGCCCCAGAGAAAAAGCAGCTCTAGAATCGGTCCACCGAGGACCGCGAGGCCAATACCCGCAGGCACCGCGATCCCGGCGACCAAGCGCATCCCCTGAAGAAAAGCCGAAGAAAACCCGTTCTCGTCGCCGGATGAACGCGCCTTGGCCAGCAAGGGGAAGAAAACAGTTGCCACTGCGATGGTAAAAACCCCGAGCGGGAGCTCCATCAGTCGGCTGGCCAGATAAAGGACGGAAACCGCAGAGTCTTCCAGGCTATAGGCTAAGAGGCGCGAGACCAGCACATTGATCTGAAGAATGGCCGCTCCCATGAGGCCCGGTAGAAAGAGCTGGAAGAGCTCCTTCATTTCAACTCCGGCTTTTAGCTCGATTTGCGGCCGCCAGCCCTGCCGCATGAAGTCGATCGCCGGGAGCAGCAACTGGAGGGCCCCGCCGAAAAGCACGCCCCCGCAGAGCCAATAGACCGTGCCCCCCAGATCCGCATCGAGGCAGTGCGCCACCACAAGCCCTCCAATCATCGATGCGTTCAGGAGTATCGGAGTTGAAGCTGCCACCGCGAAACGCCCCACCAGGTTGAGGCCCGCCGAGATAATTGCGGCCAAACAGATAAAAATCATATAGGGAAGCAGCCAGACGGCTAAGTTGGAACCCAAAACCCAGCGATCCGGCAGCCAGCCTTGCCCCGAGGCCCCTGCCAACAAGCCCATTCCCAGCGTCACGATGACAACGAGCGCAAGCAAAAGCCGCGTAAGCACTTGGTTGAAAAATCGAAAGGCACCGGCCCGCCCATTGCGTTCGAGAAGGTCCGAAAAAACCGGAACGAGCGCCGAGGTCAGTGCACCCTCCCCCAGGAGGCGTCGAAACAAGTTTGGCAGCGTGAAGGCCAGAATAAATGCCGAATTCCAGAGGCTTGTTCCCAGAGCCGCGAAGATTAGACTATCGCGGAGCAGCCCCAACAACCGTGAGCCCACTGTGGTCAGGCTAACCACTGCGATGTTTTTTAGGTTTTGTAGCATTTAGGGACGCGACGCGCCCCTCACAAACTACGCAGGAAAAAACTTTGGCAATTCTATATTTTCATGCTTTTAATCAGAAATCGGGGTTACCCTCTTCTTACTCTGCCGTCCTATTACAGAAAAAAACAATCCATCATGCCACTTATTTCCAAACTCACCGTCCGCCTGAAACGCCACCCGAAGCGCGTCGTCTTCCCTGAAGGAAGCGATCCCCGCATTCTGCAGGCGGCCCGGCAGTTCGCCTCTAATCAACTTGGTATTCCGATTTTACTGGGTGACCGCGCAAAAATAAAAGAAAACGCCGAAAAGCTCGACATCAATCTTCACCGAGTTCGAGTCATCGAACCGCGCGACAGTGACGAGTGGGCAAATTTCGTTAGGCAGTTCAACGGCTTGCGCCGCTTTAAAAACCTCAAGGAGAAAGAAATCGAGCAATACCTTGAGGACACCAACTATTTCGCCACCATGATGCTAGCCACTTCTCAGGCCGACGCCATCGTATCCGGTGCGACTAGTTCCGCTTCCAGCGCTCTGCGACCGCTTCTGCAGATTATCCCCCGGCTGCCCGATGTTAAAACGGTTTCATCGCTTAACATCTTTGACCTGGAAGATCCCGAGACCGGGAAAGACCGCGAACTCTTCCTTGCTGACTGCGCCGTTGTGCCCGATCCCACAAGCGAGCAGCTCTGTGATATTGCCGTCACCACAGCGGCTCTCCGCTATCACCTCACCAATTCGAAGCCCTACGTCGCTCTGCTTAGTTACTCCAGTAAGAGTGTGACATCAAAAAATCCCACCGTGGCGAAGATGAAGGCGGCCACGGAAATGGCACGAAAAAAAGCGCTCGCCTTGGGCATTCCCATGGAGATCGATGGGGAGCTGCAAGTCGACGCCGCGCTCGACCCGATTACCGCGAAAACAAAGCGCATAGAGGGTCCCGTTGCGGGGCGGGCCAACGTTTTAATTTTTCCCGATCTGCATTCGGCCAATATCGCATCCAAGCTGGTCGACACGCTAACCCGCGCCCGCAACTACGGTCCAATTCTCACCGGCCTGGCCAAGCCAGCCGCTGAAATCAGCCGGGGCGCGACGGCTAGCGATATTTTTGGCACGGCCGTCATGGTGGCCTCGCAGGCAATTGACCATAAGCTTCTCTATCCGACCGATAATACCGACGACCTCAACGAGGACGTAACGATCCTCTAAATGGTGAAGGGTCACCTGCTCTTCTTGATTGCCTAATCATGTCATCGTTCCAACACTTCTTCAGCGAGCCCGAGGATACTGAGTTGCTGACCGCTCCGCGAAACCGGTCTACCAAACGTATCTTCATTGCTGCGACGCGAATGAACGATGGTAAGACCACGACGAGTTTGGCGCTTTTTTCAGCTCTGCGCAGTTTCACGAACCGCGTGGGTTTCATCAAGCCCGTCGGGCAGCGTTTCGTGGAAGTAGAGGGCCACCAAATCGACGAGGATTCCGTCCTCCTGAATCAAATTTTCGACGTGGGCATCCCCATCCGCGCAATGAGCCCGATTGCGGTTCATCATAATTTCACGCGCGATTTCCTGGATGACCCCACGGTCAACCATTCCGAACTAATCAACCGCATGTGCCGCGCCTTTGACCGTGCCGCCTTCGATAAGGACTACATCGTTATCGAAGGCACCGGGCATGCGGGTGTCGGCGCCGTCTTTAATTTATCCAACGCGGACGTGGCCCGCCGCCTTAACGCCAAGGTCATCATCGTGGCAAGTGGTGGCATCGGTCGACCCGTCGATGAAATCGCTCTGAATAAAGCCGTTTTCGAGCAGGCTGGTGTCGAGATTATCGGAGCGATCATCAACAAAGTGGTGCCCGACAAGATCGAGATGATCGAAAAGTACTGCCGTATCGCACTGGCCCGGATGGACATCCCGCTCCTCGGCTGCATCCCGCACGAGCTCAAACTTACCCAGCCCAATTTGGAGCAAATCGTCGCAGAGCTGAACGGCCGCTGGCTGAACGGCAGGGAAACCGGTGCCAATAACCGGATCGATCAAGTCGTGATCGGTGCGATGGCGGCCAAGGGCCTTGTGGAGCACCTGACTCAAGGCAAACTCATCATTGCACCCGGCGATCGGGAGGACATCATTCTGGCCGCGGTGGCGGCCGAGGGTGTCGAGAAAGAGCCTGTCATCGCGGGCATCATCCTCACACGTAACGTTCTGCCCCATCCGCGACTCATGGAAATGATCGCCAAAACCCGTATTCCTGTCGTCATTTGCGCCGATGACAGCTACGTTGTCGCCTCTAAAGTCAATAACATGACCGTAAAAACCCAACCCGGCGACGAGGATAAGATCCCCATCATCAAAGATCTCATTATAAAAAACATCGATCTGAAGGTCATCCAAAACGCGTTTGATTCACAGTCGTAAACGTCCGCACCATGCCCGCAAAAAAAGAAACCGAAACCCTCAGCTTTGAGGCCTCCCTGGAGCGCCTTGAGTCCCTTATTGAAGCCATGGAAAACGGTGATATTCCCTTAGCCGATCTAGTTGCGAAATTTGAAGAAGGGTCTAAATTGCTCAAGACATGTCAGTCGCAACTCAAACAGGCCGAATTAAAGATCGAACAGCTCAATCTAAAGACGGGAAAGCTCGAGGATTTCGATTTATCCAGCGAGGACTAGCCGCAGTGGCGCTGCCTGCATTGGACCCCGAATCGGTTGCGCAAACCCATAGGAAATCATGTCTCTTTTAGAACGGATACAGTCCCCGGAGGACGTCAAAGCGCTCCCGCCGGGCGATCTACCAAAACTGGCCGAAGAAATCCGGGCGCGAATCATCGAAACGACTTCGCACAACGGGGGGCACCTTGGCCCGAATCTTGGCGTCGTGGAGTTGACCATCGCCCTCCACCGGGTCTTCAGCACACCAAAGGACCGGTTTTGCTTCGATGTCGCTCACCAGGGCTATGTGCACAAGCTTTTGACCGGGCGCAATGACGGGCGCTTTGACCGGATACGCCAGAGCGACGGGCTGAGCGGCTTCTTGGCACGCAGCGAAAGTGAGCACGATGCCTTTGGAGCGGGTCACGCCGGAACTGCTCTATCAGCGGCGCTTGGCATGGCTTCGGCCCGAGATCTGAGGGGCACCGATGAAAGTGTAGTCGCTCTTTGCGGTGACGCGGCATTCACCTGCGGCATCACAATGGAGGCACTCAATAACGTGGCCAGCTCCACCAAACGACTTGTCATCATTCTAAACGATAACAAGTGGTCGATCGCCAAGAATGTGGGCGCCCTTCCCCGCTACTTTAACGAGCTCATCACCAATCCGGTTTATAATCGGCTGAATGACGACTTTGAAAGCTTTCTGGAAAAAATCCCCGGCGGTCGTTCTATCATCAAGTTTGGGGCAAAGTGGAAGCGGGAAACCAAGGACTTTTTCGTCTCCTCATCAATCTTTGAAACCTACGGCATCCGCTACATCGGCCCCATCGATGGGCATGATATGAAGCAACTGGAGCACTATCTGGACTTCGCCAAAAATGCGGAACAGCCGGTGCTTCTGCACGTCTTAACCGAGAAGGGCCGGGGCTACGACGTCGCTATAAAAAATCCTGAACGCTTCCACGGTGCCAGCCCCTTTGATATCAATACGGGCAAGGGCGTCCCGTCCGCGGAGGGCAGCCCGCCGAAATATCAGGACGTGATGGGCGAGACACTGCTCAAACTCGCGCGACACGATGCCAGTGTGGTCGGCATAACAGCGGCCATGCCTGCGGGCACCGGGCTGAACATCCTGGAAAAAGCCCTCCCTGAGCAATTTTTCGATGTGGGCATTGCCGAGGAGCATGCGGTGCTCTTCGCGGCCGGAATGGCTACCTCAGGCTACCATCCGGTCTGCGCGATTTATTCGACCTTCCTGCAGCGTGCCTACGATCAAATCATCCACGATGTCGCCCTACAGGAGCTCCCTGTACTCTTCTGCATGGACCGCGCCGGGCTGTCCCCCAATGACGGCGCCACTCACCACGGGCTCTTCGATCTCGCCTACCTGCGATGCGTCCCGGGCGTTGTCGTTATGGCGCCGGCTGACGAGGATGAGCTGGCCGACATGATCGCTACGGGACTCGCCTTTCAGGGCCCCGCGTTTATCCGCTACCCTCGGGGCAACGCCCCCGGCGTCTCAATGAAAGACGAGCCGCAAGCACTGGAGATCGGAAAAGCAAAACGGCTCCAGGCTGGGAGCGACATCGATATTTGGGCCCTCGGCACCATGGTGGCGGACGCCGAAAAGCTGGCAGCGCGCCTGAGCGAGCACGGAATTGACGCGGGTGTGGTCAACGCACGTTTCGTGAAGCCCCTCGATCTGGCTTTGCTGGAAGAATCTGCCAAAACGACCCGGTTAATCGTCACAATGGAAGACCATGTTGTGACCGGTGGTCTGGGCACTGCTATTAGCGATGGGCTGCAAACTCTGCAAATCGCCTGCCCAGTTGAGCACGTCGGATGGCCCGACAAGTTTATTGAACACGGGAGCTCTGTCACGCGGCTTCGGGCGAACCACGGCTTATCCGCAGAGAGCATTCTGGACCGAGTCGTTCAGCGCTACGAGAAACTCTACTCCGTCGCGAACCCGCGCTAAGCGAAACAACTTTACCTCAGCGGGCACCCCTCCACCACGCTGCGCGCGGTCCCCCTCCCCTCGAAGAGGTGAGGAATTATTTAAAAAACTCCTTCCCCCCCCTGGGGGAAGGTCACCTGGCTCTCCTGAGCAAAGCCGAAGGGCTTGCCAGGTGGGAAGGGGGTTGCTTAATCCAAGCCGAGCTTCTCGCGACCGGCCTTTGAGATCATATGTGGGGTCCAGGGCGGGTCCCAGACGATATCAACCTGTGCATTGGAGACCCCCGCGAGCTTTTCTATATTCTTCTTTGCATCCTCCGCAATAACCGGGCCCATCCCGCAGCCTTGCGCAGTCAGCGTCATCTTAACCTTGACGGCATGGTGTCCCATGCTGTCCGGCTCATCGATCTGCAGATCGTAGATCAGTCCAAGATCGACGATATTCACCGGAATCTCCGGATCAAAGCAGCCCCGCATTGCTTCCCAAACCTGAGCTTCGCTGAAGGGCGCCGCTTCCGCGGAGATCTCCGCATCACGGGCCGCGGCATCCAGCTGCGCCTGCGCTTCCGCACCGAGTGCGTCCCAGTCCTTACCCGATAGCCGAAACAGGCCAGCGTCGGTACGAATAGTGACCGTGCCACCAAGCGCCTGCGAAATCGTCGCTCGGGTGCCTGAAGGAAGTATCTGCACATCTCCCGCCGGAATGATGGTCGCTTCGGTATCTCGAATAAGTGTGAATTCTGCTTGTAAGCTCATCTCACTAGGGAAGACCGCCGGATACGGTTCTGTCAACACAGTCCATCTAATCTTCAAGGGTCCCGTAAGCATTAAAAGTGCAGCGAGAGAAGAATTACCCTCGTGAACTGGACGTATACGCAACCTTCGCGTAGCACCCAAAAATCCACTCGTCTCGCCTCTTTAAAACTTGGCACGAGCTTTGTTTTTTCCGAGGCTCTTAGAAACTTTTGAAGAATCGCCATGATCGAACTACTTCGCTACTTGAAAACCCGACAGACCCGTCAAACCCGCTTTGGAAGCCTTGCTTTTTTGGCTACAATCCTTTGCTCAATCCTTGGGTTGGTCCCATTCTCAACGCCCATGGCAGAGGCCGCTCGCAACCAGCAAGACGCCCTCGACCTGACGATTCTTGAGCGTCAAGGCGAGCTTACCCTGCAGATGGACCCAGCGCAGCGCTTGCAGCTTCTACGGATTGAGGAAGCGATTCGTGAGGCACGCTCCGACCTCCGGAGCGCCCGGTTTATGATTGAGGCAAAGCCGAGCACAATGCAACCGGACCGTGATGTGAAGGCGATTCAAGCGGAAGGTACGCAAATTGCCGCTCAGGCGGAGGCCAGCCTTTACGAAAATCAAAAGGCGCTTGTCGAACTGCTTAATGCAGTCGATGAGGGCACGCGAGGCAATCGTCCGACCGACCAAACAGTGTTCGCAGTAGAACTGGAGACGCTCGGCTACGCGGAAGCTCTTGAACTGGCTTGCCGGAAGATTATGGATGCGAGCTGGGAAAAGGGCTACGAAGCATTGTTTTTTCATGAGGTCTTCATGCACACCCCCGACGGCCTCCGCGCCGGTGGGAGTGCCCTGCGCAACGCGGCGTACGACACCCTGGTCGCCATCGATGGAATGAATTTCACCCTGACACTTCCAGTGAATTTCAAGCTTAAAGCGGAAACGGCGGGTGATGAAGTGTCGGGTTTTGAATTTGAAAATTCCGATGCTTTTGAACGAAGGAAAAAAGCCCTGCTCGCCATCGAATTCATCGCCCCTGAGAAGTCGAGCAGTGGCCTTCTCAGTGTTCGGGCCATCGACATGGCTACGCATCGCATCGTGGCGGTTGAGCTCATAAAAATTAACGACCTTTCCAATCTCAATGAGGAAGCAGCAGCTGAAGCGCTCCCGGATCGCGCTCTGCAAAGGGCCGAACTCCTCGGAGGTGCTCAGAACATGCAGCAGGCGTCCAGCCTGGCCGAACCCTACCGGTTCCAACTCCAATCCGATGTCGAGAACCGTTCGGCTGAGGCGTTCATCACACAGCTTATTTTTGAAAATAGTGGCCTCCTGCTGGTCGATAGCCCATTCATAAAAGCCGCCTACGGTGCCGCTTTGGATGCGCCGGAGACGTGGAAGGGCATGGCCAACGGGCAGATATTACTGAGTCCCAACGACACGGAGAATAGCTTTGAACTGGACCTGATGGTATTCGCCAGTGAGCAGACCCTCCCCGCCGGGACGCTTACACTTGGCAGCGAGCCTTCGGAATAAAGTAAATTCCGGGACTATCCAAGCTAAACAGCACCACCCCGGTCGGGCGAGCCGACCACCCCTCCTCGCCGAGGAGGGGAGTTGTCGAAAGCTTTGTGTCGGTTCACACCGTTTCGACCTCGGTCAACCCTCATCGATCAGCTTCTTCAGCAAGGCATCCAGCATCGCCGGGTTGGCCTTTCCTTTCGTGGCTTTCATGACGGGGCCCTTAAGCGCGTTAATCGCTTTTTCGTTGCCCTCTTTGTATTGGCCGACGGCTTTTTCGTTGTTGGCGATGGCTTCGCGGCAGAGGGCTTCGATCTCGCCGGAATCGTTGCTCTGCTTCAGGCCTTTCCGCTCGACGATTGCGTCGGGCATTTCCCCAGTGCGGAACATTTCAGTGAAGACCTCTTTTCCAATCTGCCGGGAGATGAGGCCCTCATCGATAATCTTGGCCAGAGTCGCAATATGCTCTGGAGTGAGCGGGCACTCGCTCACGCTGAGCGCGCTGTCCCCATGCTCGGAGGCGGCCGAGAGTTCGCGCAGCAGGTCGTTTGTGATATAGTTGGCAATGGCTTTCGGTGCCGGGTGCGTTTTGAGGGCCGCTTCAAAAAAATCACTCAGCTCACGGTTCACACAAAGTACCGAAGTGATTGTGTAGGGCAGCTCAAACTCGCTCTGGTAGCGGCGCTGGGTTTCAAGCGGACGCTCCGGCAGTTCAGCGGCCAGTTCCGCCACGCGTTTGCGGTCCATCTGCACCGGCATGAGGTCTGGATCAGGAAAATAGCGGTAGTCATGCGCTTCCTCCTTGCTGCGCAGGGAAAAACTGGTGCCACTGTCCACATCCCAGCGCCGCGTCTCCTGGAGGACGCGCTCTCCCGCTTCGAGCAGCGCGGTCTGGCGCTCGATTTCGTATTCAATCGCGGCTTTCACATTGGAAATCGAGTTGAGGTTTTTCATCTCGGTGCGGGTACCGAGTTGCTCACTGCCCACAGGCCGCAGGGAAACATTGGCATCGCAGCGCATCTGCCCTTTTTCCATATCGCAGTCAGAGATGCCGGCATAAACGATGCAATTCCGCAGCGCGTTGAGAAAGGCCACCGCCTCGGTCGAGGAAAACAGATCCGGTTCGGTCACAATCTCGGCAAGGGGCACGCCCGCACGGTTAAAATCGATCAATGTATCGAAGGCCTCGTGGCTTAGTTTGCCGGGATCCTCCTCAAGGTGAATGCGGTTGAGGGTGACCCAGCGGTGCGCGCCCTCAATATTCCGGGACGGGCCCGGCAGTTCAATTTCGACGCGGCCGCCGAGGCAGAGGGGTTGCTCGTTCTGCGTGAGCTGGTAGTTTTTCGGTGAGTCGGGGTAGAAGTAGTTTTTGCGATCCCACTTGCAGACCTCGGCGATTTCACAACCCAGCATGAGCCCCAGCTGGGCGCACTTTTCAATGGCACTGTGGTTGAGCACCGGCAGCGTCCCCGGCAAGCCGAGCACGACCGCATCGGTCAAGGTGTTGGGCGGCGCACCATAGACATAGGGAGCCGAGGTGAACATTTTTGTGCGGGTCTTTATCTGCACGTGAATTTCGAGTCCGATAACTGCTTCGTACGTCATAGTGCGCGGAATTTCTTTAATGGTGAGTCCATTCCAAATTTACAAAACTGGAACTTGTTTCCAATAGTCGTGACCCTGCTCAAAGGCGTGGGCGATGGCAAACATGTCCGCCTCACCGAATGCTTTGCCGATGACCTGCAGGCCGATGGGCAAACCAGCCTCAGTAAACCCGCTGGGCACGGAAATGGCAGGCAAGCCGGCGAGGTTGACCGAGATGGTGTAGACGTCACTCAAATACATGGCCAACGGGTCGTTCGCGCGTTCGCCACGTTTGAAAGCCGGCGTCGGTGATGTCGGCGTGAGAATGGCGTCGACCCGCTCAAAGGCCGCTTCGAAGTCGCCCAGGATCAGTCGACGTACCTTTTGCGCACGCAGATAATAAGCGTCGTAGTAGCCGGAGCTCAACACGTAGGTGCCGAGGATGATGCGGCGCTTGACCTCATCACCGAAGCCTTCGCCCCGGCTTTTCGTGAAGAGCGACAGCGCGTCTTTCGCGGCCTCGCTTCGATGGGTGTAGCGAACCCCGTCAAAACGTGAAAGATTGGAGGAGGCCTCCGCCGTGGCCACGATGTAGTAGACCGGCACGGCGAGTTCAGAGTGCGGGAGTGAGATATCGACAATCTGGCAACCCTGCCCTTGATACCAGGCAATGGCTGCCTCGATATTGGCTTTAACCTCTGGATGGATTCCCTCGCCGAAAAACTCCTTAGGCACACCGAGTTTCCAGGGGCCTTTTCGGGTCTTCAACGCGGCGGCGAAGTGGGTCTCGCCCTGCGGGGCGATCGAAGTGGAGTCCAGCGGATCCTTGCCCAACATGGCTTCCATGAGCAGAGCCGCATCCTCCACCGTGCGGGCGAACGGCCCCACCTGATCGAGTGAGGAGGCAAAGGCCACCAAACCATAGCGCGAAATAAGACCATAGGTGGGCTTCATGCCCACCACACCACAGAGTGCGGCCGGTTGGCGGATCGAGCCGCCCGTGTCTGTGCCGAGCGAGGCGATGGCTTCCCCTGCTGCCACGGCAGCGGCGCTGCCCCCCGAGGACCCACCGGGGATCGTTTCAAGATTCCAGGGGTTGGCCGTGGTCTGATACGCGGAATTCTCAGTGGAGGAACCCATGGCAAATTCATCCATATTGAGCCGCCCCCAGATGACCGCGCCCGCCTCCCGCAGCTTGGCGATGCAGGTGGCATCAAAGGGTGAAACATAGCCGTCGAGCATCTTGGAGGCGCAACCGAGTGGTTGGTCCCGCACGGCAAGCGTATCTTTGATACCGATGGGGATGCCGTCGAGCGGCCCGCGGCTCTGCCCGGCTGCGCGGCGTGCGTCGGAAGCACGTGCCTGTGCCAACGCGTCGCTTGCATCGTAACTGAGAAAAGCGCCCACCCGCGTATCCACTGTCTCGGTGCGATCGATTATCGCCTGGGTAATGGCTTCCGAGGTGGTGCTACCCGCCGCCAACATAGTGGCGAGTTCGGCAATCGTTTTATTGTAAAGCGTAGACATGTTGGCTAATTTATTCGACGACTTTTGGTACGACGACCTGGTTATCGCGTGACTCGGGCGCCATGCCGGTGACGCATTCCGGGGCCAGTGTCGGTCCCGGCTCGTCGCCCTCCCTCCAGACGTTCGTTACGCGGTGCGCGTGGGCCATGGGTTCGACGCCCTCGACATCGACCGCATTGAGCTTGTCGAAGTAGCCGAGTATAGCGTCGAGCTGCCCGCCCAGTTTCGCTTTTTCCGCCTCACCCATATCCAAACGGGCGAGGTTGGCGACGTAGTCGATATCGATGTGTGGCGTTTCACTCATAAGGTTTCTAGTGCTTAAAGTGCCGCTTACCGGTAAAGATCATGACCATGTCGCGCTCATCGGCCGCAGCAATCACTTCCTCGTCGCGCATCGAGCCACCCGGTTGGATGGCGGCGACAGCCCCCGCTTCGGCCGCAGCGATCAATCCATCCGCAAATGGGAAAAAGGCATCCGAGGCCACGATTGAACCGGCCAGCGGCAGCCCGGCTTCGCCTGCTTTCCAAACCGCAATTTTTGAGCTGTCGACACGGGACATCTGCCCCGCACCCACGCCCAGCGTACGTTCGCAACCGGCATAGACGATGGCGTTCGATTTGACATGCTTCACCACGGACCATCCGAAGACCATGGCCCGCATTTCTTCAGCCGTGGGCTGGCGCTTGGAAACGATCTTCCAGTCGCCCGGCCGGTCCGGCATGGTGTCGCGGTCCTGCATGAGCACACCGCCCACTACCGAGCGAATCTCCCGCAGCGAATCCGCCGGCAGACTGTCTTTTGCCGTCATGAGACGCAGGTTTTTCTTTTTTGCAAAAAGCTCACGCGCCTCGGCCGTAAAGTCCGGAGCAATGATGACCTCGCAGAAAATTTGGCTGATGACCGCGGCAAGATCGACATCCATGGTTTGGTTCACCACGATGATACCGCCAAACGGAGCCTGCCGGTCCGTCGCGTAGGCCTGCTCCCAAGCCTCGGGCAGTGTGTCGGCCGAGGCCACACCACAGGGGTTGGTGTGCTTCAGAATAGCCACAGTGGGCTTCTGAAATTCCCCGATCAGGTAGGTCGCCGCTGTGATATCGATGATATTGTTAAAACTAAGCTCTTTTCCCTGAAGTTGGTCGAAACAATCAAAGAAACTGCCGTAGAGTGCGGCTTGCTGGTGGGGATTCTCCCCGTAGCGGAGGCTTTGCGCCTGGGGCAACTGGATCGCCAACGCGCTTGGAATCCCCGAAATGTCGCTCAGGTCTGGTGCCTCGGCGATCTGGCCTTCCAAGTATTTGGCGATGGCGCCGTCATAGGCGGCGGTGCGCTGGAAGACCTTGAGCGCCAATTCACGCCGCAGTTTGCGCAGGGCCGTTTCATCGCCCATCGCCGCAAGGACCCGATCGTAGTCAGCCGCATCGACCACAACCGATACCGATGCGTGATTCTTCGCTGCCGAGCGCAGCATGGAAGGACCGCCAATATCGATATTTTCAATGGCCAGCTCAAAGCTGACCTCCGCTTTGGCCACGGTCGCTTCAAAGGGATAGAGATTGACCACAACGAGATCAATCATGTCGATTCCATGCGCCGCCGCAGCCGCCATATGATCCGTCTTGTCCCGGCGCGCAAGCAAACCTCCGTGAATTTTCGGATGCAGCGTTTTAACACGCCCTTCCATCATCTCAGGAAAGCCGGTGTAGTCGCTTACCTCTGTCACGGGAATCCCCTCTTTCTCGAGAAGTTTAGCCGTGCCGCCTGTTGAGAGCAATCGGTAGCCATGGCTTTCAACCAAGGCCCGGGCAAAAGGCACCAGGCCGGATTTATCACTTACGGAGAGAAGAGCGGTTTTTTGCATATTGAATAGATGTCGATGGGCGACTAAATCAGAAAACGAGGAGTAAAGACCCTCAGCTGAATTCGCCAAGTGTTTAAAGAAAAAATTGTCTGCTATTTCAATTTGGCGCAAAACGCCCCTCAGTTCCGGCCCCGCAAGCAGAGCAAGGCAAAAGCTCCTAAAGTGCCCTTAAGCAAAGCCGCTTATTGACATACTTTCTAAATGCAATTTGCTTATCTGCAGTGTCGTCTCGAATCCTCAGCTGCATCCTTGCATTTTTGCTTCTAATCGCCCCCGTCCTGCACGGTTTGGGGCTGAACGGGGCAGGCTGTGAGTCATCGGTGTTGGGGGCTTTGCAGATGCGCGGCGGCCCAGCCGAAACGCCATGTTGCCTGGCACAGGAGAACGATCAAAGCACAATAAGGCTTTCTTCGGCTTGCTGTAGCGGCCATAATTGTTGCGCACCGGATGCCCCCCTACGATGGCAGGCGCTTTCAATCGTCGAAAACCGATCCCTGCCGGCTGCGGAATTAAAGGCTGTGGTTGAACCAAATCCGGCGCCATTTTTTGTTCAAACGAAATCAAGTGACTTGCCCGCTCCTTTCTTGCGGCAAATGCCGACGACCAACGCCCTGAGGTGCAGCCTCATGCAGCGCTGGCGGCTTTGATTGAAGCCAACGGACCCGTCCCCATACCCGTTCCGCCCGTTCGGCCCGACAGGATGGTGGAGGGTGCTTCGGCTTTCTATTCCTGGCTTATGCCTGCGCGTGCCGCTTAAGCACGTTGGCAATTTTCAATCACTTTCGTTTCATGTCAGATCTACGCTCTCTCGTCGCCTCGTCCCACCCGGACACCAAGGCGACGCCACCGCCGCAACCGCCGCGCCGACCCATTCGGGCACGCATTGCCGCCGCATTGCCGCTTCTCCTCGTACTTGCCTTTCTGCTACTGCTCTGGTTGCTCTTTGGGGACCGACTCGCCCGCGCCACCGAGCTTGAATTTGCGCCAGTGCTCACCCTCCCGGTGGCTGGTGCGGAGACCCCGTCGACCACGCCGGGTGCGACCGCCAAAAATCCCTTTGAGCAGCCGGTCCGCTTCCAGGCTTCCGGCTGGATCGAAGCATCCCCCTACCCTCTGCGGGCCACCACATTAGTGGATGGAACAATTGAAACTATAGAGGTTTTACAAGGCGACTCCGTCTCGGCAGGGCAACTTTTAGCCACTTTGGTCGATGACGATGCCAAGCTCGATCACGCGACCGCCCAAGCGGCTCTTCGCAGCCACCAAGCTCAGCGTGATGCGGCTATCGCCCGTGAAGCCGCCGCCAGTGCGCGGCTGGTCAGTTTGGACCTCGATGTAGCCGCCGCCGAGGCCAAGCTCGAGGAACTACAGGACGAAGCACAACGTCTTGCCAAAATCGGTGCCAGGGCCGTACCTGCCGGAGACATTAGCCAGTCACGCCTTCGAGTTCGCAGCCAGCGGGCACAGATGACCGCGCTGGCATCGCGACGCACCGAACGCATCGCTGAGCTTGAGGCCCGCCGCGCCGATACGCGGGCGGCCGAGAGTGCCCTTTGCGCCGCACAAACCGAACTGGCCCGCCGCGAATTGGTACTTGCCCGCACCCGTATCCTAAGCCCGGTCGATGGCATCATCCAGCGCCTTCACGCCGCCCCCGGGATGAAACGGCGACTCGGTATGGACGACCCCGAGTCGGCGACCATCGCCACTCTGTTTATACCCGGACAGCTTCAGGCGCGGATTGACGTGCCGCTTGAAGTCGCCGCCGAAATGGCACTCGGCCAAGCTGTTCGTATCCGTAGCAACCTGCTTCAGGACGCTAGCTTTCAGGGCCGTGTCAGCCAAATCGAGGGGCAAGCGGATCTCCAACGCAATACCCTGCAAGCCAAGGTCATGCTTCTCGATCCGGACCCGCGTCTGCGCCCCGAGATGCTCTGTCGCGCCGAGTTCCTCGAAACCGTAAATCTCGGGAGTGGCAGCACCGCACCCGAAAACAGAGGCTTCGCCCTCTACGCTCCGGAATCCGCTATCCTCGAGCCTCGTAACAACCCTTTCGTCTGGAAGCTTGATGCCACCGGAGAGCAAATCGTTCGGCAAAACATCCGCACAATCGGCCTGCCGCGCGATGGGCACCTCGAGGTGCGGGAAGGCCTCCAGCCAGGCGACCGCGTCGTATTGAACCCCACCTCAGACCTCAAAGACGGGGAACGCGTCAAAACAAAATCCCGCTGATCGTTCGACTCAAAACGCCCCGCCCGCACATGAAACAATCCACTGCTTTCCAAAAATGAACCAAACCTATATTCGCTGCCGTCAGCTCTCCAAAAGTTACCGAAAGGGTCATACGACGGTCACTCCATTGGAGGCGCTCGATCTTGATGTGCCCAGAGGGGAATTCCTCGCGCTCATGGGGCCATCCGGCTCCGGAAAAACCACCCTGCTCAACCTGATCGCGGGTATTGACACACCGAGCAACGGCGAGCTTTGGATCGACGGCGTCGATCTCGGCACACGCTCTCGCGGTCAGCGTACTCAATGGCGGGCCGCCCATTGTGGCTACATTTTCCAGCTCTATCACCTCGTCCCGATTCTCACCGCATACGAAAATGTCGAACTGCCCCTCCTCCTCCACAAGCACCTTTCGCGGCAGCAGCGCCGCGAAAAAGTCGCCGCCGCCCTCGACCTGGTTGGCCTCTCTGACCGCGCCCAACACCGCCCAACTGAACTTTCCGGGGGCCAGGAGCAACGCGTAGCCATTGCCCGCGCCATCGTCGCCGACCCCGGGCTCCTTGTCGCCGACGAGCCCACGGGCGATCTCGACCGCGACTCGGCAAACCACATTCTCGACCTTCTCAAAGAGCTCTCCGCGCAGTTCGGTAAGACCATTGTGATGGTTACCCACGATGCCAACGCCGCCAAAGCCGCCCACCGCACGCTCCACCTCGAAAAAGGCCAACTCGTCGAAAACCAGGTATGAAAATCGCACACACGAACCCTCAAAAGCTCCCCTCCTTCCAAGGAGGGGTCACTTGCTTGCCAAGTAGGGGTGGTTCCCGAGCAGCCCGGAATCGTTCAACAACAAACTTAACTCGATGACAACTCGTCAATAACCAGGTATGAAAATCGCACACACGAACCCTCAAAAACTCCCCTCCTTCCAAGGAGGGGTCACTTGCTTGCCAAGTGGGGGTGGTTCCCGAGCAGCCCGAAATCGTTCAACAACAAACTTAAGTCGATGAAGCTCACCCACACCCTCCAAATCGCCGCCAAACAGGTCACGCGCAACCGCGTGCGGACGCTCCTGACCATCGTCGGGGTGGGCTCCAGTATTTTCCTCTACACGGCGGTGCAGACCATGCAGCACTCACTGGCCACCGTAGTTCAAAGCGGTGCTGATGAAAACATCCTCGTCGTCTACCGAGAGAACCGTTTTTGCCCAACCACATCTCGTCTGCCAGAGCACTACCTTTCCGAAATCCTCCGCGTCGAAGGTGTCGTCGAAGCGATTCCTATCCAGGTCACGGTCAACAACTGCGGAGCCAGCCTCGACGTTATCACCTTCCGAGGCGTGCCCCCGGAAAACCTCACCCGTTTTAACCCCGACCTCGATATCACGGCGGGGTCCCTCGACGAATGGCAAAACCGCAGCGATGCCGCTCTTGTCGGCCATCACTTCGCCCAACGCCGGAACCTGAGGCCGGGCGACACTTTTGAGGCGGTCGGCGTGCGGGTCTATGTTGCCGCGATTGCCCGCTCGGAAATGGCGCAGGATAACAATGTGGCCTACGTTCACCTCCCCTTCCTCCAGCAGGCCTCACGCGTGGGCCTCGGCACCGTCACCCAGTTCAACGTCCGGGTCAGCGAGCTTGGCCAACTCGGGCCCGTAGCCGAGCGTATCGACGCGATTTTCGCCGCCGATTCAGCGCCGACGACGACGCGCCCGGAAAAAGCCTTCTTTGCCCAAACCGCTCAGGATATGATCGAGCTGATCGGCTTCACCCGCTGGATCGGTCTGGGTGCCGTCTTTGCCGTGCTCGGCCTCGTCGTTAACGCCCTCCTCATCGCGGTGAAAAGCCGCATCCAGGAAAGCGCCGTCCTGCAAACCATCGGCTACTCCCGCTTGCAGGTCGGCTGCATCTTGCTCGGCGAGGGCGCCACCCTGGGTCTGCTCGGCGGCCTACTCGGCGGTCTCGGCGCCGCCGCTTATTTCAGATGGCAAAGCTTTACAGTGGGTAACGAGGGCCTCTCGCTGGCCATTACGCCCAGCCTGAGCGCCACCGTTTCCGGCATCAGCATTGCCTGCGTGCTCGGGCTGATCGCGTCTCTATGGCCCGCCTACCTCGCCGCCAACCGCCCCCTCATCGCCTCACTTCGCTAGTCCACGCCCGATGCTCCAAACCCTGCCTTTCGCCTACGCCACCCGGAATCTCCTGCGGGATATTCCGCGTTTTTTGCAAAAGATCGCGGGCGCCGCCGTCGTGGTCTTTCTCGTCTTCGCTGCCGGTGCCTTCAATCAGGGCATGGATTCTGTGCTCAGTGCCACCGGGACGCCGGAGAACGTGATCCTGCTCAGCGCAGGTTCGGAAGAGAGCGTCGAGCGCAGTGAGATCGCCGTGCAATCCGAATCCCTGGCCGCCGCCGGGATTCGCGGCATCGAGCGCGTTCTGGGCACCCCGGCCGTTTCGGGCGAAGTTCATTTCATGGGCCAGATCCGTGTGCCGGAGCAAGAACCCGCACAAGCCCTCCTCCGCGGCGTCACGCCAGCCGCCTTCATGGTGCACCGCAAGGTGAACATACTCGAAGGCAGCTTTCCTCGCTCTGGCGAGGCCCTTGTCGGGCAGCTCGCCCACCATGCACTCGGTGTATCCGCAGAGGACCTACAAGTTGGCCAACACATCGAATTTGAAGGGCAGTCCCTCACGATTTCCGGTCGTTTTGCCGCGCCCGGCACGGTCATGGAGTCGGAGATTTGGATGGACCGCAACGATCTCATGACCCTGACGCAGCGCGACTCCCTCTCCTGCCTTGTTCTCCGGCTCGAAGACCCCACCGCGTTCGGGGCAGTCGACCTATTCACCAAGCAGCGGCTCGACCTCGAGCTGCGCGCCATTCGTGAGTCCGCTTACTACGCGAAGCTTTCGGCCTTTTACGGCCCCATCCGAACCATGACCTGGGTGACCGCCGCCCTTATTGCCACCGGCGCTATTTTCGGAGGCTTCAATATGCTCTACGCTGCTTTCGCCTCGCGCATCCGCGAGCTGGGAACACTGCAGGCTATCGGCTACACACGCACCGCAGTTTTTATCTCACTGCTCCAGGAGAGTCTCCTCACCACCCTCACGGGCACCTTGCTCGCCGCCTTTGCAGCCGTCTTTATTCTGGAGGGTCAAAGCGTTTATTTTTCAATGGGCACCTTTCACCTCACCCTCAGTAGCCAGGTCATTGTCAGCGGACTCCTCAGCGGTGGTCTCCTCGGCATGCTTGGTATGATCCCCCCAGCTATACGCTGCCTGGGCGCACCCCTTCCCGCCGCGCTGCGCTCTTAAGCCCTCACCTTGAATTCATTTATGAAAAACAAAACACACACGACGTTTCCACCCAGCTTTCTCAGCATCAGCAGCAGTGCCCTTTTGCTCTTGCTGCTATCGGCCTGCGCGCCGTCCGAAGCACCCCCCACAGCCGCTCAGAACAGTGCCTTCATTGCCGAACGCTTTCTCCGCGAGCGCCCAGAGGGGGCAATCCCGGTCAGGCAAGTCCGCGACGGGCTCAAGCCCGGCGATCCGGCTACACTTTCCGGAGTGATTGGTGGTACGCTTGAACCCTTCGTTGATGGCTACGCTGCCTTCATCCTCGCCGACTCCACGCTCCTCTTTTGCAACGAGATGCCCGACGATCACTGCGACACCCCTTGGGATGCCTGCTGCGAAGACCCCGAGAAACTCAAGGCCAACCGCGTCAGCGTGCAGTTTGTCGACGCCGACAACCAAGTCCTCAACGAGGGCCTGAAAGGCATCGGCGGCCTCAAAGAACTCAGCGAGGTCATCGTCACCGGCACCCTCGCCATGGACTCCACACCAGGAAACCGCATTTTTCTCGCCCAGAAGCTCTACCTCGTCGAAAAACCCAACGCTCAACAGTGATCGCCTGGATAACTTTCCCTCAACCGACATGACCGGCTGCGAAGCAGACCGGACCACCGAAGGTGAGGCCCCACCTCCACTGAATCCACCACGAAGTGGTGGGCCCGGTGGGGTTCGAACCCACGACCAAGGGATTATGAGTCTTTTTCCTTGCGATATTCTATGAAACGCTTTGAAATACAATAAGACGCTGGAATCCGCTCAAACAGTGGCACGAAAGCCGATTATTTCAAAAAAACCATTTCATTTCATTTCAAAGCTTTTCGCAAAAACTAGATCACAACTAGATCACCAGAAGTGGTGATCTAGTTTTCAAAACCAAGGAGGAACCCATCATGCCAGCAAAAGACACAGCATCATATTGGAAAACACGGATCACAAAACGCACGATCCGGGGGGCAGAGACGGCGCATTTTTACGCGCGACTGTCCCACGAGGGCAGACAGGTATTTATCAATCTCAACACGGGCAACGCATCCGAGGCGGCAAAAGTTGCGGCTGAGACATGGCGCAAGCTGAAGTCTGAAGGCTGGAACTCAGTCCTACCCGAAAAGAAGCGGGGGGCCGATTTGACGGTGGGCGACTGGATCAAGGCCGTCGAGGATGCAAACTGTCTCCGAACTGCGAGCGCGAAATGCTACGCGCGGAAACTCCGACAACTGGCCAGTGAGATCAAGGGGCTTGGCGATTCATCCCGGTACGGCGGCAAGGCAGGATCGACAGCATGGGCCGCAAGGGTGGACAAGGTGAAGCTCTCCGACCTGACAGCCGAACGCGTCAAAAAATGGCGGGCGCGGCGGTTGCGGGGCGTTACCGAATCGCTGGAAGGAACGCGGGCAAAGTCCACAGTGGACAGCATTCTACGCAATGCAAAAGCGATATTCGGGCGCAAGGTTCGCGAGGCCGTCACTCTGGAATTGGAGACCATCCCGCTGGAGGAAGTCCGACCGGGGGCAATGGCAAAGGCCCCGTTTCAACCGGAGATCGACTTTGACCAACTCATCGAGAACGCGGCGCGGGAACTCAATAGCGACCTGCATCTGATATTTCTACTTGCGGCAGGTTGCGGACTACGCCGGAGCGAAATCGACAGGCTCAGGCGGCAGGACGTCGACCTGCGGGCGGGCACGTTGATCGTCACCGACACCGAAGACGGCAGGACCAAGACAGCGAAATCAAAGCGAACCATCCGCTTTGCACCCGGCGGCGCGGTTGCCAAGGCTCTGGAATCGGCACCGCTTGGCATTTATGCAGTTTGTCCACACCGGGGAAAGCCAACCCGCAAGGCCGAGTCCTACCGCTGCGAGAATGAATTTAACGAGCTTTCAGCATGGCTCAGGGTGCAAGGAATCAAGAGGGCGATTCAACCCTTGCACTACCTACGCAAGGCCTGCGGGGACCGCATAGCGCGGCAGCACGGCATAGCGGCGGCGGCTAACACTTTAGGCAATTCAATCGGCATGGCTTATGCCGTCTATTCTGACCACGACGCAACCCACGCGATCCTATGAAAACAAAAAACCTAGATCCTTTCCGCACAGGCTGGAACCCCGGCGACCTTGCAACCGATTTGAACGCCTATGCCGATGCAATCATTCAGGGAAGCTCTGCTCGGTCGAACAAGTATCACGCGGACGCATTGCAGGCAGCGAACAAATGCAAGAAAATCCTTGCTTTGGCGCGTCACGAGCTAGAGCGGGCAGGCACCGATCCGCTCGCATCCTTCAGGGCCGGATGGCACTTGCGCGAGGCTCTGGACTCACTGGCCAAGTGGGAGCATAAGCGCGGCAAGGCTTCAAACGTCACGGCCAGAGCCAAGCGACCACGAGAAAGCAGGCGCGCCGAAAGTTCAGAGCTATGGCAGCGACTTTCTAAGCTATGGGAGCAGCACAAAAAAAATGACAGTCCGTCACGCTTCACGCGCTGGCTACTCGACAACGAGGATATTCTGAACCGGAACCGTCTGGAACTTGAGGACGATAAAATCTCTCTGGAAGAAGATGCGGATCAATACGCATCTCTCGAGACGATCCGAAAAAAAATCAAAAAAGTTTCAGAAAAGGTTGTCACTCTAACGGGCTAACGAGGCAGAGCCGCATGGTATCTTTGCGGCACGATGCAACAAAAAGAGACCCACCACCCAACAGATACGAATCTGCGCGGCAATATTAAAACCGCTCAGATTGACACCTCGGCGGCTTGCATGGAGCCGTCGAGAAAATTCATCACGCGAGCGGAAGCATCCGTCCGCTATCACTTGTCGATCAGGAAAATTGATTCGATGATCGAGGACGGAACCCTGCCTGCCGCTCGCATCTCGAGGCGGTGCATCCGCATCCCGGTCCAAAAAGCAGACGCGGCAATTCTCGGAAAGGAGGCACGCAAATGAAGGCACGAGCAACACCAGCCGACGAGCTCGTGCACGCGCAGATCGAACCCGCACTCAGTCCAAAAGCGGCACGCCTTGCACTGGGAGGCATCTCACCGGCAACTGAATTTCGATGGACCCGGCAGGGCATTTTAAAACCGTTTCAAATTGGAGGAAGCAAGCGCTACCGAGCGCAGGACATCCGAGAGCTCATTGAAAGGACCGCTCGATGAAATTACCGGAACCCAAAAACCCGGTCGATTTCAATGAGATCGACGCGCGCCTTGCTGAGAATATCGAGGGCCACCTCCAAGCTTGGTTTCATAGCAAAAAGATCGTGCGGAGCGGTGGCTGGTTTGCGATTGGCGCGCATGGCAGCTTAAAAGTCCACTCGGATGACGGCCACTGGGTGAGTCACGAGACCGAGGACCGAGGGCCGGGGCTTTTAAGCCTCTACGCATGGAACGGCGGCAGACCGATTCGGGAGGCCGCGCTTGAATTTTCCGACGAGGTCCTGCCACCAGTCACACGAAAGCCGGAACCGCCTTTGCCGAGGCATCCGCAGGGCGAACCGTCACAGGTTTATCAATACAGGGACGAGGCAGGGCGATTGAAAGGCGCAGTTCTTCGATTCGATCAGGGCGACTCAAAAAGCTTTCGACAGGCCTCGCTTTTCGATGGAAAATGGCATTGGCGCGCGATGGAGAAACCGCGACCGCTTTATGGCGCCGAGGACCTGCGATTGAAAGCGACCGCGCAGGTTGTTCTCGTCGAGGGTGAGAAGGCTGCGGAAGCGCTCAGACAGGCGCTGCCGGAGGCGGTCGTCCTGACATGGCCCGGAGGCGCATCCGCGGTCGATCAGGCCAACTGGAAGCCACTCGAAAGCCGCGTCGTTACGATCTGGCCAGACAACGACGCCGCCGGAGCCAAGGCCGCGAAAAAGGTCCGCGAGCATCTGCCGCAGGCTTCTATTCTCGACGTTTCAGAACTCGGACCCAAGCAGGACGCGGCGGACGTTGCAGGCATCTGGACCCCGGAGCAGTTGCGCGAATTCATAGGCGCCGGGCAAGTTCAGGATCAGACTCTTTTCGAGAAACTTCAAATCCGAAAATTCGACCCGGCGAATCTCACACCCGAAAAGCGACCAATTCTCTCACTGGGAGACTCACCGGTGCTTTATAGCGGGAACTTGATGACGGTTGCAGGACAGGACAAAAGCGGAAAAAGTCACATCGAGGCCGCAATCGCGCGAGCGATCACAGCGCCGGGCTCACGGCAACTCGGATTCACATCGTCCGCAGGCGGGCGAATTTGTTACCTCGATTTCGAGCAGGACCGGAACGACTTTGAGAATTTGCTTATTCGCTCAGGATGCGACCCTGAACAAATAAGCGGATACCATCTGACCGGTTTCAATGCGCAAGAAGCCAAAGCCGCGCTCACCGCAATCATGGAGGGCGAACACGACTTGCGGGCCTGCCTCATTGATGGATTCGCGGATTTGCTGAATGACGTGAACGATGCTTCTGAATCGAACCAACTAGTTGCCGAGCTGATGGCGATGGCAGAGAAGCATGAAGTTGCCATTATCGGAGTGCTTCACCTGAACCCCGGCTCCGAGTCGAAAACGAGGGGGCACTTGGGCAGCCAGCTTTCCCGAAAGAGCCAGACCGTCCTGCAAATAAAGGTGGATACAGACGGAACCCGGACCGTCTTTACTCAAAAGGCACGCAAAAAACCCATCCCTGAGAGTCAGGGCGTCCGCTTCGCATGGTGCGAAGATTCGCATGGCTTTGTCGAGATCGAGGGCACTCCCGGCGAAGTCAAGCAGGCTGCAAAGGTCGATGAGTGGACCCGGATGCTTTACGATATTCAGGCGCACACCGCGATGCTGGCATGGAAAAACAAGGACCTGAATCTTGCAATCAGATCCGAAGAATCCGTAAGCGAGCGCACCGCGCAGACCCGCATTAAGCAATTACTGAAAGCCGGACTACTGAAGCACTGTGCAAGCAGGGGCGTTTACACTTCTACGCTG
>JAGYJE010000015.1 GCA_018402305.1 Puniceicoccaceae bacterium | reverse complement strand
GCCCAAAACGTGAATTGGGGCGAACTGGAGATCCTCGTAGTCGATCTGCCCCCCGGCACGGGTGATGCCCAACTTTCGCTTGTGCAAACCATCCCCCTGGAGGGCGCGATTATTGTGACAACCCCGCAACCAGCCGCCGCCAATGTGGCCCGGCGTGGGGCACGTATGTTTGACAAAGTCAGCGTGCCGCAACTCGGGGTGATCGAAAATATGAGCTACCTGGAGGGCCCAGACGGCAGCCGACAGCAGCTCTTTGGCGAAGGTGGCGGCCAGGAAACCGCCGATTCACTTAAGACGCAACTCCTCGGCCAGATCCCCCTCGACCCCAATATCCGAATCGGTTGTGACCGTGGGATTCCCATTGTTGTGAGCGACCCGGACTCCGTTGCTGCTCAGACTTTTGTTAAAATTGCACAGCAAGTGCTTAACAATCTTGTGAAAAAATGAAACTCTGGGTCATTTTTCACTAGCCAAACTTTTTGAAGCGGACTACACACTTTTATGCTTATGACACTCTGTGTTTCCATTAGGTTCTAGTATGAACGAGGAGAAAAAAGCCATGCGTGCTATGCCTGCTTCACCTGCCTCACCTGCTTCACCTGCTTCACCTGCTTCACCTGCCTCTGCCAGCACCACCGCTAGCGATCAGGGTTTCGCCCAGCGGTCCACCCTCTATCAGGAATTCCTTGCCGAGCGTGAGGAAATTCTCCGGCACAAGTGGATCGAATCCGAGAAGCAGGGCAAAGACATCGGTTTCGAGCGCGCCCTCCTCGATTGGATTCGCAAACACCGCGAAAGCTGGCGGAAGGCCCGCAACCAAAACCTCGGGAACTAGGATCCACAATTCTCTGAATTCATGCGACCTGTTCTCTCGATTCTCAGATTAACGAAGCGAGCCCCGTTCTCCTGTCCAGCCGCTACTGCGATTCGAACCGGTTCAGCCAAATGGCCGCCTCCATCGTCGCGGACCGCATCGAGCCACTTTCTAATCAAAGCTCGGTGTATTTTGTGCGCCGCCCCCTCGCCTTCTCGACCGGATACTTTTCGGCGTTTCGTTGCATCTTCGCCTCGATGATCGAGGCGATGTCCATTCCGGTGATATTGGCAAACCCGATGGCAAAGATGAAGACATCCGCCAGTTCTTCGGCCACCTGACTCCGGAGCTTTTCCGTATCCATCTGCTCGCGCGAAGCCTCCGGGCTTTGCCAGAGAAAATGCTCCATCAGCTCCGAGGCTCAATGCCATTCAGGGGCGGGTTCACTTTGAAACCTCGCACCCCTGCTTTTAAGCAAAAAACCGGTAAGTGGGCACCGCCCAAAAGCCGGGCTCGACCTCATAGAGTTCCCGCCCGCGATAGAGCACCAATCCGCCAAGCCAGCGTCCTCCCAGCTCAGCCGCAACCCGTTTCATCGAACGGAGGTCCGAGCCGACGACCGACTCCCGCCCTTTCACCTCAAGACCTAGAATCCCTCGGGAGGTCTGCAACAAAAAGTCAATCTCCAGGCCCGAGCGGGTGCGGTAATAAAAGAGCTGTGCATTGAGCTGAAAGCTCCTCAAATACTTCATTAGTTCGGCTGCACAGTAGCTCTCAAAAAAGTGGCCGTCCACCGGAGCATCCGCTTCGCGGCCCGCTAAGGAGCGTAACAAGCCGCAATCCGCCCAGTAAATTTTAGGCGTCTTCACCACCTGGCTGGTGACATTCTCTGAAAAGGGTTGCAACAAGAACGCCTGATAGGACAGGCGCAGATACTCAAGGTAGCGGCGCGCTGTCTCAACCGCCACACCTGCATCCCTCGCCAATTCGGAAAAGGAGAGCATCTGGCCGGAGCGCAGCGCCGCCAGTTTTTGGAAACGCCGAAAGGGCTTCAAATCATCCAAGCGAGCCAGATCCCCCAGGTCACGCTCCAGGTAGGTGGATTCATACGACCGCATCCATTGCCGCCGACGCTCCGTGCCCAGTGGGAGCAAGCCCGGCATCCCCCCCCACTCCAAGAGATGTTGCTCGGCACGTCGGATGGCATCCTCCCCACGCCCCACTAACACCGGGGACTCATGCCGCAGCACTTCCAATGGATCCGCCCCTGCCAACAGCCGCCCGAGAAGAGGCGTCTTCAGAGCCGACTGACCCGCGCCCAACTCCGACAACATCAAGGGAAACAGCTCAAAGACGAAGACCCGCCCCGCCAAGGTCTCCTTGACGCGTTTCAGCAAAAGAATTTGAGCCGAGCCCAACAGTGCGGAAAAATCCAAGTCGCCCGCATCATAGGCAAACTTCACCTTATCCAGGAGGTTCGGTTCTTTTTGCACCTCATCCAAGACCGCTGCCCCCACCGTTTCCGCCCAGGCAAACGAACTCACACGGCTTAACTGCTCACGATACTCAACCGCGTCCAAATTGTAATACGGCAGTTCCTGATACAGAGCACGCACCAGGGTCGTCTTTCCGGTCTGACGCGCCCCGGTCAACAAAACCAAGCCCCGCTCTGCCAAAGCAGGTAATCGCTGCGCCATCCATCTTTTTACCTGTAAATCTTCTTTCATGAAAAGATTTATTACAGGTTTATATTGGTATGACGAGAGAAAAAATGCCCTTTCATTCCAGGCGTAAGGTGAACAATTAAGGAGAGAAATTAGAGAAGAAATTAGGACACCCATATTTTTTTACCCCGTACATCACCTCAGGCTTATTGAAAAATGCACGGCCATTTTACACCTACCGCCAAAGAATTACCGGAGAGAAGCACGGCGACTTTCTATTCGAGAAGGCGAGGGGTTGGATTCACCACCTTAGCAGCAACCTCCAGGCGCTGCTTTGCGCGTTCTGCCATTAAGCAATCATAGACCCTCGTGAACTCATTATCCTCCTGGCTTGTTGCCAGTTGCGCACGCACCGAATTTAGGTTCACATACGCCATACACGCCAGCATCGAGCGACTTTCTAATCAAAGCTCGGTGTATTTTGTGCTCCGCCCCCTCGCCTTCTCGACCGGATACTTTTCGGCGTTTCGTTGCATCTTCGCCTCGATGATCGAGGCGATGTCCATTCCGGTGATATTGGCAAACTCGATGGCAAAGATGAAGACATCCGCCAGTTCTTCGGCCACCTGACTCCGGAGCTTTTCCGTATCCATCTGCTCGCGCGAAGCCTCCGGGCTTTGCCAGAGAAAATGCTCCATCAGTTCCGAGGCCTCCGTGGCAATGGCCATCGACAGGTTCTTCGGCGAGTGGAACTGCTCCCAATCCCGCTCGCGGGCAAAAGCCAGCACCTGCTTTTTAATTTTTACGAGGGGCGTTTCAGCATCATTCATAAACGAAACCCTGAAGCGGATTTTGAAAAACAACAAGCTTACTCGATGCTCGGCAGGTTTGGGTCTTTTTTAATATGCTCCGGGAAGTTGGCCATGGCACGCATCAGGGACTGTGTCACGCGCTCCTCGGTAAGCTGCAGGGCGTCGAAACTATTGGGCAGGTCCTTACGCCAGAAAAGATTGCCCGACTCCGTCTCGTAGATTTCCAGGGTGAGGTGGATGCGTGAGGCAAACTGCGTGGCCTGCTCGCGGCGGTCCATGAGCTCCTGGTAGGGATCGATGTGCTGAAAGGGGTTGACGCTGGCGCTAACCGCTTTTTTCCACTTCACGACGGCAAAAAAATCAGCCTCGGCCGGCTCCACAGCGGCCTCAAAGCCCAGGGCCTGCAACCCACTCGAAATGGTCGCCTCGGAGAGCGACTCCAGCAGCCGCTTTTCCGAATCCCGAAACTCCATGCCGGTGACCATGGTGTGCTTGTAACTAAAGGTATTGAGCGAGCTGAAATTGACCGTTTTGACGAACTCTGAATGCGGTTGTGTTGTGGCACAGGCTGCAAAAAAACTGAGCAAAACGCAAAGGGGCAGTGTTTTGAAAAGATTGCGCATGATTGAGAGCTTGGCGCTTGATCGAAAAATGTCAATTGAGTCTCCCCCAAGGTGCTTGGGCCCCGCTCCGGTTGACGCCGCAGATAGCCCGCGCGAGCGCGGACGCCACCAAGCGTCGCTGGATCTCGCGCTCGCTCAATTCAGATAGCCCGCGCGAGCGCGGACGCCACTCTAGGTTTTCCAGCGTCGCTCTTCGAGCTATGCTGGACAGGCAGGTCGCAGGTTTCACCTCTCAACGAGGGTGCATACGGCGTTGACGCGGCAGCGGCGAGTCCTCTAAATCCGCCGGTTTCTGAAACATGGCGACCTCCAATCACAACTACGACTTTTCCAGCATCGAGCCGAAGTGGCAGGCTTACTGGGCTGAGAACAATACCTTCGCGGCGAAAGACTTCGCGGAGGCACCGACTTTTTATGTCCTCGACATGTTCCCCTACCCCTCGGGGGCCGGCCTGCACATCGGCCACCCGGAAGGCTACACGGCGAGTGACGCCCTGAAGCGCTTCAAAAAGGCCCAGGGCTACAACGTGCTCCACCCCATGGGTTGGGATGCCTTCGGTCTGCCCACGGAGCAATATGCCATCAAGACCGGCACGCACCCGTCCATCACGACGAAGCAAAACGTAGCCAACTTCACCAAGCAATTAACGCAGCTCGGTTTTACTTACGACTGGGATCGCGAAGTCAACACCACCGACCCCGGCTACTTTAAGTGGACACAATGGATATTCATGCAGCTGTTCAAAAAGGGGCTCGCCTATGTTGATGAGAAACCCGTCTGGTTCTGCCCCGATCTGGGCACCGTTCTGGCCAACGAAGAGGTCCTGACCACCCCGGAAGGCCCGCGCTCGGAGCGTGGAAACTACCCGGTGGAGCGACGCCCGATCCGGCAATGGGTTTTGCGTATCACGGAATATGCGGAGCGCCTCATCGCCGGTTTGAAGGATCTCGACTGGCCGGACTCGACCAAGCGTTTGCAGGAGAACTGGATCGGCCGCTCCGAGGGCGCCGAGGTCCGTTTTGACGTGGACGGGCACGACGCGGCGATCACCGTTTTCACGACGCGTCCCGATACTCTTCACGGAGCGACTTATATGGTCGTCGCCCCGGAGCATCCGCTGGTGGCCACGATCACCACTCCGGAGCAGCACGCGTCGGTCGCGGCCTATGTGGACAAGGCAAAGAGCAAGTCCGACCTGGAGCGCGCCGAACTGTCCAAGGAAAAGACCGGCGTGTGGTCCGGTGCCTACGCCATCAATCCGGTCAACAACCAGCGCATTCAAATCTGGGTGGCCGACTACGTGCTGATGAGCTACGGAACGGGCGCCATCATGGCTGTCCCGGCCCACGACCTGCGCGACTTCGAATTCGCCAAGACCTTCAATTTGGAAATTCTTCAGGTCATTGACGATGCTGGCGAGGCCGGGAAGGACGCCGACGGCGCTCTGCTCGAAGCCTACACGGGACCGGGCAAGCTGGTGCACTCAGGGTCTTTGAGTGGGCTCGACTCCGAGTCCGCCAAAGCAGCCGTGATCGAGCAACTCGCCGCCGAGGATCGCGGGCGCGCCACGACCAACTTCAAACTGCGGGACTGGCTTTTTTCCCGGCAGCGCTACTGGGGCGAGCCCTTTCCCATCCTTTGGGTCAGCGAGGCCGACTACGCCAAAGTCGACGATTCCTTGAAATCGGTCGAACGGCCCGTCACCTGCGTGGTCGAGGGCGAGCTGCGCTACGCGATCCGTTTATCCGATGCCGAGCTGCCGCTGGTGCTGCCCGAGGTCGAGAGCTACACACCGTCACCCGACGGGCAGAGCCCGCTCTCCAAGGCAGGCAATTGGCTCCACGTTTATATCGATCCGAAGACCGGTGCGACGGCTCCCGAGTCCAAAGACGGGTGGATTCCCGGTATTCGCGAAACCAATACGATGCCGCAGTGGGCGGGATCCTGCTGGTATTACCTGCGCTATATCGATCCCCGGAATCCGGCGGCCTTGATCGACCCCGCGAAAGAAGCGTATTGGGGCATGCCGGATCTTTACATCGGCGGCGCGGAGCACGCCGTGCTGCATCTGCTCTATGCCCGCTTCTGGCATCATGTGTTGTATGACTTAGGCGTCGTGAGCGATCCCGAGCCTTTTAAAAAGCTCTTTCACCAGGGCATCATTCTCGGCGAGGACGGCGAAAAGATGTCCAAAAGCCGCGGCAACGTCGTCAACCCGGAAACGATTATTGAAAGCTACGGGGCCGATGCGCTGCGCCTCTACCTCATGTTCCTCGGTCCACTCGAAGCGATGAAGCCGTGGAATACGAAGGGCATCGAGGGGATCGCCCGTTTCCTGCGCAAAGCCTGGCGCCTCATCGTCGGCGAGGACGGCGAGCCCCAGTTTGGCATCGGGCAAAGCGACGCCCTCGATCCCGAGGCGGAGCGTGTCTTGCATGCCACGATCAAAAAAGTCACTGAGGACTACGCGCGCCTCAGTTTCAATACGGCGATTTCTCAAATGATGATTTGCCTCAACCACCTGGCCAAGGCCGAGGCCCTGCCCCGTGCTGCCGTGGAGGACTTCATTCGATTGCTCGCCCCACTCGCCCCCCACCTCGCCGAGGAGCTCTGGCAGCGCCTCGGTCATGCGGGCAGTGTGGTCGACGGCGGATGGCCGGAATACGATGCCAGCAAGCTGGTTGAGGCCAGTGTGAAAATCATCTTTCAGGTCAACGGCAAATACCGGGGCGACGCGCAACTGCCGTCGGACCTCACCCAAGATGAAGCCCTCGCCGCCGCCAAGGCCAACGAGCGTGTGCAGGCATTCATCGAAGGCAAGCAGATCAAAAAAGAGATCTACGTGCCGGGTAAGCTCGTCAACATCGTGGCCGTCTAGAGTTCAATGAGTGGCTTTCGCATGCAAGGGCACGATCGGCACCCACACCGCCAATTAAAGCGGATGGCAGTGGTGTTCCGTTTTGCCGTGCGTCTCCTGACGGCTGGCGTCTTTCTCCCGGTGGGGCTTTCGGCGCAGGCCATAATCGAAGGCAACGCGCTCGTTACGAGCTGGAACGGGAGCGTTGAGGTGATAGATGCCTCTGGTGAAAAACGTGCGATCCAGCCGCGCCTGCCGTTCAGCCCGAGCGGACTGCATTGGAACAGCGCCAAAGATGCAGGCGCCTTTATCGCCTTTTCAAACGGAACGGCGCTTGGCATTGGCGCGAACACCCGGCTGCAAATTATCGATTTTCAGCAAAAACCCTTTGGGCCGGAAAAAGCGGGCTTCGACTACGAGCCCTCCGAATCCAAGCTCATGCTGGAATTAAAATCCGGCGAAATCGCCCTGTCCTGCCAGCGCCTTTCCCCTATTTCAGATTTACGGGTGCGTCTGCCCTACGGGTCGCTGCGCGTTCACCGTGGCACAGTGCTCCTTCGCAACGACTCAACCGGACTCCACATCGCGGTGATTGAGGGTAATCTGACCTACGACTACCCCGACGAATCGACGCGGGAGTTCGTCTCCGCCGGGACCCTATTACGAATCAGCGAACAAAGCGCGCGTCGCCGGGAAATCGCCGACCGCGGATCGCTCGACGCCCTCTCAGCCGAAGCCGTGCAACTTCACCGTGCAACGACCCACGCCAGCCGGCGAGTCCTTTTCAAAGCCAACGCCGCAAGCGGCCAGGCACCCGAACCCGTCCTCGTCCTTCGTCCGGAATACTTCAAACAAACGAGCCCCCGTCCTTATGAGTACAATGACTGAGACTGACGTCGCACCCAGAGTGGCATCCGTCTTTTTACCGGAGGATTTCACCGCGGGTCCGATCGGTTTGATTGCCGGCCAGGGCCTCTACCCGATGCTCATGGCGGAGCGCATTCAAGCGGCGGGCCTCCCGCTCAGACTGGTTTCCTTCAAAGGGGAGACGGCCCCTGAGCTGCTGCAAAGCCTGCCGGCGGAAGCACAGACTGAAATCAAGGTAGGTCAGCTCGGTAAGTTACTGGCGGCTCTTAAAAAGCACAATTGCCGCTACGCCGTGATGGCCGGGCAGATCACGCCTAAGCGGCTTTTCCACGGGCTCCGTCCCGACCTCAAGGCGCTCGCTCTTCTCAACCGTTTGAAAATCAAGAATGCCGAGACCCTCTTCGGTGCGATTGCGGCAGAAATCGAAGCGCTCGACATAGCGATGCTCGATGCCCGCAGTTTTCTTGACGACCAAATGGCCAGCGAGGGCCCCATGACCCCCGGACGCCCACAGGCTGGACCCGAATACGTCGAACACGGCATCCGCATTGCCAAGGGCATCACCGAACTCGACATCGGCCAGGGTGCCGTCGTGCGCAAAGGCACCGTGCTCGCGGTCGAGGCCTATGAGGGCACCGACATCATGCTGGAACGCGCGGGCAGCTTCAAAACCGATGGCCTGATTTTCGTCAAAACGGTCAAACGCCTGCAGGACTACCGCTTCGATGTGCCTGTATTCGGCGAACGCACCCTCGATGTCATGCATCGCGCCGGTATCCGGACCGCCGTCCTGGAAGCAGGCCGGGTGATCATGCTCAACAAAGCCGAACTCCTCAAGCTGGCCACAAAACGAAAGATCGAACTGATTGGCTTTAAATCCGATTGACCCCAAGAATACTTAAGAATTGCAGACGGGCACGTCGAGCCCATGCTCAACACTTTTTTATGAAACCTCCCAGCATCATCGCACTGATCCACGGTCCCGACCAGCCGGGCCTGGTTTCCCGTGTGTCCAGTTGGATCTTTTTGCGGGGGAGTAATATCGTGCACGCCGACCAGCACGAGGATCCCGAGGCGGGCATTTTCTTTCAACGCGTGGAATGGATCCCCTCGGGCCAGATCGAAAGCGAGGCGGCCGCCTTTGAGCAGTTTGCCAGTGATGAGCTTGGGATGACGGTCAGCGTCGCCCTCTCCACCGACCGGCCCAAGGTGGCCCTCTTCGTCTCGAAGATCGACCACTGCTTTCACGATACGATCCTGCGTTTTCGCTCCGGGGAAATGGCGGGCTCCTTGGCCTGTGTGGTTTCCAATCACGAAACCCTGGCCGACGATGCCGCCCGCTACGGCCTCCCCTTCCACCACATCCCGGTGACGAAGGCGAGCAAAGCACAAGCCGAAGACGCCCAACTGGAGGTCATCCGCTCCTGCGGCGCCAAGCTGGTGGTCATGGCCCGCTACATGCAGGTGCTCTCCGACCGCTTTCTCAAGGAGGCCGGGTGCCCCGTGATCAACATTCACCACTCCTTCCTCCCCGCCTTCGCCGGGGGCAAGCCCTACCACCAAGCACATAGCCGCGGCGTGAAAATCATCGGCGCCACCGCGCACTACGCCACCGCCGACCTTGACGAAGGCCCCATTATTCACCAGGACGTTACGCGTATCAATCACCGCAACGCCATCCCCGATCTGATCCGCAAGGGTCGCGATCTGGAAAAATCCGTCTTTGCCCAAGCCATTCGGCTCCACCTCGATAACCGTATTTTAGTTTACAACAACAAAACCGTCGTATTCGACTGACCGCTTACTATGCACCGCCCAAAGAAAAACAAAATCCACAATCCCACCCTTCCCGACGATCAGCAGGACGTTGTTGACGAGCGCCATCTTGTTGATGCCAGGGAGTCCGAGGAAATTTCCTTCGAAGACCGCATCCGCATCTACTGGTCCGAAAACAAGGGATTCATTAGTGGCTCCATTTTCGTGCTGGCCCTCGTCATCATCGGTTTCAACGGCATGCGGATCTTGCAAAGCCAGGCTGAGGCCAAGGTTCAGGCGGCCTATGCCGAAGCCAAAGCAGCCGATACGCTGGACGCCTTCGCCCAAGCCAATGCCGGCAGCGAACTCGGTGGCCTGGCTGCGCTGTCCGTAGCGGACGCGGCCTACGAGGCCGCCGATTTCGAGCGTGCCATCAACTTTTATACAATCGCCAGCGGCGGCTTAGAGGACTCGATCCTTGAGGGTCGCGCTCTGATTGGCCAGGCCTTCGCCCGCTTCTACAACGGGCAGGAAGCCGATGCCCTGGCGCAACTCGTGGACATCGCCGCCAACGCATCCCTCGCCGAGGCGACCCGCGCCGAAGCGGCCTACCACCTCGCCATCGAAGCGGACCTCGCGGGACGCAGTGACGATTTCGACCGCTACACCGCTCAAATCGAAAATTCCGAGCTGGCTGGCCAATGGCAGCAACGCCTTGCCATGTATCAGCAGCAAGGCCGGTAGGCTTTGTAGGGCATTTGGGCTCCTGCAACGAGCAAACGTGGTGTCCGAGCTTGCTCGGGCTTGCAGCTTGCAAGCCGAAGTAGCGATTTGCCGACTTCCCCAGCTCCCCAAGCCCGCGCAAGCGCGGACGCTACCAAAAACTACAGTCTGTCAACGTGGTGTCCGAGCTTGCTCGGGGTCGCGGCATTACAGGCCACCTTGGCATGCAAGGTTGACAGCTGAGACCCACCGTGCAAAACCCTACATCCGCTGTCTGATTATCCGACCACGTATGCGGCTGGAGGCAGTGCTTTCATCTCAACTATACAACAAACCGCTTTAAATATGAGCACCATCATCATAGACATCCGCGCCCGGGAAATCATTGATTCCCGCGGCAATCCAACCATCGAAGTCGACGTCGAACTCGAGTCGGGCATTGTGGGCCGCGCCGCCGTTCCCTCCGGAGCCAGCACGGGTGAGCACGAGGCCGTTGAGCTTCGCGACGGCGACAAGAGCCGCTACCTCGGCAAAGGCGTGCTCAAGGCTGTCGAGAACGTGGATGACGTGATTGCGCCCGAGCTCGTCGGTCTGGACGCCTGCGATCAGCTGAGCGTCGATAAAACAATGCTGGAGCTCGATGGCACGCCCAACAAGAGCAAGCTCGGCGCGAACGCCATGCTCGGCGTCTCACTTGCCGTGGCACACGCTGCTGCCGACGCACTGGGACTCCCTCTTTACAAATACATCGGCGGCCCCAATGCCAAGGTGCTTCCCGTGCCCATGATGAATGTGATCAACGGCGGCTCGCACTCCGATGCCCCGATCGCTTTCCAGGAGTTTATGATTCGCCCAATTGGCGCCAAGACTTTCAGCGAAGCCATCCGCATGGGTGCCGAGTGCTTTCACAGCCTCAAAAAAGTGCTGCACGACCGTGGTCTGAGCACCGCTGTGGGCGACGAGGGTGGTTTTGCCCCCAAGTTTGACGGCACTGAAGATGCCCTTGATACACTGACCAAGGCCGTCGAGGCCGCCGGTTATAAAGTCGGCAGCGATATCACCTTCGCCCTCGATTGCGCTGCCTCGGAGTTCTTTAACGATGGCGTCTACGACTACACCAAGTTTGAGGGTGAAGGCGGGGCCAAGCGCAACTCTACCGAGCAGGCCGCCTACCTTAAGGAACTGACCGAAAAGTATCCCATCGATTCAATCGAGGACGGCTGCGATGAAAATGACTGGGACGGCTGGAAAGCGTTGACCGACGCGATCGGCGACAAGGTGCAACTGGTCGGCGACGACCTTTTCGTAACCAACGTCAAATTCCTGCAAAAGGGCATCGATCTCGGTGTCGCTAACTCGATCCTCGTCAAAGTCAACCAGATCGGCACTCTCACCGAGACCCTCGAAGCCATCGAGCTTGGCAAGGTGAACGGCTACAACTCCGTAATCTCCCACCGCTCCGGTGAAACGGAGGACACCACGATTGCCGACATCGCCGTGGCCACGAACGCGGGTCAAATTAAGACTGGTTCCATGAGCCGCTCCGACCGCATCGCAAAATACAACCAGCTCCTCCGCATCGAAGAAGAGCTCGGCGAAAACGCGATCTACGCCGGCACACTGTAAAGAGTTTCGCCGATCAAAATTTCCAAGCCCGACCCGTCAAACGGTCGGGCTTTTTTTGGTTTGTTGCCGTCGCAGGCAAACGCGCCGACAACGCCAGCGAGGCGGCGGAGCCAACCTCGCTACGTAGGCGGGTTGGCTCTGCCGCCCGCCTGCTCGGATCGACGAATACACCGGCTCAATCTCAACACAGCACGAACTTCGCAACCCACAGCTTACCCGACGTAGTCATTACCACGAAATCCTCGGAAAAGCTCCGCCGAATCCAAGCCGGTCTTTGACTTCTACGGCAAACGCCTCGATTATGCTCAGGATTGCATTATGAACTTAGCAGAGAAAAAAAACGCACTCGTTGAAGAAATCAACTTGATCCCGGACCCCTATGAGCGCCTTGGCTACATTGTGGACCGGGGCAAAAAAGCGGAGGGGCTGAGCGACGATCTGCGCATCGACAGCTTTAAGATCGAGGGCTGCATGTCGCAACTTTGGGTGGTGCCGGAATTTAAAGAGGGCCTCTGCTACTACCACTCCGAGTCCGACTCGGCCATTGTCAAAGGAATCGCCAGCTTACTTTGTAATTTTTACAGTGCTGCAAAACCGCAGGAAATCGTCGAGACCGACGCCGATTTCCTGGGCGAAGTGGGCATCACCCAGCACCTCTCCCCCAATCGCCGGAACGGGCTTAGTCGCATCGTTGAATCCATTCAGCGCTTCGCCCAAAGCTGTTTGGCAAAATCCTCCTAAGAGCCGCCTGCGGAGGGACCCGATTCACCATGCCTGCCTTGCCTCCGCACTCTGATGACTAATCTCATTTTACAGCCAGCCCCCCGCGTAAGGCGTCCCCAAATATTCCGGCGCGGCATACAGGGTCTTTGTCCCAATTGCGGTCTGGCCAAGCTATTCCGCTCGGGCTTGCGGATTCATCACCGCTGCCCGCACTGCGGCATGACGCTGGAACGCGGCGACGGCTACTACCTCGGCCCCCTCTGTATCAACTACGGTTTCGTCGCTTTCGGCTTTGTGGCCCCCGTGCTCCTGCTCGGTGTGGCCGGTTGGCTTGCCATTCAGGTTGCGCTGCCCCTCGCGCTGCTCGGTGGCGTTCTGTTGCCTGTTCTTCTCTACCGCACATCCTGGAGCCTCTGGCTCATGCTTTACTATTTCTTTCTCCCCGATGAACTGCATGCCAATCGACCCGATACCAGCGACGATCTGCTTTTTGAGGAAGAAGCGCGGCGCTGATTTGTCTGGGATTCGCTTACGTAGTGTCCGAGCTTGCTCGGGCCTGCAGCGCTGTTGGCTCCCGGCTGAGGCCACCCTGCCAAGCTTAGCCCAAGCCCGCGCGAGCGCGGACACCACAGGAAGAAGCACGCGGCCGGTTTGTCCGGGATATTCGCTTACGTAGTGTCCGAGCTTGCTCGGGCCTGCAGTGTTGTTGGTCACCGGTCCAGGCCACCCTGCCAAGCTCAGCCCAAGCCCGCGCGAGCGCGGACGCCACTGGAAGAAACACGCTTACGTGGTGTCCGAGCTTGCTCGGGCCTGCAGTGTTGTCGGCCACCGGTCCAGGCCACTCGGCCAGACTCAGCCCAAGCCCGCGCGAGCGCGGACACCACGAGGAAGAAGCACACTTACGTAGTGTGCGAGCTTGCTCGGGCCTGCAGCGTTGTTGGCTACCGGCTGAGGCCACCCTGCCAAGCTTAGCCCAAGCCCGCGCGAGCGCGGACACCACTGGAAGAAGCACACCTACGTAGTGTCCGAGCTTGCTCGGGCCTGCAGTGTTGTTGGCCACCGGTCCAGGCCACCCTGCCAAGCTCAGCCCAAGCCCGCGCGAGCGCGGACGCCACTGGAAGAAACACGGCGGCGGATTAGTCCGCCATTTCCTGAGCGATCGTGGTCAACCGGTGTTGCTTTTGCCCAAGTTTCGGGATGCAGGCGATCAATGCCTTGGTGTAGGGGTGCTGCGGCTCGTTTAGGATCTGCTTAACCGGACCCCGCTCCACGATGTCGCCGCGATACATGACGAGCACCTCATCGGCAAAGCCGTTCACGATACCAAAGTTGTGCGTAATCAGAATAATGCTCATACCCAGCTTCACGCGAAGCTCGCGCAGCAAGTCCATGATCTGGGCCTGAATCGTCACATCGAGGGCGGTCGTCGGCTCATCCGCGATCAAGAGATCCGGCTCACAGGCCAAGGCCATGGCGATCATGACGCGCTGTTGCATGCCGCCGCTCATTTCATGCGGGTAGGCCCCGTAGCGCATGGCCGCGTCGCGAATACCGACCAACTCCAATAGCTCCACCACGCGCCCTTTTACATCGGAGATGTCGGGCCGGTGCAGCCGTACTGCCTCGGCGATCTGATAGCCCACCGTGAAGACCGGGTTGAGCGAGGACCCCGGTTCCTGAAAAATATAGGCGATCCCCTTCCCCCTCACCTCGCGGATCGCGTCGGCATTCATTTCGAGGATGTTTTTGCCCTTGAAGGAAATCTCCCCCGTCACCGTGCAGCCGGGCGCTTTGGGCAAAAGCTTCGTCAAGGCCATGCAACTGACACTCTTCCCACTCCCGCTCTCACCGAGGATGGCTATCGTTTGCCCACCTCCGCTTACGGCGAAATCGATGCCGTGCACCACCTCATTGGCCTCGCCGCGCGAGGGGAATGCGATGCGGAGATCGGAGACGTTGAGTAGGTCGGTCATGTTGAAAGAACGTTGAACATTGAACGTTCAACGTCCAACTTTGAATGAAGGTTTTCAGTTTCTAAATAACTTGACTGCATAATTCGAAGTTTAGTCTTGAAGGGTGAATGTTCCACGTTTGAGCAGCTCTAGCCGCGCTCTATCTGACCTTTCGGATCCACGATGTCGCGGAGCACATCGCCCAGCACATTGTAGGCGATCACCGTGATGAAGATGGCGAAGCCGGGTGTCAGCATCCACCAGAAATTCATAAAAAATACGATCATGTTCCCCTGCGACTGTTTGAGCATGAGCCCCCAGGAGGCCGACGGCTCGGAAATCCCCAGACCCAGAAAGGAGAGCGCCGCCTCGGCCAAGATATAGCCGGGGATAGCGAGGGTGGCCGCGACGAGCAGGTAGCTGGCGAGGTTGGGCAGGATGTGCTTAATTAAAATCCTGGGCACACTCTGGCCCATACTTTCTGCCGCGAGGACGAAGGACCGGTTGCGGATTGACAAAGTCATCCCGCGAATGATCCGTGCCGTGCCTGCCCAGCCGATGACGGAGAGGATAACCACGATCACCATGTACACCTGGGTCGGCGAAAAGTCGGGATTCATCAGGGCCGACCGTAGGGCCAGCAGGAGGTAGAGCGCCGGGATCGACATGAGCAATTCCACCAGTCGCATCGAAACAAAATCGACCGTCCCCCCGTAGTAGCCCGCCAGCGAGCCGACGATGAAGCCGAGAATCAGCGTGATCGAAATCCCAATAAAACCAATCGAGAGGGAGATTTGTGACCCGTGCAGCAAACGACTGAAAATATCGCGCCCCGTGTCGTCCGAGCCCAGCAGGTAGATCCGCGCACCGGGATCGTCCGTCTCCAGTTGGAAGAGTTTTCGTTCCATTGGAATCAACCCCAGCAGTTTGTAGGGCTCCGACTTGGCAAAAAACCGAACCGCTGCGGTGCGGTCCCCCCTGTGCACGTAGGTCGGCGAACCGACCGCCTCTTTTTCCAAAAGCTTTACGTGCAGACCCCCATCCTTCCAGGTGTAGCTGCTCGGCGGGTGGTAGGGCGTGTCGAGATTTTGCGCGGTGATTCGGTAGGGTGCAAAGAACGGCGCAAAGAGCGCGCTGCAATAGAGCACGGCAAGCACCGCCAGGGCGGCAGCACCCAGCGGTCGCCGCAAGACCTTGCCGAGCAACTGACGAAAGAGGAGGCATACAATGTAGCCCACCAGCAGCACGCAAGCGATGGCCAGCAAGCCGACGAGGAGTAGCCCCAGGTATTTAAGGCCGACGGCGATCACACCCAACAAGGCCGGCGCAAAGGCCTCCAAAAGAATTTCCAGGGCAATCATACCCAAAATGAAGAACCAAACCAAATTTGCCCGACGGCTCAGCGCCCCACCACGGCTGCCGCCTTCCAGGCGTATCCGGGGGTCACTCCAGCCGAGCAGCAAATCGGCCAGCAGATTGCCAAAGACCAGCATGACCACCCCGATCAGGACACCGGCCATGACGACGTATTGGTCCTCGCGAATGAGCGCGTCGTAGATGAGCTGCCCGAGCCCAGGGTAGTTCATGACGTTCTCTACGAGCAATGCCCCCGAAAGCAGGGAGGAGAAGGCATAGCCGAAGGACGTAATGAGCGGATTGATCGCGTTTCGCAGGACGTGCTTAAACATGATAACCCGCTCGCGCAGCCCCTTGGCCCGTGCCGTGGTGGCAAACTCGGCCTGCATGTAGTCGATAAAGTTCGCCCGCATGATCCGCATCATCCCCGCCACGCTGCCGATGCCCAGGACGATGGTGGGCAGAATGAGGTGGTAGGCATAGTCGAGCATGCGGGGGCCAAAACTGAAAAACTCGCTCTCCACCGAGGAGCGGCCCCCCTCCGGAAAGATTCCGGTGACCGCCGCAAAATAGACCGCCAGAATCGCGAGAAAGAACTCCGGTATCGACAGAGCGGCGTAGGCGAGCAGCGCGCTCAGCCGGTCGAAGATGGAGTCTTTGTAGATCGCCGCCAGCACCCCCAGCGGGATGGCAATGCTCCAGGCAAAGAGAATGGAGGTGAGCGAGAGAATAAAGGTGGCTGGAACGCGTTGTTTGAGCAGCGTGAGCACCTCGACTTTGTAAGTCCACGACTCCCCGAAATAGGGCCAGCCGAAATGGAGGCCTCGCTCGGGTTCCCCCACCCAGGGGCCGTATTTAACCGGCGAGATATTGACCATCCAGTATCCGTAGCGCACATACCAGGCGGTCGGCTCACCAGCTTCGTCGACCAGCCCAAGCTGCCGTTCCTGTTGCTCGATCACGGCTGGATCGATATCTTTGGCCGCCCGCGCCTGCGTGAGAAAATCACCGGGCGAAAGATACATGAGGAGCGATACCAGCAGACTGACCCCGAGGAGCAGCGGGATGAGCGAGAGGAGGCGTCGAAGAATGAAGGCCAGCATAGCTTAGAGATCCCCCTCCCCGGGTGCTTCCGCCTGAGGTGTCCAAATTGCCTCGATATTCCAAAGGCTGGTGCCCGCAGCGGGCACATAGAGATTGCGCCACTGGTTTTTCACCCCGGTGTAACCGTAAGGGGTGAATCCATAAAGCAAGGGCAGTTCCTCTGCCAGAATCGCCTGCACTTCGTGCATATAGGCGATGCGCTTTTCCATGTCGAGCGTGCGCTCCTGCAGGCCGATCAATTCATCGATCCGCGCTTCCCATTCAGTCGCGGGCTCCGCTTGCTCGGGATGCCATTGATGGTATTTGCCGCTGCTTAAAAAGAGCGCCTTGCTTCCTGACGGGTCGTAGGCCGCGCTACTCGATCCCCACCCCAGCATCGTAATGTCGTAGTCAAAGGTCCCATCCGTGCGACTCAACAGGGTGGCGAAATCCGCCCGCTCCATTTTGACCGCCATACCGAGTGCTTTCATATTTTCTACAAAGGTCACGCCAATCGTATCATACGAGGCCGCCTCCACGAGGAGCAGGGTAAACTCGACCGGCACATCCTCGCGGTCATGCAGGCGTCCACGTTCGTCCCAATAAAAGCCGGCTTCCCGGAGCAGTTCGCGGGCACGCTCCGGATCGTAGTCGTAGGTCGGGAGGTCCGGGTTGTGCCACCTCCCCTGCGCGGGCGGAATGATGGAGGTGAGCGGCTCCCCTTTCCCGAAAAGAAGCGCGTTGATCATGCCCTGCCGATTCGTCCCGTAATGCACGGCCTGACGAAAGCGCTTATCGGTAAACCAGCGTAGTTTGTGCGGTGCTACAAAGGGCTCGCCTGCCTCGTTCTGCCCGCGGTGCTGGTTGAACCAAAAGAAATTCACACTGGTCGAGGGTCCCCGCTCGTAGATGGTGAAGTCGTAGGTCGCCTCCGCGCGGCGGACCCAAAGCACATCCTCCGCGCCAATTCCTGAGGCATCGCTCTTGCCCGTGGCAAAGTGAGCCACCGCCGTATTGGATTCCGCAACGAATTTCACGATCAAATAATCCAGATAGGGCAGCCGCTGCCCGGCCGAGTCGACCTTCCAAAAATGCGGGTTGGGCGTCAGGACAAGCCGCTCGCCGGGTTTGTAAGAATGAATCCGGAAGGGGCCCGTCCCCACGATTTCGGCGGGTGCCTCGATGGCCGTTTGAGTCGACCACTGTTTGGTGAAGCTCCCATCCTCGAAGGATTCGTGCAGTTTATGCTTTGGCAGAATCGGCTGGCCGATGTCGTAGAGAAAGGGGGCATAGACCGTCGGCAGGTCGAAGCGCACGGTGTGCGCGTCGATCTTGCGGTAGCGCAGCTTTTCGCCGTTGATGTGATACTGCTGATAGTAACGGGAAGGGTATTTCGGCCGCAACTTGCCCGTTGTTGGGTCCTCCACCTCGGTCAGGATACAATCAAAGGTAAAAATCACGTCATCCGCCGTAAAGGGCGTCCCGTCACTCCAGCGAATATCGCGCCGCAGGTGAAAGGTGTAGGATTGGTTGTCATCACTCACCTCCCACGATCGCGCCAGAGCGGGCACGAATTGCTCCGTTCGTGGGTCGAAGTCGATCAGCCCGGAGAGGATTCGCGAGAGGATCAGATTGGTGCTCAGATTGTTCGGGACCTGTGGATTGAAGGTCGTTGGCTGCGTGGTTTCATTGAGCACAAAAAAACCGCCATACGCCCCCGGCTCCGAGCTCGTCACCAGCGCATCCTCTGGAACCGGGTGCTGGCCGCGCTCAATCGCGGGCGGTTCCCCACAGCCGCATAGCCAGAGCGACGCACTCATGAAGCACGTGCCGGTAGCGTATCGGATGAAAGAAACTTTGCGCATTCCCGCCTACGAAAGCCCCGCTCACACTTTGTTCAACGCTTTTCCCCTATTTTCATTGATTCCTTGGTGGCTGCGCTTGCGCGGGCTCGGCCAAGACTGCCTGCGGATTCAATGGCAAAAAAATCGATCGTTATTTGAAACTTTCCTTTTCCGGCTGACGATGTATCATTTAACCCAAGTTATGTCGCATCCTGCCCCCACCCCTGATAATTTTTCCGTCGATGACGCCTGGAAGCCACTACCGATGGGCTTCTGGCGCACCGAAGAAGCCCAGCACTGGCTGCGCCGGGTCGGGTTTGCCGCCCCTCCGGAGGCGGTCTCCGCAGCGCTTCGCACCTCACCTAAAAAGTGCTGGGAGGCTGCTTTCCTCCCTGGTGGCGTGACCATGGCGAAACCGGAAGGGCTCGCCCGCTTTGAAGCGGAGATCCACGAGCGCTACCGGGCGATCTATACCAGTTCAGCTGACCAAATCACAAAGAACGACCTGCGTCGCGCCATCCGGCAGGAGGACAATGAACACTTTCAGGAATACGCGATGGCCTGGTTCCGCTATGCGCGCCAAGCGGAAAACAGTGCGCGGGAGAAATTCGTCCTTTTTCTGCAGGACATCTTCGTGGTTGAGCGGACCGTCGTGAGAGAGAGCTACGCCCTCTTTAACCTGCAACAAACCCTCCGGGCCGGCTGCACCGGCGACTACCGGGAACTTTGCAAACAGGTCAGCCGGGAGCCCGCCATGGTGCGCTACCTCGACCTCGACAAAAACACCGCACGCAAGCCCAACGAAAACTTTGCCCGTGAACTCTTCGAGCTGTTCTCCCTGGGCGAGGGCAACTACACCGAGGCTGATATCAAAGAAGCCGCTCGGGCCTTCACCGGCTACCGTATCAAAAACCGCACAGAGTTCTTCTTGCAAAAAAGTCTACACGACGATGGCCCGAAAACCATCTTCGGCGCAACCGGTAACTGGGATGGAGATGCCGTCATCGACCTCACCTTCCGCCAGCCTGCCTCGCAGACCTTCCTCATTCGGGAGTTAATTAAATTCTACCTAACCGATCAACCCGTCCACGAAGCCTATATCGAAGCATTGGGCGAGCAGTGGGCCCGCCACGACTTCAGCCTGCGCTACCTTTGCGAGACCTTCTTCCAGAGCCGCCTCTTCTTTCACCCCGCCTATCGGGGAAATTTCGTGAAAAGCCCCATCCAGTTTTACCTCGGGCTCTGCCAAGACCTGCGCCTTGACGTGATTCCCCTCGAAAGCCGACTCTTAAGAAATATGGCCATCATGGGCCAAGCCTTCTACGATCCGCCCAATGTTCGCGGTTGGCTCTATGGCGAGCACTGGATCAACTCCACAACGATCAGCGGCCGCCGCCAACTGGTCGACTACCTCTTTGCCAACCTCAATGAGGCCAAGCTCAACGCCAATGAGCAGCGGGCCCTCAAACAAGCCCGCGAGGAAGACCGCGGCCACTTCCTCGTCACGCCCGAGCGCCTCGCTCAAGTTGCGCAGACGGATGCCTCCGACCTCGCGACCCACTTCGCCACCTATTTCCTCACCCCCCCCTTCCAGGCCGCCTACCAGCCAATCCTAGCCGAGATCATCGCCAACGCGAACAACCCAAGCCAAGGCATCCGCCACGCCATGATCGCCCTCCTGCAGTCACCCGCTTACAATCTGTGCTAACGCACAGGTTTTCTCGTTGTCAGTGAATCAGTTTCCAGTTGTCAAAGCGCATCCCGCATCCCGCATCCCCCATCCCGTATCCCGCATCCCGCATGAATACCCTTCCCCTCACTCGTCGCGAATTCATCCGGGGCGGCGCCGGTCTTGGCTTCCTCGCCTTCAGCGGCGTGGCCCCCGCCTTTTTGGCGCGCAGTGCCATGGCCCAAACCCCCGCGCCGGAGCGCGACCGCAGTATCCTCGTCATCATCCAACTGGCCGGTGGTAACGACGGCCTCAATACCGTCATCCCTTTCACCGACGACCGCTACCACAAACTGCGCCCCACTTTGGCCCTGCGCGAGGGCCTGCTCCCTATAAGCGATGACCTCGCGCTCCACCCGGCCTGCCGTCCGCTTCATGAACTCTTCGATGAGGGACAGCTTTCAATCGTGCAAAACGTCGGCTACCCCAACCCCAACCGCAGCCACTTCCGTTCCACCGAGATATGGGAAACCGGCAGCGATAGCGAGAGCCAGCGCGAGGGCTGGCTCGGCCGCTACTTTGACAACAGCTGCGCCGGCCGCCCCGATGCCGCAAAGGGTAAAGCTCCGGACCCCTGCGGCATCCATGTCGGCGACATGATTCCCCACAGCTATCTTTCCGCCAAATCGCACGCCCTCTTTGGCATGAAGCCCTTGGGGCGCTTCGACCCCAGCCGCGACCCCGCCGACCTCGCCTACGAAAAACTGCTCCAAGCCGACCACATTGAGGGCAACGCCAGCTACCTGCAGCACACCATGATGAACACCCTCGTGACCGAGCGCCGGGTCGAGCAAATTATCTCCAAATACAAAGCCAAAACGCCCTACCCCGGCACCCGTCTGGCCCAGTCTCTGAAACGCGTCGCAGCCCTCATTCACGCCGACCTCGAGACTCGGGTCTACTTCGTCTCCCAAGGCGGCTATGATACCCATGCCAACCAGTTGGTCAATCACGCCCGCCTCCTCACCGAGCTCTCCGGCGCCATGCGGGCCTTTCAAAAAGACCTCACCGCCCACCAGAAAGACGATCAGGTCCTCACCCTCACCTTCTCCGAGTTCGGCCGCCGCCCGGCCGAAAACGGCAGCGCCGGCACCGATCACGGCACCGCGGCCCCCCTCTTTGTCATGGGCTCCAAGGTCAATGGCGGCCTGCTCGGCCAGGCCCCCGAACTTGTCAGCGACCCGAAAAATGACCTACAGTATTCCACCGACTTCCGCGGCATCTACAGCAGCGTCCTCGACAAGTGGCTGGAAGCCGACTCCAGCAAAATCCTTGGCCAAAGCTTCGATCACGTGCCCTTTATCTAGGGGCTCGTAGGTCGATTATGATTTTTCCCTCAAATACCCTTTTTTCACAATTTTAAGGACACCCTATGACCGCTTTGGTTTCTTGATAATCAATTACTTACAGTCTGGTTTTTCCGGTCACTCGGAAGTCAGAAAAAACTCCCCTCCTGTCCGGCCACCGCCGGATAGGAGGGGTGGCCACGCAGCGAGGCGGGGTGGTCCCACATCCCATCTTCCATATCCTCGCAGACCCGCCGTAGCTCGCAAAGCGAAGGAGGGCCCATTATTTATCCAACATCCTACATGGGTGCATAACAAATTTTTCCCAACCTGAATAAATGCCTTCATTTTGAGCATTAAAAATGGCTAGGAACTAGACATTTGGAGAATTTAGTCTCGCGCAGAGGCGCAGTGGTTTTGGCCAACCAAAAGGGGCCAACCAAAAGGGGTCATTTCGGGCCAACCAAAAGGGGTCATTTCGGAATGGCGCTAACTTAAGCGGTAGGAAAGCCCTTACTGGGAACGGCTGCTTTAGCTGCCGATTTAGAATAATTAACTGATTAAAAGCTTTTTACATATCCAAAAGGGCAGCTGAAGCAGCCCATCCCAGTTCGCCTTTAACTGACTCAATCAGCTTAAGTTAGCGCCATTCGGGTCATTTCGTAAAGATAAACTTCGTGAGTCTGATGGTTCCCCATGAATATCGCGATATGGCACGAAGTTTACGGATTGAGCGCGAGGGCGGGGTATATCATGTAATCAACCGTGGGAATTACCGGCAGGATCTGTTTGTCAACGAGGGTGCGCATCAGTCTTTCGAAACTTGTCTATTTGAGGCGTGCGAAAAGTCAGGTTGGGTGCTGGAGGGCTTTTGTGTGATGACGAACCACTTCCATCTGGTAGTGCGCACGCCCCGGGGGAATCTCTCCTCGGGCATGAAATGGTTGCTGGGGACTTCGGTCTGCGTGCGGCCCGGCAGACCGAGCGTTCCGCGCGCGTTCAGAAGAAATCCGAAGCGTGGAAAATATGGGTCGCCCACGAGTTGAAGCGCCGCACCAACGCGCCGAACGCTTGGATCGCCAAGCAGCTGCACATGGGTGTGTCCCAAGCCGTCAGCGTTCACGTCGGGCGTTTCGCCTCAAAAGGTGGAGACGCCTCTGAAGCCTACCAGAAGTTTATTCAAAAATTTACGAAATGACCCCTTTTATAGCCCCGTCGAATGGCGGAGAAGGAGGGATTCGAACCCCCGGTGCCCTTTCGGGCACAACTGATTTCGAGTCAGTCACATTCGGCCACTCTGCCACTTCTCCCGACCAAACCCCTATCTAAAAAAGGCTTTCGCCACAATGACAAGTCTCGTTTCAAATCAAAGGGCACTTTATGCCGCATTCTTCGTTGAGTCCCTGCAAAGCTGCAAATAAATCATCATTTTGACTTGATTTCATACGACCTATGTTGCTCACTCCAGAAAGGAAACTAAGGCGCGGTCGCCAAGTGGTAAGGCCGAGGACTGCAAATCCTCTATCGTCGGTTCGATTCCGACCCGCGCCTCCATTTTTAGAGCCTCAAGGGAAAGTCTCTGCCCTGCGATTCGGCGAAGAACTAAAAATTTACTTTTGTAAAAAACACCGCTTGACATGGTCTTATCGGATTCTACGCTCCAGCCCTTCTCGACTTTTTGGGGTAGTAGCTCAGTTGGTTAGAGCGCCTGCCTGTCACGCAGGAGGCCGCGGGTTCAAGTCCCGTCTATCCCGCCATTTACAATGGATACTAAGCCCCGATTTGCCAATCTGAAATGGCAAATCGGGGCTTCTTTATGGCAAAATCACGTTTCAAAATCACGAAGTTTAAGAATCCAAGCGGTGCCCAAGTTTACCGCTTGTCTGGCACTCTCAATGGGAAACGCATCCGGGAAAACTACAAGTCGAGGGAAAACGCGGCAGCCAAGCGCCAGGAATACGATATTGAGCATCTGAATGGTCAGTCGGACGGACAGACAGTTTAGACCACGCTTACCCACGATCAGAACCGCGACGCCATTGCAGCAGTCAACATACTTAAGCGCGCGGGCATTCAGCGTTCGCTCACGTTTGCGGCCAATTACCTGACCGAGCATTTCAAGGAAGCAGCGAATCAAGCCACAGTCGATGAAGTATCGCAAATCTATCTCGATGCGCGATCCAGAGATCAGGAGCGTGGTCTCATCACTGCCAGGCAATATGATTCTATCTACCGTGAACTCTTCACCCTTAAGAAGGTTTTTGGTTCGCGGCAGCTTGATGAGTTACAGTCGCAGGAATTAAAGGCTTACCTCGAAGGCGAATTGAAGGATTCGCGCCGAGCCGCTTCACTCAAAACTTGGAACAACCGTAGAGGCTATCTGAGCACGTTCTTCAAGTTTTGCCGTTCAGAAAAGTATGTCGCTGAAGATCCGGTTCTTGATGTGCCCAAGTTTAAGGTCCGCTACGTGCCTGTGGCGGCATAAGCTCGATCAGATAGGCATCGCCACCCTCGTCTGGTATGCCAAGCAGGGCGGCTTCGATGCCCGCGCCGCCTCCCGCCGCAAACAATGGGCCGGCCGCATCCGCTTCGCCGATCCCACCACACGCGACGGCCTCACCCAGAAAACGCGGACACATGGAACACTTTCACCCCTTCACCCCTAACTTTTGCGTAAAGAACCCATCCAAAACCCAAAACACACAAAAAAGTTAGGGATATTCACCCCCAAGTGGTCCAAGTGGTCGCACCCAGAAACCTCCCCTCCTTACCAAGGAGGGGTGACCCGCTCGCCGGGTCGGGGTGGTTCCCACTCACAACTTAACGACTCAACAACTCAAATCACACCAACCATGTTAAAATCCACCGACACCCAACTCCTCACCGTCAAAGAACTCGCCTGGCGCCTCAACCGCCACCCCAACTACGTCTATCGGATGAAAAAAGCAGGCTTCAAAATGCCCGGCTACCGATCCACCGTAGAGGCAGCCCTCAAATGGCTCGAAGAAAATCCAGGCTGGAGCCGCACCCTCGACCAAGCAAAGCCCTAAGCCCACATCCCGCCACCTAAGTCACAAAAACGTAACAAGCCCAAAAATCATTGCCTCCACCGCCTCAAAAGCCAATCTCCCTCTCGCCATGCACCGCCTTATACCAATCCTCCTCCTCCCCATACTCTCACTCACCGCCGCTTCCGTCAGCGATCTGTCATTCGCCTTGATCAACGAAGGCACCGCCTACGAAGTCAGCGATTGCCGTACATCCGCCTCCGGCGCCCTCACCATCCCCGCCACCTACAACGGCCTCCCCGTCACCAGCATCGGGGATGCGGCCTTCAACAACTGCACCAGCCTAACCAGCATCACCCTCCCCAACAGCCTCACCAGCATCGGGGAGTATGCCTTCTTCGACTGCACCAGCCTGACCAGCATCACAATCCCCGACGGCGTCACCACCATCGGAGAGGGAGCCTTCTACAACTGCACCAACCTGACCAGCATCACCCTCCCCGAAGGCGTCACCAGCATCGGGGCTTATGCCTTCAACAACTGCACCAGCCTGACCAGCATCACCCTGCCCGACAGCGTCACCAGCATCGGGTATTCTGCCTTCTCCTACTGCACCAGCCTGACCAGCATCACCCTCCCCGAAGGCGTCACCAGCATCAGGAATTATGCCTTCTCCCTCTGCACCAGCCTGACCAGCATCACCCTCCCCGACAGCCTCACCAGCATCGGAGAGGGAGCCTTCTACCAATGCACCAACCTAACCAGCATCACGATACCCAACCGTTTTGCACCAGCATTGCCTAAGTAAGACGTGCCAATTGATCTCATCCCAGACATCTTCTACGGAGCGATTGCCGATGTTTTGAAAGACGATTCCGAGTTCATTGCCGCCGTCGCTGCCGCCATGCTCGCCGCGCAAGACAACTCCGGCTTCGCCACCAAGGAAGAACTGCCCCTTGTCGAGCAGCAGGGCATCAATTCCGTGCTCGCCGACCCCGCATCCTTCGATCTGGCCACCCCCAGCGAAGTCACCGCCGCCCGCACCGCCGGCCAGCAGGATGTTATCAACGACCCCGCCAGCTTCAACCTTTTCACAGCCTCTCAGATAATGGATGCTCGCCCGGGTGCCACCAGGATAGACGTCTCAGGCGGCAAAGCACGCATCACGATGACCCTCGAGGAGACCTCCGATCTCAGCGACTGGTCAACTCCTACCAAGACCGACCACACCATCGAGATCGACGCCCCCGCCCAAGCCCGCTTCTACCGCTTCAAAATGCAGGAGTAGCGCTCCCCGCCAACCCCTGCGCTCGCTCCGCTCGCTCGGGGAACGGATGCGCCCCCGGCCTCGATCTCCCTACAAAAACGTTACAAGCCCCAAAAACATTGCCTCCACTTCAGTCGGTGACGCCCTCGCCGAATCAGGCGAATCCGAAAAGGGCGAGCCGATCTTCTGATAGTCGAGGGCTTTTTGTCAGAAATAATACCCTTGTTTTCTGACAATATTTATGTAGCTTAAGAGCTATGAAAAGCATCGAAGATACTATAATGAAGGGGGTTCAGCGCCGTGGGAAAGGGGCTGTGGTTACGCCCTTTGATTTTCTTAAGTCGGGGAGTCGCGATGCGGTGGATCAGGGCTTGTCGCGCCTAACGCGGAAGGGAGTGCTCCAGCGGGTGGATCGGGGGCTTTACAACTACCCGAAGCAAGACCCTTTATTGGGGCAGCTTTCGCCTTCGCCGGAGGCTGTGGCAAAGGCATTGGCGCGTCGTGACGCGGCGAGGCTGCTGCCAACGGGTGCCATGGCGGCCAATATGCTCGGACTGAGCGATCAGGTGCCCATGAAGGTAGCCTACCTAACGAGCGGGCCGAAGCGGCAGGCGAAGATCAAGAATCTAATGGTGACGCTTCGTCCGACGGTTGCGAAGAATCTGGCAACTGCGGACCGGGTGAGTGGTGTCGTCATCCAGGCCCTGCGCTACCTCGGCAAGGGAGCGGTGGGGCCGGAAGTGGTGCGCAAGCTGCGCAAGCGTCTGAATCCGAAGCAGCGGCAGCAGTTGTTTCAGGATATCCCCTATGCGCCGGCATGGATGGGGCCTATTTTCAGGCAGATTGCCGCTGATGGGAAAGGCGATGAGCGATGAGCCAACTCGCGCGCATGTCCGCGGAAGAGCGGGAAGCAGTCTTTACTGAAACGGGCGTGCGTCAGGGCATTCACCCCTTCCACATCGAGAAGGACTATTGGGTATGCTGGACGCTCTCGCAATTGTTTACCAGTAACGACATTGCCCCGCATCTTGTTTTTCGCGGAGGCACTTCACTCTCGAAGGCATGGGGCTGCATCCGCCGCTTTTCAGAAGATATTGATCTGGCCATGAGTCGGAATTGGACGATGACCGGGGCACCGATTGAGGCCCCCGATCCCGGTGCCAGCCCTAGCGCCCAGGAGCGCCACCTGAAGCAACTTCGCAGGCAGTGCCGGGAAGTTATCGAGCAGGCGATCGCGCCTTATATGGTGGAGTGTATGAGGCCTTTCGTTCATGACGCAGACAAAAGGATTGTTGTGGAGGACCTGAAGAAAGCGCGGGATCCCTTTGTTCTCCTGGTTCGCTATCCCGAAACGAAGCTCCTGCCGCCTTCCGACTACTTTAAGCCACAGGTAAAGATTGAGCTCAGTGGTCGGGCCGAGGGGATGCCCGCTGCTGTCCGCTCGGTTGAGCCCTATGTCACGCAGGAGTTTCCCGCTGTCGAGCCACCCGGTCGGCAATACGAAATCAGAAGCGTGCGGCCGGTTCGGACTTTTTGGGAAAAGATCGCCCTAGTCCACGAGCACAATGTTCGTCCAGAGCGCAAAGCACCTGGAGAGCGCCACTCACGCCACTTCTACGACCTGCACCAACTCTGGAATGAAGAAAAGATCGGGGCTACGCTACAGGAACACTTGCCCGTCTTTTATGCAGTCATGCAGCACCGCGCCAGTGCTTTCAGCTACAACTGGGTGGATCACCGATCCCTGAAGCCGGGTGATCTGGTATTGCATCCGTCTGAGGCGGAAGTCGCCGCATGGAGAAACGACTACCGCAAGATGGAGTCGATGTTCTTCGGCGATGCGCCGTCATTTTCCGAGCTACTCTCCACGCTCCAGCAAATCGAGACAGCCCTGAAAAACTAGCCGAGGTCATTTGCCAAAAATTTGCCAATTCCGATGAAAAGGCCTGCATTTCACGACATCAGCAGACATCCCGATAAATCCACAAAGTGTTGATTAGTAATATGCAGTGAACTGCAATTATATTATTAGCATAACTGTAATCGAGTTCAAGTCCCGTCTATCCCGCCATTTGGCTGCGGTTCTCTCCGGAGGACCGCAGTTTTTTTGGCGCTGGGGATATGGATCTCCGCGACCATTTCCTGGATGTGTTCGGGTGCATCTCCGGTGAAGGCCTTCACCGTGAAGGCCACGGCGAAGTTGATCAGCATGCCAATAAATCCGATCCCCTCCGGGGTGATACCAAAAAGCAACTGGTCGGCCGGTCCCTCGAGGAACTGGAAGTAGACAATGTAAGCAACTGTGAAGGAAATGCCGGCCAACATCCCGGCAATCGCGCCCTGTTTGTTCATTTTCGAGGAAAAGATCCCGAGCAGCAGTGTGGGGAAAAAGGAGGAAGCGGCCAACCCGAAGGCGAAGGCCACGGTTTGTGCGATGAAGGCCGAAGGCGGGTTGATCCCGAAATAAGCCGCCACCCCAAGTGCGACAAAGGATGCAGCCCGGGCGTAGCTGACCTCCTCTTTGTCGGACAGGTCGGGCTTGACGATCTTTTTCATAAGATCGTGCGAGATGGATGTCGAGAGCACCAGCAGGAGCCCCGCCGCGGTGGAGAGCGCTGCGGCGATACAGCCCGCCATGAGCAGGGCAATGACCCACATGGGCAGGCCCGCCATGTAGGGATTGGCCATGACCATGATGTCGTTGCCAAACCAAAGTTCGTTCGGATTCGAGTCGTCCGCCTTACTGGCCAGCAGCCGTTCGCCACTCGGACCAATTCTCTGGTGCTCGGGAGCGTCGTAGGTCGGATACACGGGCGCTTTACCTTGGAAAACGCTGAAGGTGCCCATGTCCGATTTGCCGGGTCCGGCATATTGAATTCGGCCGTCCCCGTTTTTATCGACCCAGGCCATTTGCCCTGTTGCCTCAAACTCATAGAACCAGCCGGGTGCCTCCACATAGGCGGTGCCGTTCAGGTTCTCGATCAGATTCACCCGGGAGAAGGCGCCGATGGTGGGCGCGGTCAAATAAATGACGGCGATGAAGCTAAGCGTCCAGGCCGCCGAACGCCGAACCGAACGGACGTTCTTTACTGTAAAAAACCGCACGATGACGTGGGGCAGTCCAGCCGTGCCACACATAAGCGCGGCCGTGATGCAAAACATGTTGACCGTCGACATTTTGCCGGAGGTATATTCCTGAAAGCCGAGCTCCGTATTGATGGCGTTGAGCTTGGTTAAAAAAGGCACCCCGCCACCATCGGCAGTGTAAGTCCCAATCAGGCCAAGCTGGGGGATGACGTTACCCGTCATCGCCATCGCGATAAAGACCGCCGGAATGGTGTAGGCGAAGGCCATCACGCAATACTGCGCGACCTGCGTGTAGGTGATCCCCTTCATGCCGCCCAGCCCGGCGTAGGCAAAAACAATCGCCGAACCGATGAGCACCCCAAATGGAATGCTAATCCCGAAAAGTTGCGAGAAAACCACCCCCACCCCGCGCATCTGCCCCATGATGTAGGTCATGCAGATAAAAATCGCACAGATCACCGCCACCCCGCGGGCGAGCTTCGAGTAGTAGCGATCACCTATGAAGTCAGGCACCGTTGCCTTGCCGAACTTCCGGAGATAGGGGACCATCAAAACCGTGAGGAGGACAAAGCCCCCCGTCCATCCCATGAGGAAGCGCGAGGCGTCGTAACCGCTGATTGCCACCGTTCCCGCCATCGAGATAAACGTGGCGGCCGACATCCAGTCCGCCGCCGTTGCCATGCCGTTGGCAAAGGGGGACACACCTCCGCCCGCCGTGTAGTATTCCTCTGTCGAGCCCGCCCGGGAACGCGCTGCTATCACAATGTAGAGGGCAAAACTGAGCCCGATGAAAATAAAGTTAAGGGTATCCTGTGTCATTGTCTTGGGGCGGGCTTGGGGTCGTGGCTTGGGGTCAGGCCGGATCAGGCCGGATCAGGGCTGTCTAGTGCGGGGCTGTCTAGTGCGGGGCTGTCTAGTGCGGGGCTGTCTTGTGCGGGGCTGTTTAGTGCTCTTCGTAATAGCCATGCTTGCGGTCGAGCCGATTCATAAGGAAAGCATAGGTTATCAGAATCAGAATAAATCCGATAATGGAGCCCTGCTGCGCCATCCAAAAGCCGAAGGGCGCATGGCCCACCGTTGGCAGATTTGCATCCAACCAGTCGCGCGCCAAAATGGCTGCCCCAAAACTGATGAGGAACCAGACGGCAAGTAGACTTAGGGTAATTTTCAGACAGGCGCGCCGGTGCGCTCGGGGGTGATTCTCGTCCATAGCAGTTAGTTTGATAGCACTCATAAGCTCCAGCACAAGATTTCAATGCTGATAAATACCTTTTTTACCGTAAAAACTCCTTCCCAGGGGAAGGTCATCCGGCTCTCTTGAGCGAAGCCGAAGGGCTTGCCGCCCGACCGGAAGGGGGCCGGCTCGAATCGCGCCAACCAAGTCCGCATTGATAGCAAAAACGAACTGGGCCGCAGCTACAGCCGGCTCCCCTCCACCACGCTGCGCGCGGTCCCCCTCCCCTCCAAGAGGTGAGGAATTCTTGTGGAACATTGACTCATCTGAAAGAGACACTATCTCCACCTATGATGCAGCTACGCAAATCACTTTCTCTAATTGCTCTCGCTATCGCCACTTCAACTGCCCCGGCCGCCCTCCCGGAGGGCATTGAGCCGGTCGAGACGCTGGGCAAGGTCGAGGCCTACCGCCTCGCTTCAAACGATCTGGAGGTTCTGCTCATGCCGATCGACGGCTTGCCGGTCGCCACGGTCATGGTCACCTACGAGGTGGGCTCGCGCAACGAAGTCACAGGAACCACGGGTGCCACGCACATCCTTGAGCACATGATGTTTAAAGGCACGGAGCGCTTCAACAGCGCCGAGGGTAACGACTACTCCAGCACGATGGAGCGGATCGGTGCGATTGCCAACGCCACCACCTGGTTCGACCGCACGAATTACTACGCCACGCTACCCAGTCAATATGTGCCCATGACCATCGAACTGGAGGCGGACCGCATGCGAAACCTTCTGATCAAAGAAGCGGATTTGGCCTCGGAGATGACGGTTGTGCGCAACGAATACGAGCGGGGCGAAAACAGCCCGGTTCGCACGCTCATCAACGAACTTTTTGGCGCGGCCTTTCTGGCGCACCCCTACAACCACCCCACGATCGGCTGGGAGTCGGACATTGAAAACACCTCCATCGAGAAATTGCGCGCTTTTTACGACACCTACTACTGGCCCGAGAACAGCGTTCTGACGATCATCGGGGGCTTCGACAAGACCGCTACTCTGGAGGCCATTGCCGCGCACTATGGAGACATCCCAAACGCACCTCAGGCGATTCCGGAAGTCACCACCGTCGAGCCGGAGCAGACGGGGCCGCGGCGCGTCATGATCCGCCGCGCCGGGCAAACGGGGGTCGTCATGATCGGGTTTAAGGTCGCCGAGGGGCGGCATGAAGACTGGGCCGCGCTCACCCTGCTTCAGCAAATCCTCGGTGCGGATAAGACCGGACGCCTCTACCGCGCCCTGGAGGACCGGGGCCTGGCCAACGCCACCTTCACCTTTGCGCCCCAACTGCGCGACCCCAGCCTCTTTATTTTCGGAGCCTACTTAACTCCCGATGCCAACCATGAAAACGTCGAGGCCATCATCCTCGAAGAAATTGAGAAACTGATCGCGGATGGCGTCAGCGCAGACGAACTGGCGCGGGCCAAATCGGTCATTCAGGCGAGCACCTTTTACGGCCGCGACGGTCCTTATCAAATCGCGGATCAGCTCAATGAAGCCATCGCCATGGGTGACTGGAGCGCCTACGTGCACCTCCCAAATGCCATCCAGGACACGCCCGCCAGTGCGCTGACCGAAGTCGCCGCGAAGTACTTTGTCGACAACCGTAGCACGACCGGTTGGTTTGTGCCGGAGTCGAGCAACCGCGTGAGTCCGGGTGCAAATGCCGCCGCCGGCCCCGTCTACTTTCGGGACCCGGCAGTTTTTGGCCCCGAGCCAAAGACCGCACCCGAAGGCAGAGTGGGCCCCTCCGGCACTCCCGAAAGTATTGTTGACTTTTCCGCCAACCTGCAGCGCGCCCAAGTCGGGCCGATTGACTTGGTCGCTATCGGTATGCCGATTGATAACGTCGTCTCCTTCGTCGGCAGCCTTCCCGGCGGCGACAGCCTGAGCCCCGAGGATGCGCCCATGCTGGCCAGCCTCACCGCCAGCATGCTCGACAAGGGCACCACCTCCGCCGATCGTTTTCAAATCGCCGAGCAACTCGAGGCACTGGGGGCCAATCTCGGGTTTTCCGCCGGGAAGCAAAGCGTCCGTTTTTCGGGGCAATTCCTCCGACCCGACGCCGACGCCGTCATGGCCATCATCGCTGACCAGCTCCGCAACCCGAGCTTTGATCCCGCAGTTTTTGAAACAATTAAAAGCCGTCAAAAAGCCGGCCTCCTCCAAGCCATTGACAACCCGGACTACCGCGCGAGCGCCCTGCTTTCCCGGCAACTCTACCCAGCTGGGCACGTCAACCACAGCACCGACCTCGAAACCCTGATCGACGACCTCGAAGCCACTAGGGTCGAGGACCTCGCTGCTTTTCATGCGGCGCATTACGGCCCTGAGTCGATGCGCTTGGTCTTTGTCGGCGACATCGATTTTGAAGCCCTCAAAGCGGCCGTGGCCGACGCCTTCGACGGCTGGGAAGGCGGGAGCGACTACCCCGAGCTGACGACCCGCCAAACCGACCATGCTGCCGAAGCCGAGCGCATTTTCATCGACGACAAGACCAGTGTTTCCGTTCGGCTCGGGCTCAATACCGGCTTGCAGCGCACCGACCCGGGCTACCTGCCCTTCATGCTGGGCAACTACCTACTCGGCGGCAGCTTTCATTCGCGGCTCATGTCCGAGGTGCGCAAGGAGCGCGGCCTCACCTATAGCATACGGAGCGGCCACGAGGGCGACATCATCACGCCGGGCAACTGGATGGTCAGTGCCAGTTTCTCGCCGGGCCAGCTCAAGGCCGGGATCGAGGCCACCCGCGGCGTCCTCAACGATTGGTTCGAGAGCGGCGTCTCCCCCGAGGAAGTCAGCGCAGCTATTGAGACGCTTTCCGGCACCTACCTCGTGGGACTCTCCACCACCGGGCGCGTCGCCGGACAGGTCGACAGCTTTATGGAGCGCGGCTTTCCGCCGGAATACATCGACCGCTACCCCCTCGAGCTTGAGGCCTTGACTGCGGACGCGGTTAACCAAGCAATTCGCACCTACTTCAACCCCGAAAAAATGATCGAAGTCGCGGCGGGAACCTTTGTCGACGGAACCGACGAGGACGCATCCGGAATTTGAGGGTTGCAGCCCATCCCCGCCCACATTTTCACTTAGGGGTCACTATCACTTTCACCCGGCGAGATCCGCCGCCCAAATCATGGCTAAAATAGACGTAGAAACCCTCAAATTCATCCTCCAGCGCAACGAGCCGGACATCCGTAAAGTCAACGACATCATGAACGAAGTCGAGATGGAGCTCAAAGCTGAGGAGGAGGAAAAAGCGAACCGCCCGCCGCCCATTAAAAAGCAGTTTTCCATCATCTTATCCGATCCCGAGGGCGAACTTTCGGAAAAGGACCTGACCGGCTGGGTCGTCCAATTGCCGGAGGACGACAGCGTGACGGCCGCACCGGAGCGCATCATCAAAGCCGCCTACGAGTTCAACTCCACACCGAAGGGGCGCCGCATGCCGGTGCAAACCATCGGCGAAGCCTGCGAGGTCGTCACCGCAAAACTCTTCAAAGAGCAAAACGTCTGGATCAAGACTAAGATCCCCGTTCTCGCTGTCACCTGTGCCAACAAAATCCCCACCGAGAAGGTGGAGTGATCTGTGCCCGCAGAGCAGAAAGAAAGAAGCAGCGGCCTCATCCGTCCGTCCCGCCGCACCTCTTCCTCGTGGCGTCCGCGCTCGCGCGGGCTTGCGCTAAGTCTGGCCGGGTGGTCCGGGCCGGGGGCCAACAACCCTGCAGGCCCGAGCAAGCTCGGACACCACGTAAGCGAATCCCGGACAAATCCGCCGCCGCGCCTCTTCCTCGTGGCGTCCGCGCTCGCGCGGGCTTGCGCTAAGTCTGGCCGGATGGTCCGGGCCGGGGGCCAACAACCCTGCAGGCCCGAGCAAGCTCGGACACCACGTAAGCGAATCCCGGATAAATCCACCGCCGGGCCTCTTCCTCGTGGCGTCCGCGCTCGCGCGGGCTCGCGCTAAGTCTGGCCGGGTGGCCGTGGCCGGTGGCCAACAACCCTGCAGGCCCGAGCAAGCTCGGACACCACCTAAGCGAATCCCGGACAAATCCACCGCCGCGCCTCTTCCTCGTGGCGTCCGCGCTCGCGCGGGCTTGCGCTAAGTCTGGCCGGATGGTCGGGGCCGGTGGCCAACAACCCTGCAGGCCCGAGCAAGCTCGGACACCACGTAAGCGAATCCCAGACGAATCCACCGCCGGGCCTCCTCCTCGTGGCGTCCGCGCTCGCGCGGGCTTGCGCTAAGTCTGGCCGGGTGGTCCGGGCCGATGGCCAACAACCCTGCAGGCCCGAGCAAGCTCGGACACCACGTAAGCGAATCCCGGACAAATCCACCGCCGCGCCTCTTTCAGTGGCGTCCGCGCTCGCGCGGGCTTGCGCTAAGTCTGGCTGGGTGGTCCGGGCCGATGGCCAACAACGCTGCAGGCCCGAGCAAGCTCGGACACCACGTAAGCGAATCCCGGACAAATCAACCCCGTCGCAACTGCTTTAGTTTACCGAGCGGCTTAGCCGCCGTGGCTAGCGCGGCGGTGCATCGGCCGTAGCCGTTCATCCGCCAGGCGCGGAAACATTCCCGGTTGGCCTTCCAGATATTGCCAAGGGAGCGGTTACTCGCCCCACCCGTGCGCATCTTGACGAGCACCGTATCCAAGTAAGCCACGGGACAACCCGCCCGCTCCAAAGCCCGCAGCATGAACTCGTAATCCGCCGCGATGCGCAAGTCGGGCCGAAAACCGCCCAGCCGCTCATAGACCCCCCGGCGCACAAAAAACGACGGATGCGGCGGATGCCAGCCGCGCCGGAACAGTCCCGGCGCATAGCCGCCGGCCTGCCAATCGCGCACCACCCGGCTCAAGTCGTTCGACGCCACGTAGTGCAGATTGCCGTACACGCAGTCCAGCGCCGCGTCCTGAAATAGTGCCGCAATCTTCGACAAAACCTCCGAATCCGCATAGACATCGTCGCTGTTTAAAATAGCCACAACGTCGCCCGTCGCATGCGCGATGCCCTTGTTCATAGCATCATACATACCTTCGTCCGGCTCGCTGATCAAGCAATCGATTTGCTCACGATAAGGCGCCAGCTTCGCTAGTGTGTGGTCTGTCGAACCGCCATCGACGATCAGGTATTCCACCGCCGGATGCGTCTGCCCGAGTACAGACGCCACGGTATCGAGCAGAGTGGCCGCGCTATTGTAAGTCACGGTAATAACAGAAATTTTCATAGAGTTGCTCCCTTTCAGACTTTTCACTCACAGGCTAGACCTATAAGACGCTGAACAGCTCTCGCAGTTTGGCGGCATCCTTGATGCCCGGGGCGCTTTCCACACCGCTGTTGACGTCAAGGTGTGCGGTGCCGGTCTCTCGGACGGCTTGCAGAACGTTTTCGGGCGTGAGGCCACCTGCAAGGATCCAGTTTCGCTCGGGATACTGGGCGCTTAGGTCTCTGAAGCGCTCCCAATCCCCGACTTGGCCGGTGCCGCCTACCTGATTTTTGTCAAAAGTATCGACCAGAAGGGTCCGGGCAAAATCAAGCGTCACGAGGGGGAATGCCTCCGCAGGGCCAACGCGGGGCGCGAGCCAGAGCTTCTCCGGGCCGACCAGCCCTGACCAGGCAGCCAGTGTCTCCAAACTAACCGGTAAGCCGCTGTGGATTTGAAAGTAGTCAAAGCCGGCATCCCGGTAACGCTCCAGTTCCTCGGTACCGGTCTCGACGTCAACCAGGACGCGCTTGCCCGCAGGCACACGCGCAGCCAGCTCCTGCGCGCGCTCCAGACTGAGCCCGCGGGGCGACTTTGGGTAAACGATGAACCCGCAATAGTCCGCCCCCAGGGAGAGAGCCAGGTCGACATCAGCATCCCGTGTCAGTCCGCAGATTTTAATGTCAACGCGTTGATACATTCCCTTAGCGTAGAGCGGAGCGCCTGGTGATCAAGCCTTGGCGTGAAAGAGATGAACAATTTTTGTAAGCTTATTCGGCGGGCGGAACTGATGGGACCACCCTCAGGCGCCTGCCCCAGGGGAATTTCTACGCTTGCCATTTAAAGACTGCGGCGGCATCTCACGGGCATGCCGAAGAGATACATAGTCATCATGGCGGGCGGCCGCGGAGAGCGCTTTTGGCCGGAAAGCCGCACAACACGACCGAAGCAGCTACTGCCAATCGTCGGAGATCGGCCCATGCTGGCGCAGACGATTGACCGTTTGTCCGGGCTGATCGAGGCGGATGCGATTTTTGTTATCACGAACGCGGAGCAACGTGCCGCCGTTCTCGAGATTTGCCCGCAACTGGACCCGGCGAAGGTGGTGGGAGAGCCAGTCGGCCGTGATACCGCTGCGGCGGTCGGACTGGCAGCGATTTTGGTCGGTCGCGAAGATCCGGGGGCCAGTTTTGCCATGCTGCCAGCTGATGCCGTCATCCATGACGCCGCAGAGCTGCGGACCACCCTGGAGTCGGGCTTTGCCGTCGCCGAGGCCGCTCCGGTGCTGGCCACAATTGGCATCCCGGCCCGCTTTCCCGCGACGGGCTACGGTTACATTCAACAGGGGCCCGCTTTCGGCGATTTCGCGGGACGGACTGTTTACGAGGTGCAGCGTTTTGTTGAAAAACCGGACCTGGCAACGGCGCAGGGCTACGTCGACGCGGGCGGCTACTTTTGGAATGCGGGGATGTTTGTCTGGTCCGTGGCCACCATCCAAGCCGAACTCGAAAGGAACACTCCAAGTCTTTGGCAGGCGCTGCAGGCGATTCGCAGCGGCCTCCAAGCGGGCGATGATCTGGATGCGCTCCTCGCGAGCCGGTATCCCGATCTGGAGAAAATATCGGTCGACTATGCGATCATCGAAAAAGCGGCGCGGGTCGTCATGCTGGAGGCCAGCTTTGACTGGGATGACGTCGGCGAGTGGACCGCCATCGAGCGCCACTACCCGAAGGATGCGAAGGGAAACGTTACACGCGGCCAAACCGAGCTGGCCGATTCGGCGAACAACATCGTTTACTGCCGCGACGATGCGCACCTCGTCGCCCTTATTGGTGTGCAGGACCTCATCGTCGTGAAAACGGAAGACGCCACACTCGTCTGCCATAAGGATCAGGCTCAGGAGATCAAAAACCTGGTTAAGACCCTTGGGGCCAAGGAGGCATGCAAGGGTCTCATTTGAAAAACTACCTGGGCATTGACTGGGGCGAAAAACGCATCGGACTGGCCTTTGCCGACGAGATCGGCATCGCCCTACCCTTGCCAGCTGCGGTGGCCGCCTCGAAGAAGGCGCGGATGCAGCACATTGAGGCAATCGTCCGCGAGAGGCAGGTCGACGCATTGGTTGTCGGTTACCCGCTGAATATGGATGGTTCGGTGGGCTTCAAGGCGCGCGAGGTGGATGGGTTCATCGAGGGCTTGGAAACGCGCTTCCGCCTGCCGGTTTTCCGGATCGATGAGCGACTCTCCAGTCACTCCGTGGAGCAGGGTCTGCGGGGCCAAAAGCGCAAACCAAGCCGGCAGAGCGGGGAGATCGACTCCCGCGCGGCCGCACTCATTCTGCAGGATTTTATCGAAGAAAAAAACCTGGGGTCGGCCTAGGATCAGCTAGAATCAAGGGCGAAGCCCTCGTCGAGGCCTCATGGCGGGACCGCGCGTCCGCTCGCCCGCGCTTTTCCGCCGGATTCTTTGAATTCCAGCTTGACCCAAAGCGACGGACAGCGACATCCTTTCCGTCTGGAACTCATGCGGGTATAGTTTAGAGGTAAAACATCTGCCTTCCACGCAGAGGTCGTCGGTTCGATTCCGTCTACCCGCACCATTTTGGTTCTTTGCGACTTCAGGCCGATCAGCCTGCCCGCTCCATGAACAGTTCAGAGGACACCTTGAAATGTTTGGACAGGCATCGCAAATGAGCGACTGTGAGGTTTCGCTTACCTTTGAGCAGGAGGGATGCCTGAGCGCGTCCGACGCCCAGAATACGGCCAAGCTCAACGCCACTGACTCCATTTTCCACGCAGAGGTATTGTAGCATCGAGACTCCCCGCGGAAGCGTCGCCAATTCCTCGTGAAGCCAATCACCCTCGTAGGCCTCGACGAGTATGGACAACAGATCGAGATAGTCCTCTTGCTCCGCATTAAGATCCCGGCCGGCCATCGCATCAATGATGGCGAGCGTGTTGTCATGGCCGACCTGGTCGTGGATCGGGCGCGGCGTGAAGGCCGCGACGAGCCCGTCGTAGCTTTCGGGGAGTGCGGTCTTTCGGTCGATGAGCGTATTCATAGTTCAGTTCCTTTCTTTCCAAGTGTTCTTGTCGTATTCGGGGTGGGTGAGAAATTCCTGGACATACACGCGCCCCCGGCCAGGGTTCTTCGAGGTGAAATAAATGGCGGCGATCAGGCGATAGGAGCGGATGTTGAAGACGTAAACAGTGCTGCCGCTGTCCAGGCGGACTATGTCGGCGGAATTGTACGTGTTACGTATATCGGAGAAATTGGCCCATTCGGCGCTTTGGACAGTCAAGAGCCACTGCTTCGCTTGGCAGGGCGTCGGGATGCGTGCCAGCAAGCTGACAGGGCAATCCGGATTGACAGCCCTTTGTGTGCGAACAAATTCCGCGCATGGAACCGATCAACCGATATCTGGATGCCGCCATCCTGAAACCCGAGTTCACCCAAGCTGACGTCATCGGAGCTCTGGAGCATTGCATTCGCCTGGAAACCTTCAGTGTCTGTGTCCGCCCGTGCGACATTGAGCTGGCACAAAACTACTGCAAGGGCACCAAAACGGCAGTCTGCGTGGTCCTGGGCTTTCCCCACGGCGTACAGCTTCCGGCATCAAAAGTCGATGAGGCCGAGCGCTACCTCGCCATGAAGGTCGACGAGATCGACATGGTGGCGAACTACGGCTGGATACGCTCCGGCAATTGGGCTGCGGTCGAAGCCGACGTAGCGGGGGTCGCCAAACTGACGCGGGCCGCCGGGGTTCCGCTCAAGGTCATTTTCGAAACGGCTCATTTAAGCTTGCAGGCGGTCGATACAATGACGGAGGTCTGCGTCCGCGCAGGGGCTGACTTCGTCAAAACATCCACCGGCTTTAACGGGAGCGGTGCCAGTATCGAAGCGGTGCGGTGCATGCTGAAAACCGGCGCGGGCCGCATTCGTGTAAAGCCCTCCGGAGGCATCCGAAACCGCAGCGAAGCGGAGCAATTTGTGAAAATGGGCGCCCACCGGCTCGGCGTGGGTTGGACGTCCTGCGAGGCGATTTGCAAGGAGAGCGGCGAAGCGACTGACGCTGCAGCCGATGGCGAAGCGGAGGCCTACTAAGCAGGGATGTTTGAACCGAGAAAAAAGAAGAAGGTCGACTATGAGGCGCTCAATTCAGCATTGATGCGAATTCCCCGCATGGATGTGGCAGCAGCGCGTGACCTGATCGACCTCGGCATACGCGAAATCTACGATCTCCAAGGCCGCGCACCTGAAGTTTTGATGGAAGATGCGCGCATGAAAAACCCGGAAATTCCGCAGGACCGCATTCGCTATTTCCGTATGGCTGTGTATTATGCCGAGTGTGAGTCGCCGGAAACGGCCCGTCTCCACCCGGACGCATGGAATTAGCCGTCGCGCCCAGCCTCTCATTCCTATGCTAGAACAACAGGAGATCGAAATTCCCCGCGAGGTGCCCGTCATGACGATGAGTCAGACCATCCTCTTCCCTCAGGCCATGATGCCATTGTTCATCTTCGAGCCCCGCTACCGCGAGATGCTGGAGCACGTTCTCGAAACCGACCGGATTTTTGCCGTGGCCGCCCTCGACGAGCGCGACGAGGATGCCGAAGCCCTCGAAACGCCCTACTCCGTGGCTGGTGTCGGCGTCATTCGGGCCTGCAAGGAAAATCCCGACGGCACGTCTAATCTGATACTTCAGGGGCTCGCCCGGGTTCAATTCGAATCCATTGTCTGCGAGGAGCCCTACCGCCGGGCGCGTATACGCCAGATCGTCAGCCAGGCCGACGGCTCGGAGAAGACACTTCAAGCGATTCAACCAACGCTCCTGGCACTCATTCAAACCCAGATCCGACTCGGGGCACGCATTCCAAAAGAGGTCGTGCAGTTTCTTTCCAATATACGGGATCCGGAGAGCGTGCTCGACCTCTCAATCTACACCCTCTGCCCCGACAGTCGCCTCAAACAGGAACTACTGGAGACCCGCGGCATCCTTGCGCGCTTTGAGAAATTTGAACGGGCCCTTCGCGCCCAGATCGAACGCCTCAAAACCGACCGCCAACTCAAGGGCGGCCTCGACGACGACGCTATCGGGCAAAATTGAAAAAGGTGTGCGGCAATCTCCGCAGACAAGAGTGCTGAAAACACAAAGGACCAAAACTCCTCCCCCCCGGGGGGAAGGTCACCTGGCTCTCCTGAGCGAAGCCGAAGGGCAGCCAGGGGGGAAAGGGGGCCGGCTCGAATCGCGCCAAACAAGTCCGCATTGATTGCGAAAACGAACTGAGCCGCAGCTACAGCCAACACCCCTCCACCGCGCTGCGCGCGGTCCCCCTCCCCTCAGAGAGGTGAGGAATAAGGCAAAAGCTCCTTCCCCCCGGGGGAAGGTGGTCAGCTCGCCCGACCGGAAGGGGCCGGCTCGAATCGCGCCAAACAAGTCCGCATTGATCGCGAAAACGAACTGAGCCGCAGCTACAGCCGGCACCCCTCCACCCCGCTGCGCGCGGTCCCCCTCCCCTCAGAGAGGTGAGGAATTATTTAAAAAACTCCTTCCCTCCGGGGGAAGGTGGTCGGCTCGCCCGACCGGAAGGGGCCAGCTCGAATCATGCCAAACAAGTCCGCATTGATCGCGAAAACGAACTGAGCCGCAGCTACAGCCAGCACCCCTCCACCGCACGCTGCGCGCCCAGTCCCCTCCCCTCAGAGGTGAGGAATTATTTAAAAAGCTCCTTCCCAGGGTGGTCATCGCCCGACCGGAAGGAGACCAGCCCGAATCGCGCCAAACAAGTCCGCATTGATCGCGAAAACGAACCCCGCAGCTCAACGCACGGGCTCTTTGAATAGAAAACTGAGCAAGCCCGAGTTGACCGAAATTGACTCGACCGTGGCCACGGAAAGCGTCTTTTCTCCAGCACGCTCCTCGACTTGGTGAGCAAAGGGGTAGCCCTCCATCAACCGGTAATCACTGTAAAGCGTTTGACCCACAAGCGACGCCGTTGCATCAAACCGATCAATGCGCAGGAGATACGTTGTCCGGCTATCGAGAAAGTAATGCGAAACCAATCCATCGGGGTCGATGACTTCGATGACCTCAGCACTGCGGTCTCCTAGATACCGGGAGGCCCTCAACTTAAACGTATATTCGTTTTTCCGCTGATGCTGAAAGAGCGGACTTTCGAAATGCGCCTGAGCTCGCAAACGGACCAGCGCAACGCCGCTGAGCCGCTCTATTGAAACAGACTCGCCCGTCTGCGTACGAAGCCAACCCATCTCGCCATCGTAGCCCGCCGTCACCGAGTGAGCATCCGAAAATAGGCGATAGCGAAGGAGGTTGGGGCGCTTGCGTTGCATTATGAACCGGTGCTCTTTCCCATCCTGAACAAGCCTTCCCTCAATACTGACCGAATTGAGCACCGTGGCATCCCGAAGTCCGCCGTAAGTTTCTGTGTATTGAGCCAAAATACGCTGCAATACACCCTCCCCCCGATCGTCCTGTCCTATCAAAGCAAACGGTGTTAAGAAGAGCACAAAAAAAAGACTGCCTTTGGGAAACAACACCCTGAAATTAAGAGGCGGGAGCCGATCCAACGCAAGCCAATTCCACTTTCTGAAACGAAGCATTGTCAACGGCCTGTGAAATGCCCATACCTTCTCCCATGACCCCTGAATTTATCCGTTCATTACTGGAAAGCGCACAGATACCCGCAGGAATCGCGGAACTACTGAGCCTGCTTGGGGCGACGCTCTTTCTGCTCGTCCTAGCCTTGCTGGCCAATTTCATTGCCAAGCGGTTTATCGCTTTGATCGCGCATCCGGTCATCGCAAAAACAACCATCCGCTGGGATGACCTACTCATTGAGCACAACGTCCTCATCCGCTTTTCGCACATCGTCCCCGCCGCGATTGTTCATTTTGTTGGGCCCACTCTGTTCAGGGAGTATCCGGATCTCACGGCGGTGTTCAATCAATTGGTCAATCTTTACCTGATCGTCATCATCCTCCTGATTATTGATGCGGCACTGAACTTCTTCCGTGCCCTCTGGGAGCGCAGTCCCGCCGGCCAGCGTTACCCCGCGAAAAGCTTCGTTCAGGCGGCCAAGCTTGTGATCAATCTGATCGGTCTCATTTTCATCATCTCCACGCTCTTCGGCAGCCCCCCCTTTGTCCTCTTCTCCAGTCTCGGAGCCGCCACGGCGATCCTTCTGCTTATTTTTAAAGACGCCATTCTCGGGCTGGTGGCCGGCTTTCAACTCTCGATCAATAACATGGTCATGGTGGGCGACTGGATCGAGATGCCGGCCCGTGCTGCGGATGGGGATGTGATTGATGTCTCCCTGACCACCGTCAAGGTAGAGAATTGGGATAAGACGATTACAACGATCCCGACCTATGCCCTGATTTCAGACTCGTTTAAAAACTGGCGCGGTATGCAGGATACCGGCGGCCGACGGGTCAAGCGTGCCTTCCACATCGACCTCCGGACGCTCCGTTTCGCCGACGAGGCGCAACTCGAGAAGTTCAAGCGTATCCGCCTCCTGCGTCCCTACCTGGAGGCGAAGCTCGATGAAATTCAGAAATACAACGAAGAAGTGGGCGATCAAATCTCGGAACTAATCAATGGCCGCCGCCTGACAAATGTCGGCACCTTCCGTGCCTACTGCGTGGCCTATCTCCGCCAGCATCCAAAAGTCCGGCAGGATTTAACGCTGCTCGTCCGGCAGTTGGCCCCGGGTGCCAATGGTCTTCCCTTGGAAATCTACTTTTTTTGTAACGACACGAACTGGGCCAATTACGAGGACGTCCAGTCAGACGTGTTCGACCATTTGCTTTCCATCCTTCCCGAATTTGGCCTCAGCGCGTTTCAGTCGCCCAGCGGGGCCGACCTTGAAAAGGCGGGCTCGCGGCTCGGTCAAGTCATCGGGGAGGAAGCATCCTCATTGTGAGCGCACCAGGCGGAAGCCGATGTGATTGGCTGCTGAGTTCGGTTCGCTCTTCCCGCGGGTGCCGACCATGTAGCGGGTGCAGTATTGATCCGTGCAGAGGAACGATCCGCCCCGCGTGCTCCGCTTAGCGATACCCGGCTCATTCGGGTCGAAACTGCGGTCCGGCCCCTTTGGATTCTCAACAAGCTCGCCGGAGCGGCTGCGCTCGCTGTAGTGATCATACAAATACCAATCGGAGCACCACTCCCAGACGTTCCCGGCCATATCATAGAGACCGTAGCCGTTGGGTGCGAACTGCGCGACAGGAGCCAAGCCCGCGTGGCCGTCGCGCCCACTGTCCTCCTTCGGGAAATCTCCCTGCCAGGTATTGCCCTGCCACTGGCCCTCGGGAAATAAGTCCATCCCCCAGGGATAGGGCTGCCCCGACAGGCCCCCGCGCGCGGCAAACTCCCACTCAGCCTCCGTGGGCAGACGCTTGCCCGCCCAATCCGCATAGGCGACCGCGTCTTCCCAGGCCACCTGAACGACCGGGTAGTCCATACGGTCCTCAACGTTAGAGCCGGGGCCCTCCGGCGCGCGCCAATACGCGCCCGGCACCCACTTCCACCACTGAGTGTAGTCATGCGGGTTTTCCAAGCGATCCGGATGCTGAAAAACAATGGAGCCCGGCTCGATCTCAGCGAGTTGCTCCCCCGGGACGCCGTCGATTTCAGGCGGCCGCTCTGCGACGGTTCGGTAATCGGTCGCTTCCACAAATTTCGCAAAGTCCGCATTCGTCACCGGGGTTGCATCCATCCAGAAGCCATCGACCCGCACGCGGTGGATCGGACGTGCATCCGGCATGCCATCACGTCCGCCCCTTGGCAACATCCGTGGATCCGCTATGCCCATACTGAAGGTTCCACCGGGAACCCAGACCATCCCTTCCGGCGGGTCGCCGGGAGCCGCCTGCGCAGCGGGCTCCGTGGGCTCAAAGGCATTGTTGAAGGCTTCGGTGGCCTGCAGCATGGGGACACCGCCGATAAGGACTGAGGCGGCGAAAAAAGAGAAAACGAATTGATTCAGATTCATTATCCTGGAACTATAAAGAACTTGGTTCTCAAAGCAAGCCCCGGCGCTGAGGATCGCAAAAAGAGGGTGCCTGACAAATTTTTTCCAACAGGAATCCATGCCACTATTTTGAGGGTGATGCACCCACCTTTCATGAACCGAGACCAACTTCCGACTCCTAAGTTCTTACTCCTGAATCTAGCACGGCGTGGCCGCATCACCCAGGTGGAACAGGCAAATCGCGGAACGCCACCTACCGCCGGGGCCACCCCTCCGTATCTCGGCGTTTATTTCTTTTCCAGTTCATTCCCACGATACAGGGCGCGCACTGCCGCCTTGGCCGCATACCACTCCAGCACGAGCTTGCAGGCCATCGAGACAACAACCAATGCGACGAGCCCAAGACCAAAGGCGAGCAAAGCATCATCGGAGTCCAGGGCCAGTTGCCAGCCAGCCATCGACCACCAACCCACCGCCGGAAACCCATCCAGCCGTGCCTTGGTATGAAGAAACTGCCAGCTATAGCCCCCACCTAAAATCACTGAAAACAGGAGCGGCAAACCGCCCAATTGCAGGAGCGGTGTGAGCCTCGCCACGAGGAAGAGGAGCGCTGCCGCCGCCAAACAAATCCCCCAGCCCAGCAAGAGTGAACGGGGCACCCGGGGTGGCAACTGCTCGGTCGTCCGCATCCGCCAAAACGCGATCGTCGCTACCGTCGCCATGGCAATCGACAAGCCCCACACGTATAGCCACGAGTTGACCGGCACCTCGTAGGCTTGAACGTAATGTTCGACGATGAAACACTTTGCGAAGAGCAAGCCCCAAAGTAAGACGATCAGACGTTCTCGTTGTGGTGTGTAGGTGAGAAAATGCATGCGGATACTGACAAAGCTTTTATCGTAGAGCTGTATCATCCTGGAAGGATGAGTTGGAGACCTGCCTGTCCGCCATAGCTGGGAGAGCGACGGCGGGAGACTTGATTTCCCTAAGGTGCTTATGGAGAATTCTTTCCCGTCCGACGCTCTAAAACTGGCTGCTGGTTCGAGGTGCACATTTGCTGCAAGCTGATCAAAGTGATCAAGCAACTTCCTTCTCTCCGCTGCTCGAAACTGCAAAAAACGCTCGGTGCCTTGCCGGGAAATCAGTGACTTCTATTCGTGACATAAGGGAACGCTACTAGTTTTCAGCAGCTCTGCAAATTCTTTTTCCAACGGTGAGCTGTCACACGGAGTGAAGGCAGAGCGCGCAACGGACGGAGGTCTGCCGGAGATGGCGTAGCAATTGATACCAGCGACTGGATATAGATTCAAATTGTCCGGTGGGCATAGGCTGGTCGAGTGCTTTTTATCACGTCGTGCTGGGTTCTTTTTTCACCACCCACTCCCTGCGGTCGTTGGAGACACAACGGTAAGCAGTGCTGAGAGGAGCGCAGCGATTCCGAGTTGAGATCACCGCCTTGTTCGCCGTTCCTTTTCGGCTCACGCAGAGACCCAAAGACCCCAAGGTTTTCATCTTCAAGTCCATTAATCATCCAGTAGCCCGTGCGTCGTCCTACGGACTATGCAGGGCACGCTTCGATCCACACGTGGCAGAGCCACGCGTAGCTCGAAGAGCGAAGCGTGGTGCCCCCGCTGGGAATCGAACCCAGATCGACTGTTTAGGAAACAGTAGTTCTATCCGTTGAACTACGGGGACGGACTCGCCTTGACGCCTTATACAAAGTGGGCCGATCGGGTTGAGTCAAGCGCGTGTCCAGCCAGTCCCACGACAAGATCAAGCATGTCTGGCTCAGAACCTGATAAACTGGCCATCACCCGACGCCCCCCTCGTCCCAGGTCAGCCGCAAATTTCGAGACGGTGATGTTTTTGGATAGCCGCAGCCCACGACACCGGAACCCCGGCCTCTTCCGCGAATGTGGCCCAGTCCGCGACCGCCTCCGTCACCTCGCCGACGATGGCTTTGGCCCGGCCGCGCTTCATCTGCGCCACCTCGGCACAGGCGATGAAGTCGTCCAATTCAAACCCATCGCTTTTGCCTTGTAGCGTCATTTGGTGCCGCCCCGTCCACGCACCCTCAGGATTATAACTGTAGGTCACGTCAAAAGCCGGCGCGAGTTCCCAGGCTCCGGCGGGATTCATTAAGAAGGCGATATTCTTACCCCCCGCCCCGATCGTGCGCCCCCATAGCTGCACCTCCGCGATCATGCTCCATCCCTCCACCGCCAAGGACCCGGTGGCTCCTCCACCACCGTGCGCCCGCCCGACGCGCGCCGCCGACGCTTACCCTCCATGCGCAGTTGCTCAATCGGCCCCGGCCGCTCTTCCGGCAGCAGGGCATCGAACCGTTCCAAAATGCCCAGAACCCGACAAACCCTCAAAAAGTAGGACAAGCGCGTGGCCGCCTCCCCCTGCTCCATCCGGGCGAGCGTGCGCAAACCGATGCCCGCCTCCTCCGCCACGTAGGCTTGCGTCCAATTCTTGCTCAAACGCACCCGCGCCAAGCGCTCGCCGATTCGCTCAAGTAAAGGATCATCGCCTAATGTTTTCCAATCTTGCATTATGCCATATTTGGCATTTAACCAGATTTTTCAAGCTTTTTCTGCGATTAATGACTCTTAAATTGATTCTACTTATTCTAAATTTAGATTATTGGGTGCCATTTATGACTTTTAATAGCCTATTTAAGCCTTTTACGGCCATTTATGACTTTTTGTGTCTTACAAACTGAAGTCTTCAAGCCCTGCAACTCACAGCCAGAGTTTGGTTTATCTGGGAAGGCCATCACGCCAGTATGGATTTCGGCTATTGCCACCTCGAAAAGTTAAGCAACTTGGACCAGCTCCCAGCCACCGGCTTCCGCATTTCCTGCTTCCCGTTTAAGATAAAAGCCGCCTCGGCCGGCTTTGTGCGTGCGGTGGGCATCCTCGAAGCCTGGCGCCATACCGCCCGCACGCCTCCGAATCACCCGGTCGTGCGGAGGCCGCTGGCGATGGCGTTGACCACCCGGAGCAACTGGTCGACGGTATCCTCATCAACCCTTTCGGCGGCTCGGGTCTCGCGGAGCAGTTTTATTTGGCGGTGGTGCAGGCGCGTCAGCGGGGCCTCGCGTTTCTGGATGGTCTCGTAGAAACGCGGGCGCCGCTCCGGCAATGGACGACTGAACAGCTTGTTGAGATGGCTTTGGGTGCGCGTGCGCTCGTCGAGAATTTGCCCCAGCAGGCGCTCCCGCACGTCGGCCTCCTTGACCAGGCCCGCGTAGGTGCGCATCCAGTTCTCGTCGGAACTGGCAAGGCTGCTCTCCACGTTGTAAAAAACGTAGCGCAGGAAGGGCGTGGATTGGATGCTCTTTTGAAAGGCTTCGTAGGCTTCGGGGCCGTCCTTCTCCAGTAGGTCCAGGGCACTGCCCACGCCATACCAGCCGGGTAAGTAGAAACGCGATTGATTCCAACTGAAAACCCAGGGTATGGCGCGCAGGTCATCAAGTGTGGCTTGGCCGGTGCGCCGTGATGGTCGCGAACCGATACGGCTCTGCTCGATAGCATCGATCGGGGTGGCCTGGCGGTAGAAGGTCATGAAGTCGGGCGCATCGAGCAGCGCGCGGTAGGCTCTGCGCGATTCGCTCACGATACGGGTCATGACGGCGCTGACCGCCTCGGGCAAAGGGTGCCGGGTGGCGAGAAGCTGAGCCCCGAGGCTGCCGGCGAGGAGCCATTCCAAGTTCGCCGTGGCCGTGGCGGGCGTGTTGTATTTTTGCGCGATGACCTCGCCCTGCTCCGTGACGCGGAGCCCCCCGTCGAGTGATTGCTCGGGCAGCGCTTCGAGGAAGCGGTGGGTGGGCCCAGCCCCCCGGCCGATTGTGCCGCCCCGACCGTGGAAAAAGGTGATTTTCACACCGTGCTTCAGACCCGCCGCGACGAGGTTACGCTGAGCATTGAAGAGCACCCATTGGCTACCGAGGATGCCGGTATCCTTATTGCTATCGCTATAGCCCAGCATGATCATCTGGCGTGGATCCGTATCAGGCTCACCGATACGAAGACTCCGTTGCGTGCAAGGATGCGCAAGAAAGGCATCGGTGATGGCTGGACCGCGCTCGAGGTCCTCGTAGGTCTCGTAGAGCGGCACGACGGGGAGTTCACAAACCAGCCCGTTCTCGCTCTGATGGGTAAGCCCCACTTCTTTGGCGAGCACGTAGACGGTCAGCAAATCACAGAGGTTGCGCGTCATGCTGACGATCAGGGCGCCGATGCCATCTGGACCATAGGCGTCGATATGCGCGGCGACTACGCCGAATGCCTGACGCACATCGTCCGCCTCCTTCGGAAGGTGCATGGAGGGATGCGTCAGCGGGCGCGGGGTGGACAGCTCATGTTCGAGGAATGCCAGTTTCTTTGCCTCCGTCCAGTTGGCAAAGTTCGCCCCGTCTTCGATGGCGGCCGCTACCATCATTTGGGAGAGCGCCTTTTCGTGGAAGGCACTGTTCTGCCGAATATCGGTGCGAGCCAGGTGGAGCCCAATGGAGTCGAGCAAGCGCAGCAGCGGCCGCACATGATACACCGCCGTGAGCTTCGCCTTGGCCAGCTCCAGCCACTCGGCAAGTTCTTCAATCTTTTCATACAGTTCCGGACGGCGGACGGTTTCCAGGCGCTCAATCAGGGCCTCGACATAGGTGCGCCACGGCTCCTGCCCGGGGTTCTCGATCCCCCACTCCCGCAGCGCCAGGACGAGACCCTCGGGGATCTCGCTGTGGCTCTCTGTGAGCGGCAACTGACGCGCCAGGCGGCGCAGGGCCTCGCGCAGAATATTCAGCGCGGTCGAGTGCATCCGGGCCAGCGTGGAGGCCGTCACCCCGCTCGTAACCAAAGGATGTCCATCCCGATCGCCCCCCACCCAGGAGCCAAATTGCAGGTGCGGCAGATCGCCGACTTTCAAGGGTGCCTCATCCGGCCAGGTTTCGAGCCAGGCGTTTTGCAAATTGTCATCGAGGCGGTGCAGTGTGCTGGGAAACACCTCGCTCAGGTAGTAGAGCAGGTTGTCCAACTCGTCCTCGACCCGCGGCTTTTTTTGGTTCACCTCACCCGTCAACCAGAGCCGCTCAATCACCCCCCGGGCCTGTGTATGACAGCGGGCGATCTCGCGCTCGGTTCGCGCCATCTCCCGGGCCCGCAGCAGGCGGACGATTTCGCGGTGCAACTCAAGGACCGACCAGCGCTTCGCCTCGGTCGGGTGCTTGGTAAAGACGGGCTCGACCTGCAAAGCCGCGATGGCACGGCGCACCACATCGGGGCCGAAACCTTCGTCCTTGAGGCGTTTCAGATAGTAGCCCCAGTGCCCCGGCTCTGCCGAGGTGCCGAGCTTCGACTCCCGCGTGCGACGAACGCTATCGGCCACATGCTCTTCGGCGAGGTTGAGCAATTGAAAGGAAAACGAGATCGCCTGCACCGCATCGTCGCCCAGAGGTTCGTCGTTGTCAGCCACATCGAATCCCCCGGTCAGCAGTGCCGCACTCTCGACCTCACCCATATCTGTGAGGACCTCAATAAACGCATCGAGAAGGAATTGGTGCTCCTCTTCGACCTGGGCTAAGCCGGTCTGAACAAGTTTAAGAAAGTCGGTGCGATTGGTTTGGCTCATAATGCTTATCTGAAAAACGCTGAAGCACCCGCAGCTTGATCAAGCGGGCGCCTCATACAGGCTTCGCATGAACCCAATGAAGAAAGCGGCAGGGTCAAGACAACAGCACGATTAAGCATCGACTGCACAGCGGAAACCGAGATTTGTCGTTGCTGAGTCCGGTGCATTGGCCGTTCGCGCGCCGAGGCGGTAGCGATTGCAGTAGCTTTCGTGGCAGAGAAAGGAGCCGCCCTTCATGACCTTGCTTTCGCCTTGCACGGGTCCGCGTGGATTGACGCGTGTGGCCTCACTCTCGGCGGCGTGCCAATTGGGGCTAAACCAATCCGCGCACCACTCCCAAACGTTCCCGATCAAATTATAGAACCCGCCCTCCATTCGGCTGTAGGCGCGCACGGGGGCGGTCCACTGGTAGCCATCATCCGCCGTGTTGGCATGTGGAAAGGCCCCCTGCCAAACGTTACAGCGGTGCTTGCCGCCCGGCTCCAGCTCCGTGCCCCATGGATAGCAGCTCTGCACATTCTGCGGACCGCGGGCCGCGACTTCCCACTCTGCCTCGGTGGGCAGACGTTTCCCCGCCCAGGCAGCATAGGCCGCTGCATCGTTCCAGGAAACGCTGACCACCGGATGGTCCATGCGGCGCTTGATGGTTGAGCCCGGGCCCTCCGGTTTCCGCCAGTAGGCACCGTCGATCGCATACCACCACTGCAACTGATTCACGGTCTGCGTCTGGCGCAGTTTGCGCTGTTTTGATCTAGGAAGCTGCCCCTGAAAAACAAAGGCCCAGCCAAATTTTTCCGACTCGGTGACGTAGCCCGTCGCATCAACAAACTCGGCAAAAGCCACATTGCTGACCGCCGTCTGATCGAGCCAATAGGGGTCGAGATGAATCTCGCGCACCGGTCCCTCGCCGTCGGACTTCCAGGCCTCCGGCCCCTCGTAACCGATCCGATAGCGCCCGCCCTCCACACGAATCATGCCAGCCGTTGACGCAAGGCGTGGAGCTGTTTGAGCGTCGAGTGGCGGCGCAGAATCGGGCGCAACCCCACGGCTCCCCGACGGCGTGCAACACGAACTTGTTTTCCCGGACTCCATCATCGGGCTAAACGTAACAAAATATTCGACCCGCTTTCCACCCAAATCTTTCGTTGTATCTTCGCGAAGGATGGTGAAAGGCGAAGACAGCTCAAATTCCCGCTTGGCAAATCAATGAACATTTGCACAGTCGGCAGGATGACACCTGAAGAAGCCCTACAGACCTATTTTGGCATGCCCTCCTTCCGGCAGCCGCAGGGGGCGATTATCGACTCGGTGCTGGCGCAGAAGGACACCCTGGTCGTCATGCCAACGGGTGGCGGCAAGAGCCTTTGCTTTCAATTGCCCGCCCTGCTTTTGCCCGGGGTCACCCTGGTGGTGTCGCCACTCATCGCCTTAATGAAGGATCAGGTCGATGCACTGCAAGCGCGCGGCCTGCCGGCTGGGCTGCTGAACAGCTCGCAAACCCTCGAAGAGCAGCGCACGACCCTCGACGCCATCCGCCAGCGCACCCTCAAGCTGGTCTATATCGCACCGGAACGCTTCCGCTCGGAGAGCTTTCTCAAGGCGCTGCCGCACGACGCGATCAGCCTCTTCGCCATCGACGAAGCACACTGCCTCTCACAGTGGGGGCACGACTTTCGACCGGACTACATGCGGCTGGGCGAGGTCCGCAAGGCGATCGGCGCCCCACCCTGTATTGCCCTCACCGCGACGGCCACGCCGGACGTGCAGGCCGATATAAAAAAGGTCCTGGAGATGCGGGAGCCCGCCGAGTTCGTAGCTGGCTTCGCGCGCGAGAACCTCAGCTTCCGGGTGCACAAGATCGGCTCGAAGGCGGATAAGCAGGACGCCCTGCTGCGCCTCATCAAGCAGCATAAAACGGGCATCATTTATTGCGCCACGCGAAAATCCGTCGATGCCGTGGCGGCGACGATTGAGCCACTGGCCGGATCGGTTATCCGCTACCACGGCGGCCTCTCCGACAGTGAACGCAGCGAGGCGCAGGAAATCTTCATGCAGCGCCGCTCGGACGTCGTGGTGGCAACCAACGCCTTCGGCATGGGGATCGACCGGGCCGACATCCGCTTCGTTTGCCACTACGAGATGCCTGGCAGCGTGGAGGCCTACTACCAGGAAGGCGGCCGCGCCGGCCGGGACGGGGCGCCCTCGGTTTGTGAGATGCTCTTTTCCTATGCGGACAAACGGGTGCAGGACTTTTTTATCGAGGGGGCTAACCCGGGCAAAGGGCTCATCGCCGAGGTTTTTGACTTGCTTTGCGCGGAGAGTGACAGCAACCACGAGGTGCAACTCCCGATTGACGATTTGGTCGAGCGAATCAGTAGCGGCGGCCGCAAGGTCAACCCGATGGCTGTGAGCACCGCCATTTCGATTCTCGCGCGGCATAAGTGGATCGAGCGCTTCGACATACCGGGGCGGCGCATGCGCGGCACCCGCATCCGGCAACTGGGCAAACACGGCAGCGAGTTGCCGCTCGACGCCGAGGCCCTCGCCGTCAAAGCCCAGCGTGACGAGGCGCGGCTTAAGGCGGTGATCGACTTCGCCTATGCCTCCAGCTGCCGGCAGCAGTGGATTTTAAACTACTTTGGCGAGCGCAACAGCCGGCCCTGTGGGCGTTGCGACGGCTGCCAGGGCCGACGGCAACAGGCCAACCGGGAGGTCAAGGCGGACGAGTGGACACTGGTCAAAATGGCCCTCAGTGGCGTGGCTCGAATGAGCACGCGGCAGGGCACGGATACCTGGGCACCACGCTTCGGGAAGCGCAAGATCATCCAGTGCCTGCTCGGCAGCCAGGCCGCGCCGATCCTCGATGCCGGGCTCGACGCACTATCCACCTATGGTATTCTTAAACGCGAGGGCAGCGTCTATGTGGACGCGCTCTTCGAGTGCTTTGAGCAGGCGGGGTTGGTCGAGACTGTGAGCGAGGGCGAATTCCCCCTCCTCCAATTGAGCGAGCTCGGCTCCCGCGTTATGCGTGGTGTGGAACGCCCCACCCTCCCTCTATCCGGGCGCACCGCCGGTGCCATTGAACAGGCCGGCAGTCGAAAGGTCAAAAAAGGCGAGATCCCCGAAGGGGCCGCCGATCAGGGGCTCTACCAAAAACTGGCCGCCAAGCGAAGCGAGCTGGCGGCAAAGAGCGGCAAGCCTGCCTACACGATTTTCCCGAACTTTGTTTTGTTGGAGCTGGCCAATCGCAAACCCCGCAACGAGAGCGAAGCCATCAGCATACGCGGCATCGGTCCGGCCAAGCTGAAAACAGTGCTGCCGGATTTTTTGCAGGTCATTGCTGAGCACGGGTGAGACTTGAACGGCTCCCCAGTCGACGCGACTGGCGTCGCTTCGCTACCAGTCTGTAGCGAACCCGCGCCAGCGGGATCGACGGCCAAGCGGTCAATTCGCCACTTCCACAGTCGACGCGACTGGCGTCGCTTCGCTACCAGTCTGTAGCGAACCTGCGCCAGCGGGGTCGACGGCCAAGCAGTCAACTCGCCACTTCCACAGTCGACGCGACTGGCGTCGCTTCGCTGCACCAGTCAGCGAACCCCGCGCCAGCGGGGTCGACGGCCAAGCGGTCAACTCGCCACTTCCACAGTCGACGCGACTGGCGTCGCTTCGCTACCAGTCCGTAGCGAACCCGCGCCAGCGGGGTCGACGGCCAAGCGGTCAACTCGCCACCTCCACAATCGACGCGACTGGCGTCGCTTCGCTACCAGTCCGTAGCGAACTCGCGCCAGCGGGGTCGACGATAACAGTCAACTCGCCACTTCCACAGTCGACGCGACTGGCGTCGGCGCTAGCTGCCAGTCCGTAGCGAACCCGCGCCAGCGGGGTCGACGGCCAAGCGGTCAACTCGCCACCTCCACAGTCGACGCGACTGGCGTCGCTTCGCTACCAGTCCGTAGCGAACCCGCTGGCGAGTCGACGGCCAGCGATCAACTCGCCACCTCCACAGTCGACGCGACTGGCGTCGCTTCGCTACCAGTCCGTAGCGAACCCGCGCCAGCGGGGTCGACGGCCAAGCAGGTCAACTCGCCACCTCCACAGTCGACGCGACTGGCGTCGCTTCGCTACGAAAGCTCGGTCGTTTCCTTACCCTGCAGCGCAGCTGTGTAAGTATGCCAGGGTAGACTCGCGCATTTGATCCGCGCGGGGAACGTGCGCACCCCGGCCAGGGCGGCGAGTTCGCCAGCGGTCTCCAAACTTGTGTCCGGCGTATCCGAATTCAAGATACCATTGACCGATTGAAGAACCGCCCCGGCGGTTTCCAGGCTTTGCCCTTGAAGCGCACTCGTCATCATCGAGGCGCTGGCCTTGCAAATCGCGCAGCTGGCGGCCTCGAATTGGATCGCTGTGATTACACCGTTTTTGACCTCAACAAAAACTTCTACCTTGTCCCCACAGAGCGGGTTAAAGCCCTCGGCCCGATGCGTGGCCTCCGCCAGCGCTCCGTAGTGCCGGGGACGTTTATTGTGATCCAGGATGATCGCCTGATAGAGTTCGTGTAGGTCGTCGGACATCTTCCAAAATTAAAAAACGGTCAAGGCGGCTTCCATGTTTTGGATGGGGGCATGGCACTCGGTGCCGAGGCAGACCTGGAGGGCATCGTCTGGCAAGGCATCACTTGCCAGCACGAAGGTGCGGCGCCAGGGCTTCGCGGCAAGGGCCTCCCGCAGGGCTTGTCGATCGACGCCCGAGCCAAAGGTAACCACCGCTATGCCGACGCGATGACTGGCCGCGGCTTCCAAAGCGTGGGCGATCCCCGCTGCCACTTTACGAGCGTAGTCGGTGTAGGCCGGCAGCGAGGCTTCCAGCCCGGCGGCGTAGCGCCCCTCGCCGGTCAATGCGTAGAGCCCGCTCAAGGCATGGAGCAGAACGGAGTTCCCCGCTGGGGTGGCGTTATCAAACCACTCTTTGCGCCGCGCCACGGGGGTCTCTGCATCCTCGGCGGTGAAATAATACCCGATGCCGTGTGGATCCCCGAAACTGCGGAGCGCCTGGTCGAGGCAGGATTGGGCGCACGCCTCGTAGCGCTTTGCGGCACCGGGCTCGATCCAGTCGATCTTACCCGCGACCGCAAGACAGGCCTCCGCCAGGAGCGCGTAGTCGTGCAAAAAACCATCCACCCGGGCACCGCCATCCTCGTAGTAAACCGATTGAACCCGCAAGCCGTCCGCGGTTTCGCGAACAAGCGATTTCCAAAGAAAATCCAGTGCCTGCTGCGCCCGCCGAAGCCACTCGGGCCGATTCAAATAATAGCCCGCATCGGCCAGCGCACGGATGAGCAGGGCATTCCAAGCGAGGCTGATCTTGGTATCCTTGCCCGGGGGGACCCGCTCCGCTTCACGGTGCGCGCGCAACTGCTCCCGCGCCCCAGCGAGACGGGCCCGTACGGCGAAATCAGGCTCGACCAAAGCCGGGTTGCTCTGGCCGTGCTCAAAGTTGCCCTCGCCCGTTATGTTGTAGGCGGCGCGCACCTCCCGGGCCAGGGCTGGACCGAGCACGGCATCAACCGCTTCCGGCGTCCAAACATAGTAGCGGCCCTCCTCACCTTCGCTGTCCGCGTCCAGGGCCGCATAGAAGCCGCCCTCGGGCGACAACATTTCACGCTCCAGCCAGCCGATGGTTTCCTCAATGACCGCCGCGTAGAGCGGCTCTTGGGCATCGAGCCAGCCGCGCGTGTAGGCCTCGATAAGAAGTGCGTTATCGTAGAGCATTTTTTCGAAGTGCGGGATCAGCCAGTGGGCATCCACGCTGTAGCGGGCAAAGCCGCCGCCGAATTGATCGTAGAGGCCACCATGCGCCATGGCGCGAAGCGTGATGCGACTCACCTCACCGATGCGCTTTGCCAGCTCCGGGTCGGCCAATGGCCGCAGGGCTCCAAGAAAGTTCAGCGCCATGGCGGGCGGGAATTTCGGAGCGCCACCGAAGCCGCCGTATTGGTCGTCGTGATTCCCGCAAATGCCCTGCCCGGCTTCGCCCAGCAACGCAGCCCCCCAGGCGTCGCTGGGCCCGCCGGAACCCGCAGCCTGCGTGGCGGCGAGGATGTTTTTTTGGATGGCCTCGGCATTCTCGACGAGCTCGGGCTTGGAGCGCTTATAAAAATCCGCGATCCGCATGCACATCTGCGGCCAGGGGATGATGCCCTGCCCCCGGTCCTCCGGCGGAAAGTAGGTGCCGCCAAAGAACGGCCGACCGTCCGGGAGGCAAAACACATTGAGCGGCCAGCCGCCCCGTTGCTGGATCATCTGCACCGCCTCCATGTAGATCTGGTCGACATCCGGACGCTCTTCGCGGTCGACTTTCACGCAAATGAAATGCTTGTTCATGATGCCCGCGATGTGGGCGTCCTCAAAGCACTCGTGCGCCATGACATGGCACCAATGACAGGCGGAATAGCCGATGGACACCAGCAGCGGCTTGTCCGCTGCCTCCGCGGCAGCCATCGCCTCCGGACCCCAGGCATACCAATCCACCGGGTTGTTCGCGTGCTGGCGTAAATAAAGGCTGTTTTCGTCGAAGAGTCGGTTGGGCATGGCTTGTCTCGATTGAAGTCGCGTTTACGTTTCGCCGGGAAGCCTGAACGGGCAAGGTCTTTCTGCAAGTAGGGTGCCCCCCGGCAGGACTAAAATAAACTATCTTTTATTTTGGCTTGGACCAAAATAGAATCAAGCAATCCTGGTCCTACGCAACGCCAAACCCGGGCTGCTCATCGAGGTGAAACAGTCTGACACCCAACTCGCGCCCAACCCTAACCAGCCCGTGGTAACGCCCCGGGGATCGAGTTTGGCATCCACGGAGTCAGAAATAGCGTTGCAGCGCGGGCGCTCTGCTTCAACAAATAGAGCGTTCCCAAACTGCATGTCTTCCATTCGCATACTTTCTGACCGGGTCGCCAACCAAATCGCTGCGGGCGAGGTGATCGAGCGTCCGGTCGCCGTGGTCAAGGAGCTGGTGGAAAACAGTATCGATGCCGGCGCCACGCGAGTGGAGATCGAGTTTCGCAACGGGGGTAAGTCCTACATTCGGATTGAGGATAACGGACGGGGCATGAGCCCGGACGAGGCCCTGCTCTCACTGGAGCGGCACGCCACCAGTAAGATTCGCGAGGCGGCGGACCTCAACGAGATCGCCAGCTTTGGCTTTCGCGGGGAGGCCTTGCCCTCCATCGCCTCGGTCTCCCGCTTCACCCTGCGCACCCGGGCGGAGGGCTGGACGCATGGCACCGAAATCAAAATCAACGGCGGCAAACTCATTGAGAAGCGGGACTGCGGGATGCCGGTCGGCACAGTCATCGAGGTGGCCCAGCTCTTTAACTCGGTGCCCGCCCGGCGCAAGTTCCTCAAAACGGACCCCACCGAGACCGCGCACATCACCTACAACTCCCGGCTCTTCGCGGTGGCCAACCCGCAGGTGGCCTTCCGCGTGCTGGAGGGCGGGCGGATCGTCTTTCAGTCCCCGGCCTGTGAGGATCTGCGCGACCGGATCGGTGAAATCTGGGGCCGCAGTCTGGCGGATGATCTGATTCCGGTCGAGGCAAGCGATGCAGCCCTGGGTCTGCGGCTGACAGGACTGACCGCCAAGCCGGGCGTGGGTCGGTCGACGCGGCGGGAACTGGTCACCCTGGTCAACCGGAGGCCGGTCGATAGCCGCACGCTCGGTTTCGCTGTGCTCGACGCCTACCACGGCCGCATCCAAAAGGGCCGCTACCCGCCTGCCTTTCTTTTTCTTGAAATCCAGCCCCGCGATGTCGATGTCAACGTGCACCCGGCCAAGCGCGAGGTGCGTTTCCGCAATGAGGGCAGCATCCGTCGTTTCGTCCTCGCCGCCATCTCCAAGACTCTGGAACAAGCGTCGAAACCGGCCGAGTCGATGCGAGCGGCACCGCCTCCGGAACAGGCAGCCCCCGCTCGGCCGGGCGGGAATACCGCGTTGGTGCGGCCGAACGAAACAGCCGAACCCGCCGCGCCGGATCTGCGGCCCCGCGCGACTGGCAACCCGGCCCAAGCCGTCCCTGCACCGAAACCGCCGCAGCCCCAAAGACCCAGCGATTCGGGGCCCGCGAACTCTGCTACCCCTGCCCCCGAAGCGACGCCCGAAAAGGCGAATGCCTCAACGCGTCTGCCCGATTGGCGTCTGATCACACTACTCAAACGGCACTACGCGCTGTTCGATACGCCGCGCGGGCTTGTCATGCTCCACCTGCGGCACGCCGACCAGCGCGTCCGTTTCGAACGTATTTTAAAGGATTACGAGGCCAGCAGTTCCCCGCCCAGTCAGCGCCTTCTCATCCCCCATCCCATCGAATTGGAACCGCTCGCCGTCGAGACGCTGCGGACGCATCGTGACCTCATCAACCAGCAGGGTTTCCAGATCGAGGCCTTTGGGCGCAATTTTTACCGGATCGAAGCTGTGCCGACTTGGCTGGAGCCCGAACAGGCCGAGAGCTTTGTCCGCGACATGATCGACCTGCTCCGCCAGCGCGGGGGCTCGCGCAAACAACGAGAGCTGATCTGGGAGGCCGTGGCCCGGCTCGCGGTGGAGGGCAGCTACCGCCAAAGCGACAGCCTGAGCGATGCCGCGGTGCAACAACTCGCCGAGGCCTTGCTCGCCTGCCAGATACCACACACCGCGCCCTCAGGGAAACCCACTTTCAGCGAAATCAGCTGGGCCGAATGGGCCCGACGATTTGGAGGCGACTGAAGCTATGCAAAAATCCAACCCATCACCGCCCAACCAACGTAGTTTTAACCGCAGAGGTCGCCGAGGACGCAGAGAGCAACGCAGAGGCCCCCCGGTAGCGAAAGAGTAATGGGGTGCAAACTTGACAAGCGCCGACCACTCACGAATCTCCACATCATGCGCTGCCTCCTTTCCGCTTTCGCCTGCCTCCTCTTGACCGCCTGCGCTTCGACGCCCAAGACCGCCCTGACCTCGGTGGAAATCAAGGAGATCAAGCCCCGCTATATCGAAGCGGATGCATTGACCCGGGCCAGTGAGTATTTCACCGGGCAGGAGGTCCAGGGGGACCGCATCTTCCTGCGGAGTTCGCCCGGCGCAAAGAGCGGTTATTACTTTACGCTGATTCTCGACGAGAACGTAAGGCGCCTGCCCAAAGGGACCACCATCGTGGGCGAGTTTTTCGGCCCCGACTCGGTCGAGCCGAAAAGCTACGAGTTCACCCTCCCCAACCGACGTCCCAAAACAAGGGAGCTCTTCGTGGGATTAACCGGCAGCGACTGGCCCGACGCCAGCGCGATTCCAGCCGCCTGGCGATTCACGATACGCGGCCCCAACGGCAACACGCTCGGCGCATCGCAAAGCTTTCTCTGGAGCCAGTAGAGACTAATGCCGCCAACCTTCGGCAACTGGCAGGTTTGGTCCGACGCCCCCCGCTTCACTGCGGTGTCTTTTGCGGAAACACTCGACGGCGGGCAAGCCTTTCGCTGGCAGCGCAAGGGCGAGTGCTTTGAGGGACGCTGGGGGCGCAACGTAGTGCGGCTTCGCCCGCGCAGCGGACAGGTGGACTACGCCGCGCCAACCGGAGTGGATCCAGTTGAAACCCGGCTTGCCCTGAAGACCTACTTCGCCTGCGGGACCGACTTCGAAGCCCTGACCGACGCCCTTCCCTGGCGGAGCGACCCGGTCCTCGCCGCCGCCGTTCACCACTTTCGCGGACTGCGCATCCTGCGCCAACCTTTCGGCGAGACCCTCTTTGGATTCCTCTGCTCATCGACTAAGCAAATCCCCCAGATTAAGGCGATCTGTGAGACCGTGGCCCGCGAACTGGGCGAACCCCTGCCAGACGGAAGCCATGCCCTCCCCAGTTGGTCGGTAATCGCAGACGCCGGAGAGGCGCCCCTGCGCGCCGCGAAGCTCGGCTACCGTGCGCGCTATATTTATCAGACAGCCCAGTTCCTCGCCGAGCGCCCCGGCTGGCTCGAAGCAACCGAAGCCGCCCCCACCGAGGAGGCCCGCGCCCGCCTCCTCGAACTTCCAGGAGTTGGACGAAAAATCGCCGACTGCGTGCTGCTTTTCGGCGGCGGCCGCCTCGAAGCCTTCCCCATCGACACCTGGGTTGAAAAAATCCTGATCCGCGCCTACCAGCTCGAAGCCTGGAAACTCCCCCAGCTACAGGATTTTGCACGGATTCATTTCGGACCCGCCGCCGGCTATGCGCAACAATACCTTTTCGCCGCAGCCCGCGCCGGATTCATCCCTAGTTAGCTGGATCGTTTAGACCGAATCGATCTGAAACCGACACGTTTCCTTGCAAGATACATAGATATTGACTAAGTAGACTAAGTTTATTTACCTCATCAAATGAAAACGATTGCCACCCACGAAGCAAAAACCCACCTCTCCCGATACTTAAAGGAGGTTAGTGAGGGGGAAACGATTATCATAACCCGGGGCCGTAAACCGCTGGCAAAACTCGTCGCTTTTTCTTCTCCGAATGTGGCTCGGCGCCCGAGAGTCGGAGAGGTCATGGACAAGCCGGTTAAGATTCCAGACGCCGCCTTCGCTCCCATGGGCGCCGGTGAATTAGACGAGTGGGGCCTCTGATTAAAACCGATGCGCCACTTTCCGATCTGGGCGCCTCAAGAATCTGGTGATTTAATGGAGACGCGTGTTTTCATCCCATGAACAGCCCGAACGAAGTGAACACGCTGAAGCCAACAACCACCAGGGCTGTCCCCTTGAGTGAGGCCAAGTAATCCTCCGCGCTGACGGCCTGTTTCAAGCGAAGCATTTGTCGAGCGCCGAGAACAAGCGGCAGGACGCCTAACACAACGGAGGCCCCGTAGCCCTTCCAGGCAAACCAGCCGAGCACCGCGACCGCAAAGAGCAGCGACAACCCATACTGCAAGAGCGCACAGCGCCGCCCCAGCAAAACCACGAGCGTTCGCTTATTCGCCTGCCGGTCTTCCTCGATATCCCGATAGTTATTCACCACGAGGATATTATTGACCACCAGCCCACAGGCCACACCGAGCACAACTGCCTCGCCTAGCAGATAGCCGGACTGCACGTAGTGTGTGCAGCCCACTGCGATGACACCGAAGAAGAGCACGACAAAGACGTCACCCAGCCCATTATAGGCCAGCGGAAATGGACCGCCGGTGTAGATCCAAGCACAGATCACGCTGGCCACACCGACCCAAAGCAGCCACCAGCCGCCGAAATAAACCAAGCTGAGGCCCAGACAAAAGGCCAAAAGCAAAACCCCCAGCGCGGCCCCACGCATGACTGCAGGTGCCACCTGCCCACTAGCGACGGCCCGTTGCGGCCCGAGGCGTGCCTCGGTATCCGTGCCCCGCACGCCGTCGAGATAGTCATTGGCGAAATTCGTGCCGATCTGGATGAGGAGGGCAAAGACCAGACAAATCAGGGCGGGCAGCAGTTGAAAAGCGGCGTCCGCCCAGGCCAAGGCCGACCCCAGCAACACCGGTGCCACCGCCGCCGGCAAGGTCTTCGGCCGGGTCGCTTCAAGCCAGACATGGAGAGCGCGGGAGCTGCGAGGTGTGCCCATTCGAGTCGATTAATCAACCTGCGGCGGCCCGGAAGCCTCCGACTCGGCCACGCTCGCCGCCGCTTGCTTACGTTTGGCACGAGTCGAGAAGTATCGAACAATCGTGCGGATAAAAAAGACCAGCATGACCAGTACAAGAATGGCCGCCACGATAGGAAGCATAATTGCCAGACCCGCGGTCAAGACAGAGCCCCCGAGTTCTGCGGTCGACACCGCCGGATTGCCCAGCCCCCCGGTTGATACAGTCGATGCGCCCCGCGTGATGACGGATGCACCCTGCACGACACCGGCCGTGCCGCCCCCCATGATTGCGGCGACGATCCACTTCAGGGCATCGTCCCCCATAAACTCGGGAAGCATGGCACCGGAAATAAAGGTCCCGGCGACCACTGCAGCCGGCGTCGCCACCGTATCCAGCGCGTTATCCAGCCAGGGTATGTAGTAGCTGCCGATCTCCAAAACCGTAGCCACACCCAGCGCAATCGTCACCGGCGTGCTCCCCAGCCATTCGAAATCCGTACCGAGCAAGGCCTGGAAGTCCATACCGCTGTAGGCCTCGACCCCCGTGTTGGCCGCGAGACTGGCTATAAAAAGGGGCACAAAGACCCGAAAGCCACAGGCAGCAGCCAATCCAACGCCTGCGAAAATAGCGACCAATTCGTTCATTATGCGCTGGAGACTAAAGACATCTTCGCCTCACGGGAAGCATAGAGTTTAGATGAAACGAATGCCTGCTTGTAGCTTTACAAAAGCCAGAATACCGACAGTTTCTTAATCAATGGCCGAACCTCGCAATTTGATCCTCACCATCTGCACGGGCAACATCTGCCGTAGCCCGATGGCGGAAAAACTGCTGCAACACGCCCTCGCCGCTCAGGCGGAGCCGCTCAATCAAATCGAAGTCGTCTCGGCAGGCGTCGCGGCGGGCTACGGGGATCCGGCCTCGACCAACTCGGTGGCCTCGCTCAAGAAGGTCCAATTGGACTTGAGCTGCCACAAGAGCCAACCCGTCACGCAAGACCTGATTGACCGGGCATTCCTGATTCTGGGGATGACGCAGTCGCACCTCGACATCCTCCAGCACTACCACACGAATCTACCCGGGCGCCTGCATCTCTTCCGGGAGTTCATGGGGCCGGACCACGACATCGAGATCCCCGACCCCTTCGGCCAAAACTTCGCAGCCTACGCCGCTTGCATGGATGCCATGGCCGAGGCGATCCCCTCACTCATCGACTATTTACAACGCGAATACGCCTAACCCTATCCGGGCCTGAAAAAGGGGTCGCTTCGTAAGGCCTGAAAAAGGGGTCGCTTCGTAAAAATTAAAATTACCAACTCTCTGGGCAAGCCCAGGGCAGGATGCCCTGGCTCCGTTTGAAGGGCACCTCGCCGAGAATATCGACAATCAATAGAGCAAAAGGAGCAGCGGCATCTTGCCGGTGGATTTAAGCAATACTTCGGAGAAGTGTGTTTCCGTCTTTTCGGCCCTACCTATTGGTCATCCCAGGGCAGGATGCCCTGGCTCCGTTTTGGGGGGCACCTCGCCGAGAATATCGACAATCAATAGGAGCTAAAAGGGGTCATTCCGTATATTGAGATATTTATGGCTGCTTCCCATTGGGCCGCAAATGGGCACCAGTTCAATTTACCATGTTTTCCCGCCAACCTGCCCGTTTAAGGCGAGAAGCCGATCGAGGGTGGGTGGTTGAGTGGTGGGTGGTTGAGGAGGGGCTGACTCCTGACTCCTGACTCCTGAGACCTGAGACTTGAGACCTGAGACCTGCCTGTCTGTTGTCTCGAGCGGGCGTCGCAACGGGAAGCCCCTAGTCCCGCAGGGCCTGAAAAAGGGGTCGCTTCGTAAAAATTAAAATTACCGACTCTCTGGCTCAGCCCAGGGCATCCTGCCCTGGCTCCGTTTTGGGGGCACCTCGCCGAAAATATCGACAATCAATAGAGCAAAAGGAGCAGCGGCATCTTGCCGGTGCGGAGGATTTTTGAAACCTGTTCCGAGCGAAGCGACAAGACCGGGCGCATAGCTAACCGGAACAACCTGAAGTGAGACCTGCCTGTCCGCCGTCTCGAGCGGGCGTCGCAACGGGAAGCCCCTAGTCCCGCAGGGCGAAGGAGGAAGACTTGAGGGAATGAAACTGGGGCGCGAAGGTGCGCGAAGTCAATTCGATCTAGCTGCATGGAGTGCCTGTTCCTGGAGCGTTTCACTGATCCATACGCCTTTTTCACGCATCCGATTGAAACAGTCATTTAAATCAGGAATGAGCCGCGCCTTCGAAGCTTTCACCAGAATGCCGATACTGCCAGTCACACGCAACTCATGCAGTCTCGCCATGCGGCGGCCCAATTTCTCATCGATGACTACCGTCGCCACTTTATGGATCAATGCGTTTTGAA
>JAGYJE010000014.1 GCA_018402305.1 Puniceicoccaceae bacterium | reverse complement strand
AGATCCGAGCGCAGCGACAACCCTCATGGGCCCTAAAACTCGTCGGAGCCGGAGTGTGAGCAAGTCGGCGAGTTGAGTCCCATTCAGTGGCTGGATTTGAAAGATCGCGGATGGGGTAACCGCATCCGGCTTCGCGCTGCTACGCCGGGACAAGGAGAGCGCGCCTTCGACTTGGCTCAGGCCAGGTGAGGGCGCGGAGTTGGGGATCTGTTTTTACCACGGATAACGCAGACGAACACGAATAGGGTTTGACTTCTGTAATGCGGCAATGCAGCATTACAGTATGGCTATTGCAGTTCCAATCAGTAAACGCGGCACCTTCACGATCCCTCCTGAAATACGAAAGCGCTTGGGCGTGGATCAATTGGAGAATCCAATGCTTCTGGTCGAGGAGCGGGACGGGAAGCTTTACTTGGAGCCAGCGGCGGCGGTGCCGGTGCGCGACATTCCGAAAGCCACCTTGCGTGGCTGGATCCAACAGGATGAAGCGGAGATGGCTGCCTTTAAGAAAACTCGTCAGCGTCGTTCGTGAAGCTGTTTCTCGATACGAGCGTATTGCTTTCCGCTTGTGGCTCTGCCAAGGGGGCTAGTCGATTTATCATCGAAGAAGCCAAAGTCCAGTCATGGGAGTTGACCAGCGCCGATTACTGCCGTGAAGAAACTTTGCGCAACCTCGGCAAGCTGGGAGAATCCGCGGTGGTCTATTTCCGCGCAACATTGGACAGACGCATCGATTGGCAACTGAACGCATTGACCACCGATGACATTGTGATATTCGAAAAGGCCAAGGACCGCCCGGTGTTGATCAGTGCGCTATCGGTCAAGCCTTCGGCTTTGTTGACACTGGATCGGGCGGACTTCCATGACCGGTTGGGCAGACAATTTTATGGCATCGACATCAGGACTCCCGGTGAGTGGCTAATGGAACAACGAGAAAAAGGACTCATTTAGCCTTCGGCTGCACATCGATCACACAATCGCAGTTGTGATGCAGCGGGGGCGGGGTCGTCCAACCATCGGGATAGGTGGTGCCGTTGAGGGGGCTGCAGACCGGGCAGTCGCCGGAGGTCCAGACGAGGTCGTTCCTTTTGAGGTCGGTGGCTTTTAGGAGTTGGGCGAAGTTGGTTTGAGCCTGGGCTTTGCGGGCCTTAAAGGCGGCATCGGACTCGCTGGCTGCGTGGACACATGAACCTAAAAAGATAAGTTGAACCACGAATGAACACGAATACACACGAATAATATTTTGTAAGGCATTGAATGTTATAGCTAAATAAATGTTGCAAAAAAATCTTGGGCACACGCCATTCTGGCGGATGTATGGATTCGTGTTTATTCGTGTCCATTCGTGGTTTACAAAATTTACGCACTCTTAACTCACGAATTTAGGATGAATGGTTAACCGCATCCGGCTTCGCGCTGCTACGCCGGGACAAGGAGAGCGCGGAGAGCGCGGAGGATGATTTTGAGTGTTTTTAACCACGGATTACACGGATGGACACGGATGAGGCTTGTGACCTTTGCAAAGAAAAGGCCACGTGGATTAGACGTGGCCTGATGAATAGCGCAGTGGTGCGCTTTTGCGGAGGGAGGAATTTAACTGGGTTTCACTGTGGGGCAGCTCGCGCCGCGATAAAGGGTAAAAGGGCTAAAGGCTAAAGGGTGCGCCTTCGACCAGCTCAGGCTAAACGCGCCCTTTTCGCCTCGTCAGTGCCAGCGAAAGTCCAAGGCAGCCTAAGATCGCAGCGTAAGCGGACGGTTCAGGAATGGGCGCGAGGCTGGAGACGCGGAATCCGATGGTGCCGTCCTCGCCGGCCGGATTGACGCTGCCGCGGCGCGAGGACTGCAGGAGGTTGCCGCCGTTGACGAACGAGCCGCCCCGCCGCCCGCGGGTACTGGTGCTCACAATAGCATCATTCCACTCCCACACGTTACCGCCCTGATCGAAGGTGCCGTAGTGGCTCGCTTTATTAGCATAGAAGCCTGCGTCGGTCACCGTGCCCACGCTGTTGTTGTAATTCGCATCGGCTGTCGTGATGCTGTTGCTCTGCGTCGGATACAGCTTATAGCCCCCGTTTCCATCGTAATACGCTGCCTTATACCACTCGTTCTCGCTGGCGACGGCGACACCGCCGTTGTTCCAGGCCGTCGCGTTGCGGGTGATCGTGTTGTTCGAGATGCCGGTTGCATCCAGCACGTATACGCCTGTCTCGGTACTACCGCTTCCTTGACCGTTTGTCAGCCAGTTGCTGAAGCGCGCCGCGTCCCAGAAGCTCACGTAGTTCACTGGCTTGTTGCCAAAGCCGCTCTTCACGTTGTAGCTAAAGCTGCCGTCGCTGCCTGAGCGGTTGATACCGCCATCGGTATTGGAGCCCATACTCGCATTGTAGAGGTCGTGCGTGTCGGTCGCCGCCACTGCGTTCAGGAAGGCCGTGTATTGGCTGTTCGTCACCTCGTAGGTGCCGATGTGGTAATTGTAGCCGACGCCGCCGTAGCCGGTGCTCTCGTCGTTGAGGTTGTTTGCATTGCCGATCAAGACAGTGTCGATGACAACGTTAGCGGTGGCGGCGGTGGAAGCGGCCAGCAGGCCAGCTACGAGAAGGGCAATGTGTTTTTTCATAGTGATGTGTTTTTGATAATTGTAGTTTTTAACGATGATTTTTTAGCAATGCCGAGGGGGGGGAGGGGGGGGCAAGTGTAAAAACACGGAGATTGTGAAAATTTCGTTACGCTGTAAAACGCCCGCGGATTGGGTGCGCTTTTGCGGAGTTGTATGGGGCCTTTTGAGCTACGCTCGCCACGCTTTAGCAAAGCGCGTTCGCATGGGGCGGTGTTTTCTGCGGTTGACACCTGTCAAGGCGGGTGAGCGCGCGCTGATCCCCTGCCCCTCTGGGTGCTTCTCGGCGGCGTGGAGCGCCAGCGCCAGCGCCGTCGCGCGGTCGGCGTGGCCGTCGCGAGTGCGGGCGGCGATGAATTTGACCAGGCCCTGCGGAGTGACGATGCGTTGGATGCTGCCCAGGTCGTCGCGCAGTTTTGCGTTGTTTGGGATGCGGACTTTTTGACTCTGGAAGGCCTTCTTAGCGCGGCTCAACAGCTCGCGCTTGCGCTCGTTTGTGAAGTTGACGGCCTCCAACTTGTAGTCGCCCAGGCGGCGGGCGAGGTGCTCCGAGACGGGGCCGCCGATGCCGGTGGAGTCGATGGCGATAAAGCGGGTTGGGAGTTAGAGGGTGTGAGAGGGCTGAAACCTGAGACTTGAGACCTGAGTGGGATTTGAGGGATGAAACCTGAGACTTGAGACCTGAGTGGGAAATTGCGTCGAGAGCCGGCCAGTGCATCGTTGCCGAAGTATCCTCGCATGATCGGATCAAATCCATCGGGAAGACCTGGGCGGCGTGCTCCATGAACTGACACTCGAACTCTTGGGCCCAGCCGTCGGGATCGGCGAGGTTTTGGCGGAGCTCGTCGATGTCGAGGGCGAGGCCTTGATCGACGGCGTCGTAGACGCTGGTCTTGTGGCGGGTGAAGTCGGGGGCGTTATTCCATAACTCGTAGAATTTGTTGTTCATCCCGGCGGGGGTGGAGATGACGCGCAGCTTCAACTGGCCGCGCAGCGGGTTGGTGATGATGGGATAAACCGCTCGCCATATTTCCTCGGGGTTTTCGTGGAAGGCGAACTCGTCGAGCACGAGGTTGGCCGAATAGCCGCGGGCGGTGGAGGGATTGGCCGGAAGGGCCAGGATGCGGGCACCGTTGGGAAAGCGAATCTGCGAGGCCTTGGTCTCAGGGCGGTAGGGCTTGCCGGTGTGGTGCTCGATAGCGTCGCAGAAGATATGGCCCACCCTGTGGACTTTCTCCATGAACTCTAAGGCCTGCCGCTCGCCAGCGGACAGGATGATCCAGTCGGAGGCGTTATCGATGGCATCGGCGACGACCTCGAAGGCGGCGGCGAGGGAACCGCCTATTTGGCGCGACTTTAACCAGATCTTGAAACGTGCGGGATCGGTGACCCAATCAACCTGATATGGGAGGAGGAGGGAAAAAGGGTTGGGGATGGATGGCGGAGCCATGTGGGAAGGTGGGAAAGTAGGAGTTTTGAGTAGTGTAAGACTTGAGGCACCACCCCGGCCCGTTGGGCCACCCCTCCTCAGAGAGGCGGGGAGTTTTTATTTTGCCGGGGCGGCGCCGAGGCGTTGACGCCATTCGGCGAGGATCTCCTTTTCCTCGCGGTTGGCGATGGTGACGTTGTTTTGGATGAGGGCTTGGGGCCGACCACCCCTCCTCGCCGAGGAGGGGAACTATAGAAAGCTCCTCCCCTGCTAAGGGGAGGTCACCTGCTTGTCAGGTGGGAGGGGTTCGTATAGGTTCAAACCTTTTACGAAAATGGTATAACCTGCCCCCCGTCGACGCGATTCACATCGCGCCACGACAACGCCGGTCATCAGGATGCTTCCTATCGATTGCTCCGCAAAGTGCACTTGCGCCGCCCCGCTCAGCCCGCCAATCTGTCTCCAAACCATGTCCGCAAACACCGATCTATTCGTTCCCGACGACGCCAGCCTGCCCGAGGCGCAGGCCCGGACCTCGCATCTGGGCATCGGCGCGCATCAGGATGATTTGGAATTTATGGCCTATCATGGGATCGCGACCTGTTACGAAGGGGCCGATGCGTGGTTTGCCGGGATTATTTGCACGGATGGCGGCGGGAGCGCCCGTGCGGGGCCCTATGCCGCGACCAGCGACGCTGAAATGCGGGCGATACGGATCGAAGAGCAGCGTCGCGCGGCAGAGATCGGCCACTACAGCTATGTCGCACAGCTTGCTTTCCCCAGCGCCACGGTCAAAGACCCGTGTAAACGCGCCCCGCTGGTGGATACGCTGGAGCAACATCTGCTCTGCGCCCAACCGGAAGTGCTCTACACGCACAATCCAGCGGATAAGCATGCCACCCACATCGCGGTATTCCACTGCGTAATTGAAGCGCTGCGACGCATCCCACCTTTCTCGCGGCCGAAAAAGGTCTATGGTTGTGAGGTTTGGCGTGACCTCGACTGGCTCTGCAATGAAGACAAGGTGGCGCTCGACGTCAGTGCGCACCCGGAACTGGCGGAAAAACTAAACGCTTGCTTCCAGTCCCAAATCGCCGGGGGCAAGGACTACGGGCGCGCCGTCATCGGCCGTCGCCGGGCAAATGCCACCTTTCACGACGCCCACGCGGTCGATACAGTGAAGCAACTCTGCTTCGCCATGGACCTGACCCCGCTGATCGAAGATGAGCCGCCGACGATCAAGGACTTCGTTGAGGCGAGATTAGCGCGCTTCAAAGATGCCGTGCTCGGTGCTTTGTAGCGCGGCGTCGGTTGTTTTGCCTTTCGAGTCGCCTCCCTCTTGGCTCCGAGATACTCACTTGACGCGGTCCCTGATTCCTTGAATTTAACCTACGCAATGCCTAATGCCGAAACCATCGTCGCACTCTCCACACCGGCGGGTGAATCTGCTATCGCCCTCATCCGGCTGAGCGGGCCTGATTGTGCGCAGATTGGCCGTGCGGTCATTGGGCGGGCGAAACCTTTGCGGACGCGCTACGCTCATTTCGCCAGTTACCGCGACCTCAATGGAACGGTTTTGGACGATTGCGTGATTACCTATTATGCAGAGGGGCAATCCTTTACGGGAGAAGCCATGCTTGAAATAGCGCCCCACGGCAATCCGCTGATCGTTCAAAAAATAATGACGGACCTGCTGGCGCGGGGTTGCCGCCCTGCTGAACCGGGGGAGTTTACCCGCACCGCCTTTTTAAACGGTCGCATGGACCTGAGCCAGGCGGAGGCGGTCTCCGATTTGATCCGCGCACGCTCGGATCGCAGCTTGGAGGCGGCGCAGCGCCAGTTGCATGGATCGGTCGGGCGTAAGATGAGTGAGCTGACCGAGCGACTGCTCAGCGTGATGGCACAGCTCGAAGCCTATATCGATTTTCCCGAGGAGGATTTGCCCGGCGAAGATCAGGCGGGGCCCTCGCGGGAACTGCGCCGATTGATTGTTGATATGCGGGAGCTCATCGAGACGCAGCGCTATGCCGCCCTACTCCATGACGGGATCAAAACACTCATCGTGGGCGAGCCCAATGTCGGCAAGAGCAGTCTCATCAATGCCCTGACCGGCTCGCAGCGATCAATTGTCAGCGAGATGCCGGGCACCACGCGGGATTATATATCGGCATTTCTCATGGTCGGCCCGTGGCGTATCGAAGTTTTGGATACGGCTGGCCTGCACGAGGCAGGTGATGCGATTGAGAAGATCGGTATCGACCATACGATCGAGCAATCAGAAACGGCCGACTTCTTTCTTCTCGTCCTGGATGCGACGACCCCCTCCCCCACCCTGCCGGATGCCCTGCTGCAGCGAATGCGTCCGGACAATACCCTTATTATTGTCAACAAAACGGATTTGGCGGACGGGGGTGCGCATGCGGGCTTTCTTCCGGAGTTTTCGCAAGTGCCCATGTCCCTACTGGCACACGAAGGGCTTGATGCCTTGCGGACGCAGTGGCTGGCCGCGATTGACGCTGGTTTAAAGCAGCCGCAAAAGGACGGTGTGGTTGTGAATGCGCGGCACGCCGCCTCGCTCAGCCGCGCCGTGGAGGCCCTTGAGCTGGCTTCCGATAAGTTGCTTCGCGGGGAGCCCACGGAACTCGTGGCGGCGGATCTGCGGGAGGCCATCACGTTTATTGGTGAAGTCGTGGGTCGGGTGGACAACGAGCGCATGCTGGATAGTCTCTTTAAACAATTCTGTATTGGAAAATGAGTGGTGGTCTCAAACATGGCCCGCATCAGCCTTATGATGTGATCGTCTGTGGTGCCGGGCATGCGGGCTGCGAGGCGGCGCTGGCGGCATCGCGCTTGGGCGCGCGCACCCTTATGCTGACCGGTAACCTCGATACGATTGCGCAGATGAGCTGCAACCCCGCCATCGGCGGCCAAGCCAAGGGGCACATGGTGCGGGAAATCGACGCGCTCGGTGGGGAAATGGCAGTCAATACCGATACCACTGCGATTCAGTTTCGGCTACTCAACGCGTCGAAAGGGCCCGCGGTGCAGGCACCTCGGGCGCAGTGCGATAAAAAAGCCTATCAATTTCGGATGAAGCATGTGCTGGAGCTTCAGGAAAACCTCGATCTCTTCCAGGCCATGGTCGAAGGCCTGATCTTCGAAGGCGACCGGGTCGTCGGCGTGCGGACGAATCTCGAAGTGTGCTTTTACGCGAAGACGGTCGTGGTCACGACCGGAACCTTCCTGCGTGGACTCATGCATGTGGGCAAGAACCAAAATGAGGGCGGACGGATGGGCGACGTTTCGGCCAAGGGCCTGAGCGCGTCGTTTTTGGAGGCCGGCATTGAGCTGGAGCGACTGAAAACCGGGACGCCCGCGCGGATTCTGGGGAGCAGCATTGATTTTAGCCGGCTTGAGGAGCAAACCGGCGACGCCGAACCAACACTCTTCGGTTTCTATGATACCCGCGAGATCGATCCAGTGTTCCACGTGGAACATTCGCGGGGCGGGGCGATTCATGAAACACATCCATTGTTCCACGTGGAACATCCGGGGCAGCGTAAACTAGGCTGGCTGCCGGGGCAGGATCAGGTGTCGTGCTGGATGACCTACACGGGGCCTGAAACGCAGCGCGTGGTTATGGAGAATTTGCACAGCTCGCCCATGTATTCGGGGCAGATCGAGGGCACGGGGCCGCGCTATTGTCCGAGCATCGAGGATAAGTTTGTTCGCTTCGCCGACAAAGAGCGGCACATGTTGTTTCTAGAGCCGGAGGGGCGCAACACCAACGAGTGGTATATCAACGGACTCTCAACCAGTCTGCCCTTTGAGGTTCAGCTGGAAATGCTGCGAACAATCGAGGGATTGGAGCAGGTGCACATGCTGCGACCGGCCTACGCGGTGGAGTATGACTTTGCGCCGCCCACGCAGCTTTATCCGTCGCTTGAATCGAAGAAGGTGGAAAACTTGTTTTTCGCCGGGCAAATCAACGGCACATCCGGCTATGAGGAAGCCGCCGGACAGGGGCTCATTGCGGGGGTCAATGCGGTGCAGAAGATGCGTGGACTCGAACCGCTGGTTCTTCAGCGCCACGAGGCCTACCTGGGTGTACTGATCGATGATCTGGTGACCAAGGGCACAAAAGAGCCCTATCGCATGTTTTCCAGCCGGGCCGAGCACCGCCTTTTATTCAACCACGGCAGCGCCGAGCTGCGTCTTTTTGATGTCGCCAAAAAAATGCAACTGCTTGATGGGGAGCGGCTAATAAAAATAGAAAAGAAACGGGATGCCGTTTTAAAGTGGACGGAGCAGTTGGAAAGCAGCATGAGGGCAGGGGAGAGCTATGCCTTGCATCTGCGGCGCTCGCAGGCCCAAAAGGATTTCCCGGAGGCCTTGCAGCAGGAAGCGCGAGCGGTCCGCGATGAGGTTTTTTATCGGGTCGTTTTCAAGGGCTACCTGGAAAGGGAGCAGAAACTCATCGAAAAGCTGCGCCACATTGACAAGATTCGGCTGCCCCACGGATTCGACTTCAGCAAGGTCAAGGGCTTGCGGAGCGAGAGCGCTCAAAAACTCATCGCCATCGCACCAATGACGCTGGGGCAGGCCAGTCGAATTAGTGGGGTGAACCCGGCGGACATCAGTATTTTAATGGTCCACCTGGAGGCGCTCTCGGGGCAGGGCAAGCGGAGCGTGCGCCATTAATTCGATCGACGGGTTTGTTTCAATCGTGAAACAGCTTTGTGTCGCCGAGGTGAAATTATTACAGACAAGGGGGCGGCAGGCCTTTATTCGTTGACCATCTGTTACATCTGTCCGCTTTTGGTGATTTCTTGGAAGCTGTCGACCGGCGGTTTCCAATCATTGAGTTGCAGCATAAGTACCCATCACCCAATTGAAACGTATGAGCGCGCAAAAAGTGCACCGCATTTTAGTATTAGATGACGAACCGGACGTTACGGAGTTGCTTGAGTATAAGCTCGAACAGGAGGGGTATCGTGTGGAGGTCCTGAACGACCCGCTTGAATTCATCGCGAAGGTTCGCGAGTTTGAACCGGACCTCATGATACTCGATATCATGATGCCGGAGTTGAACGGCTTGCAGCTTTGCCGGATCGCCCGCTCGGACCCTTTGATGAAGGATATCCCAATCATTTTCCTAAGTGCCCGGGGTGAACCGGAGGATCGTATCAAAGGCCTGGAAACCGGCGCGGACGATTACTTGTCGAAGCCGTTTAATGCCAAGGAGTTGCAATTACGGGTCAACAATATGCTAAACCGTGCCAGTTCGACGGCGGAACCCGCCGGGAAGTCCCGCATTGAGATAGCGGGGGTCGTCATTGACGAGGACTTACACCAAATGACGGTCGACGGTCAGAATGTAGTTTTGACGGCGACGGAGTTTCGCTTATTGAAGTTGCTGATGGAACGAAAAGGACGGGTTCAATCGCGGGACCATCTTCTGGTCAATGTATGGCACTACGACACGGATATTGAGACGCGCACGGTTGACACCCACGTGCGGCGGGTCCGCGAAAAGCTGGGGCCGTATGCGCATCTCATCGAAACAGTGCGTGGTGTGGGGTACAGGGCGGTGGATATCTAGGCGATCCACCTTTTGGGATGCTTTGGTTTTTCACAGTTTGTTTGCTCGTACTAACGCTTATCTGTCTCCGGCAGATCACCCGGACGCGTCGTTTGCTCATGGAGATGGAAACCTCGGTGCGCTCGTCTCGGCGCCTATTGCCGGAGAGTTCGGCGGCATCACTGCAAAGGATCGGGGCTCTGGGCTTGGTCGATTCACTGAACGCGCTGATTGAGGCACACAACGAGGCTACAGCCAGCAAGAGCGGCTACTCCAGTCAGGTGGAGGCAATCCTTGGAGCGGTGCAGGAGGTCGTGATTGTCTTTAACCGTGAACGGATTGTCGAGTATGCCAATCGCTCCGCAGAGACCTTATTCCGGGGCGGGCAATCGATTCAAGGGCTGCGCTTGGAGGGGGTGTTTCGCTCCCTCGCGCTATTGGAGCTTCTGGAAAAAGCGGCCGGTACCGAGTATGCGGAGTCCACGCAAATCAGTATTGTCCAGGGAGGTGACACGCTCTGGTTCGAGGCCTCCTGCGCCAAAGTGAAGGGAGATGGGGGCAAGAACGCGCAATCCACCTTGCTCGTGCTGCACGACATCACCCAATTAAAGGCTCTCGAAGTGATGCGCCGTGAATTTGTGGCCAATGTTTCGCACGAACTGCGTACCCCACTGACCATCATCAAGGGTTTCGCAGAAACGCTCATCGATGATGACGCGACGATCGATCCGGTCGCACGAAAGCGCTTCACCACGAAAATTCAGAATAATGCGGAGCGCTTGCACGTCCTCGTCGAGGATTTGTTGACCCTCTCGCGCCTCGAATCACGGCCCGATCAGATCGAGGTGATCGCGCAACCGATTGAACCGCTCTTCGCGGAGGTCGCGGAAAACTATCGGACGCGTCTCGCGCCGGGGCAGCAGCGGATCGAGGTTGCCGTCGATCCGACGATAGGCAATCTTCCCTTCGACCGCTACCGAATCAATCAGGTATTGGATAATTTCGTCGAAAACACATTCCGTTATGCACCGGACTTCACCGTCATTCGTCTCGAGGCAGTTGCAGAAGTCGAGGCGGGATGCGTTCGGTGCTCGGTCATCGACGACGGCCCGGGGATCCCCGAGAAAGACCTGCCGCACATCTTCGAGCGCTTCTACCGGGTGGATAAAGGACGTTCGCGGGAGACAGGCGGGACGGGGCTTGGCCTGAGCATCGTAAAGCACATCATCCAGCTGCATGGCGGTTCGGTTGAAGCAGCCAGCAAACCGGGGGAGGGGACGCGTATGTCGTTTCGGCTTCCCTACGCAGCTAGGACAGCGTCTGACTGACTTGGAACACACTGGTCACAATGCCCATGGCAATGAGGGCCACCAGGACGAAGGCGCAAATCAAGGCCCCGGTGGAGACCAGCGTCGTTAATCGGGTGAGGCGGTCCGTTAGCTCATTACGGAAACCCTTGGTAATCTCGCCCATGCTGTGCGCCAGATTGCCGGTATTCTCACCCACGGTGAGTATGTCCACCGCCAGATCCGGCATGAACTGATTTCTTTGAAAGGCCTGGGCGATGGACAGGCCCTCGTTAACCTGGGTGCGTGCCCCATTAAACCGTTGGCGCAGCTCGGTGTTTTTAACCGTCCGCTCGGTTAAGCGCAGGGTCTCTGTTGTATTGATCCCGCTTTCCAGAAGCGTGCTGATCAGATTCCCGACCTGAAAAAGATCGCCGAAGAAAAAGATTTTACCGAGCAGCGGCACCCGCAAGAGCCAGCGGTCCGTGCGCTGCCGGCCGACCTCGGTTCGCCGCCACTGCTGAAAGCCCAGAATGCCCACAATCAAGCCGAACAGCAAAAAGGGGCCGAACTGCGCCAGCAGGGCGGAGCCGTCAATCAGGATGCGCGCACTCCAGGCCATTTCGCCGCCGAGCCGCTCCAGCATCCCCTGGATCTGCGGTAGGAGGACCGTCATGAAGAGAACCACGACTGCGATGGCCACTGTGCAAATGAAGCCGGGATAGACCATGCTCGCGATCATCTTTTTGCGGATGGCCTCCTTCTCTTCGAGGTAGTCGATGACTTTGCGGAGAATCGGTGCGAGATTGCCCGTCGCCTCGCCTGCCTCGATCACGTAGCTGATCGAGCCGGGGAAGTAGCGCGGCTGCCGCGTCATTGCGGCTGCCAGGGTGGCCCCTTCGCTTAAGTCGCGCCAAAGCCTTTGGACGATGGCCTTTTGCTCCTTATCGCTCAGGCGCTGGCTCAGAATGCGGATGGAATCACCGACCGGTAGCCCCGAGCTGTGGAGCTCCATCAAACGCTTCAACACGACGAGGCCAATGCCCTCACGCTTTGAGCCCACTTGCTTTTGCTCACCCGCGCCCGAGCCGGACTTGGCGGCATTCAGACCCTTCCAGCTTTTAACCCGGGCGCCAAGCTTACCCAGGGGTGAGCGACTGACCGAGCTGGCCTCCTTCACCGCGAGCGGATTGAGACCCTGGGCCTGTAATCGCTGCATGACCATCCGCCGCTCTGAGCCTTCAGCGGAGCCACTGACGATGGCTCCCGAGGCATTCCGTGCTTTATAAGTGAAAACAGCCATGATTCGCTTATGATCGAAGCACAGATTATCGAAACAAGTCGACCTTTTTCGATACGCCGCTTTCGTCTCAGGCGAAGCTTCGGCATTTTGTAACGGAACAAAACTTGCCTCGGCCTGATCAGAGCCTAGAGCTAAATGACCATGAACTTTCTGAAAATCAGCCTTAGCCTGTTTGGCCTGCTCGCAGGCACCCTGCCGGGCAATGCATCGGAGGCGGATAATCGTCTCAATCTGAGCGAGGATCTGCTTACGCCGGCCCTGCGGGAGACCGCTATGCCCAGCCTGGGAGCGGGACAGTTGGCAAGAATTCTCAGCCGCTACTATGAAGAGGCCCTGGGGGGCGCGGATAGCTGGGCCCAAATTTCAAGCCTCAGAGTCTCCGGGACGCTAAAAATGGAGAACCAGGAATTTTCCCTCACGGCGATTCAAAAAAAACCGGATCTTATTAAAATGACGCTCCGCCAGAATAATCGCGATTTGGTACTGGCCTTCGATGGCGCCGAGGCCTGGCAGCGCCTGCCGGGGCGGGATGCGGTTTTAATGGACGGGGCCGAGACGCGCCGCTTTGAGCTCAGCGCTCAGTTTGGCAACTATTTGCTTTTCCCCTATGCCTTGGGGAAGGAACTGCTCTACATCGATACGGTGCCTGTCGAAGGGAACATTTGCCACCAGATTCGTGTGACTTTGGACAGTGGTTTCCAACTCGACTACTTTCTCGATATTCGGTCGTATTTGGAGGTGAAGGTCGAAAATACCGATCTAACCAGCGGATCGACCAATAGCCTGATTTACTCCGACTATATCATTGAAGAGGGTATGCCCATTGCGAGGAAGGTCGAGAGCTTTGAAGATGGGAAGTGGGTGAGTTCACTCACGCTGGAAAGTGCCCAAGTAAACCCCGGCGTCGTTCCCTGGATGTTTAGCTTCCCCCGCTAGCTTGATTTAGATGAACGAAACCACTTCACCATTCCCTGCTGCTGGCTCGGAGGTTTTTGATGTTGTTGATGCCCGCGACTCGGTCCTCTTTCAGGCCTCGCGCGCGTCCGTCCATAAGGAAAAACTTTTTCACCGGGCGATCCACGTATTTGTATTTAATTCCGCGGGCCAACTCTACCTGCAGCGTCGCTCTATGACTAAAGACACGGCGCCGGGCAAATGGGTCAGTTCCTGTTCCGGGCACGTTGACGCGGGAGAGGACTACGACGCTGCGGCATTGCGTGAACTCGGCGAAGAGATTGGCCTTTACGAGCCGGCGACGATGGCACGCGTCTTTAAAGAGGCGCCCTGCAAGCAAACCGGATACGAGTTTGTCTGGGTTTATAAATGCCAGGCCGAAGGTCCCTTCGTGCTCGATCCGGTCGAAGTGAGCGAAGGCCAGTGGATCGACATTGCTCACTTAAATAACTGGCTAAAGGAGCGGCCGAGAGACTTTGCCTGGTCGTTCAGTTATCTTTGGGCGAAGTTCATGGCACTTTAAATAGCATCCAGGTTCGGCCAAAAGGCCGCAGAGTTTTTACCGTCCTCCTCGATTTCAACCTGAGTGATCCAAGCGCGGCGGTTCGTCTTTTCCCGGACCATGGGGTCAAATATCCCGTAAAGATGCTGCGCCAGGCCCTCGCTGGAGCAGCTGGGTAGCACGTAGGCTTTGAAAAGTGGGCCGAATTTCGTGAGGAGCGCGTCCTTTTCCGGATCGTCGTCGTTAAACAGGCAGGCGTGGTCCAAATGCTCGTCGATCCAGGCCTTGAGGTATTTCAATTTACCAAAGTCCACTACGAACCCGCTCTCGTCTGGCTCGTGGCAGGCGAATGTCAGCGTAATCGTCCAATTATGCCCATGAATGAAGGCACAGTGGCCCGCATGACGGTGCTGCCTGTGCGCAAATGGGATGTCTTGGTAGGATTTCTTACAGGTTAGCATTTCGAGAGGCGGGATGCGGGATACGGGATGGGGGATGGGGGATGCGGGATGCGGGATACGGGATGCGGGATGCGGGATGCGAGATGGGGGATACGGGATACTTTATTCTAGAGCCGCCAGTTATTGGGGCGGAGTTGGTCGACGGTTGGGGCATCATCGGCGTAGATGGTTGGGTCGTCGACGCGGGCGAGGTCGAAGGCTTCGCGGCGTTCGATGCAGGTGCCGCAGCGGCCGCAGTGCAATTTGTCGCCTTTGTAACAGGACCAGGTTTCCGCAAAAGGCACGCCAAGCTCGGCCCCCCGGCGCACAATGTCGGCCTTCGTCCAATCGACGAAGGGCCGGCTCAGCTCAACCTGTTTCCAGTCGGCCAGAGCCATTGCGGTGGCCATGGCGTCGGCAAATTCATTCCGGCAGTCCGGATAGATGGCGTGGTCTCCGGAATGCGCTGCGTAGGCAACTTGCCCAGCACCGATCGAGAGCGCGTGACCCGTCGCCAGCGAGAGGAAGATCATATTCCGGTTCGGCACGACCGTGCTCTTCATCGTCTCCTCAGTATAATGCCCCTCGGCTACTTCAATTTCCGGCGAGGTTAGACTGCTTCCGGCGAGCAATGCCCGGATGGCGGAGAGATCGGCCTTGGTGTGGGAGACCCCAGAGGCCTCGCAAATCCGCGCTGCCGCGGCCAATTCACAGCGGTGGCGTTGCCCATAATCAATGGAAAGCGCGTGTGGCTCGTGCCCTGCATCGAGCAGATGATAGAGCAGAACGGTCGAGTCGAGACCACCGGAGTAAATGAGGACAGTTTTCATGAATTCAGTGATTTTTGCCGGAATGGCGCAGTCCTGGGAATTCAGCGAGCAGGACGAATCGGACGAGGAATTTGCCACTCCATGAAATGAGCGCAAGTGCAAACAAGGGTCCTTGACAAGAACGTGGACACTGCTAATTTGCGGGGTTCACTTTTAAACCCAGCAACACTTAAGAGCGGGCAATGCCTGCTTTTTTTATTTTAAGCATCCAATGAGCCACGAGATATTATCTGTTTTAGAATACATGGAAAAAGAGAAGGGGATCCGTCGTCCAGATATGATCGAAGCCATCTCAGGAGCCATTGCCAGCGCCGCCCAAAAAGGAGTCAGCGCCGGTCAGGAGATCCGTGTCGAAATCAACCCAAAGACGGGCGCCCTGAAAGCCTGGAGCCTGCTGCAAGTGGTTGATTCCGTGAGCGATGCCTCACTCGAGATTCACGTCGAAAAGGCCCGCCAGATCAAGCCGGATGCTCAAATCGGCGAAACCATTGAAAAGGAGGTCGACCCGGCCTACCTTGGGCGTATCGCCGCGCAAACGGCCCGCCAAGCCATCATGCAGCGGATCCGCCAGTTTGAGAAGGACCGCATCTACGACGACTATAAAGACACGGTCGGTGATATCGTGACTGGGACGGTCCGCCGTCGTGAGCGTGGTGATCTGATCGTCGACCTGGGTAAAGCTGAGGCGATTCTCCCTCCGCGCGAACGCGTGCAGGGTGAAGACTACGCCCCGGGTGAAAGCATTCGCTGCCTGCTGCTCAAGATCGAGCAGACCAACCGCGGGCCGGACATCATTCTTTCACGTTCAAATATCAACTTCGTTCGACGGCTTTTTGAGCTTGAAGTCACCGAGATCGCCGACGGCACCGTGACCATCGAAGCGATGGCCCGCGAGCCCGGCTACCGCACAAAAATCGCCGTTAACAGCAGCGACCCCAAGGTTGACCCGGTTGGCGCCTGTGTCGGTGCCCGCGGCGCTCGGGTGAAAACCATCGTTCGTGAACTCGGCGGCGAGAAGATTGATATTATTCGCTATTACTCGAACCCGCTGCAACTCCTCGAAGAGGCCCTCAAGCCGGCTGTGCCAAAAAACATCAAGGTCAACGAGGTCGATCGGCGTATCCATTTCGAGGTAACGGAAGACGACCTGTCCATTGCCATCGGCCGCCGTGGCTTCAACGCCAAACTCACTTCCCGGCTTCTTGGCTGGAAGCTGGATATCGGCAAGGAGGAGAAGGAAGCGGTGGGCTTCGAGGAAAAAGTCGCTAAAGCCGTGGAAGGCCTCAACGCCATCGCGGGACTGGATCCGGAGCTTGCCTCCCGCCTTGTCTCGGCCGGTTTTGCCAGCCCGGAAGTATTTGAGGGTGTCACCGCGACCGACCTCGTCGATACTGGTTTCAGCGTCGACGAAGCAGCCGATGTCCTCTCGAAAGTAGAAAGCTATTTTCAGCAAAACGGCTGATCTCTGGCATCGCCCACCACCCGTAACAACCTGACTTTAAAAACCCATTCATGAGTGTTCGTATACACCAACTTTCCAAAGATATCGGAATGGAGAACAAGAAGCTCATCGAGCTTCTGAAAAGTCGTGGCTTCGAGGTGAAAAGCGCTTCCAGCACGATCGATAATATCTCCGCCGATGCCCTCCGCGACGAGTTCGCTAAACCAGGATCGCCTGAAGTGGATAGTGCTTCAGGGAGCACCACGGCGGGTGAGCCGGAGCAACCGGTTGCAGCCGCAGAGCCGGCGGCACCCAAGCTCCCCGAGGGGGTTTTTGTCAAATCCGCGGCGGATATTGAGCGCGAACGCCAGGAGAAAGCCGCCGCTGCAGAAGCGGAGAAGGCAGCCAAAGCGCCGAAGCCAATCGAACCAGCTGAACCGGCTGAACCAGCCAACCCGGCCAACCCGGCCAACCCGGCCAACCCGGCCAACCCGGCTAATTCAGCGCAAGCTCCACGGCCTTCCACGCCACCACCTGCACCCAAGCCTCCGACCCCCGCCGGACCGCCCAAGCCACCCACTGGCGGCCCGCCCAAGCCACCCACTGGCGGACCGCCCAAGTCACCCCCCGCCGGCCCGCCCAAGCCACCATCCGCCCCGTCGCCAGGCCGCCCGCCCAAGTCGCCAACACCTCCGCCAACACCTCCGCCAACACCTCCGGGTGCCGCGATTCCGCCGCCAGGTTCGAAGCCGGCCCTCGCGCCAGAGACCACTTCGGCACCGGCGCCAGTCAACGCTGAGCCAAAGACCCCCGCGGGCCCGCCCAAGCCGCCATCCGCCCCGTCGCCAGCCGGCCCGCCGAAGCCGCCTTCAGCCGCAAAGCCTCAGGAAAGCCTTGAAAATGCAGATCCATCCGATGCGCCCGCCTCGGGCGCCGAGTCCGGCGATGCAGACTCGGCAGTCGCTCCAGAGCGCCCTAAAATCCACGCGAAACCGCCAATCGTGGTGCGTGATTTTGCCGGTGATATTGGCTTGAAGCCCTTCAAGCTCATCTCGGAACTGATGGAGATGGGTATCTTTGCCTCGATGAATCAAACCATCGAGGAAACAATCGCCATCCAACTGGCTAACCGCCACGGCTTTGACCTCGAAGTGCATCACCGCGGTGAGCAATCCGAACAAGGCGGCAAAGCTAAGCCCAAAATCGAAAAGCCGGATGACGATGATCCGAAGTTCCTCCAGCCCCGCCCGCCGGTTGTTTGTATTCTGGGTCACGTTGACCACGGGAAGACCACACTGCTGGATACGATTCGAAAAGCGAACGTCGTCAGCGGTGAAGCGGGTGGCATCACCCAGCACATCGGTGCCTATCAAATTGAGCATAACGGGCAGAAGATCTCTTTTATCGACACGCCCGGGCACGCGGCTTTTTCGATGATGCGGGCCCGTGGTGCCAATGTGACGGATATTTCCATCCTCGTGATCGCGGCCGACGATGCATTCAAGCCGCAGACGGAGGAGGCGCTCAAATTCGCCCAAACCGCGAATAATGCCATCATTGTCGCCATCAATAAGATCGATGCCAAGGGAGCGAATGTCGACCGGGTCAAAACTCAGATGCTTGAAAAAGGCATCGGGCCGGAGGATCTGGGCGGTGAGACGATCGCTGTTGAAGTCTCCGCCCTCAAGGGTACGAATATTGACGAACTCCTCGACATGGTCCTTCTCCAGGCCGAAGTCCTTGAGCTGAAAGCGAACCCCAGCTGCCCGGCATCGGGCAGAATTGTCGAATCTCAGGTGGAGCAGGGTTTCGGTGCCACGGCTACCGTGATCATCGAACGAGGCACCCTCCAGAAAGGTGATTCCTTGCTTTGCGGGGAGGTTTATTGTCGCGTCAAAACCATGACGGATGCCGACGGGAAGGTCGTGAAAGCGGCGCCTCCCGCCACTCCGGTCAAAGTCACCGGCTGGTCCGGCGTGCCCGCCTCGGGAGACAGGTTTACCACCGAGCAAAATGAGAAGGTCGCCAAACGCACCGCTGAGGAGACGATGCAACGGCGCAAACTCAAGGCCGCCGCCGATGCCAATGAGCAGTCTGCCAGCAGTGGTGCCGCCACGATCGAAGACCTCTTTGCCGCGATTGAAAATCAACAGAAGAAGTGCCTGCGCGTCATCGTCAAGTCCGACGTGCACGGGTCAACCGAGGCCCTGGTGAACGCACTCGATGCGATCGAAAGCGAAAAGGTGGATCTTGATGTGATCAGCCAGGGAGTCGGCCAGATTACCAAGAACGATATCACCCTCGCCAGTGCGGGGGGTGCCGTGGTCGTCGGCTTCAACGTCAAAATGGAGAACGGCGTGCAGAGCCTGGCCAAGCACCACAGCGTTCGCATCATCCAGCATCCGATTATTTACGAACTCATCGATCAGGTCGAGCTCGCCATGGCCGACCTCTTGGAGGCCGAATTCACCGAGAAAAAGACCGGTGCCGCCGAGGTTCGCCAAGTTTTCTCTGTCGGAAAGGGACGGAACGTCGCGGGCTGCATGGTCACCGAGGGCTCCATCCAGCGCAATTGCATCGCCCGCTTGATGCGCGGCGGTGAGGTCATCCACGAGAGCAAGATCGATACGCTGAAACGCTTTAAGGACGATGTGAAGGAAGTTCGTGCCGGCTACGAATGCGGTATCAACGTTGCCGGCTACGATGCCTACGAAGAGGGCGACACCATTGAGTGCTTCGCCGTTGAAGAGCAGCGTCCCTCTCTTTAAGTATTTTCGTGGCTTGTCCGTCTAAGGGCACTCGCGGTCCACCCGTTAAACGGTCGTTCCGGCAAGCCGCCACGCCACAAACGAAACGCTCATGTCCCAACGCATCACACGCATCAACGAATTGCTCCGCAGGGAAGTTAGCGAGCAAATGCGCCGCTACTATCGGGCGGATACCGCTGCCATCACCATCAGTGAGGTCGATTGCTCTGTGGATTTGCGCAATGCCCGTATCTACTACTCGGTCTTGGGTGATGACGCGGCCATCGAAGAGACCCGGCAGCTTTTCCGGAAAATCGGCAAAGACCTTCGCCAACGGGTGAGCAAGCAGGTCATCCTCAAATACTTCCCCCGCTTCGATTACATTTATGATCCCTCCCTCGAGCGCGGTGCCGGCATCAACGACATCCTCGATCAACTCGACCAAGAAGCCAATGACGAATCCTAATTTTTTCCCGGATGAGAGCCCGCGCTTCGCTGCGGCCATCGAAAAACTCAAAGGCCGCAAGGTCGCCGTCCTCGGGCATCAGCGCCCGGATGGGGATTGTATCGGCTCAACCGTCGCCCTGGTCCGAATCCTTCGGACACTCGGTATCGAAGCGGTCGGCCTGAATCGCGATGCCACGCCCGCTACCCTGGAGGCATTTGTCGGCGACACTCCGATGGCCCGAGCGGGCGATTTCATCGCAGAGGGGCACATCGCGGTTTCGGTCGATTGCGCTGATTTCAAGCGGGTAGGGGACCGGCTCAACGAACTCTTTCCCGAGGTCGCCCTCAATGTCGACCACCACATTTCCAATAAGCTCTATGCGGAGGAAAACATCGTCATCGCCACCTCGTCGGCTACGGCGGAAATGCTGGCTGGATTCTTTCTCGACAATGACTACGTCATTGACGCTATAACGGCGCAGGCTCTCTATGTCGGTATCGCCACCGATACCGGCCAGTTCCGCTTCCCGTCCACCACACCGGTCACCTTTGAGCTGGCGCGCCGTCTTTGCGAGTGCGGCGCGAACCCTTCGGCCGCTGCCCACGAACTCTACGAGCGGGAGAGTTTTGCCAAAATCAAGCTGCTGCAATGCTTCCTCGACTCGCTCAGTATGGAGCTCGGCGGACGGGTCTGCGTTGGTCTGATCGAGAACGGCATCTATGAGAGCACGGGGGCCACCATCGATGACTCGGAAGGGCTTGTTGATTACGCCCGGTCCATCGAGGGGGTGGCTGTTGGTGTCATGATCGAAGAGCGCGATGGCGCCCTAAAATGCAGCCTCCGGGCTAAAAATCCCGAATACCGCGTCGACCAGATCGCCAAGCTTTTCAACGGGGGGGGGCACGCCTGTGCCGCCGGACTCAATGTCGATAACAGCTCGATCAAGGAATTCTACCCGCAACTTTTGCAAGCGATCAGCCAGCACCTGAAAAACCTCTAGCTTTATTATGGCCCAAACCACCCAAGATGCGCCGGAAGGCATTCTCCTTGTTGATAAGCCGCAGGGGATCACTTCGCACGATGTCGTCGCCAAGATGCGCCGGGTCTTTCATATAAAAAAGGTCGGGCACGCCGGCACGCTCGATCCCATGGCGACCGGGCTCCTGCTCATCCTCATCGGAAAGGCAACCAAAGCGTCGCAATATCTGATGAGCATGGACAAGGAATACGTGGGCACCGTGAAACTCGGTGTGATCACCGATTCTCAGGACGCGGACGGCGAGATTACCGAGGAACGCCCGGTCCCCGCGCTGGCCGAAGCTCAGGTAAAGTCCGAAATGAAGACCTTTATCGGCGATCAATACCAGACCCCGCCGATGTTCTCCGCGAAAAAGATCAATGGCCAGAAACTCTACAAACTCGCCCGCCAAGGCAAAACCGTCGAGCGGGAGCCCCGCGTTATCCATATCAGCCGCTTCGATTTGACGGAGTTTGCCCTGCCTGAACTCGGCTTCATCGTCGGGACGAGCAAAGGTGCCTATGTGCGCACCATCGCCCATGATCTCGGCGAGCGCTTCGGCTGCGGTGGGCATCTGAACAAACTCCGGCGCACGGCCGTCGGTCAGTTTCGTATCGAGAAAGCGTCCACCATCGAGGAACTCGAGGCCATGGCGCCCTCCACCTTGCGTAAGCAATTGATCCCCGTTATCCAGGCGGTGCCCACCCACGCGCTTTAGTGAAATGAAAGTCCCACCTGCCGTTGATCACTTCGAAGCACTGGCTGATTTAAAAGACCAGCTCCACCTGGCTATTGGTGTTTTTGACGGGATCCATCTCGGTCATAAGGCCGTGATCGAGTCGGCCGTTTTTTCCGCCCGCCGCTCCGGGGGCATCTCCGGTGTGCTGACCTTTCATCCACACCCCAGTCAGCTCTTTCGGCCTGAGAATCCCACTCAACTCATCATGCCGATCGCAACAAAGACCGCCATGCTCCACAAAATTGGGGTCGATTGTGTGATCCAAAAGCGTTTCGACCGGGCTTTTGCTGAAATTCCCGCAGACGGCTTTTTAGGGCATCTGAAAGGTGCCATCCCCGCCCTCAAGTCGATCTACGTGGGAGAGAATTTCCGCTTCGGCCAGAAACGCGCGGGGGACGTGGCCTTGCTTGTAGAGACCGGACGCACCCTTGGTATCGCTGTCTTCAGCGCCCAGCGTATCAAGCACAATGGTGAGCCGATTAGCAGCACCCGTATCCGTGGTGAAATCGAGGCTGGGAATATTGACTGCGTCAATGACCTACTTGGGTACAATTACACGGCCCGTGGTGCGGTCGTCGGCGGTGCCAAGCTGGGTCGAACTATTGGCTTTCCCACGCTCAACTTGCCCTGGGAGCCGGAGTGTCGCCCGCGCTTCGGCGTTTATCTCGTTCGCGTACGCGGAGCGAATGCCGACGCCTGGCAATCGGCCGTCGCCAACTACGGGGTGAAGCCCACCGTGGCCCCCGACCACCCACCGGTCCTCGAAATCCACGCCCTCGACGGCACGGACCTCGATCGGGGCGATACCATCGAAGTCGAATGGCTCCACTTCATCCGACCGGAGCAAAAATTCGATTCCATCGACGCTCTCAAAGCCCAAATCACCAAAGACCGCATTACGGCAAGGACCTCAGTCGCGTAGCGAACTTGCGCTAGCAAGGTCGATTGCCGAGCCCACCCACCATGCCCGACCGCATCATTGAATACACGGTGCCCGCTGGCACGCCGCCGACCCGGGCTGATAAACTCTTTGCCGCCAAGTTTGACGACATCAGCCGCGCCCGCTTACAACGGGCCTTTGAGGCGGATCAAGTCAGCTTTGACGGACTGATCATTGATAAGCGCTTTAAGATCAACCGACCCGGTCTCCTTCGGGCCACGCTTGAGGAGCCGACCTTTGAAGCGGCTCCCATTGCCGTGGACCTCCCCTTGGAGATTATCTATGAGGACGCCTCTATCCTCGTCGTCAACAAAGCACCGGGCATGATCACGCACCCGGGCAATGGAACCGGGGAAAATACCCTGGTCCATGCATTGCTTCATCATTGTGGCGACCAATTGAGCACCGTCGGCGCACCGGACCGCCCGGGCATCGTGCACCGCCTTGATAAAGAAACCAGTGGCCTCATCGTTGTGGCGAAAAATGACACCGCCCACCATAAGTTAGCGGCCGCTTTCAGCGAACGGCAAACCTACAAGCGCTACACCGCGCTCGTCATGGGCATCCCCAAAGTCAGCCGGGGCACCATCAAGGAGCCCATCGCCCGTCACCCGGTCATACGGACGCGTATGGCGGTTGTGCATAGTGGCAAGCCCGCTCATACGGATTGGCAGGTCGAGGCCCGCTATGCGCAAAAAGCGGCGCGCCTTGCTTGCGTCATTCACACCGGTCGCACCCACCAGATTCGTGTCCACATGAGCGCCTTGAACTTTCCCTTGCTGGGCGATACGACCTACGGATTCAAGCCGGGCCGCCTGAAGGAGATCCGCATTCCCCGTGTCATGCTCCATTCCACTGAACTCCGCATTCAACACCCGGAACGCGATGAACTCATGACCTTCCTGGCCCCTTTACCGGAGGATTTTGAGCGCACGATGGCGGCGCTCAATCATTCCTGAAAAGCTCCAAAGCGGCGATGCTCTCCACGAAGATCCAGCCGAGCACAACGGCCAGCAGCACCGCCAGCAAAACCGCAAGGATCGCACCCAGCCAACGCCGTCGGCGGCGCGGCAAATCAAACCGGTCAAAGGTCCGCCCGCGCACAGATGTTTGCGAAAGGTAGCTGCCCAAGCTCACGATGCGCCCCTCCGCTTCCAGCCGGGGTGACGGTATTTTATAAGCACCGACTTTCTGAGCGCGCCGGTAGCGCCAGCGATAAATAAAGCGTAGCATGGTTTCGAGGGTGACAAAGAGTTGTCAAGTGATGTTGTGACAGCCAAGTTCACTTCTCGCCAACAATTTTCAAATTTAATCGTCCGACCGTGAAAATAACCACAAAGAGTCTTTCGGCACTCAAAACGGAGCGTCCGATTGTTGCCGTTACCGCCTACGATACGCCCACCGCTCAGTATGCCGATGCCGCTGGGGTCGACCTGATTTTGGTGGGCGATTCGGTCGGCACCACGCAGCTTGGCTTCGAAACGACCGTCCCCGTCACGGTGGATATGATGCTGCACCACACCGCGGCTGTTGCGCGGGCCCGGCCCAAAGCCCTCCTCGTCGCGGATGTACCCTTCACCCTGGCACACGATGATTTTTCTTCGCTCTTACATGCCTGCCGCCGGCTCCTCCAGGAGGCTGGCGCACAAGCGGTCAAAATCGAGGGTGGGGCGGCACTCGCACCAACCGTCGTCCGCTTGATCAACGCGGGCATCCCCGTCCTCGGGCATTTCGGGCTGCTTCCACAAAACGTCCACCAGCTTGGGGGCTATCGAAAGTTTGGCCGCAGTGAGGCGGAGAAGTCGGCCCTGGTGGAGGACGCCCTCGCCCTCGAAAAAGCGGGCTGCTTTGCCGTGCTTTGCGAGATGATCGACGGAACCGTGGCCGGAGCCATCGCCGGTGAACTCAAGGTCCCCCTCATCGGTATCGGGAGTGGCCCGCACTGCGACGGGCAAATCCTCGTTTGCAATGATTTGCTGGGCCTCAACGCCGGTTACGTGCCGTCTTTTGTCAAACAATACGCCAACCTGGGTGCCGCCACCCAAAAAGCCTTCGCCGACTACGCGGCCGATGTGCGCAACCGAAAGTTCCCTTCATGAATTGCTGTATCTTAGGAGCAGGTGCCTGGGGCACCGCCATGGCGCTGCACCTCGATCGTTGCGGCCATGCAGTCACCTTGGTCCCCCGGCGCATGGAGCATGCCCTCGAGATGGCTTCCCTGCGGGAAAACCGCGATTACCTCGCGGGCTACAAGCTGCCGCATAGTATTCAAATCGGCTGTGAGATTGGGCCCGTTCTGATGGAGGCGGAGGTCATTTTCCTTGCCTGCCCCTCCAAAGCGCTTCGCGCCCTTTGCCAGTCGATCCAGCCACACCTCGAATCGGCCTGGCAGCTTAAGCTCGCTCTCATCATGTGCAAAGGCCTCGAGCTCGAAAGTCTTAAAACCCCCGCGGAAATTGTTGCGGAAGCACTTCCAGGCGTGGCCTGCGGGGTCCTCTCGGGCCCGACCTTTGCCGGCGAAGTTGCCGCGGGCAAGCCCACAGCCGTGGTGCTGGCCGTGGGCAGCGATTGCCCGCAAGCCGAGCGCTACCAACAGTCGTTGAGCAACACCAGCCTGCGGGCCTACCTCTCCGACGACGTCCGCGGCACCGAGCTGGGTGGCACGCTTAAGAATATTTATGCCATCGGCTCGGGCCTATGCGACGGCCTGCAGCTCGGCGACAATGCAAAAGCCGCTCTCCTCACCCGTAGCCTCAACGAAATGGTCCGCCTCGGTGCCCGCCTCGGAGGACAGAAAGAAACCTTCTTCGGCCTCAGCGGATTTGGCGACCTCGTCGCAACCTGTTCCGGCAAGTGGAGTCGTAACCGGGGCTTTGGCGAACGCATTGGTCGAGGCGAACGGCCGGACGAGATTATCGACAGCCAAAAGTCCGTAGTCGAAGGCTACCGTGCCGTGGAATGCCTCCACAAACTGTGCGCCGGGAAGCAAATTGATGCGCCTATTCTCAGCGTGCTTCACGCGATACTTTATGATGCGCTCGACCCAAAAGCTGCCATGCAACAACTCATGAGTCGCAACCTGAAAACTGAATGAATCCGCATTCGCTTAGCCTAAAATGCCAAAGTCACTCTGCAAAGTAAAAACCTCCAAGATCCACGGGCGTGGACTCTATGCCACCGTCGATATTGAGGAAAGTACGGATATCATTCAATACGTTGGTGAAAAAATCACCAAGAAAGAGTCGACTCGTCGAGCCCTTGATTGGGAGGAAAAGGCCCGCAAATCCGGCGAGGGGCTTGTCTACATTTTTGAGCTCGACGACAAATACGACATCGACGGCCGCCTCGGTAAAAATCCGGCCCGCTACATGAACCACTCCTGCGATGGTAACTGCGAGGCCATTAACTACGACGGTGAGATATGGATCGTCGCCCGCCGAGACATCAAAAAGGGCGAAGAACTCGTCTACGATTACGGCTACGACATGGAGCATTTCCTGGATCACCCCTGCCAATGCGGCGCCGACAATTGTATCGGCTACATCGTTCGCGAAGACCAGCGCAGAAAGGTCGAAAAACTCCTGAAGCGCAAAAAAAAGAAGCTACAGTAAACCGGGTTGACGCTGCCCTGACTTCCGAGTGGACCAAAAATCAAGCTGCGAGTAATTGATTATCAGCAAATGAACCCGGTCATAGGGTGTCCCAATTCGGATGTCAGGGGGGCTTTCCTCAAAAAGCCCGGGCAGGATTTCCGAACACTTTGCTATCGGCTGGCACGTTACCAAGAACCACCGAGCCGGCGCCGATCAGGGCCCGGGGACCGACTGTCTTGCCGGGCAAAATGCGCGCACCGCTCCCCATAAAGGCCATTTCGCCAAGTGCCGTGCCGCCGGTCAGATCACAATGCGCACTCACCGTTGCCCAGTCTCCAATCCGAACATCGTGACCCGCACTACTTGAACAATTGATCATCGCGAAATCACCCACCTGAATATCGCAAGTCAAGACGACGCCTGGACAGATGACCACGCCTTGAGCGAGTTGGACATTTTTGCCTAATACCACCGAAGGATGCACTAAGGTGAGAAACTCTGCTCCGCGATCGAGGAGTTGCTGGCAGGCTGCGCGCTTCACCTCCGGCGTCCCAATACCGCAAAGAAACTGTTCATCGGCAGCGGGTTGGTGTTCTGCAATGGTTCCCAGAATCGGTGTTCCATAATTGAAAGCGTCGAGGGCTTTTCGGTTGTCGTCCAAAAATCCAATGACCTCCCAAGCGCGTCCGTTGTCCGGATGCTCCTGTGCCCAGCTGTATACTTCGCGGCCAAAGCCCCCGGCGCCGACTATTATAACGCGTTTCATTTCATTCCGCCGTCTCCGCTGATCAAGCCGTAAAGCTCCCCGAGTGTCTGAGCCGCCTTCATTTGCCCGGAATTCAGGCGCACGTCATATTCAGCGTCGATCATGTCGATAAACATAAGCAGGGCCAGTGAATCCCACTGCTTGAGTGATCGGAAAACAGTCTCTGAATGGAGCGAACCGGCTTCCACCCCCTCGATCGTGTTTTCAAATTTGCTTATGAATTCATCCATGGTCCTCATCGCACAAAGCAGAATCCTCAGCTGGCACATAGTCAATTATTTCACACACCCTGAACCGGGGCACCTCCAACAAAGCACTCGCCCAGGATAGGCCCACTCCAAAGCCGGAGAGCAGCAATCGCGAACCAGATTTTGCTTTGAGCCGCGGGGCGAGTTCGCCACAGATTGCCGCAGGAATCGAGGCAGAGCTTTGGTTCCCGTAGCGCTCGACCGTTTGCATGGGAACCTTTGCGACATCCAGCCTCAGGCGCTTCGCGATATTCTTGAGAATGTAGCGGTTTGCCTGATGAAAGACGAAATAATCCACCGCATCCGGGTCGGCTCCGGCGTATTTGAGCAAGTCCTGAACGGATCTGGGCTCTTCCGTAATGGAAAAATTGAAAATTTCGGCCCCATCCATGAATAAGTTTTCCGGGGAGCGCAGGTTCCCGGCATCATCCAGCACCGCATCGGCGGTCTGGGGCGAGCAGGGGCAACGGGCACCACCGGCGGGCACGATCAGGTGCCGGTATCCACGGCCGTCGCTTTGCAGGCTGAAATGGCTGGTTCCGGCCTTGTCCGCACGCTGCACGAGGGTCGCACTGCCACCGTCACCAAACAAGGGGGCCACCGCGCGGTCCTGCGCATGCACGAGGCGGCTGATTGTATCGCCTGCAAGCAATAGCACCCGCTGGCACCCACCGCTGGCGATCATCGTGTGTGCCAGCCAGAGACCATAAACGTAGCCCGAGCAACCGAGGTTCACATCCAGTGCCGCACAGTCCTTCACGAGCCCCAAGCGCCCGTGCAGCACGGCGGCATTGCACGGTTGCAAATAATCCGGAGTTTGCGTGACACAGAGCACCGCATCCATTTGATCGCGCTTCAGGTCCAGGCCATGCAACAGGGTTTCCGCCGCCGCGTGACAAAGATCGGCAGCCGTCGTGCCGGGCTCGACGACCCTTCGCTTATTCAAACCAATCGTCTTCTTCAATCGCCCGAGCTGATTGACGTTCCCTCCAAACAAGCTCAGCTCGTCGTCAATGCACCGTTCTGTTCGGGGCACGCAGGTCACCATTCCGGCGATCTCGATCGCTTGAAAATTGCATTTCGGCATAGCGCGTCAGGATGGGCTGCCTTGGCGCCCAGTGAAAGCTCTATTTTTAATCCGAAAACAATGTCGTTGCACATCCGGAAAACCTAGCCTTACATCACGTTTAAGTTACATATTCATGAGTCAATCGGTTGAAGCCGACTGGTTTCTCTATTTCTCAATCAAACCATCAAGCTGTAAGAAAGGACATCACCTTGGATATCAAACTCATCAAACAAGTCGTCGACCTCATGAAACGTTCGGACATTTCCGAATTCGAATTCGAGGAGGACGGTTTCAAGCTACGCCTCAGCAGCCAGAGTGCCCAAGCCCCCCAGGCCCCCCAAGTGATTCAAGCGGCTCCTGCCCACCAGGCGGTTGCCCCGGCTCCTGCGGCCGCGGCGGAACCAGCGGCAGCGCCTCCCGCCGAGGAAAAAGGGATTCTCGTCATCAAGTCGCCGATGGTGGGCACGTTTTACCGGGCATCTTCACCGGAGAGTCCGGCTTTCGTTGATGTTGGCGCGAAGGTGACGGCTGACAGCGTCGTCTGCATCATTGAGGCCATGAAGGTGATGAACGAGATCCAGGCGGAGCTCGGCGGCATCATTACGGAGGTTCTCGTGGAAAACGGGGACGCGGTCGAATACGGCCAGCCGCTCTTTAAGGTCAAGACCGCCTAGAAGACCGCCTAGAAGACCGCCTGGTCCTGCAAAATACAGCTGCCTGCTAACTGACTTATCGGATGATCAAAAAAGTTCTCATCGCAAATCGTGGCGAAATCGCCCTGCGCATCGTCCGCGCCTGCAACGAGCTCGGCATCAAAACGCTTGCTGTTTATTCCGAAGCCGACGAGCAGTCGCTTCACGTGCAGTTAGCCGACGAAGCCATCTGCATTGGCCCGGCCGCCAGCAATCAGAGTTATCTCAAAGCGGATCGTATTATTGCCGCGGCCGAGATTGCGGACGTCGATGCGATTCATCCCGGCTACGGTTTCCTTGCGGAAAATGCCGATTTCGCGGAGCAGTGCTCGCAATGTAACATTAAGTTTATCGGCCCGGGCAAGGAGGCGATAGTCAATTTTGGTGACAAGGCCAAGGCCCGCGATATGGCCATGGCGGCCAAGGTGCCGGTCATTCCCGGCAGTGATGGCACCGTGGACAATGAAAAAGATGCCCTCGAAGTCGCAAAAAAAATCGGCTATCCTGTGATCATTAAAGCGGTCGCCGGGGGAGGCGGCAAGGGCATGCGCACCGCCCACAATTCCGTGGCCTTCGTCAAGGAATACAACAACGCGCGCAGCGAGGCAGAGAAAGCCTTTGGCAACGGCGCGGTCTATTTGGAGCGTTTTCTGCAAGCGCCCCGCCATATCGAAATTCAGATTCTCGGGGACCAGTTTGGCAACGTGATTCACCTCGGTGAGCGCGACTGCTCCGTGCAGCGCCGTCACCAGAAGGTAATCGAAGAGGCTCCCTCCCCTTTTATTTCAGAGGAGATGCGCAAAAAAATGGGCCGCGATGCGGTTAAGCTGGCAAAGTCTGTCCAATACGAAGGCGCTGGCACGGTGGAGTTTCTTGTCGATGGGAACGGTGATTATTTCTTCATCGAAATGAACACCCGTATTCAGGTCGAGCACGGGGTCACCGAAGAGGTTACCGGGGTTGATCTGGTTAAAGAGCAGCTCCTTATCGCCAGCGGGTTTAAGCTCAGCTACCAGCAAAAGGACATTAAAATCACCAAGCATTGCATAGAGTGCCGGGTCTGCGCGGAAGATCCCGCCCGGAACTTTGCCCCCTGCCCCGGAGAAATCACCCTCTACTATGCGCCGGGTGGTCACGGTGTCCGCATCGATTCACATTGCTATAGTGGCTATACGATCCCGCCTTACTACGATAGCATGATCGCGAAGGTGATGACCTTCGGCCGCACACGGGAGCTTGCCCTCGACCGCATGGACCGGGCGCTCGGAGAATACCTTGTGAGCGGGATTAAGACTAACATTCCCTTTTCCCGGGCGATCATTCGAGACCCGCATTTTCGGGCCGGCAAGGCCACCACAAAATACATCGAGGAGTTCATTGAGCGCGTCCCAAAGGATCTGTACACTTAGAGCCCGTCATTTAACACCAACCAACAAAATTATGAGCAAGGAAACGGACAATCAAAACGAATCAACCATACCGACCCTGTCGGAAGACTCCACTACCCTCGGCGACATTCGCATCAATCACAGTGTGGTCGCGAGCATCGTTCGCCTGGCCGCTCTTGAAGTCGCCGGCGTGGCCGCTGTCGGAGGCGGGTTTGTGGACGGCATCGCGGAGATTTTCTCTAAAAAAGGTGACGAACGCGGGGTGCGCGTCGAGGAAGACGAGGTCGGCGATTACCGCATCGAGATTCGCGTCGTTCTAAAGTTTGGCGTCGAGTTAGCTGCCGTGGCGAGCGAAATGCAGCAGCGCATAGCCAAACAAATCGAGAAAATGACGAGTAAGAGCGTCGCCCGTGTCAATGTGATCATCGACGGGGTGCGCACTGATGAGGAAAAGGCAGATGAGGAAAAGTGGGACGACCGCGCTCACAACACTGACTAAGCAACGCTTCACTACGATGCTACAAGGTAGCCTGCGGACGCTTGCTCTAACGATCATTCCCTTTCTGGTACTTGCTTGCGCCCCGAAGCTCAACGAGGGCTTTGAGGCATTTGCAAATTCCTTTAATGAGGCAAACCAGGCGGATACGATTGACCCGATGCTGGCGCTCTATGCCCTTGAGGGAACTACTGAGAGCACGCGGAATCTGCTCAAAACCACGCTTCAATTTGAGCTCGGCCTGCCTATTATAAGTATTGAGTTTGAGCCGCTCTCAGGCGCTCCCGAAGAAAGCATTCGCTACACTCACCAGGGCATTGACTACGGGCCCACCGTCACGCCCGGATATCGCATGCGCGTGCGCTACCGCACGGAAGATAACTTTGAGAGCCGCTTCACCATCGGTCAGCTGGACGACGGCTCTTGGCGCATCGTATCCAGCCGACCGATCACGACGCCCGACGCTGATTCCGAGTAGCCTTAATACCGCTGCATGGCACTACAAGCCTGCAATCGCGGCGTTGAAGGTCTTGCTCGGTCGCATGGCCGCTTGTGCTTTAGCCCAGTCCGGGCGGTAGTAACCACCCAGATCAACAGCCGGCCCCTGAACACCATTCAGCTCATCAACAATCGTCGCCTCATTCGCCTTGAGCGCCCCGGCGAGGGGCGCAAAACGCGCCTTCAACTCGGCATCCTTATCCTGGGCAGCGAGTGCCTCCGCCCAATAGAGCGCGAGATAGAAATGACTGCCCCGGTTATCCAATTCCCCAACTTTGCGCGAGGGCGATTTGTTTTCCTCCAGAAACTTGGCATTTGCTGTATTCAGTGTATCCGCCAAGACCCGAGCTTTCTCGTTTCCAAAGACTGCCGCGAGATGCTCCAGCGAAACCCCCAGCGCGAGAAATTCGCCGAGCGAATCCCAGCGCAGGTGGTTCTCTTTTTCAAACTGCTGCACGTGCTTGGGCGCGGAGCCACCCGCACCTGTTTCAAAGAGGCCACCTCCATTCATTAAGGGCACAATCGACAGCATCTTCGCACTTGTCCCAAGTTCGAGGATCGGAAAGAGGTCGGTCAAATAGTCACGCAGCACGTTTCCCGTAACGGAAATCGTGTCTTGACCCGCCTTCGCCCGCTCCAGAGTGAGCCGAGTGGCCTCAACCGGGGCGAGAATACGAATGTCGAGCCCATCGGTCTCATGATCCTTGAGGTACGATTCAACCTTTGCGATCAATTGCGCATCGTGTGCGCGCGCTTGATTCAGCCAGAAAACAGCGGGCGCACCCGTGGCGCGGGCGCGATTGACAGCCAGCTTTACCCAGTCACGAATCGGAGCATCCTTTACCTGGCAGGCCCGCCAGATATCACCCGTTTCCACCGCATGTTCGAAAAACACAGTGCCCGACTCGTCGACAACGCGGACGGTGCCATCAGCCGGAATCTCAAAAGTCTTATCATGCGAGCCATATTCTTCGGCCTTCTGAGCCATCAGACCCACATTGGGAACCGTCCCCATCGTGCGTGGATCAAAGGCTCCGTGCGCTTTGCAGAAATTCACCGTCTCCGCATAAACGCCCGCGTAACAGCGATCCGGGATCACGAAATTCGTATCCTGAAGCGCACCCGCCTTGTTCCACATTTGACCGGAGCTGCGGATCGCCGCCGGCATGGAGGCATCGATGATCACATCGCTGGGCACGTGCAGGTTGGTGATCCCCCGGTCGGAGTCGACCATCGCAATAGCGGGCCTTTTTGCATAGACTGCATCGATGTCCGCAATCAGCGCATCGCGTTCCTCTGAAGGCAATGCCCCGGCTTTGGCGTATAGATCGCCCAAGCCATTGGTCACATCGACTCCCAGTTTAGCGAGGGTATCGGCATACGTCTCAAAAACGTCTTTGTAGAATACTTCCACGGCATGACCAAAGATGATTGGATCCGAGACCTTCATCATGGTCGCCTTCATGTGAAGCGAGAAGAGCACACCCGCCTTTTTCGAAGCATCGACTTGCTCGGCAAGGAAAGCGCGCAGTGCGCGGGCACTCATAAAGGTGCCGTCCAAAACGTCTCCAGCCTGCAACTGAAGTCCATCCTTCAAGACCTGCCTTTGCCCGTCCTTGGTGTGGAGCTCAATCCGGGCTGACGTCGCAGCCGGTACCGTCACCGATTTTTCGTTCCCGAAAAAGTCAGCCTCCGACATACTGGACACCATCGACTTGGAATCGGCCGACCACGCTCCCATGCTGTGCGGGTTCTTCCTGGCATACTGCTTGACGGCTGCTGCCGCACGGCGATCGGAATTGCCCTCCCGCAAAACGGGGTTCACGGCGCTTCCCTTGACACGATCATAGGCAGCTTTGATGGCCATTTCCTCTTCGGTGCCCGGCTGCGAAGGATAGTCCGGAAGCGCACATCCCTGCTCTTGAAGCTCCTTGATGCAGGCCACCAATTGAGGCATGGACGCCGAGATATTTGGCAGCTTGATAATATTCGCGTCGGGCTGCTTGGCCAATGCCCCCAATTCCGCAAGATGATCGGGTGCCCTGTGCCCTTCGGGCAAAAACGCCGACAAGCTGGCCAGAACACGGCCCGCCAGTGAAATGTCGCGCGTTTCCACCGATACACCCGCCGCCGCCGTGTAGGCCTCAATAATCGGCAGAAGTGATAAAGTAGCCAAAGCCGGCGCTTCATCCGTGATGGTATAGATAATTTTTGCTTCGTTGTTCATTATTTGCAGCTGCTTTGAGAGTCCGGTAATTTTAGCCCAGTTTTTTGCAAAATCGGGCGAGTCGCTCCAGCCCTTTTTCGATAACCTCGTCGGAGGTGGCATAACTCAGGCGCATGTAGCCGGGGGCTCCGAAGCCTTCGCCGGGGACGACCGCCACTTTCTCTTCCTCGAGGATGCGCGCGGCGAAGTCAGCCGCGCTTAAGCCCAGTTTTTCGATGTTGGGAAAGAGGTAGAAGGCCCCCTGGGCCCGTGCGCACTCGATGCCGTTGATCGCCTGTAAGCCCTCGAGCAAAAAGAGACGGCGCCGGTCAAAGACCGTTAACATCTCCTTTATCGCAGCCAAGGACTGATCCCATTGCTCCATGGCGGCCAGGGCACCGTATTGCGCAAAGGTCGTTGCGTTCGAGCTGGTCTGGCTCTGTAAACTGGTGACTGCCTTGGCCACCGCAGGGGCGGCCATCAATGTGCCAAGACGCCAGCCTGTCATCGAAAACGTCTTACTGAAACCCGCCACCGTGATGACGGATTCCGCCGCCTCTTTCGAGAATGAGGCCGGGCTGACGTGCTTCACACCATCATAAAGCAAATACTCGTAGATCTCATCCGACATGATGTAGATGCCGGCCTCCAGAGCCACCTCGGTGAGGGCCTGCAGTTCTTCGGAGGAGTAGACCGCGCCGGTCGGGTTCGAAGGGCTATTGATAATGAAGAGGCGCGTCCTCGGCGTAATGGCCGCCCGCAATGCCTCCGGTGTGATCTTGAAGCCCGCATCGATACCGGCAAACAAGACTTTCGACACGCCGCCAGCCAGCTTGACCATCTCCGGATAGCTCACCCAATAAGGGGCGGGAATGATCACCTCATCGCCGGGGCTCACCACGGCCTGGATCGCGAGATAGCAAGAATACTTCCCCCCTGGACTGATCACGCATTGTGCCGCCGTCACGTCGTCGACCCCTTGATCGCGATACTTTGCCGCCAAGGCCTCACGTAAGGGAGGAATGCCAGGAGCCGGTGCGTATTTCGTCTTACCCTCCGCCAAGGCCTGCACGCAGGCTGCTTTAATAAATTCCGGCGTATCAAAGTCGGGCTCGCCCGCACCGAAGCCGCAGACATCTTCGCCCGCAGCTTTCAGCTCTTTCGCTTTGGCATCAACTGCCAGTGTCGGAGACGGAGCAATGTTCATTGCCCAAGTGGATAGTTTTGCTTGTTCTGCCATAAATAAAAAAACGCTCCCGCAGCATCCGTCAGATGACAGTGATGCGGGAGCGTGGAATCAAAACTTTTGCCTTGGCAAAAGCAAGCCTCGCCTAAGGTTCCTCGAAAAAGCTGAGTTAACTACTTTTTCGCTTTAGTCTTGGCTGCCTTTTTCTTTACGGCTTTTTTTACGGCTTTTTTAGCTGGTGCCTTGGCCACCTTTTTAGCCGCCGCTTTCTTCACCACTTTTTTAGCCGCTGCTTTCTTCACCGCTTTTTTGGCTACCGCCTTCTTGGTAGCCTTTTTCGCGGCTTTTTTAGCTACAGTCTTCTTGACTGCTTTTTTAGCAGCTTTCTTGACTGCTTTTTTAGCGACCTTTTTCTTAACAGCTTTTTTGACTGCCTTCTTTGGTGCTTTTTTAACCGTCTTTGCGGCTACCTTCTTTTTAACAGCCTTTTTGGCTGGAGCTTTGGACGCTACCTTCTTTTTAACAGCCTTTTTGGCTGGTGTTTTGGCGGCGACTTTCTTCTTGGTTGCTTTTTTCTTAGGCATAACTTTTCCCGGTTCATATACTGCGAGTTGCTCAGGAAGAGAGGCCAACACGGCCCTCAACAACTCGCCTACGCTGACTTTCTTTTGCCGGCTCGTACGCGTTAGCCGTTGGCGTAACGCTTCCGGAAGCCGAACAGAAACTTGCCGGTGATCGTGGTGCCCGAACTCCAGCTCGGAAACCTTCATCTGGCTAACCGCATAGCGCACAACTTCACTCAGTGAACGTACGCCGCTTTGTTTTTGCAGGTGCTTCAACTTGGCAAAAAGCTCCTGATCTAAATCGAATGTAAGTGGGGTCGATGCTTGGCTGCTCATGATCAATACCTTAGGGTTACCCTCACGCTGTTTTCCAAACGGCCCAAGTCAATAGAAAATCGTTTACCTCAACCTTACAATTTTTCAGGCGATCCAGGTATGTATACCTCCGCTTCAACATTGGCGTCTGGCGCAAATAAATCACGCTGTAAAGATAAGCCGACCGCTGCTGCAGTCACATTAAAGGTTGTTCGATCCTTCGATGGATAATCAGTTAGGGTCATTCGTTTAACGATATACTGTGACTGCACTTTCCGCACACTCTCGACAGCAACGCGCGAGCTTGCCACCATCTCAGAGTCCATCACCTCAATCGTAAGGAGTGCATCGTAGGTATCGTCCAAACCAATACGAACACCGCTGATGCCCCATTGCGCACTTGCCGACTCCTCGGGTGGTAACATCAGAAACTGCTGTGCAACCCGGCTACCCATCGCCAGAGCGGGACCCTCGTATTGAAAACGCTCCCAGTAAACAAAGGGCATTTGCAGGTCAAAGGGGCTGTAGAGAAGCCCTGCAAGGATTGGCTGAAAAAGTGCCGCTCCCTCTATCGGCTCAAAACCCTCCCCGCCTGAGCGCCGAATCCAGGCTGCGGGCACTGGCCCACTTTGTATAATCAACTCGACCGGCTGCGTTGCTTGGGGAGCCGTGTTACCGTGAACGGGATTGGGATCCATCGCGATCCGCGAAAGCGGGCCTTGTTCCTTCCAGGTGCCCCACATCTTTCCGTTGTAGCGGACGGTTCGCGCACGACGGGGCTTATGCTCCAGTTGGAACTCGAAGTAAAAGTCACCCGCAAGACGCTGCCCGCGAAAGGCGGTGAGCTTGGCCGCTCCCTCCTCCGCATCGATTCGGTCCATAAAGCGGGAAGGTCGCTCGCCACCAGCACGCTGCGCATCGGCCACGAAGCAGACAAAGAAAAGGCCAGCTGCGGTGAATCCGGCGACAGCTGACCTTGCGGGGCGTAGTTTGAATTTCTTTTTGGCAAACATTAATCCGTGGAAGGCGACGGCTCGCCCTCGGCCTCGCCAGTCGCGGCAGTCGCTTCGGTTGCAGCGGTGGCCCCGGTCGCTTCGGCCGCTTCGGTTGCGGCGGTCGCGGCGGTCGCGGCGGTCGCTTCGGTGGTCGCCTCGGTGGTCGGCGGATCGGCCGAGATGAGGGTACTCATGTCAACCTCGGGAGCCCTGTCCGCAGCCTGGGCTTGGTAGAGGAGAAAGAGCACAAGAGCGATCAGGAAGAATGCGATGATCCCGTAAATAGTGCCCTTTGTTAAAATGTTGTTGGTTTCTGAGCCGAAGGCGGATTCCGCGGCACCGCCGCCAAGTGCGGCACCCATGCCGCCGCTTTGGCTGGTGCGCTGCATCAAAACGATCATGACGACGAAGGCCGAGATCAACAAAAGGATCAGAGTCAGGAGACTGATAAGGAGTGTGCTCATAAATAAAAAGCCGATGGGATTGAAAAATGCCGGTGAGGATGCGTCGGACTCCCGACGAGTTCAAGCGAAAACGTAAGCGCTGACGAGGGCAGCTGTTTGGCCTTTCACGCGGCGCCCTCCGCGATCTCTGCCGTTCATTCAACGAATGCACGGCCCTTGTCGGCACGCAATCTCGCCTCCAGGTCCTGCATGTCTCCCGGTATTTTGGATTGAAATTTGAGTTTCCCGCCGCTTTTTGGATGCCGTATGCCGATCAGAGCGGCATGCAAGGCCTGCCGCTTGAACCCGTAGGGCAGTTTAGCTCCTTGCTTCGCGATGGCTTTTTGCGTCCCCGGATGGTAGATGCGGTCGCCAATCAGGGGGAGGCCATGCGCAGCGGCCTGTATCCGTATCTGGTGCTTAAGCCCCGTTTCCAGGCGTATGCGTAACTTGGTTACGTGGTGGCGCGCGTAGATCGCCTCGACCGAGTAGTGCGTGACGGCCTCGGTTGTGCCTGATTCGGCACTCTGCCGCAGTTGCTGCGAATAGCCGCCCTCATCCAGTTCGAGGTGATCCCGCCAGACGCCGCTGGCCTCGGGCGCGTCGCCGTCGGCATACGCGATGTATTCCCTCAAAAAGTCATGGCTGCGCAATTGACCAATCAGCTTGCGACGGGATTCGTCGTTAAATGCGATACAGAGCAGGCCGCTGGTATATTGATCGAGCCGATGCACGGGCAGCGGCTTAACGGGCTCGGCCGTCCCGAAATAACTTCGGCGCCGCGCTTCTCCTCGATGATCGTTAAGGTAGTGAGCCAAGACCTCAATGGCTGAAATCTTAGCTTGATTATCCGTCGGTACTGAAAGCAAGCCCGCCTCCTTGTCCACGATGGCCAAATCGGCATCCAAATAAACCAGAACGAGCTTCGGGTGAATCCGTTTGCGGTGCCCCCAAGCGGCAACCGCCCGTTCCGGGGCACCAAGATTCAGTCGCTCACCTGGATCCGACAGGCGCAGGCCCGCTTTCGTCACCACCTGGCCATCCAGACAAAAACGCCCCGCCATGATCCACTCCTTGACCCGCTTTCGCGGAGAGTCCGGGCAAAGTTGGGCCGCCCAGTCGAGAAGGGTCTTTTCGTTGGAGGCGTTGCACAGTTTCATGGATTTGAAGGTATACCCCCAGGCTTGGGAAAGTAGCTAGTGCATCAGGCGTAGCCCGTGCGACCAGGACTCGCCCCCAAAAACGATTTTCCCTCCATCTGAACGGCCTCCATCCAATGGCGAATCGCCTCGGGCTGATGCAAGGGTTGGGCGCGAACTTCATCAAAAACGGCAAGCGCCCCGGAAACTCCACTCTCTTTGAAATCGTCCGCCTCAAGAACCAAACGCAACCCCTCGGCCAGGTAGTCTTTGATCTTGCGACGACGCAAAGCAGCCTGCGCCCTTACGCGGCAGAACAGTTCATCGGGAATCTCAAAAGATGTTTTCATGATTACAACAAAACCTTGTTTATGGTTTTGTCAACGAGGCAAGGTAGCTAGCTGCTTTCACATCACCCAGTTTTCTGAATGGGGCGAGCTGGGCTGGCTTTGCTATTGAAAGCTATACCGAACTCGGATGCCGCCAAAGAGGCTGCGTTCCGGGGCGGGTTCGACGTAGCGGCTGCCGAAGGCGTTGATCCGGATATTGGAAAAGTAGCTTTCGTCGAGCAGGTTGTTGACCCGGAGGTAGGGCTCGATCGTCCAGTTGCCGCTTCGGTGGGTGTAGCCTGCCTGCAAATCGCTGACCGTGTAGGCTTCGATTTTTTCGCTGTTGGCGTCGTCGGCGTAAAAGCTGCCGACCAGTCGGGTGCGCCAGCTGGCGAAAAACCCGCTCGGGTGTGTGTAGTTGAGTCGAAGGGCGGCCAGGTGCTGGGGAATGCCGGGAATACGCTGGTCGGAGAAGTCCTGCCCGTTCGACTCGAAGTCACGGTATCGAAAGTGCGACCAGGTGTAGTTGACGCCGAGGCTCCAACCAGCACCGAGCTCGGTGGAGAGGGCTGCCTCGACGCCCTGGTGTCGAGTCTTTCCGGCGTTGCGGTAGAACTCCCGGCCGGGCGATGCCGCCAGCTCGAAGGGAGCGAGTGCATCGTCGACGTCGATATAGAAGGCGGCCAGCTCATAACGAAGCGAGCGGCCCGCCAGGGAGCGTTGGCCCTTCAGGCCGATCTCGTAGTTCCAGGCGGTCTGGGATTCGAGTCTGGTGTTGAAGCCGCCGCCGCTTGGGTTGTCAAACTCGGTGGTGGTGGGGGTTTCGAACGCCCTCGAGAGGTTGGCATAGAGGGTGACAGCATCGCCGGGCGACCAGCTCAGCCCCGCCATGGGGCTCCACTCGGCGAAGCGGATGTCACCGCTGTCGTCGCCGTCGGCCAGAAAGTGATCGCGCACGTCGAAACGGACCTCGTCGTAGCGCAGAGCGGCCGAGAATACCAGATCTTCGTGGAGGGCGTAGGCTTGCGAGAGAAAGAGGCCAAGGCTTTGTACGTCCTCGTCCTGGTCGAGATCCAGATCTCCCTGTTGACCGTTGAGGTTGTCATAGTTCCGGCGGGCATCCTGCTGCCGATCAAAATCGAGGCCGGTGCTGAGTTGAAGCCGATCGCCCGTGTATCGGTAGAGCACGCCGCCGCCGAAGAAATCCCGGTCAAAGGTGACTTGGCCACCGGGTTGGAAAGGCAGCTTGTTGGCAAAATCACGGCGGGTGTAGTGCAGTCGGCTCTCCAGAGCATGCGATGCGTTGAAATCCCAAAAGTGGACCAAGCCGACCCGTTGCTGGGTCACGGATTCACCGCTGTCGAAATCCAGATTCTGCTGGCGGGCTTGTCGGGGGTCGGCCTCGGCTTCGGCCCGGGTCAGTCCGCCGGGGTCGTCCTGCTGGGGAAAGTCGATCACATTGAAAACAAGCCGAAGCCGCATCGTAGCGTCGACGGTATATTCCAGTTTGCCGTTGAGCCGGGTGTTTCGGGTGGCGCTGTTCTCCCGGTAGCCATCGAAGTCGAGGTAGCCGGCGCTTATCAGATAGTTGAGCGGACCCGCCTGACCGCCTGCTTTAAACTGCGTGCTGAGAAAGGCGTCGGATCCCGCCGAAAGCCGGGTCTCCATAAAAGGAACCTGTGGGCCGCTTTCCGTCTCGATCCGGATGACGCCTCCCGAAGCGCTACCGTAGAGCGCGGAGGCGGGCCCGCGCAGGACCTCCATGCTTGCTGCCGAACCCAAGTCGAGACCGTCGACCTCCCCCTGACCGTCCGGAGTCGTGGCGGGGATGCCATCGACGATAAGGCGAATGCCCCGGATGCCGAAATCGGATCGCGCACCAAACCCACGAATGGCGATACGGGTGTCTTGGGCGTAGTTGTAGGGGTTGAGGACAAAGACCCCGGGGACCGCCTCGAGGGCTTCGTCGAGGGCAATCTGAAGATTTGCACGCTGGATCGACTCGGCATCGCTACGGGTAATGGCGGTGGGCACCTCGTTGAGCGGACGTTCCATTCGAGTGGTTGAGACAGTGAGCGGTGGCAGTATTTCGACCGATTCAGCCTTTTCTGGATCCGCCCAAGCATTGAGCGACAACCCGCTCAGTGCAGCAATGAAGCAGGCAGTCCCACTAGTTAGCCGGATCCTCAGAGCCAGAACAGAGGACTGAGCTTTTTTAGAAAACGCCTTGTAGCGTCGGTGGATCGTGTCAACGACCTGCTGGTTTTCCTTGTAGGGCACTTCTCAAGCAGAGCCGTAAAAGTGGCGGCTCGTCAAGCGTCACGAGCCGTATAAACAGGTGAGAGGGGCTTCCCCCCTTAAAGACAGCTGCCGTTAACTCCGCTTGGCCAGCACGGTCGTCTCGTAGGCCTTGAACTCGCTGAGCAGGTCCAGTTCGCCGGGGGCTTGGTTGCGCTCGCAGAACTCCGCCCAAATGGCGGCCCAGGGGAGTGCTTTGCTTTGTTCCAGTAGGGTGAGGCGGGTGGTGTAGTCGCCGGATTGCTCGGCTTCGCGAAGCTTGGCTCGGGGTTCAAGGAGGGCGAGCAAAAGCGATTTCTGGGCGGCCCGGGTGCCGATCGTCCAGGCGGCGATGCGGTTGATCGAGGCATCGAAGAAATCGAGGCCGATGTGGGTGCGACCGAGCGCGTCGCAACGGACCAACTCTTGCATGATTTGTTGGGTGGCGTCGTCGAAGAGCACGACGTGGTCGCTATCCCAACGCACCCCGCGCGAGACGTGCAAGAGCAACTCTGGCACATACATCAGCACCGAGGAAATCTTATCGGCAATGCTTTCGGTGGGATGAAAGTGGCCGGCATCGAGACAGAGTGCAGTTTGGTTTTTCTGCGCGTAGCCCATGTAGAACTCGTGCGAGCCCACCACAAAACTCTCGGAGCCGATGCCAAAAAGCTTGGACTCGACGGCATCAATGTTGTGCACGGGATTGAGTTTTTCGGCGAAGACCGCATCGAGGCTCTCGGCCAGTCGGTGGCGGTAGCTCTGGCGGTCGGCGGGTAAATCCTTCATGCCGTCCGGTATCCAGACATTGGTTACGGCGGCGCTGCCCAGCTGCTTGCCCGCTTCGGCTGCAATGGCGCGGCTGCGGCGGCAGTGCTCAATCCAGAAATCGCGTGTCCCGGCATCGGTGCTGCTCAGGGTGAAGCCCGCATCCGCCTTGGCGTGGGAAAAGCAGGAGGGGTTGAAATCCATCCCGATACCCTGCGCTTGGCACCAATCGATCCAGCCCTGGAAGTGCTCGACTTCAATGGCATCGCGGTCCACCCGCTTACCGCCGAAATCGCCGTAGATGGCGTGCAGGTTGAGCCGGTGATTGCCAGGCAGGAGACCGAGCACCTGCTCCAGATCCTGACGGAGCTCGTCGATGCTGCGGGCCTTGCCGGGGTAGTTCCCCGTCACCGCGAGACCACTGCCCAAAGCTCCTGCTCCGTCTTCGAAGCCGACCACGTCGTCCCCCTGCCAGCAGTGCAGCGAAATGGGCGTGTGGGCCAGGGTGGTAAGGGCCTGCTCTACATCGACGCCGATGGAGGCATAGATTTCTTTGGCTTCGGAATACATGTGCGCTTTTTGGGTTGGGTTTTGAAATTGGGAAAACGGGGGAAGGATAGCTCATCCGGACTGCTTTGTGAATACACAGGTTGATTCATTATTTGCACTTTTTGACATCGCTATACGCGGAAAGCCCGGTAACGCTGGCGATAGTCATGGAGAGCTTTAGTCGATATTTGCCGTCCGACGCCGCAGCGTCCGGATGGGGCTGGCGTATTTTGGATGCCGGTTGCCAGCAAATTGCCAAGGGCCAGGCCTATCCGCCAGCGGGTCACCCCCAGGCATATTTGTTTGAGCCCGGGGGCCGGCGTCTCCTCGACGAGTTCCAAATTGTTTTCATTGAGTCTGGCTCGGGCTATTTTGAGTCGGCCTCTGTGGCGCGGACTCAGGTGGATTCGGGGACTGCGCTGCTCTTGTTTCCCGGCGAGTGGCATCGCTACGGCCCCGACAAACGAACCGGATGGCGGGAGTCATGGGTCGGCTACAAGGGGGCCGATGCGACCCGGGTGATGCACCAGTTTTTCGCACCACAGGAGGCGGTCTTGCAAACAACGCGCGGGGCGGCCTTGGCGGAACTCTTTGAGCGCCTGCTGCATTGGGTGGATCAGGATGTGAATGGCCGGGATCAGATTGCGGCGAGCCATGTCCCCTTGCTTTTAGCTTTTTTGAAGGCAGAACAGGCAGCAGAGCCCAAGTCTGGAAGCACCGATGCGGTCATCGTTCGAAGGGCCAAGGCAGCGCTGCTGCAGCGGCTCGATGAGCGAACCGATCTTGAGGCGCTGGCACGTGAGCTGGGCTGTAGTTATTCGCGCTTCCGCTTCGCCTTCAGAAAGCAGACCGGATATGCCCCGCGCGAGTTCGAAAACCGAATCAAGCTGAATCGGGCCCGCGACCTATTGCAGCACAACCGGTTGAGCGTCTCGGCGGTGGCGGATGCCCTCGGCTACAGCTCCGTCTTTTATTTTTCGCGTGCTTTCAAGCGAGCCTTTGGGCAGGCACCTCAGCAGTGGTTGAATGCGTCGAAATGAATGAAGCGAGTTGCCAAGACGCAAGGTCATGCCATCAATACCCACCATGCCTTACGAACACACTTCCACACGTCGCATCGAGTTTTCCGAAACCGATATGGCCGGTCTGGTCCATTTCTCTAATTTCTTTAAATACATGGAGACGGCTGAGCGCGACTTTTTTGAGGCGGCAGGCGTGGATCTCATCCGCACGAAGCCCGGGGAGCTGGTCGGGTGGCCCCGGGCCAGGGCCGAATGCAAATTCTCCGCGCCGCTCCGTTTTGGTGATACCATCGATATCCACCTCGCCGTCAAAGCTGTGAAAGACAGGGCCATCGACTTTCAATTTAGGATATTTCGTCGCAATGCGGACGGCAGCCGTACCCAAGCGGGCAAGGGGCACATGACGACGATCTTCGCTCAGTTAAACGAGACGGGGGCCCTGCAATCCGTCGAGCTCCCCGCCGATTTGCGCGAGTGCATCACGGAGGCCCCGGCTGAGGTGCTGGCGAAACCAAGCAGATGAAACCACACGCCCTAGTAACAAACGACGACGGGATCGAGTCGGCCTTCCTGCACCGGTTGGTCGACGCGCTGCTCCCCTTTTTCAAAGTGTCCGTAGCGGCGCCCGCCTTCGAGCAAAGCTGGAGTGGCCGCTCGATGACGCGTCACGGGGAAATCGAGGTTATGCAAAGCCCCTCTCATTTTCCCAAGGCTGTGGCAACAGCCTGGGCAATCAGCGGCACCCCCTCGGACTGCGTCAACATCGCACTCGGCAATCTACTCACGGAGACGCCCGACATCATCCTGTCCGGGATCAATATCGGCTTTAACACCACCGAAACCCTCATCCTAAGCTCCGGTACCGTCGCGGGGGCGATTGAGGGCGCACTCTGGGAGATCCCGGCGGTCGCTTTCAGTCAATGCGTCCCGGGCTCAATTTTTGAAAGCGTGCGCGATAGCAAAGGGGGCGTCGAGGGCGAGTTCAGCCGCTCGCTCGATGCAGCCGCCGTGCATGCCGCCGGTATCGCGCGTGAAACACTCGCCGCCGCCGATACCTGCCGCGGAAAGGTCATCAACGTCAACTTCCCACCCCTAACAACCGAGACCTCGCAGGTAGTCGACACCTTCCCGGCCAAACTGAAGCTCGGCAGCCTTTTCGGCGAAACCAGCCCCGGCAAATACGCCTTCCGCTACTCCGAGGGCACCGTTGCCGAGTCGCACCCGGACTCAGACCGCATTGCCCTGCAAAACGGCCAAATTAGCCGAAGCCTACTCGACTTTTCGAGAATGGGTCGACGCGATTAAATCTTGCCTGAACTCTGGGAGAAAAATAGTCACTACCCATGATACCATTTCCCGGACAGAGATTTTGCCGTTTTTATAGATCAATGACTTCAGCCCTCCATGGCCTCCTCCATGGCCTCCTTCGTGGCCCCCTCCGTGGCCTGTGGCTGGCCTGCCTTGTGACGACGCCCGCTTTTGCCCAGAGCGGCGAGGAATTGTTTCGCGGCACATGGCAAATAGAGACGCCTGAGCGCGGCACGCTCATCGTGATTCTGCATAATCAGGGGCGCGCCGCCTATTTCTGGGGCGACGATGCCGATACCACGGTTTATCAGGGGACCTGGACGAGCAGCGCCGAGGTGGCCACGCTTTCCTGGCCGGACGGTAGCCAGCACCGCATTGAGAGCGATCAGCTGGGCTTTGGCGCGACATTCGTCTCAGCCAACGGTGCCGAGCGCTATACCTCCCCGGCTCAGCAGGTTCCCCGTGAGGTTCTCGGCCAATGGGCCAAGCCACCCACGCGGGACAGCGAACTCAGCTCCAACCAGGATCAGGCTGAGGGCTTTTTCGGCATCTGGAGAGTCGGGGCTGAAGACAGCGATGAACCACACTTCGTCTTCGTCGAATCAGACCGCTCGGCCGCCAGCACACGCGGCGGGGCCGGTGGCCTGCGCGGCTCATGGGCCAAACAAGGCGGCGAGCTTCACATTGCATGGGATAGCGGGCACTACGCCATCCTGCGCGAAACCCGCCGTGGCTTCGCCTACAAACGCATCGCTCCCGGCGCTGTGATCGAAGACGACACCACCGAGCCGGAGCCCGCCATCCGCACAAACCCCGACAATGTGCCCGCCACCTGGCTGAGCAGCTATGAAACGGAGCGAGGGTCGTTCACGGGCGGCATCGCTTTCGCCAATCGCAACAACGCCCGCAACTTCTACCGTGGCGACTGGGTCATTCGCTTGGATGAAGATCAGTTCGAGCGGGTCGAGATCAAGCGCTTCGGCGGCCTCGCCACCTCCCTCGACCGCTCGCTCTCCGGAGAATGGCGCATGCAGGGGCAGGATATCTTTATGCGCTGGGACGACGGGATGCGCAAAATCCTCTCCCCCATCGGCCGCGGTTTTGTGCTCTACGAATACCGCCCCGGCCGCCCCCTGGACGGCGTTCCCACCCGCACGCGTGCCGCCGCCCCGGCAGACACCAGCAAATTGGCCGACTACGCGGAGGAGCGCGAAGACGTTACTGAACAAATGCGCCGCCTCGCCGACGCCGCCGGCCTCGATCCCCGCCAGCAAGCCAATAGCGGATGGGGCCGCACCTTTGCCCGCTGGGTCTGGCCGTTTAGCGAGGACGGAGCCGCGACCACCTCCGAGGCGATCCTGGAAGAGGAATTTGAACCAACCTTGGAATCCGACCCCTGGTGGTGGCCTTTTTGGAGCGAGAAAACAAACGCATCCCAAAAGTCCGATACCGGAGCTAAGACCAAAACGCTGCCCGAAACGGAATCTAAAACTTCCCCGAAAAAGCGCAGCTCCGCTCGCGATTGGGTTTGGCCCTTCTAGTGTATAACTCCCAAACAGAAACTTCTAAATCTTATGACCGCAACCACCGCCAACGCTTCCGCCTTAAACGCTTCGCCGATTGATGTAATCGATCCCGAAATTGCCACAGCCATCGCCGCCGAGCGCGCCCGCCAAGAAAGTCACATCGAACTGATCGCTTCAGAAAACTTCACCTATCCTGCTGTCATGCAGGCCCAAGGCAGCGTCCTCACGAACAAATATGCCGAGGGTTACCCCGGTAAACGCTGGTATGGTGGCTGCGAGCATGTCGATGTTGTCGAAAAACTTGCCATCGAGCGCGCCAAAGAACTTTTCGGTGCCGACCATGCAAACGTGCAGCCTCACTCGGGCTCACAGGCTAATTTTGCCGTGTATACCTCCGTGCTCCAGCCGGGTGACAAAGTGCTCGGTATGAACCTTGAACACGGTGGCCACCTCACCCACGGCAACCCGGTGAATTTCTCCGGAAAGCTCTACGAATTCGTCCAATACGGCGTCCGCGAAGATAATGGTTTGATCGACTACGAGGAGCTCGCGGCCATCGCCGAAAAAGAAAGGCCCAAGATGATCACCGTAGGCGCCTCTGCCTATTCCCGCATCATTGATTTTGAGCGCATGGGGCAAATAGCCCGCTCTGTGGGTGCTTACCTTTTCGCCGATATCGCCCACATCTCGGGGCTCGTCGCCGGCGGTGTCCACCCCTCACCCGTGCCGCATGCCGATTTCGTCACCATGACAACACACAAGAGCTTACGCGGTCCCCGCGGCGGCCTCATCCTCTGCAAAGCCGAACATGCCAAGGCAATCGACTCAGCCATGTTCCCCGGCGGGCAAGGAGGCCCTCTCATGCACGTCATCGCGGCAAAAGCCATTTGCTTCGGTGAGGCCCTCAAACCAAATTTCAAAGCCTACGCACAACAGATTATCAACAACTCCCGCGCCCTCGCCGAGGCCATGGTGCTCCGCGGATATAAGCTGATTTCCGGCGGAACAGATAACCACCTGTTTCTGGTCGACTTGCGAGAAAACCTCCCCGACCTCACGGCCAAAGTCGCCCAGGAAACACTCGATCTGGCACACATTACCTGCAATAAGAACACAGTCCCCTTCGAAACACGCTCACCTTTCAAGGCCTCTGGCATCCGCCTCGGCACCCCGGCGGTAACCAGCCGGGGCATGAACGAGGAAGACATGGTCGTCATCGCTGACTGCATCGACACCGTCCTAAAGGCCATCGATACCGACAGTCTCGAAGCCGCACTCGCAAGCGTTAAAGCCCGCGTCGCCGAACTCACCGCCAAGTATCCGCTGCCCTACTAGGTTAGCATCACATCGTAGCGAACCCGCGCCAGCGGAGTCGACGCCCAACCCGGTCCAGACCGTTCACACACATCGACACGACTGGCGTCGCGTCGCTACAGCACGCTGTAAATTCGTAGCGAACCCGCGCCAGCGGAGTCGACGCCCCACCCGGTCCAGAAGCACGGCCGCCTACTCGCCGAACCGCAGGTGCTTGTGATGCGCCTTCCAAAAATCTATCCAGAAATTATGTTTTCTCGGGTTCAGTTTCGGATACCCAGGAAACAACGCTCCGGAATAGGGCCAGTCCTGCCAGGCGTCGACAAGACCGGCGCGTAGTGGATTTCGCAGAATATAACCCGACACGTTGGCAAATGCTTCGCGCTCACGGTCTGCCTCATCAAGCACTTCATCGTAGGGCTGATGCTGCAAGCCCATCGGCGCCAACAGTAAATTCCACTCTCGGCGCATCCATCGAACCGCTGCCCGCTGTTTGGACTGAGTGTCATAGCCAACAAACAGAAAGTGCCCATGATCCGGCATCAGGCAATAGGCAGGACAGCAAAGACATTCCCTCGCCAGTGCATGAAACATAATCCGGCGAAGTGCCCCATGATGGGCTGCGTTGAGCCAGCCAGTTGCCTTGTCCTGAACAGTCATAGTCCAATGAACATAACTGATCCCTTCATAGCAGGCATCGTCTAAACGTTTAAGCCCGCCTTTATAAGGCGCCCGAATCAGCTTTTCTCTGCACACGCGAAAACCCTTTGGCCGCAGCCATAAATCGCAAGATCAAAACACATGCGCAGGCACGACATCCTGTCAAAACATCGCACCGTAGCGAACCCGCGCCAGCGGGGTCGACCGCCCACCCGGCTCAAATCCACCGCTCACGTCGACACGACTGGCGTCGCATCGCTACATCGCATCGCTACATCGCTTCGTTACACCGTAACGGACCCGCGCCAGCGGGGTCGACGGGCGCTCACAATAAATCCGCCGCCAGATCCGCCAGCTCGGAACGCACCCCCGTCGTCAATTCCAAATGGGCCGTTATCTCAGTCCCCCGCAGCCGCTGGGCCGTGTGCACCAGCCCGTTTGACCAGGCATCGAGAAACATGCTGTCCACCTGATAGGGATCTCCCAGCAGGATAACCTTCGATCCCTCCGCCATCCGGGTGACGACTGTTTTCGCTTCGTGGGGCGTTAAGTTTTGCGCCTCGTCGATGATGAAAATTGTATTTGAGAGCGAGCGCCCGCGGATGAAGGTCATCGCCTCGACCTCAACCATACCATAATCGAAGAGAAACTGGTAGGGCTTGCGGGGCTTGCTATCCTCATCCTCATCGTCGCGGTGAGTCGGTTGCTTGACCAGCTTCGCCATAGCCTTTTTCCGCTTTCGTGTCGAAGTAATACGGCTCACCGCATCATCCTCCATCGGCTCGGATTGTTTCACGATTTTTCGGTTACTGAAAAGAACTTCAAGATTATCAAAAAACGGAGCGATGTACGGCGCCATTTTTTCATCCAGCGTGCCGGGCAAGGCACCGGTATCCTTCCCGATGTGGACGAGGGGCCGGGTTATAAATACCCGCTCATAAAGATTGTCCTCCCCGATTGTTTGAAAGAGGGCCATAGCGATTGAGACCAGGGTCTTTCCCGTGCCCGCTTTTCCACTACAGGTGACCAGCTTTATATCCTCATCGAGCAAGGCGTCCATGAGCATCCGTTGCTCGGCATTAAGCGGATGGATGCGAATCCCCTTGGGTATCTTAACCCCCACATCCGAGCCCAGGATCAGGCTGTCGATTTGCCCATCTCCCCGGTAGCGCGCAGGTTCACTGAACTCGCCATTGCTCAAATAAATATACTCGTTGATATACAGGTGGCTCGTCTGCTCCGGCGAGAGGTCGATTCCGTGGTCTTCGAGAAACCGCTCATATTCGGCGTCATCCACCTCAATGGTTTTCATGCCACCGCCGAGCTTCGCCGTGGTCACCTTGTCATTCATGTAGTCCTGCACCTCCAGCCCGAGGGCGATCCCCTTGAGCGCCATGTTGGCGTCTTTTGTCACCAAAATGACACGGCTCTCAGCGCAGACATCTTTCAAGAAAAAGACCGAGGCCAGTATCCGGCTGTCCATCTTCTCCATGTCAACGAGCGTGGCTCTGAGCCGATTTAATCCCTCATGGTCACTCTCGCCCCGCACCATGTAATCGTTGATCACCACGATCAAGCGGCCACCGTTCGGCAAATCGCGACTCAAGGCAGAACTGCCCCGGCCCGCCAACTGGGGTGACGTCTCGAGACCCTTATCGAAGAGCGCCCGTAGATCGCGGTGGATTTTTCGGGCCGAAAACCCCAACTCCCCCGGAGCTGATTTTTTGCGATCCAACTCCTCGAGAACTTCGACCGGTATTGCGATCGTGTTATCCTCAAATTTGTGCAAGCACTGCGGATCATGCAGGAGGACGTTGGTATCAAGGACAAAGATCTTACTGATCTCTGACGGGCGGGCGGGCGTTTTTTCTTTCGGCAAAGTAAATTTCCAGATAGGGCGAAATGTGAATCCGACGTTTGCAGCCGGGCTGAAATAAACTAGAGCTAAGCTGAGACGGCCCGCTTATCTGCGCAAGCCGTAATCCGAAAAAGAGAAAAATTTAAACTAAATGACACAAACCAACAAAGCTCTCGTCGACCCGATCACAGGGCACCCTTTCGACGATCCTGCCCTGCTCAAGCAAGCGCTCACCCATTCGAGCTGCGGCCGCCCTGGGGGGGATAACCAGCGCTTGGAGTTTCTTGGCGACGCCGTTCTCGACCTCGTCGTCGCCGAGACACTCTACGCCAAATTCCCCGAGGCCGACGAGGGAGCCCTCGACCGGGCGCGCGCATCCATCGTCAATGGCAAAAACCTCGCCCGCGCCGCCAATGAGCGGCAGCTTGGGAAATACTTGGAGGTCAGCGATGCCCACCGGCAACATCACCCCGAACCCAGCCGGGCCATGCTTGAAGATGCCCTTGAGGCACTCATCGGCGCAGCCTATCTCGACGGAGGCCTCGACGCGGCCCGCCATGCCATCCACCAGCTCCTCGGTCCTCAAATTGCAGGCCTTGAACTCAGCACGAGCAGCCAAAATCCGAAAGGCCAACTGCAGGAGTGGTCTCAGAAATTTCATGCTGGCGAAGTACCGCTCTACGAGGCGCTCAACGCCGAAGGTCCCGATCACAACCGCACCTTCCGCGTTGCCGTACTCCTCGGCGGTCGGGAGCTCGGGCGTGGCACAGGCCCCTCTAAAAAATCCGCCGAAGCCCGGGCCGCACAAGCCGCTCTCCAATCGCTTTCCGGCGTCTCGCCGGACGTGTAGCCTGCCTATGCCCAAGGGATCCTCCAGCGGTAAAGCTCAGCAGCATACGCTCTACCACGGGGTTTGCCGGGAAGCGCGCGCTCTGGTGGTGCACGCTCTGGCGCAGCAGCCCCCCCGCGGCTTCTCCGTTGCCCTCGTAGCTGACCCGCGCCGTGCTTTGGAGTTAGCCGCCGAGGCCGCAACCTACACGGCATGGAGCAACGCGGCCCGGCCCTTGGAAATCCTCCACTTCCCCGAGAATCCGCCCCCCGACATCGACCCGAAACGCCGCACGGACCGAATCTGCGAGCGACTCGCCGTGCTCAGCGCTCTCCTTCAGCCCGCGGAGGGCCCACGACTCCTCGTTGCGACACCGGAAGCCCTGCTCGGCAATTGCCCCGAGAAGGAAACCTTCGCTCAACGGCGCCTGGAACTGAAGGTCGGCGAGGCGCACGCGTTCAGCCAACTGGTCCAGCTGCTGATTGACAGGCTGAACTACGATTCTGAAGCACTCTGCGAAGAACCCGGCCAAATCGCCACCCGGGGCGGGCTGATCGATGTCTACCCCTACGATGCCACACGCCCCTACCGGATTGATTTTTTTGGTGACGAGATCGAAAGCATCCGCGCCTTCGATCCGACCAGCCAACGCACTGAGTCATCCGTCGATTCGATCCACATAGCTGCCGGCACTGAAACAGATTCGGTTACCGCCACCGAAGGGGCTCTGCTCGATTACTTCCCAGCAGCCTCCCTTCAGTGGATCCTCGAAGACGCCGCCAACCTCGTTCACCAGCACCCCTACCGCTTCGAGAAACGCGCCAAGTCCAGCCGCCCAGCGGCTTCCACAAAGCCGGCCTCGAAGCAAGCAGTCAAAAAAGGTTCGCGGCGCACCTTCCACGACGCCCTCGATTCCCGTGGTCACTGCGACGCACTTCGTTGTATTTGCGAAATCGATACAGCGCCCTCACTTCTCAAAGGAGCGGAACGGATTGAAATTAAATCGGAATCCGCACACCACTACCGATTTCACGCCGATCAGGCGCGGATCGGCTACGATCATTTCGAGTCTCAGCAAGGCACCCGCTTGAAATTTGAAGGCCAGCTCGCGGACTGGGCCAAGGAAGGGCTCGACATCGCCTTTGCCACTGCCAGCCAAAGCGAGGCCGAGCGTATCGGAGAGCTCCTCGCCGAAAATCCCCTGAGCAAGCGCCTCAGCCCTCAATTCCTGGAGGGTTCTATCTCGGGCGGCTTCGTCCTCCGTGCCCCGGAATCACTGACCCTGTTCACAGACCACTTCAAGGCAAAGCAGGGTTTTGTCATCGTTACGGACAGCGAGTATTTCGGTCGCCAGGCACGCAAAGTCAGCCGCCGCTCGGCACCCGCCCGACCAACTATTTCTCAGGTCGATCAACTCCTCGATTTTACGGAGCTTGCGGATGGTGATCCCCTTGTTCACCTCCAGCATGGGGTCTGCCTCTTCCGCGGACTGACGCGGCTCGAAATACAGGGCGGCTCGAAGGAGGTGATCTCTGTGGAATTCGCCGGGCAGATGACGATTCATGTGCCGCTTCAGGAATCCCACCTGCTCACCCGCTACGTTGGTTTGAGCAAGGCCAGCCCGAAGCTGGGAAAAATCGGGGCGGCCGCTTGGGATAAAACCCGCGCCGCCGCCGAGCGGGCGACCCTCGACTATGCCGCCGAGATGCTCCAACTGCACGCCCGCCGCTCCACAGCGGGCGGCCACGCCTTTCCCCCGGACCACCCTTGGCAGAATGACTTCGAGGCGGCCTTCCCCTTTCAAGAAACCCGCGACCAACTCAGCGCCATTGAGGCGACGAAAACCGACATGGAGAAACCCGAGGCGATGGATCGCCTCATCTGCGGCGATGTTGGCTTCGGAAAAACCGAGGTCGCTATCCGTGCCGCCCTGAAGGCAGTGCTTGCCGGCAAACAGGTTGCCATACTCGTGCCCACCACGGTCCTCTGTCAGCAGCATTTCAATACCTTTCGCGAGCGCATGGCACAGTATCCGATCATTATCGATAGCATCAGCCGCTTCCGCAGCAGTGCACAAAACAAGGAAAGCATTGCTCAACTCGTCGCCGGAAGAATCGACATTGTCATTGGCACCCACCGCCTGCTCAGCCGGGATGTTCATTTTCAGGATCTCGGCCTGCTTATTGTCGACGAGGAACAGCGTTTCGGAGTGAAGCAAAAGGAACGCATCAAACAACTCCGCGCCAATGTAGACATCCTGACGCTGAGCGCGACCCCCATACCCCGCACCCTCTACCTCGCCATGTCCGGTGCCCGCGCCATGAGTGTCATTGAGACCGCGCCAGTCAACCGCCGCCCGATTCAGACCATCGTGAAAAGCTACGACGAGGCCCTCATCAAAAGCGCCATTCAGGCCGAAACCGATCGCGGTGGTCAGGTGTTCTATCTACACAATCGCGTGGATACGATTCAAGGGGTCGCCGCCAAAATTCAAGAAATGCACCCAAAGCTCAGGATCGGGGTCGGTCACGGGCAGATGACCGAAGGAGCCCTTGAAAAGGTAATGACACAATTCGTGGCTGGTGAATTCGATGTGCTGGTCTGCACCACCATCATCGAGTCCGGCATTGACATCCCCAATTGCAACACCCTCATCATTGAGGGCGCGGATCGCTTCGGCCTCGCCCAGCTCTATCAAATACGAGGCCGCGTGGGCCGGTTTAAGCGTCAGGCCTACGCCTATCTGCTCTTGCACCGCCACGCGACCCTCGTTGATAAAGCGCAAAAACGCCTCAACGCCCTGAAACAGCACAACCAACTCGGTGCCGGTTTCCGCATCGCCATGCGCGACCTCGAGCTCCGCGGTGCGGGCAATCTCCTCGGCTCTCAACAAAGCGGCCATATTGCCGGTGTCGGCTTCGAACTCTACTGCCAACTTCTCAAGCAGAGCGTGGCCCGCCTGAAGGGCGAACCCGGCTCAGACCGTATCCGCGCGGAGGTGAAACTCGACTTCATCGCCACGGGTGAGGGTGGCGGTCGGGCTCGGCAGACGAGCGGCACCCTCAGCTTTGCCGCTATTAAAGATGCCGAATACGGTCACCGCAAGGGTGAGGTGATCGAGGCAGCTCTCCCCGCCGAATACATCGCCGAGCCCCGCCTGCGTATCGACTTCTACCGCCGCCTCGCGCTTGCCCGGGAGATCGAGGAAATTACGGAAATCATGGAGGCACTGACCGACCGGTTTGGTTCCTTTCCGCTTGCCACAGAGGCCCTGCTGGCAGTCACGAAAGTCCGCATTCTTGCCGAAAAAGCGGGTATTCGGCGCGTCGAAACCGAGGGCGACCGGCTGATTTGCAAGTTGGCACAAGCCAACAAAAACGGCGAGTTTCTCAAAAGCGGCACCCGCTTCCCCCGCCTGCGAGCCAAAGATCCACTCAAACGCCTCGCCGAGATTCAGCGTTTTCTCAAGCAGCACGCCTCCAGCAAGTAAGAACCCTGTGGCGTGTCCGCCCGCGGACGCCCTCAGGTCAACCGAAGCACTCCAACGGCACCTCACCGCAAAGGGATTTCCAAGCGCCAGCGATACTTGGCACTCACCGGCTTGCCATTGCGAAGAGGCGTACTAAACCGAAACCGCTCCACATGCTGCTCCGCCGCCTGAAGCAACTCACGGTGCGAAAACTCATAAACCTCCACCACGCGCACGCGCCCTTTCTGATCGATAACGATCAGCACATCGACAAAGGCATTACCCCGCCCACGCGGCGCGTTGTTGGGATAGCGGAACGGGAGATTCTCGTTCAACAAGCGGGGCAATTCGTCCAGCTCGCCAAATCCGAAGATCGCTTCCAACTGCGCGGTCGACTCCGTCGAAAAATCAATGCCCATACCGATATCCAGCCCGAGCGGCCCACCGGTGCCGGGATTTAAACTCACCTCCAGCTGCTCCAGCGTCGGCATTGGGGGCGGTTGCTCCAGCTCAGGAGGTTCTGCTTCCTCAGGCTTCGGGGGCGGCGGGGGCGCCTCCGGCTGAGGTACGAGGCGCAGGGGAGGGAGCACCAATCCTCCCGCTGCTCCTCCAGCAGCTCGATCAGCTCCGCGCGGTTGCTTGACGGCTCCATGAACTGAGTCAGGGGCACCAGAAGCATAAGAAATACAGCCACGCCACAGCCCAACAGAACTCCAAGACCTCTCTTTGGCGGTGTGCGTGCGACTCTAAAAAGTGGGACCATTATAAAGCCCCAGTTAAATGCGACTGAATCGCGATTGTCAAAGTATGAGCACGATTCCCACTCGCTTCCAGCCCTTGACAGATCTCCACTTCGCTGCCAATTCAGAAACTTTTTACAACTCAAATTCAAAATTCCATGGCTTCCCCCACTGACGTCCGCAAAGGCAAGGTTCTCAACTATCAAGGCAATCCGCACCTTGTACTCGATGTGCAGCACCGCACGCAGGGCCGCCAGGCCGGCTTTATGCAAGTCACTATGCGCAACCTCAGCAACGGCTCCAGTACCAGCACGAAGATTCGGACGACCGACAACGTTGATATCATGCACACCGATATGGTGAAGCTTGAGTTCAGCTACGTCGACGCTGACGGCTACCACTTTATGGACCCGGAAACCTTTGAGGACGTCATCCTTGACGAGGGCCTCATCGAAGACGCTAAGGATTTCCTCGTTGAAACCCAGGCCTACAGCGTCCTCCACGTGGACGATAAAGCGATCTCCATCGACCTCCCTGCGTCGATTGAAATGAAAGTCATCGAATCCGCGGAGGGCGTCAAAGGCGACACCGCGAGCAACGTTCAAAAACCGGCCACCCTCGAAACCGGCCTCACCATCCAGGTCCCTCTCTTCATTAAAGAGGGCGAGGTCATCCGAGTCGGCACCGCCGACCGGAGCTACATGGGCCGCGCTTAGAACCCACCCTGGAACCTGAGGTCCTTCTGCGGCGAATCGGGTCAGTGCCCGAGTTGGTAGGTGAGCGTTTTGCCGGCGTGTCGTATCGTTACATGATTTTGTCCGTCGGTACGTTCAGTTCCCTCGGTACGGCCTATGACCTGCGCGGCGATGCCGAAGGATTCGCTTTGGGCGATAATCGCCTCGGCGGCATCTGGGGCGCAGTAAACTTCCATGCGATGGCCCATGTTGTAGACGCGGAACATTTCCTCATCACTGGTGCCGGAAGCTTTTTGGATGGCCTTGAATATCGGGGGGATGGGCAGGAAGTTATCTTTGATATAGTGCACGCCGGTGCCAAAACGAATGCATTTGGTCTGACCGCCGCCGGAGCAGTGGACCATGCCATGGATGTGCCTTCGGTTTTCTGTGAGCAGTTTTTTAATGACTGGTGCGTAGGTTCGGGTGGGGCTGAGGAGGGCGTCTCCGACCGACATTTGAGAATCGGGGAGCGGGTCACTCATTCTAAAGGGACCACAATAGAGATAATCGGTAGCGGTGTTTTTATCCACGGTTTCGGGATACGCCTCCAAATAGTAGGGGCAGAGTAAATCGTGGCGGGCGCTGGTCAGGCCGTTGCTCCCAATGCCGGAGTTTTCGAAGCTTTCGTAGCTGGCTTGACCGGAGGAGGCGAGGCCGACGATGCTGAGACCGGGCTTGATGGTGGCGTTGTCGATAACTTGAGCGCGGTCCATGACGACGACCGCGCAGGAGTCAACCGTGACGGTGCCGGTGAGGTCGCCGACATCCGCGGTTTCGCCACCGCCGCTGTGCACGCCGACTCCGTATTCCCGCAGAGTGCCCAGGAAGTCTTCCGTGCCCGAAATGAGCTGAGCGAGGGCCTCACCGGGGATGGCCCGGGCATTGCGATTGACGGTGCTGGAAATGAGAATGCCATCAACCGCACCGATGCAAAGGAGGTCGTCGATGTTCATGACGAGGCTGTCCTGAGCCGTCTTTCGAAACGCCGTGGGATCGCCAGTCTCACGATAGTGGAGGTAGGCGAGCGTGCTTTTCGTCCCGGAGCCGTCGGAGTGAATGACCGCACACTTAGAGGGATCACCAGTGAGGATGTCGGGGCCAATCTTGCAGAAAGCGCCGGGAAAGATGCCGCGGTCGAGGTGGTCGACAACGGCGTGGACTTCGGATTTCGAGGAGGACACCCCGCGTTGGGCGTAGCGATCTGTGGATTTGGCCATAATGGGAGGTATTAATGTTGAACCGTTAATGGGCGCTCATTTTGTTGAAGTCGTTACGGAGGTCGAGCCTGTCTGTGGGCCGGGGTTCAAAGCGCCGATTGCGCCGGTGGTTGCAGCGCTGCGATACGGGCCATGATTCTGCGCGAGGCTTCGAGGTAGCGCTCGGGATGTGATTTGCCGGGGTCGATTTCGATGGGGGTCATGGGGCGGCCATAGGCGATATGAATGGGCCCGCCGATTTTTGGAATTTTATGGCTGCGGCCGAATACTTCATAAGTCCCGAATATGCGGGTGGGGATGACGGTGGCCTGCGATTTGCAGGCGATCATTCCGGCACCGGGCTTGGGTTCGGCGAGTTGGCCGTCAGGTGAACGGGTGCCTTCCGGATAGATGGCGACGGCGCCGTTGTTTTTGAGTGTTTTGAAGATGGCCTTGAGTGATTTGACCTCGGCATTTTCCCGAGCAACCGGGATCGTGCCAATCTGGAGAAGGGCTTTGCCAAAGGCACCTTTAAAAAGGGTGTCCCGCGCGAAGTAATTTATTTGGCGGGGGAGGCAGGCACCGATGGCGGGCGGGTCGTAGAAACTAACGTGGTTGGCCGCAAAGATGACCGGCCCGGCACTCGGAACATTGCCTTTACCGCTTTGGCTGTAGTCGTAGAAGCTGCTGAAAAACCACTCGGCGATGCAGCGGGTCGTTTCGTAAAGCTTTGGGTTTGGAATGGAAGACATACCGAGATGGAGACTTGAAGTAAAAGTGGGCGGAGGGCTGTCGCGAGAAACCTGAGCGACTGAAATGAGCTTGGCTAACGAGTTGCAGATTATAATAATTCAGGCGCTATGAGGCGGGTGATTGTCTCGATGACTTGTTCAAGGGAGCGGGGCGCTGTATCGATGCGGATGGCGCCATCCGGGCAAATAAGGGGGGCGGTTTTGCGCCGGGAATCCATCTGATCGCGCGCGGCTATGGAGTCGGTCTGGCCCTCCTTGGCCCGTCGTGCGGAGCGGGTGGCCTCATCGGCATAGAGAAAGAAGCGGTGATCGGCATCTGGAAAGATGACGGAGCCAATATCACGGCCCTCCATGATGATCCCGGCGAAGTTCTTGGCACGGGCAATGTTTGCCTGGTTGCGTTGATATTCGAAAAGAAAGGTGCGGAGGGGCGGCATGGCTGCGAAGGAGGAGACGGCGGCATTCACCTCGGGAGAGCGGATTTCGGCATCGGTGGGAACGACGCCGGCGATACAGAGTTTGGCGCTGCGGCCGACGAGTGCGGTCTCGAGCTCCAGATGTGCGAGTGCGGCGGTGGTGCTTTCCGGAGCACTGACATCGGCTCCCGCCCTGAGCAAGGCGTGGGTGAGACTGCGGTAGTGGGCACCGGTGTCGACATGCATCATGTCGAGGCGTTCAGCGAGGCCCTTGGCCGTGGAAGACTTGCCGACGGCGGCGCCGCCATCTATCGCAATGATCTTGAAAGGGCGGGATTGGTTCATAGCCTAAGTTGATCGAGGGCTTTGAAAAAGCCGGGAAAGGTTTTGGCGCAACATCCGGGGTCTTTGATGGTGAGCCAGGGTTGGCCGTCGCCGAGGAGATCGAAGCTGGCCAGGACGGCGAAACTCATCGCAAAGCGATGGTCCTCATAGGTGTCAACCGAGAGAAGTTCGCCGGCGTTGCGTGCCTTGAGGGCGCGGGCCCGGAGTTCGTTCGGCTTGGGTTGAATGGTGAGGGCATCCGCTTCTTCCTTAACGAGTTGCCCGAGCTTGGAAAGCTCGGTGGCCATTCCCGCGATGCGGTCGGTCTCTTGGTGGCGGGTGTGGCCGATGCCGGTGATACGGACGGACTCTCCAAGCAGGGGGGCCAGCGCAGCGTAAGTTAAGAACGTATCCGAAATGGCGCTAAAATCGATCTCGCGGTGACCCCGCTGGGGATTGTTGGAGGGATCGCAGGTGGCGACCCATGCATCGCGCCCGGCATCGACCTGAAGCCCGTGGTGAGCGAGCACGTCAACAAAGCGGGCATCGCCCTGCAGCGGCTCTGCATTCAGGTTCGGGAAGCGCAAGGTGCCGCCGTGAATCAGGGTAAGGGCCAGGAAGTAGCTGGCCGCGGAGATATCCGGCTCGATGGCATAGGTGCCGGAGTTGGGGGGGGTGTAGGCGACGGGGGCAAGTGAGTAGGTGCTTGTTGCCTCAACTGCGGCGGGGGGCGCCCCAAAAGCCTCCCGCATTTTCAGAGTAATCGCCACGTATTGGGGGCGCACGTCCGGGCAGATGATCTGAACGTCGCGGCCGGTTGAGCTGGAGCAGGGTGAAAGGGCGGGGGCTGCAAGAAGCAGTGCCGAAAGAATCTGGCTACTGGCGCGGGCATCGACCGTCGTCTTGCCACCTTTAAAACCGTGGCTTTTGATGGAGAAGGGAAAGTGCCCCGGTTGGCCATGAAAGTTGAATTCGGCGGCTCCAAGTGCGGACAATGCGTCGGTAAGTCCGGACATGGGGCGCTCGCGCATGGCGGCATCGCCGTCCAGCTCAAAGATACCGCCCACTTTGAGGGCCAGAAACGCTGTGAGGAAACGGGCGGCTGTGCCCGCGTTGCCAACGTGGATCGTTGCGGCCTCTGCGGGGATCGAACCACCGAGGCCGTTTACCGTGATGGTGGCAGCCGCTTCATCGACAGCCGTTTGAAAGCCCAGCGCATCCAGGGCAGCCAGCATGATGCGCGTATCGCGGCTGAAGAGCGCCCCCTGAAGCTGCGTTTTTCCCTGAGCCAACGCAGCCAGTATAAGGGCCCGGTTCGTTATACTCTTGGACCCGGGTAGTACCAAAGTGCTGTTGAGCGCGTGATTGAGCGGTTGAACGGAAAGCATTGGGCAGGGATGCGGGATACGGGATGCGGGATGCGGGATGCGGGATGCGGGATACGGGATGCGGGATACGGGATGCGGGATGCGTTGGGGCTAGAGGGAGTCGCGGAATTGTTTTCCTTTGGTGAGCTGGGCGGTGAGGGCGGGGGTATCTTTGTTTTGGAGGGCTCGTTTGAAGGAATTCAGTTCTTTTTCGAAGCCTTCGATAGCATGGAGCACTTCGTCTTGGTTGGACTCAAGAATTTGTTGCCAGAGAGTGGGGTCGCCCGCGGCAACGCGGGTGGTGTCGCGCAGGCCGCCACCGGCGAGTTGCTTCCATGCGTCGTCTCTAGTCGTCAGATAGCTGCAAAGAATGGAAGCGATGAGGTGGGGAAGATGGCTTATGTGGGCAACAATCTCGTCGTGCCCCTCCGGCGTGCAGGTAACGACGCGCATACCGACGGACTCCCAAAGTGACCGCAGGCGCTTGATTTGCGCCTTATCGGCATTTTCGAGCGGAGTGAGTATGCAGGCGGCAGCTTCGAACAGATCTGCCCTCGCGTGTTCCATACCCGTTCGCTCAGATCCTGCCATCGGATGGGAGCCGATGAAGGGCACATCGATAGCGCGGGCTTCGTGGCAAATCCGGCTCTTTGTGCTGCCGACATCGGTCACGAGCGCGTCGCTAGGGAGGTGGGGCGCAATCTTCGCCAAGAGCGGCGAGATCGTCTCAACCGGCGTGCAAATCACAACAAGATCACTGCCCAGGCAGGCCTGTGGGGCCTCGTCGAAAACGGCATCGCACCAATTCATTTGGGCGGCCCGCTTTCGCGTTTCCTGACGCCTCGACCAGGTATGGACGCGGCGACAGAGGCCACGCTCTTTCATAGCGAGCGCCAATGAGGCCCCTAGAAGCCCGGGGCCAAGTATGGTCATTTGTTTAAGCATGCGTGGAAGAGAGAAGGTTGGGTGCTGCCGGAGCGTTTACTTAAGTTTTCATTAAAATACCTTTAGCCTTGCGACGGAAGCTGTCTGTGCGCAATAAAGGCAGGCTCTTTTTCGAGTGCCAGCCCCAATTTATCCATGGCTATTTTTCAGAAATTCTTCCGCAAGCGTTATCCTCACGAAAGTGGTGGGCTTAAAAAGTTTTTTCTCGCTCTGTTGGTCGTCTGTCTTTCGATCAGCGTCTTGGGGGGCTTTTGGTTTCTGGGTCAATTGGGCCCCAAGGATGTGGACTTCCGCCAACTTGATTTAAACACGGAGATTCCCGAATCGGTCAAAGCGATTCAGCGGGAGAGTGTTGCCTTGGAATTGCAATTTGACGAGGTCCTGGCGATGCGGGAAGCGGGGCCGGAAGACATTGAGCTCCTAAAACAAGCGCTGGAAAAGCAAAGAGCCTACATGGAAGCAATCCCAGGGCTCGATTCGGCGGGGTTTCAGAGGCAGGTGGATTTGGAAAAGCGCTACCAGAATCTGGCGGCAGAGGCCCTGAACCGGGAAAGTTTGGAACTGGAGCGGGAGGGGGCCTCGCTTGCGGCGGAGGAAGCCTTCGAAGCAGCCCGGGCAAAATACCTCGAGGCATTTGCCAAACAGCGACAGATTAATGAACGTTTTCCCTTGAGCGCCGCCTCAAACGCCGGCCGGGCGACGCGGCTTGAGCGGCAGGCGACTTATCTGACCGCGCAGCCGCTTTTACAGCAGAGTTTGGATTTCGAAAAAGAGGCAGACGGGCATCTTCAAGCCGAGGCCTGGGAGTCTGCTGAAGCAAGTTTGCGGCAGGCAATTGACCTTCAGGATACCTTAAACCGAGAGTATCCGGGAACCAATCAGGCAAGTGTGGCTCGCTTGGAGCGCCTGCGGATAAAACTCGTCGGGATTCGTTCGGGGCAGGATTATGTCGAAATTCAGCAGGTGGAAAAGCGCGCCGGTGAGCGCCTCGCGGCGGGCGAACAATTGGAGGCCGCCAATCTTTACCAGGAGGCAGCCCGATTGCAGCGCCAGCTGAATCAGGCTTTTGAAGATAGTCCTTACGCCTCCTCCGAGCGAATCGCGGACTATCAGCGAAGGGCGCAAACGGCGGAAAGCTACGAGCTGGGCTTGCAGATCGAGCAAAACCACGACCGGATGCAGCGATTTTTGGGAGAACGCCGAACTTTTGAAGCGACGGAATTGATCGCATCACTTCGGCAGGCCATAAACCAGATGCAAACGACATTTCCGCGAAGTTCGATGAACAACGAGGAGCTGCAATTGAAAGTGCGTTACCTGAATCTTATACAGAATGATTTGGGCTTCATTCAGGACCGCGTTTATGACGCACTGCTACCCATCCCGGGGCAAACGGATTGGCGCATGCTGCGCACCGAGGTGTCGCAGGCGCTGTATTCCCTGATCATGGGCTCTAACCCGAGCCGTAACGAAGGGGATCTGTATCCTGTCGATTCGGTGAGCTGGCTGGATTCCAAAAACTTCTGCGAACGCCTTTCCTGGATATTGGGTAAGCCGGTTCGGCTCCCCACTGAAGATGAGTTTCGCGAGGCGCTGGGGCCGCTGCGCTACCTTGTGCTGGAGGACCACGTCTGGAGCATTGTCGACTCAGACGGGCAAACGCAGGACGTCGGCACCAAGCAGTCCTTTGCCAGCGGCTTCTACGATCTGCTGGGAAATGTCAGTGAGTGGCTGGAATCAATGGATCGCTTCGATAACGAAAATGCCCGCCACATTGGAGGGCATGCCCAGGATCGACTGGAGACAATTTTCACCGTCCCTGCCCGAGAGGCGCCTCGCGGTGAGCGAAACCGTATGACGGGATTTCGGGTGGTTGTTAAGGTTGATTGAGGCAAGGATAACTGGGACTCGGTGAATGAAAGATAACCAGCCACGAAGCCATTCAAAGGGAAAACCGGTTAAAGCCGACCGGGCGATTCTAATCATAAAAATCTTTACCGCGGGTTTAATAATTTTGCCGATTCTCCTCGCTTGGCTAACGGGGGCCTTTGGGTTTTAGCTTAAACCCGCAAAGCGAGCATAAATAAGGCGGGCCCACTTTGAAAAAGCTCATTTCCAAAGGGTTCGAAATGGCAGTTGGCCTGATCCGCCGTCGGCAGGTGGGTACCCGCACTCCGATTCCCCGGCTATTTCGCAAGTGGCAGCCAGAAGCGGAAGCTGCTGCCCTCTGCAGACGAACTCAGCAGCTCGATATCGCCGCGGTGGCTGCGCATGATCCGTTTGCTAATGGAGAGCCCAAGCCCGGTGCCACCGGGGCGATTGGTTAAGAAGGACTCGAAGATGTTGGGGCGTATTGCTTCGGGGATGCCGGTGCCACTGTCTGAAATCGTGACACAGGCGCCATCTGCATCCTGCGAGCTTTCGATGCAAATCCGCCCGCCCTCCGGCATGGCCTGAGTTGCGTTGAGCATGAGGTTGAGAAGCACTTGTAGAATTTGGCCCTTGTTGACATCCACCTGGAGGGTGGCCTCGCTGGGCTCGAATTGGAGTTCAATCTTTTGCTGATGCATTTTGAGCCGGACGAGCTTCAACGTGTCGGTCACAAGAGCATTCAGGTTTTGTCGCGTATGCATGCCCTCGCGGGTACGGCCGAAGCTGAGGACCCGCTCGACGATTTCCTCCAGTTGGTTCAGTTTTTCGCCAATGACCTCGGTGTCGGTATAGCGTGGATCGTCCGCCCCAAACTGCAGATCCAGCGAATCAAAAAGAAGCTTGATCACAGTGAGCGGGTTGCGGATCTCGTGGGCAATCTCGGCAGCCAACATCCCCAGGGTGGTGAGTTTTTCATTGCGCCGAAGGGACTCCTCGCTGGCGAAAATACGGGAGTAAAGCCGGGCATTCTGAATCGCGATCGCCCCGACCCCCGCCAGCGTCGTGAAGGCATTCTTCTCATCGTTGTTGAAGCGGTGCGGTATATCTGTGTAGGCAATGATTGCGCCGATGACCTCCTCGCCAAAGACGATGGGGGAGGCCAGCATGGACACGAATCCCTCGCGCTGGATGGTGCGCAGGAAGTCGTTCTCCTCGGTAAACTTCAGATCATGCACCTCCACCTGCTTTCGGCGGTAGATGGCCGCACCGAGCGCACTGTGGCCAAGCGGCAATCGCTCCTTGACCGCTACCTTACCGGACTTGCCGATCAAACTGTGGAGCTCCAGGTGCTCCCCGTCAGGCGAGAGCAGGAAAAGCGCACTCGCAGCACAGTCCATGAGTTGCCGCGCCTGATTGGTCAGGCCTTGCATCAGCTCGTCGCCATCCAGCTCTCCAACAAGTTCCTGGCTAATCTTGACAAGTGATTCGAGCTGCTTGGCCTTCGTCCGAAGCTGCTGGATCATCCAGAGACGCGATACCACGCGGGCGGCCTCGTTTGTCAGCAGGGTAAGAATTTTCAGGGAAGACTCATCGAAAGCGGCGACCTGGTCACTGTCCACATTGACCACACCCACGACCATGCCGTGGTCCTCCATGGGGACGGCCATTTCAGAGCGGATATTTGGCCGGATGGAGATGTAGCGGGGCTCTTCGCGCACGTCGTCGACGATGAGAGCACGGGCATGGAGAGCCGACCAGCCCGTGATGCCCTGCCCGAGCGATAGCTCAAGATCGTGCCAGTCTGCGGGCAGGCCGTAGGAGGCCTCCAGTTCGAGTACCTTTGTGTCCGGATTGATGAGCGAAATCGAGGCACTGTTGGGACGAAGAACCCGCACGATCTCATCGAGAATGAACTGAAGGGCGACCCGCGGCTCATCCGTGTCAGAGACGAGGCTGCTGATGCGGTAAAGCGAATCAATCGCAGTTTGCTCGTGCTCGTTCATTTTTTCAAAAATCGGACCATGACTGAGATATGCTGGGTGGCTCCGAGGATTCAAGACTCGAAATACGCGCTGGGTTTCGAGCACGCGCGGCTTGTCATCGGCCCCGACATGCGCCATTTCAAACTCATGAAAAAAGCAGAAATTGTTGAAGTGCTCGAAGACATCGCCGTGCTATTGGAATTGAAGGGGGAGAACCCCTTTAAGATTCGTGCGTATGCGGCGGGCGCACGAGCCCTCGACACGCTGGAGGATGCGTTGGAGGACGTCATCGCCGAAGGGCGTCTCGCGTCGATCAAAGGGATCGGCTCGGCGCTGGTTGACAAGATTGAGACACTTCACAGGACGGGCGAGCTGGAGTATTACACCAAGCTGCGCGACTCTATCGCTCCCGGACTGATCGAGCTGCTTGAGATACCCGGACTGGGCGGGAAAAAAGTAAAAAAGCTGCACGATGCGCTGGGTGTCGAGAGTATCGATGCGCTCAAGGCAGCCTGCGAAGCCGGGGAGGTCGCTGCACTTAAAGGCTTTGGCAGGAAGTCTGAAGAAAAGATTTTGAGTGGTATCGCCAACCGGGCCGCCTACGCGAAGCGGCACCTCTGGTGGGCGGCGCGCGCGGTAGCCGAGCCTATCCTGGAAGGTCTGCGTGCGTTGCCGGAGGTCGAGCGCGCGGAGGCGGCGGGCAGTCTGCGCCGGCGCAAAGAAACCGTGGGCGACCTCGACTTTATCGTGGCTTCAGAAGAGCCCGCGCCGGTCATGGACTGGTTCGTCGGGCAGAGCGGCGTTGCCGAGGTTTCCGCACACGGTGCAACCAAGTCCAGCGTACGTTTCGAATCGGGCCTACAGGCGGATCTGCGGGTGGTGCCGCCGGCGCAGTTCGCCTTTGCCCTGCACCATTTCACTGGATCAAAGGAGCACAACGTCGCTATGCGGCAGCGTGCGCTGGCCAGGGGCTACAGCCTGAGCGAATGGGGGATTTTCAAGACGGGAGAACGGCGCGTGCAGGACGGAGAACAGAGCCTGCAGGACGGAGAAATTACGAGCGAGGCGCAGCTCTTCGAGTTCTTGGGGCTCCAGGAAATTCCGCCGGAAATGCGCGAGGGTATGGGTGAGCTGGAGCTGTATGCCGCCGCCGTAAAAGGGGACGATTTGAAATCGGTCCCCCGGCTTCTTGAAGCCTCGCAAATCCGGGGCGTTTTTCATAACCATACGACAGCCTCGGATGGGCAGGACACCTTGGAAGCGATGGCCACAGCGGCAAAGGCTCACGGGTGGAACTATCTCGGCATCGCCGATCACTCAAAGGCCAGCTACCAGGCGAAGGGGCTGGATGATGCGCGGGTCTTCAAGTTGATTGAGGCAATCCGTGCTCTAAATGAATCCGGGAAGTCAGCGGTGCATGTCTTTTCCGGAATCGAGTGCGACATTCTGCCGGATGGCTCGCTCGACTTGGAGGCGGCCACGCTGGAGGCGCTGGACTACACAGTGATGTCGGTGCACTCCAGCTTCACTCAGTCGGAGGATGTAATGACCGCCCGCGTCATCCGGGCCATCGAGCATCCGGCGACCGTCATGCTGGGGCACCCGACCGGCCGTATACTTCTCCGTCGTGAGCCCTATAAAATCGATCTGCAAAAGGTGATCGATGCCGCTATTGCGAATCGGGTTATTATCGAGATCAATGCCAACCCACACCGTCTGGACATGGATTGGCGTCTTTGGCGACGGGCCGCAGAACGGGGGCTCATGTGTGCCATCAATCCGGATGCGCACGATGTGGCAGGGCTTGCTCACTATGAGGCTGGGATCCATATCGCCCGGAAGGGAGCCATTCCCCCGGAACAGGTTCTCAACTGCCGCGACTGTGCGGGGGTAGCACGCTGGTTCGAGGAGCGGAAGTAGGGCAAATCTTTCCTGACTTCCGAATTGGGACACCTTCCAACTCATCCTTTTAGGATCAAAGTAACCAGAAATCAGAGTCGTCTCCGGGCTCGTGCAAGGCCGCTGTTGCACGAACTGCCTTAGGGACTTTTTTGCCGGACTCCGGCTCTAAAGGATTTTCTGCTTTGGGCGCCAGCTCAGGGCCCGTATGCGCCCCAGCCAAAAAAACCTCTGGACGTGCCACCGCAATACGCATGAGCAACATCGCACAAGGTGGGGGCTTACGCCGACCCTGCTCCCAGCCGCGGACTGTTCCCAGAGGGGTTTCCAGAAGCCGTGCGAAGGCTGCTTGCGTCAAACCCAGGCGAATTCGAGCCGCAGTTACCGTGCTTGCGCTTTCGTCAATCTTGCTCAGAACGGGGGCCTTTTGTTTTACGGACATTGCGGTAGTTCGCTAGGCATCCGTTGTCTCTGTCAATGCAGTGTCCGACTCACTTTCCCCGGCCCGGACCCGGATACGCCTTTCTGCCTCAAGAATGATCGCCTCACAGCCTGCAAATTTATGGTCGTCAAGGGTCAGACGCCGCTGCTTGTCACCCTCCATATACAGCGCGTAGGCGATCCCCTTGGATTTCCATTTTTTCCGGTCAATTGCCGTGATGGCATCGAGCTCAACGCGCTCGCCGGATGCACCGATCACGGTGCTTCCCTCCGCCCGCACGTCCCGACGGTGGTTCCAGGCAATCCAGAGCGCAAAAAGCAAGGCGCCGCTCAGCATCGTCCACCCAATCACGACTTGCTCATGAATCGCCGAGTCTGTCCGCTCCTTCGGTACGTTACGGCGGTAGCCAGCCTCGCGCGCGTGCCGCTCCCAAGCCAGGCGGACAAAGCTGCTCTCCTCGTCCTTTGCTTCGCCTGACTCGATCAGGGCATCTCGAATCGCCGCATACTCGGTGTAGCGCTTGCCCTCGTCCGGCCACAAAATATGCCCGTCGTAGAGAAACCAGCTGGCTATACCCGCGATCATGAAAAACATGAATAGCATACGGCGCCGCCATTCCTTGGAAATTCGAGCTACTACGTGCATCACAGTGAATTTGGTTGCATTCGCCCTCGATGACAACTCCGTTTTTTCGACAACTATTCGTAAACCCCCACCGGTCTGGCCTTGCT
>JAGYJE010000013.1 GCA_018402305.1 Puniceicoccaceae bacterium | reverse complement strand
TCGTGAAGGTCTCGTCTTCAAAGATATGGCACCTTACAGCCCGGGCCGCCCCAACTCCGGCGGATCACAGTTGAAGTTCAAGTTCGTCGAGACCGCGTCATTCGTTGTCACTGGCATCAACACCAGACGTAGCGTGAACATCGGTCTTTATGATGGCGAGAAGCTGATTAGCGCCGGCAACGTCACCATCCCACCGAATCACCCCATTCCGGCAGTTGGAGAGGTTTGCGATGTTCGTTATCTCTATGCCTACCGCGAAAGCGGCAGCATCTATCAGCCGGTTTATGTTGGCCCGCGCGACGACATCCCGGCGTCTGAATGCACCGTGAGTCAGCTCAAATACAAACCTGAGCCGGCAACCGCTGCGGCCGCTTAATCCTAAACCTTCTGGCAAGGACCCACGAGGTAAGCCCGAGTCGCACGACACGCCAGTAGCGCGACCGGGGAAACACGGCCGCCACAAAGCACCCACAATGCTTCGTGGCGGCCATTTCTTTTTCCACCCACCACACACAACCAACACCCATGAAAATTAAATCCGTCACCATCACCCCCATGCCCCGGCCTATGCCGCAGGGCATGTTCGATCCCATGCCCGAGGTCATCGCGACCTTCGAGGATGACTCCAGTAAAACCCTGTTCTCGTTCTACCCGGACGAAGTCTCATTCCGGGAATCCGAGTTCGTGGGTCTCACCGAAGAGGAGGCGCATAGCCTCTTCCAAAGAAAAGACACCGCCTACCTCCGGTCATGAAACAACCGATGCCCCGCAGCGGCACCGAACCTCTGAAAGTCGGTGATCGCGTCCAGATCGTGCCGGAATGGCAGGATCCGGGCGATGAGGAATACGAGCGCTTCGTCATCGAGACACCCGAGGACTGCACCCGTGTGTGCATTCAAGCGATTATCCCCGGACTATTCCTCCAACCCGTCGAATGGATCGAGGCCGACCGCCTGTGTCTTCAACCCACCAATAACCAATAACCCAACGCCTAACCAAACCAACCCCATGAAAACCACCATCAAGGACAACGTCCTCCACATCGAAATCCCGCTGCACGCCCCGCGACCGTCCGCCACCGGCAAGACGCTCACCGTCGCCAGCAGCAACGGCAACAAGCCCACTGACGTCCAGATCAACGGCCTGCCCGTGATCGTCGGCATCAACGCCTACATCAAGCCACGGACCTGAAACGAAACACCCCGGGACTCCGCATGGAGTTCCGGGGATTCAGCTCATTTTTTTAACTACGAGACAAGTTCGATAACGCATCCTGATCCATCGGTTGCCGATCAGACGGTGATGGGACGAATTTTTTTTCGCTTACTATACCCATAGGCGCATGAGCGCCCTCACCGTCACCCTTGGAGCCGACATCGCTGAATCATGACATGAAATTAGCTTGATCATGACGTTCTATCTGGCAGACCAGAACTATGAGCATGCAAGATTCATTCAACGAAAACGATGGGGTCCTAAACGCCAAGGGGCACATGGCCGCCATCAGCCAGCGCAACCAGCAGATTGCACAGCAGAAAGAGCATGCGGCAGCGATCCGCAAGCAAACGGCAGAGCTAGAGAAAGCCAATCGCATCGAGGCGGATCGCACCAAAATCGAGCAACAACGCCTCGTCATTGAGCAGCAGCGACTCAAAGCGGAAGATGCCGACCGTGAAATGCGCAGGCATCAAGCAGAGCAGGTCAAGCAGTTGCGCAACTTGATGGCGGACAGCTTTGCCGCACTTGAGCGTCTGGAGAAGCTCCGTCCAGCAAACTGAAACTTGTCCACATAACCCAATCTCAAAATGATCGACGACGCTTTTCTCCGTCAGATCGCCGCGTTGCAGGCGAACCTCAAAATGCTCGAATCTCAGCAGGACGTGCTGAGTGACCTGGCTGACATGCAGGCTCTGCGGCAGCTCCAGTCCCGCCTCGCTGACTGCATCGACGGGCATGCTGCGGCCGGAAACCTGCCTCGAAATCCCTTTCACGTGATTGAAGGCCGACTTCGAGCACTCGAAAACTTCTTCTCGGAAACCAGCCGTGAAACCAAGCGACTCACATCGTGGCTGAAAGACGCACCATCCGTGGATCTGGCCACGCTTGAGGGTTTACTGGTGGAGCTGGATGCGAAAGTGGCGGAGGTATCGCGGATTCAGAAGAGTTTGCGGGCGAAGATCTCAGTGCTGGATTGGAAGGTCGGCCCGGGCACTGCGGAGCTTCATCACGAGCTTCTGATTTGTGCGTCCAGTCTGTCAGGACTGGATCTAAAGAAGCCGGAACATCGCCAGGCAGCGTATCAGTTTGCTCATGGCTCGGGGAAGATGGCGGAGGAGGTCGCCAAGCACTTCGAGGCGGTCGGGGTAAATATCCGCGAATGGATCACGCTGCATGACAGGCGCGCGAAGGAACTGATCACGCTGCATGACAGGCACGCGAAAGAACTGGCCCAGATCGAACAGGACGTCCAGAACCAGCAGATTCGGAGCGCCGAGAGACGTTTAGAAGCCCTGGGTGATACCCGGTTCATCGATCTGAACTACACCTCTGCGGAGTCAGGCGTGAAGAAACTCCAATCGTTGCTCCAGCGATTCACTACCTTCAGCTCGACACTACCGGAGCGGGCAGAAAAAGGCGAGCTATCAGCGATCAACGTAGAGTTGCAGGAATTAGCTCGATTAATTACAAAAACGGACTCTGACCTAGGCCGGGAGCTACTGAGTCATTTGGGTAAAATCCGATCTTTTGTGGAGAAGGAATCCAAGATCCGCACCAAAGACAAATTTATCGCATTAATTACAACTACGGTTCAAGCAATTACGTGGACTTTGGTAATTCTTGCCGTTTGGCATTCAAGCAGTGCTGTAACCTCAGTCGTTGCTGGCTCAGTAGCATTTGTGAGCAGCGTGATTGGGGTGATTGTCCGCAACAAGCGGAATATTGCTTGGCAAAGCCGTAGGGTCGCTGTAGCAGAAGAACGACTCACCTCCGAGATAGGTGCTGGGCGGGTTGGCACTGTGGTGGGTGTGCCGTTGGCGGGAAATTTGTTCATGCACTTTGCCTTTTGTCCGGCGGGATCTTTCACGATGGGAAGTCCGCCAGCGGAGAACGGTCGTTCTAGCGACGAAAATCAGGTAAGCGTAACCCTGAGTAAAGCCTTCTGGATGGCAAAGACCGAGGTAACTCAGGCACAATGGCGCGCAGTGATGGTAAGCAATCCGAGCAGTTTTAAGGGTGATAACCTGCCTGTGGAGAGTGTGTCTTGGGAAGACGCTCAAGAGTTTATCAAGAAGGTAAACGACAGAGGCGTATTGCCCGAAGGCTGGCAGATGGCTCTGCCGACCGAGGCGCAGTGGGAGTATGCCTGCCGGGCTGGAGAAACAGGTCCCTATTCGGGTGGAACGCTCGACGAGGTGAGCTGGTATATGGGTAACAGCGATTCCAAAACTCGCCCTGTAGGAACCAAGAAAGCGAACGCGTGGGGTTTGCATGACATGCATGGGAACGTGTGGGAATGGTGTGCGGATTGGAATGGAAACGAGCATTTAGGTGGCACCGATCCGACTGGTGCTTCATCGAGCAGCCGCCGCGTGTATCGCGGCGGATCGTGGGGCGGCAGCGCCGCCAGCTGCCGCGCGGCCAAGCGGAACGGGAGCAACCCGACCCACCGATACAACGCCCTAGGCTTCCGCCCCGCCCTAGTTCCATCCGAGTAACAAGACAAGCAGCGCAGGCATGAAGACTGGAGACGGAGGTGAGGGACGAACCGGAGACGAAAGGCTTCAATTCTCCATTTCCTATCTCTGACTTGCTTCTCAGTATGTTCTCTGAGATAAGTGAAAGGTCATTTCTAACGAAAAAATAAAATGAAGAACCTATTCATCCTAACAATCGCGCTTCTCACATCAGGTTTTGCGAATGCCCAGTGCAAAGTTTATTCGGGGTCTAGCGGATACACGGTGGCAGCAAGAGTTGAAGACGGAAAAGTGTATTCGGGATCGAGCGGGTATACCGTAGTCGCGAGATTTGAAAACGGCAAGGTCTACTCGGGAGCCAACGGATATACGGTGATCGCACGAATCGATGGAACCAAAATTTATGGTGGATCAAGCGGTTACAACGTCATCGGCAGAATTGATGGAGAAAAAATCTACTTTGGATCATCTGGCTACAAAGTCGCTGCAAGAAGTGCAGGGTGTGGCGGGATGAGTTTTGCGGCCGCCGCTACAGCTTGCTGTCTTTGATCAAAGATACCGAGATGTGACACCCGCCGATTCCATTCGCCGGACAACCAACACGATGGTTCTAGTTTAGAACTGACAACCCATTTCCCCACTCTCCGGTCCGACCCATTGGCTCTTACACGTCCTCCCGCAGGAGGCAATGTCCTAGCAGTAATAGGCTATCGCAGAAGGTTTTCGAATCCTGAGTTTCCATCAGGTGGGCACGTGCGGCGGATCTACATCCTCACCGAGGCGAATCGTAGTTCGGCATGCATCCTCCTTCCCGAGGAGTATTGATCCGAGGAAATTGCTTGGCGACTACCTTCGGCTAAGGTATTTGGCACTCATGCTCTATTGCCCTAGCTGCCAGAAAATGGTCGATTTCAATTCGGTCGCCGTTTCAGGTCCGACCCATGCCTACACTTTGGACACCGGCGGAGCCATCGATCCAACGATTATTCGTTCAAGCTCACAAGTTGTAAATGTATGCAAGAATTGTGCATCGAAAAATCTTTTTCGTTCGGAGTCCGCATACAATTCAAATTTGGATGCGATTTCCCGCAAAAACAGAAATGCAGCTAAATCGCTAAAATGGTGGCTTGGTATTTTTGTGCTGGCTCTGGGTGCTATTGGTTCGATGTTCCTAGGTCTTGGTTCTAATCAGACGTTTCTGGGATTAGGTTTTAATGAGTTAATAATCATGGGTCTTTTTGCTATCATTTTAATTTTTGATCGAGAAAATAATGAAGGTTTTCAAGGATGTGCTCTTCGTTATCATCAGATAAAATCACTCGTATGATAATCTCTTTTAATTTGGCAGGATCAAACTCAACCCCTAAAGTCTTCAGCCGCATTATTTCCTGCACATTCAAAATTTGAGCTATGGATAGATAAGCCAGATTGTCCAGATTGTGTGGGCCGTATTCATTGATACAGAAAGTCCGCAAATCCGGATTACCATTCTGTATCGCGTAATGAATGACTTTGACATCGTTATTGACCGTTACATCCAGGCTAGCTCCTCTGGAGATCAAGTATTTGACCGTTTCGAAATCCTCCTTGGCGATACTTCTTAGGAGAGGCGTCATACCTCGTTCGTCTTGGATATCCACCGGGAAATCTGAAAATATCTTAAATATGGATTTAACAACTCCCAGTGCCTTATTATTGCAGGCAATATGCAGATAAGTCCAATCTGGAAATTTCAGATAGCGAGTTCTCTCCGTCTTGTCTTTTTTCTTGGAGAATTCCTTCTCAAATTTTTCAAAATCGTCAGTTTCTATTAACTCGATTAGTTTGTTGTTACTCCAGAGCATTTTCTTAATTGATTCCTTATTTTAATCCAACTCGATACGCCACCGCCATCATGACCTGTTCAAGGTCATACTTTCTGGTTCCCACGTCGAGCTCATCATAGGGCACAAGGTTGGGATGAATTTTCAGTTCGTCGTTGCGTTCGCCAGCGGTCCATCCAGCCATCCACAACGGGGCAGCCCAGCGCTCGTGTTCCATGCGGCTTAACATGTCGAGTTGTTGTGCATCAAGGTCGTCCCAGGCCGTGGGCAGTGAAGACCCAAGATCCGGATCGAGGCCTACGGCGCGAAACTTGACGGAGATGTGATCCGCAGCGAGCCGGTTGGCATCTTTCTGCTCCTCGGTGAGATCCTCCCAGCTACGATAGGTGTCTTTTTCACGGTGTTTTTTGGCGGTTTCAAGGTCACCCTCTGACTCGGCTTTGAGGATTCGCTGATCGGTGCCTTCCTTCCATGTTTCATGAATCCTACGGGCGACGGCGTCGAGCGATTCCTGAAATACGGCATTTCTCCCGACCGCAGCAGTCAGCTCTGGGAGGAATCTGATCCATGAGATGAGCTTGGGGTTTTTAGCCACGATGCTGCGAATCCCGCCATTGCCTTTCGTATCGATCAGCACTCGGAGACACGGGCCATTTTTAAGCCGCTCGCCAAGCAACAAGGCATCGGCCAAAGCGGCTTCGGGCGTTCCGCCGAGAAGCACCGTGATCAATGAATTACCGCCCCAGCAGGACGCGGCTTTTGCCACGGTTTCCACGAAGTCATCGGACTCCTCGAGCGTGGTAAAATCCAAATTTGCGCAGTTGCGGAAGCCGGGATACTCCTTGATCAGGGCCGACTCGTCAGACTTGGCACGTATCGACACAAGATGCACGCGCAGCTTGCCGCCGTGACGAAAATGCCCGATGTGCGCAGCTTGAACCACCATCGCCTTTTCAAGAAGGCCTAAGACACCGAGAACGAGATGGACTTCTTGGTCGCGAAGGCCGGTGCGTGAATCCCATTCCAAAGGACATTCCTCGAGAGCGAGACGCGCCCGGTTGGCATGACAATTGAATAGGCGGATGCGGTGCCTGAGATCGTTTTTCAAATCCAGCATCTGGCTTCGTTGCAGGATATTGCGGCTTGCGACATCGCTCACGTGGGTGTGGATCTCAAGAGGCTGCGATGCACGTTCTGCTGGCAACGATTCCGCCGCAGCCAACGTGATGCCAATATTGGTGCGATCGTCCCCGGTCACGCAGACCAAGCGTGAGGCACGCGAAAGACCGACCTCTTGCATGACTCCGGAATCACCTCCGTCACCCTGAATCACCAGAACCCCTTGCTTGCGTAAAACGTCTATGGCCGGCGATTCCAGCGGATCAACCAGCACCACTTGCGCGCCACTTTCCTGAGCAAGCTCAGAGGCAAGCGCGCATCCTTTCTCACCTCCTCCACAGACCACCATGTGGCCACGTATCCAGCGAAGCCGTAAGCTGCCCCAAAGCTTTGAGAAAAACGCGTGGGCTGCGGCATAGATACCACCGAGGGTTGTCGCTGGAGCTAACCAGCGCGCGATCTCCACACCGAGCGGAACCGAACCGGAGATATCCCCACCTTCGAGGGTGAACAACTGCAGAGCCATATAAGCGCGCGTCGCGATCGAGTAATCCTCCCCCACCCCACCAAAGCCGATGAAGGCGGCCACGAAGGAGCAGACCGAGGAGAGAACCAGCAGAATGATGGAAGTGCGGGGTATCATGAGGTTAGTCTGTGAGGATTAAAATACAATGGGGCCAAAAACCCGACAATCCTGCATCTAAGTTTGATCTGACGGCAACCGATATTTATCGTGATTCAGGGAATGGCCTGCTGTTGTCGGATTCGTGCGATTTCTTCAAACTTCATCCAATCCGGTCCGATCGCCTCCCACTCGCCAACGAGGGAGACGAGCGGCGCATGATCGGGGCGGAGATGACTCCGCCAATCGATCCCTGCAATGGCGAGGCGGTCGTCAAGCGACTGGAGGTTGTGCAGGGTTTCCTGAACTGGCCAGATGTCGGAATCATGCAAGAAGCGCCGCAGCGACGGAAGGGCCTTTGAGAAATAATCTCCGAGGCTACCGTCGCCGCAGTCTCGTAGGAAGGACATGAGCGATTCGGCAGCTTGGCCGCGGACCTGACAATTCGATGAAAGGGAACAAGCTTCAACGAGATGCAGATAATCCTCAGTTTCCCCAGCACGCAAGGCCCATAGGGAATAGGCAATAAAGACGGCATAGGCGGGAGCTCCATCCACGTCAAGGGCCAGATCGCGGATGCGGTCACGCATCGCCTCGCACAAGTCCATCTTCTCGGAGAGCACTTCGGCAGCCTTTTCACCCACCTCCCAAAACGGAGATTCTAGCAGCAGTTCCAAGATTTCCTGACCATGCCGCTCGCGGAGGCAAGTCCTCAGGTCATCCGAAAGGCTGTCTCCTGTCTGGCCCAGCGACCAAAAGCAGTCTAAGATACGGCGCGATGCAAAACAGTCCGGCGTAAGTTGAAAACCAGAGCGCCTTTGCTCGAGATGTCGAAAGAACTCAGCTGCAACCTCATCCCGATGGGGACTGGGTAGGTTGCGGAAAGCGAGGGCGCCCTTCAGCAAGTCGAGTTCGACCGCGTTGTATTCCCATGTCACGCTCCAGAAACGCTCGAAGTCATCCACCACCGGCAGATGGAGACCATCGATGGCCAGTTGCATCACGAGGTTGTTCAGCATGAGACGGTTTTCCTGCCAACCACTAAAGACCTGCTCGAGGAGACTGATCGTGAAGCGCTCGGGATTTGCAATGATCGCGTATTTAAAAGCGTAGATTGCCGCTTGAGCAAGACCGCCATCGATGTCATCCATCGATTCGATGATGAACTCGATTTCTTCTTCTGCTTGTTGCGGCGGAAGTTCTTGGATCCACGCAGCCCACTCTGCGGCGAAGACATAGGTGGCTCCACGTCCATCGAGTCCCGCCCCTTGGAAGGCCTCTCGCCACCCGTTCCCGGCCCGGATCAACTTACGGCAAATGGAACGGGTAATCTCTGGTGCGCGCGCCGTTTCAAGGAGAACGGCAACGTCGCTGAGAAATCTGGGATCGTCGCTAAATTTATCTGAGACCCCAAGGGTCATACAGGCCTCCGATACCAATAAAACTCCCTCGGAAAGTGAGAGCATCTCAAACCGAGAAGGCGCGAAGGAGACGGCGAATTCTGCCAACGCTGGTAAATCCCCGAGGGCACCCGCGTGATGACTGGCATACCGAGCCAGATAGTGATCGAGGGTTGCCCCAGCCGACTTTCCGTTCAACAATCGGCGAGCCAATGTGGTGAAACGGGAATGCACCCTGTGCCGCTCCCATTCCTCGTCGAGGTATTCACGCGCGACCGCTTCTCTGAGAAAATCATGGAAAAAGCTCAAACGCCCGTTGCGCTCGACGAGAGAACCTTCAAGTGCTAAAAAGATTGGGGACCAAAGAGCGCGCGGTAGAGGGTGGGTTGCGGGATTCTCGTGGCCGGAAAGAAGCTGGAGGAGTTCGGTTTCAGTCAGACCGCGTCGCGCCACCCAGAGCAACCCGAGCGATTCGCGGACAAGATCAGGCCGATCCTTGTCGAATTCCTCAAGACTTTTCAGAACGAGGACAAACAGATCGACAGGGCCTGGGCAGGCGAGGATGCGGTCGATCAGTTCTTCGAGGGCCTCGTGACGGCCTCGAATCCGCAATTCGTCGAGCGCGACCTTCAAGAATAGGGCGTTTTCCGATTGGGGTGACGCAGCGAGCCGCTCCGCCAGACGCACATCGAGTCGCTTCGTGAAAAGCGCGAGATAGGACTCGACGATGCTGGCCCGCTCCCCGCGCTCGAGAGGAGGAACTTCGACGGTATAACGCGAAGTCGCCCACCCTCTTATCGTTAGGGCATCCTGACAGAGACCTGGGAGTGTGCTTACCACCCAACGCACCCCGGGAATGTTTTCTGCAGGTAGCCAGGACAGCTGATGTGCGCTCTCCTCCTCCAGTTGGTTGAGCGCATCGAGAACAATGAGAACCTCTCCATGGGCCTGCACCGTCCTCGTAAGCCATTGCGGAAGAGCCGCGATCGCCTCGGACAGATCGTCGGGCACCCGGTCCTGGACTGCACCCCAGCGCTGGATCGTCCGCATGAGTCGAAACACCAGATTCGGCAACGTGCCGCTTTCCGGTGTTCCGCCGATGAAATGCACGAAGGTGCAGGGTGGAATGCGGTCCGACCGCAGGTCCACCCAGTAGGCTAGCAACGCGCTTTTCCCTCCGCCAGAGGAGCCGGTAACGACCTTGATGGAAGGACCTCCGGGGTCGAGGATCTCGTCCAGCGCATGAAGAAGGAGGGGCCGCCTCACATATCCCTTAAGTCGGCTTTTTGCGAAGGCTTCGTGGTCGAGGCGTTCTCGCTCAAGCTCGTCGGGGACCTCGCTCGCGGGGAAAACCCTCTCAATCTGGAGCCAGAGATCCTCCAGCACGATCCGAACGAGTTCTCCGGGTTCCTCATAGAGCCGCGGAGCATGACTGAGATCGGCTTGATTTACCCTTTCTTTGAGTGAATCTTGTTTGGCGCGCGCTGATACTGGGTCGGATTCGCGCTCGTTAGTGAAATCTTCCGGCACCAGATCCGGATAATCCTGATGGATCCGCGCCCAGTGACGGATTTGGTAACCATCCTGACGGAAATAGAAAAAGGCATGGTCTTTCAGATTCCGATTGTTGAGCACTCCGTGGAGGATTTCCAGTTCGGTGACACTCTTGCCTCCGATGTGTTCCCGCACCCACGCCAGTTCCGGATCATCCAGAATCTCCGTCGGATAGTAATCATTCGGCGGAACCCAGCCATAGCGCTCACCGAGCAATCCTATGAAAAAAACCGGGGCGCTCGGACGGCAACGGTCGATTTCTTGAAGGCAGATTTTCAGGGTTGCCCCCTCCCGACTCTGATCCTCGGTGATGCCCCAACGGAGATCAACCTCGACGATCTCGACGAACCGGTCCTTGCATCGACGTCGCAATTCAGGAAACACACGCTTCACGAGTTCATCCCGCTCTCCCATGAAGTCACGGAAGGTGGAACTGATGAAAACTCGGACGAGGCGGGATGGAGTGGACATGGTGGCAGGCCTGTTCAATCTATACCTCAAGTTCAGAAATCCAATCGTGAATCGCCGCAAAATCCTCATCCGCGAGGGCTTGCTCTTTCTTTTCTGGATGCAGCTTGAGGTGCTCAGAGATTAGGCGCCTAGCTTCCTCGTGATTGCCCTCGAGGCATTCGTAGCAGGCGAGATTGTAGGCAACGCCGTCGTAAACGAGAGAAGACTCCGCCGATGCTTTGCGAAGCAATGTAATAGATTCAGATCGGCGATCGAGGGCGTTCAGACAGCCGGCGAGGATGTTCATCGCGCGCAGCGTATCCGGATGCTCGAAGCCAAGTTTCTCACGCCTCAACTGCAGCACTTCTTCCCAAAGCCCCAGCGCCTCCTCCAGCCGACCGGCATGCGCGTAGGATCTGGCGAGATTACCCATCGCGCTCAGCGTATCCGGATGCTCGATGCCAAGTTTCTCACGTATCAGCTGCAGCACTTCTTCCTGAATCCACAGCGCCTCCTCCAGTCGACCCGCATCCGAGTAGTAAAGGGCGAGATTACCCATCGCGCTCAGCGTATCCGGATGCTCAATGCCAAGTTTCTCACGCCTCAACTGCAGCACTTCTTCCTGAATCCACGGCGCAAACGTCGTGTATCGGCCAGCTGTATGAAGAAAATTTGCCAGACCTGCCCCGATTGATGCCATTATTTCTCCTTCAAGCTCCCACTGAAGCCAAGCTGTCTCATACTCTGTGCTAATGTCGCATCCAAGACGCAGCCAATAGCCCAACAGTTCATATTCGTTGCGATTCATCATTGCCGCAAACAGCTCGAGGTCAGTCAGACACGCTTTGAGTTTCTTTCGATTACTTGCCTGTTCCCACTGCCACGGGAGCTCCTCGGCCACTCGCGCATCCACCGGCAGGGTGGCGAAATATTCGGCCAAGCGTCGGTGCAGATTTATTTTCCGTTCGCCCGTGAGGTCGTAGCGGTCTTCCACCGCCTTGCGCAGGTAGTCGTGACCGAAATTGATCCGCCCGCCGCTTTCGTAGAGTCCTTCATCCAGCACGATCTGCAGCGACGCCCAAGCGGCTGGCGTCAACTGTGCCACCCCTAACAACTCCTCCCGATACAATCCACCACGACTCGCCCAGATCGCTTCCACGGCAGCCTTAACCACTTGCTTGCCGAGGTCTTCCTCAATCCGGGCCAGCACATGCTCAAACACGTCGTCCACCGTCGGCGCCTCGCTTTTGCCCTTGCTTAGTGGCGGAGATAGCAGTTTCTGCAGGCGTTGGTCCAACTGCCCATGCATGCCGAACACCCGCAACTCCTCCAGCACGGTCAGTAGAAACATCGGATTACCACTCAGGGGATGTCCTTGTAGGATACTGGTTTGTGTTGGCGTGAGCGATTTGCGGAAGCGTAGCAGGTATTCACCAATAAAGCGCAACTGATCGGCGGGTGTGAAGGGCTTAACTTCGATTTCCCTCCATTCCAATCTACCTTTCGCAGCCTGCAGAATCGTCCCCTCAAGACAGGACACCACCAGCTTCACCTTTGCCGGCAGGAATGACGGGAACCACCGCAGGTCTTTCAGGTCTGATACCTTGTCCAACCCATCCAGCACGAGCAGCAGTTCACGCCCTTCCCGCTCTGCCCAAGCACTGCCCAGCGCCAACCATTGGGGCAATTCCTCCAATTGTTTCTCCGGATCGCTCTCCGGCTTGAATTCATCTCCGGTCAGGCAGGCGATTTCCTGTATCAGACGCACCACGATCCGCACCGGGTCCGCCGCATCAGCTCCGGCGCCGAGGTGATGCAGGATCACCGAGGTTTTCGGGTGTAGATTGCTCCAGCGAGGAACCCAGTTGGCAAGCAAGGCGCTCTTGCCACCGCCGGACTGACCGGTAACCAGCACAGGGAGAAAATTCTGCGCACTCATCGCCTTATCCAAGGCCTTAAAATACTCTTCGCCACCGATGTAGAGACGTTGCCGGGGTGCGCTGTAGGCCTCGTGCTTTAACCTCTCGCGTGTCAGCGAGTCAGGCACGGAATCCTCCGGAAAAGTCTCATCGATCCATTGCCAAAGGTCTTCCCGCACGCGCTCTGCTAACGCCTCGGGGTCGGGGTAGTCCTCAACCACGGGAAACCCGCTTTTTCGGATCCGGTCTTTCAGCGAGGAGACTCTTGCTTTTTCGTCATCGCTCTCGCTCGCATATGCCTCGCCCTTTCCTTCCGACCAGGCTGGATCGCGGAAATAGAACAAGGCCCGCCCGGCCATCTGGGGATTGTTGAGCACGCCGTGAAGGATTTCCAACTCCGTGACACTTGTGCCTCCCCTGTGCTCCTCCAGCCACGATTGCTCTAACAGGAGTGAGAGGTCATACTCTGATTGATCAGGAATCCAGCCATAGCGTTCCCCGAGAAAGCCAATGAAATAAGGCCGTGAGCGGTCGATCTCTGCGAGACAGATCGGTAGCACCTTGCCCTGCTGGGCCTCTTCCTCTGTGATACCCCAGCGCAGGTCCACGTCCACTAACTCGACTTGCCGCTCCCGGCACTTTCGACGCAATTCAGGAAAAACCTTCCTCACTAGCAAATCCCGCTCTTCGGCGAAATCGCGGAAGGTGGAACTGAGGAAGACGCGGACAGTGCGGGATGGTGTGGTCATTCTATTAGAAGATTAGCAGATTTCATTTTTTTAGGATCAGCAGGCGATCTGCCTGCTGGTGCAGCTCATCACTGATTTTACGAAGGGTGGATTGGCGGTCGAGTTGTAAGGAGGCGGAGATTTGCTGGATGAGCTGGGATGGGGCGGCGGATGGGGGAAGGAGGGCGATGAGTTCGCCAAGCGCTTCGGGAGAATCATCCATGGCAACGACCAAGCGCTGCATGGCAACTTCTGACATCGAATACTCCGGTATCGTGACCAGAGTTTTGGCCAATTCGCGACGGGTGGCAGGAGCTGCGATGAGAAGCAGTTGCGCAGAGGCGCGATCGGAATCGGTTGCTGGATAGGAGGAAATGAGATTGGCTAGCATTGGGTCCTTTAGACTGGGCGACTCTATAGCAAAAATATGTGACTCGGCGGCATCGAGGTGGTTCAAGGCAAGCTGGAACCCCGCAAGAGCGGCATGAACAGGATCCAGAGCACCTGGGTCGGAGGGATCGGTGAACGCTTCCAACCATCGGCGCAGGGCTTCGCTTAAATCCAACCTGGCGTGAGCGAGGCAGATCTCTGGAGCAACGGAGAGAAGTTTTTTGGCATCGCTCAAGCAGGCGATCTCCAGTGACATCAGCCATTCGCGCGACCATTCAGGCTGATCTTCATAAGGCAGTGTCGAGCAGGCGCCACCGATCGCGCTGGGGAGCATTTGGCTCACCGCCACACGCTCCACACGCTGGCGGTAGAGGACAAAACCACTTTCCTTGAGCGTTCCCCCAAACCAAGCCTTCCATGGGGCGGATGAAAAATCAGGGCGACCATCCAAGAATGCCTCGTAGTCCTCTGCAATCGAATCCTCACCCAGCAGGCTGAAGGCCTCGCCCAGTGTGGCGGCGAAACGGTCTTGTAGTGAGCTTGTGTCTTCTCTCCAATCTTTAGCCTCCTTCAACCAATCCTTAGAATACCACTTAATGCAATCTCGGTCTGAGCGTAAGTAGGCTGTATGGGCTAGAAGCTCTGCTACCTCTGGAGGATTGAATTCTGTGACTTCACGCAATGCTGGGATATTCCTCAGCGATTCAACACTCTTGATCCGTCTGCTGGTAAATTTCAATTCCTCTAACGAGGGTATTTTGCCTATTGGGTCTAGTTTGGTGATTGAGTTGCAACCAAAAAGCTTTAGATCACGCAGCGCTGTCAAATCAGATAAAGGTGATATATCTTTTATTGATATACAATCTGTTAAGTTTAATACGGTAAGTGCTTTAAGACACGACAGTGGTGATAAATCTGTAATAGCTGCAAAATCGGATAAATCCAAGTTAGTCAAATTCGTAAGGCATGATAATGACGACAAGTCTTTTATCTCATAACGACTGCCACCCCTTCTCAAATTGAGTTTGGTAAGAGAGGTGAGTTTGGAAATAACAAATAAATCTTGTTGTGACAGAATATCTCCAGTTGCAGATAAATTTAAATTTTCTAGAGCAATTAGTCCCTCTAGTGGGGAAAAATCTTCAATAAGATAGTTCGCTGATAGATCCAATTTGGTCAGTCCGGTCAGACCAGAAAGCGCAGAGATATCGGTCAGTCTGCAGCAAGAAAGATTTATGCTGGTCAGATTGCTCAAACCAGAAAGCGCAGAGATATCGGTCACTCTCCAGCAATTATCTAGATTTAAGCTGGTCAGACTGCTCAGACTAGAAAGCGACCGGAGGTCATTCACTTCGTTTGACTGTTTTAAAGACAGAACCCGTAAATCAACAGGAAGTTTTGCTATCATCTCCTCGGGGTGAGATGACTTTTTCAAGTGATTTGAATTTTTCAACGAAGCGGCCCAGAACCAGCCCCCCACAGAGAAAAGGAGGAAACCCTCCTTTTCGATTAGGCGGCAGACCCAAGATCTCTCCGTCTGGAGACCTTGTGGAACCGATGTCTCCATACCAAACAAGGTCACTTTTGTCTGAGCAGTTATCTCAAACTCCTGCTCATCAAAAAGCATCCTAGACTTCAGCCCTAGCGATCGAAAGAGGTCTAAGTAGAAATCTCTTTCCTCCTCAAGTGGAACGGAGTCTTGCGTAAAACGAATGGTGATCTTTGGCATGGCGGAATTTATGGGGATGAGGGTTGTGATTTGACTTCAAGCACCAGGTGGATTGCTTCTTCCCACTCGGGCTTGCCTGTGGCTTTTGCCCAACGATGGGTGACGTCGCTGATCTGGCCACTCTGGATTTCGGAAAGAACACCCGGGGACTGGAGCAGCGCCCGGCAGGCGAGAAGGATGCGGAGTGAATTGTCCTCCTGAGCACCGGCAATTCCGAGAGCCTCCTCCCAATCTCCGCTGGCAGCGGCTGCATCGAGTCGGCTACGCAGATGGCACTCGGGTTCCGTTTTTCCGACGAGAGCCTGGATGGTAAGCAAGGCAGCCACTTCGTGACTGAAATTTGCCTGTAAAGCCACTGCACGCCGAAGGCGAGAGACATCCTCCTCGATTGCGGATGCCTGCCTGGTGCTTTCGACAGCCCGGCGGCGGTAGTTTTGATCCAAAATCATATCCGTGGCATCATCGACCCGCCGTATGTCAAGCAAATGGCGGATCCCGTATTCGAAGCCATAGGCGCGGAGGCTTGATCCGAAGGCATCCGGCTCCCGCCAGCGGGTGACGGTCTCAGCAAGTCTGGCATGGGCTGTCTCAAGCTCGTGGTCCTCGTCGAGATATTCACGCCAGATGGCAGAGCGCAGGTAATCGTGGAAGAAGCTCAGTTGTCCCTCGCGGCTTACCAGTGACTCCTCCAGAGCGAGATAGAGAGGTGCCCAGTAGTGCCGCGGAAGAGGCTCGCCAGAAGGATAGGGCGACGCGGAGAGAAGCTGCAGGATTTCGTTTTCGGAAAGTCCGCGCAAAGCCACTCCCATCAAACCAAGAGCGCGATGAACCAGATCCGGATGCTCAGGAGGAGAGAAATCCCGTTCAAGATTTTTCAACACATGGACGAAGAGTGCCGCTGGGTCAGGACAACTCAGCATCTCATCGAGGTCTTTCTCGAGCGTGCCGAAGGCCGAGCGCACGCGCAATTCATCAAGCACGGTGCGCAGGAAGAGTGGGTTGGAAGTCTGCGGTGCGTTTAGGATGAGTTGTTGAAGGTTCGCCTCCATCTCGCGGGCGAACAGATCCTTCATGTAACGGTTGATCATTTCGCGCTTCTCTTCGGGCTGGAATGGCGGAATGCGCAACACGAACTCTTCGCCCTTCCAACCGCGCTTTTCCATCGCACGGAGTGAGTCACCCGGCAGCGTGCTGAAAACGACACGAATGTTTTCCGGCCATTTGTCCGGCCACCACCAAAGCTCGCGGTCGCGCGCCGAGCCGAGCTGGTTGACCGCATCAAACAGCAGGATGCCCCCGCCCCGCTCCGATAGCTTCTCCAGCCAAAAAGGAAGCAGCTCGGCCATTGCCTCGTCAGCATGAGGAATCGCCTCGGAAGCCGGCACGACTCCCCTGCTGCGCAACGTGGCAAGCATGCGCCGCAATAAAGAGGATGCGGAGACGCTCGATGGAGTCGATCCTACGAAATGAAAAAACGCCACATCCTCATCCCGACGCTTCAGCCATGCGGCAAGCAGCGCGCTTTTGCCGCTACCCGACTCACCCAGGACAACGCGGACAGACGGGGGAGTGGGTGCGGAATCCGGTTCATCTTCCTCTTCCTGTTCGGCTTCATCTGCTGAAGTTTCCTGCCTGAATGCCTGGTTGGGCAGGAGGAAAAATTCGTCCAGTTTCTCAAAAAGCCCTTCCCGCTCAACATACGCCCGGGTGCGACTCTCCATGAACACGCGGTGCTCGAGACTCTCGCGTTCGAGCGCATCCGGAACAGCGCTGATCGGAAACAAACGATCGATGGCATCCCAAAGATCCGATGCGACCAGTGCGGCAAGATCCTCCGGCGTCTCGTAGTCTTTGGGATCCCACTGCAAGGAGGTATCGCGAATCCGGCGCTTCAGATCCCGCTGCTTCTCCTCATCGGCCTCGGGATTTTCTGATTTGGCATTGGTAAAATCCTCCCGGGTGATCGGAGGGTTCGCGGCGGCGTGATGCTTCTCGATCTTGCTCCAGTGCCTCTGCTCGTAGCCGTCCTGACGGAAGTAGAAGTATGCCTTGTCGCGCATCTCATCATTGCGCAAGACACCGTGCAGAATCTCAAGTTCGGTCACGCTCTTGCCCTCGACAATGTGCTCTTTGACCCATCCCAGCTTGGGATCCTCCAAAACATCGGGCTTGAAGTAGTCTTTCTCCGGAATCCATCCGTAACGCTCGCCCAGCAATCCAATGAAGAAGACCGGTGCGCTCGGTCGGCACCGATCGATTTCCTCAAGACAAATGCGCAAAGTCTCGCCCCCCTTCGCCTGCTCCTCGGTAATCCCCCAGCGCAGATCCACCTCCAAAATTTCCACAAAACGCTCCTTCGCCCGACGCCGAAGCTCGGGGAACACCTTCTTCACCAACTCGTCCCGCTCCTGGATGAAATCGCGGAAGGTGGAGCTGATAAAGACGCGGACGAGTCGGGATGGAGTGGGCATTGGTAAAATTTACAAGGTTTGGATGAAGTCTCGGATGGAAGCCACATTTATCAACCACGTCGGGAAATTGGGATATGATGTGGAATCAGTTAAATAAACTCAACTTCGCCAATCGATAGCGGCACTGGTGACTATAGACATCCTCACCATTAAGCATTCAAGTATTCTGAAAACGTATCCTTCACATCAAAACCATTCTCGATCAATTTGCTACCTACGAATTTTACTGATTCAAAGTAAACAGTATCCAGAATTTCGTATTGAATGCGTTCGTAGTCCTCGTCCTCATCGTCAGGACTGTAGATCCCTTCAGGTGTGCACTTGATCATTTCCTCCAAATCTTTGAATTGCTTTTCATTAAGTATGGCCTTGTAGATCCCTTCTTCGTGCATGATGTGATGGATAAGGCTTTGAAGACTCATGTCGTAACTGCCGTCGATCCAATCGAGGTAGTATTTAGAGTATCCATAATCCGGTCTTACCTTGTAGGAGTCATCTCTACGAAAGGATTCGACATTGGCTTCGATGATATCGCTCAATATTTTTGTAACTTTTTCAGTTATTTCTGATGGCGTCATAATTTTGATTTTCTTTTCTGTTTGTTGATTTTGATGTAACAACTATCATGCAGTTTTATTTAACCTCCGCCGTGAGAATCCCCCAGCAGTCCTCGGCGCAGGCAGTGAGCAAAGGCCGCCAGACATAGGAACCAAATCCGCTGCGCCAATGTTCAAGTGTCCGATACCAGTCAAGTTTTACATCTCCGCGCTGGATCCCCTGAGTTTTTCGGTCAGCCCTGATCTACTCTATTCCGAACCGTTACGTTTCCGGATTGAACCCAAGATGAACATTCAATGAGCTTGAATCTCTCTTAGCGCATATAGAACAGCTGCTAATTGAATTCCTCCAAGACGACCACCTTTTGTATTGTATAATACGGTCGATCCAGTTCCTTTTCTTATATCTTCGTCTTGAATATTGAAAAGAACAGTGCTTCCAGTTCCCTTTCGAAGTTCGTCTCCTCTGATGTTGTATAAAGTTGATGAACCGGTTTCTTTTCGAATATCATTTCCACGGAGATTCATGATTACGGACGAGCCAGTCCCTTCCCTGATTACGTCTCCTCTGATATTAAGCAGAGTTTTTGATCCCGTTCCTTCTCTGATTTCATCCCCTCTGATGTTTAAGAGCACGCTTGAACCCGTTCCTTTTCTGATTTCCATAGTCTATGATTGTTGAGTTTTTGATTCTAAATTAATGTTGTCTAAGTAAAATGATTTTGTGAAAGCTGACGTCAATAAAAAGGCACAAGAATTTTGGCTGCTAGGTGTTTGCTTCCTGCCGGAGGCTCTGAAAGAGCCATTGGCCATGCCGGAGGGCGAGGAAAAGGAGGGGGTGGGGATTTCACGGCGATTTCCATTTTTCGTGATTTTATCTCTTCAAGCCGCTCTGCCAAGATTTCTTTCATGGTGGCTTTTTGGCAAGTGAAGGGACTTGATTCCCAGCCCCGGATTTTGCCTTGGGTTTGGCCGGCGAAGGAATTGATCGTGATGGTTTGCATGTTTCTGTCAGGTGCCGCCCAAGGCTGAATACTGAAATTACTCAAACCGAAATAGCTCTGGACGGAAGCGTTTGCAAGTTAGATCGGGTGCAACAGGCTCTCACTTTGAACCAAGCGCCCATCTGCTCGCAAAAAGACTTAAAATCACCGATGCGGTAAAATACCATGTGCCGGCGTGAATTTTGAATTCACTGCCGCCCGGCATTCCTTTTACCACAAGGACGAGCAGAGCAATGAGCAAAACCTCCACCATTGCGTAGCGCGAGACTGCTTGAACAAAAGCCAAAAATCTTTCCGGGAGAGATGAGAGGTGCAAAATTTCCCACCATAGCACGGAGAGCTTGAGTGCCGGCAAGACAAGCGAAATCAAGCCCATCAAGACTGCAAGAATGCGTTCATTTTCCTTCCACAGAATGATGATACCGCCGATCAAGGTAAACGATCGGGATGCAAACTGGTCGGAAGCCAGTAGTTTGGCCAAGCCCGTCCAGCGACCAGCTGCCGGGTGAATCGAAAACAATGGAAAAACCAGCGCCATGCCAAAAGCTAGGCAGGAAAGAATTACCAGAACCGCAGCAAATTTTCTCTCTCTGCTCACTTGAACTTCAGGTTCTTCATGGCCTCATTCACGCCCTTCTCCAATTCCTCGCCCAATGCTTCGCCCTGTTTTTGAAGTTCGTCAGTGATCTTGTCGGTGTATTTACCTGCCTGTTCAACAAGCCTCTCCGAGGCACTCTTCATGGCCTCGGGCGCTTGTATCAGCTCCAGCACCCCATTCGTCAATTTCCACTCGGCATTTGACCCATGATCCTCTTCAAGAGAGTCGCTTTCCGAAACCCGAAACGCGACTGTCTTCAAAGCACCACTCCCATCCACACGATTGTGCCCAAGCCTCAGTGAGGAGAGCGGAATGCGAAATCCACCTGCGAATGAAAACGAGACAAGATCACCATCAAAAATGCCGATTTCGATGAACCCTTTCGAATCCATTCTGAAACGCCCCACCCTTTGCAGGGATTGGGTATCAACCTCACCCTTGAGGGCCTGCGATGCACTGACCGCTGTATCGCTCCACCGAGCGATCAGCCCGTCCGAAGCTTCAACTGTTTGAAGAACCACCTGCCCCTGCCAGCTCATCATGCCGCGCAGGTCAGGAGCACTGCCATCGGTATCCCACTTTTCGCCATTGCGATCGAGAGGAGTTACCTCTGCCTCCTTCAACCAAATTTCGTAAGTTTTGCCCACTTCCAGATTACGCTCCGGATTTTTGCTGAAATGGCTGGTTACCAGTATCGCCCCACCCATCAACAGAATGGGGACCGTAATTAAAAAAGCTTTTTTCATATGCTGTTCGTGAATGATGGTTTCACACTTAAAAAGTGCGCCGAAGGCTGCCGTTCACGTATTCGGCCGTCTTGCCATTTTTGAGTTCGGCAAATACCGTGCCACCGCTGATCCGCACCCTTACCACATTCGAGCCAAACGTACGCCGCTGGGAGCCGTTCTTATACTCCTTGACCTTACCATCCTTGGTGACACCCACCACTGTGATGCCATCCGTCGATGCATCGATGAGATTAGATCCGTAGCTCCGCTTCAACGAACCGTTCACATACTCCTGAATGCGACCACTCTTGATCCTGACCGTCATCGCCTCGGCCGCAGAGGCGAGATCCGCAATTCCCAGAAAAAGGGGAACACAGCAAAAGAACATTTTTTTGAATTTCATCGAGCAAATATTGTAGGAATTTTAAAAGGACGACAAGAAAACTAATTAGGTATGACCTCATCCGCGGACTGCGGAATGAAGGAGTCAAGTGTAAGCCTCAGAATATTGTAAAACTCAACGCGGCCATCCGAAAAACCGACAATCAACCTCCCGGATCCCGAGTGAAATGCTATGGAGGAATGACCTCGCACAAAAAATACACCACAGCATTCCCCGGAATCGAGATCCCACACACGCAAGGTGCTGTCGTCACTCCCCGAAATGACGCGCCTTCCATCGGCACTCAGGACGAGGGACTCGACCTCAGCCATATGCCCCTCTAGCACCTTCAGGCACTCTCCACTCTCTACATTCCACACGCGAATCTTATCGCTATACCCCGATATAACACTTCTGCCATCCGCGCTCACGACGAACGAATAGACTGTGTCAGAGGAGAGCCCGAAGAGATCGGTTGGTTCATCCGTGATCCATTTTTGCCGCATCCCCTCTAGCGACTTCAGGCACACTCCACTCTCCACATCCCACACGCGAATTTTATCTCTATGCCCCGATATAACAGTCTTGCCATTCGCGCTTATGACGAGGAATTTGACCTCATCCATATACCCCTCGAGCACCTTCAGGCACTCGCCATTCTCGACATCCCACACGCGCAAGGTGTGGTTCCGACTCTCCGAAACGATACGCCTTCCGTCCGCACTCAGAACGAGGGACCTGATTCCATCCGTACGCCCCTCGATTACCTTCAGGCACTCGCCGCTCTCCACATCCCAGAAGCGTAGGGAATGGTTCCAACTCCCCGATACCATACGCTTTCCGTCTGCGGTCAGAACGAGGGATGTGACCCCATCCATATGTCTTTCGAGCACCTCCAGGCACTCGCCACTCTCCACATCCCACACGCGAATGGTATTGTCCCAGCTCGCCGAAGTGACACGCGTTCCATCCGCGGTCAGAACGAGGGATTCGACCCCACTTGTATGCCCCTCGAGTATCTTCAGGCACTCGCCACTCTCCAAATCCCACACGCGCAGCGTGTGGTCCTCACCTCCCGAAATGACACGCTTTCCGTCCGCGGTCAGGACCATAGGATCGACTCCGCCCGTATGCCCCTCAAGCACCTTGAGGCACTCTCCGCTCTCCAAATCCCAAACACGAATGGAATGGTCCTCACTCCCCGAAATGACACACTTTTCATCCGCGGTAAGGACGAGGGACTTGACCGCGCCTGCATGCCCTTCGAGCACCTTCACGCACTCGTTGCTCTCCCACATCCTACTTAAATCCCACACGCGCAGGGTGTGGTCCCCGCTTCCCGATACAACAAGCCTTCCATCCGCGCTCATGACGAGGGACTCGACCGCATCCGCATGCCCCTCGAACACCCCCACGCACGACCCACTCTCCACATCCCACACGCGAATGGTCTTGTCTTTGCTACCAGATACAACACGCACTCCATCCGCACTGAGGGCGAGGGACTTTACTGTAGCAGCATGCCAGCCGTCAAAATCTAGATGCTCTCCGCTCTCTACATCCCACCCGCGAATGGTATTCCCATTACTCCCCCAAATGACACGCCTTCCATCCGCGCTCTGGACGATGGACTTAACCCCATCCGAGTGCCCCTGGAGCACCTTCAGGCACTCGCCGTTCTCCACATCCCACACGCGAATGGTATCGTCCCTGTCCCCTGAAATGACAAGCCTGCCATCCGCGCTTTGGACAAGGCAATTGCTCGCATACTGAGGTCCACTCGTTAGCTCGACTGTATGCCCCTCAAACACCTTCAGGCACTCACCACTTTCCACATCCCACATGCGAAGGGCATCCCCATACATCATCGAAATGGCACGTTTGCCATCCGCACTCAGGACGAGGGACTCGATCCTACTCGTATGCCCATCGTGCACCTTTAGGCACTCGCCACTCTGCAAATCCCACATGCGAAGGCCAGCCCCGTGCCTCATCGAAATGGCACGCCTACCATCCGCGCTCAGGACGAACGCACCTGGATACCTCTCCCGCACCTTCGTGCACTCGCCACTCTCCAAATCCCAAACACGAATGGTATGATCCCCGCTCCCCGAAATGACACGCCTTCCATCTGCGCTCAGCACGAGACACGTTATCGACGAAAAAAACTTACCCGCCGGCACGTCTAACTCCTTCAGACACTCGCCACTATCCACATCCCACACGCGAATGGTATTGTCGCAACTCGCCGAAGTAACACGCCTTCCATCCGCACTCAGAACGAGTGATTCGACCGCACCCGTATGCCCCTCGAATACCTTTAGGCACTCGCCACTCTCCAAATCCCACACGCGAATGGTATTGTCATCGCTCCCCGAAATGACACGCCTTCCGTCCGCTCTCAGGACAATAGTATTGACACCGCATGTATGACCCTCGAGCACCTTCAGGCAAGCGCCGCCCTCCAAATCCCAAACACGAATGGTATTGTCATAGCTCCCCGAAATGACACGCCTTCCATCTGCGGTAATGACTAGGGACTTGACCACGCCTGTATGCCCTTCGAGCACCTTCAGGCACTTTCCGCTCTCCACATCCCACACGTGTAGCGTGGAGGAAGAAGGACGCTCCGCTTCTTGAAAAGCTTTGCTCTCCTGATTCCACTCCCCCTGCGCGGGGAAGAAACTTTCCGTGATGACACGCTTTCCATCAGCGGTAAGGACGAGGGACTTGACCGCGCCTGTATTCCCTTCGAGCACTTTCAGGCACTCGCCGCTATCCACATCCCACACGCACAGTCGCACGTTCTGCATGCGGCCTTTACTCACCGAAATGACACGTCTTCCATCCGTGCTCAGAAGGAAGAAGGTGACATCATAATAATAAGCACGACGCACATGCCCGTAATACCACACATGCTCGAATTCTTTTAGGCATTCTCCGCTCTCCACATCCCAAACGCAAATGGTATGTAACGTGCTCGAAACGACATGTCTTCCGTCCACACTCAGCACGCGATTTACCCCGTTCCAGAGTCCCGCCTCCCCAAGCACCTTCAGGCACTCGCCACTCTCCAAATCCCACACGCGAATGGTATTATCCCTGCTCCCCGAAATGACACGCCTTCCATCTGCGCTCAGGACGAGTTCATTGACCTCATCCATATGCCCCTCGAGCACAGCCTGACAGGCGGGAAGTGGATTGTATGTTTCCCCGGTTTGGTATTGCCTAAGGAGTTTAATGCCATCCAATGACTCAAGCAGTCTCTCACCGACGTCGTGCACAGGCCCCGCTGGAGTCTCGTTTCTGGCGAGGTGGGCAGCAAAGCCCCTGCTCGTGGCATATTTCTGGAGCGGGGTCGCATGGGTGGCAAGGAACACGCGGAACGCCTTGACGATGTCCAAACGATTGGGCTTTTCCGTCATGCGTTTGCGCTCCGCCGCGATTTCCTCGCGGGTCCATAGTCGCACCTGAAGTGGCGGTTGGGGTAGAATGGGCTCATTCTCGCCGCTCCCATCGCGGATGCGCGACCATGTGGCGGCGTATTCCGCCATTTCCTTGGCGTAGCGGTCCAACTCCGCCTGCCGGGCCGCTTCCGTTTGGCGCTGCTTTTCGCCCTCGGGAAGCAACTTCACGGCCCCGGCATAGTCCTTGAGCATAGAGGGCAGTTCCTGCGCGATGGCTCGGGCCTCGATGAATTCCAGATCCGACAAGGCACCTGCGGCGTTATCCCAATCCTCCGCCTCCAGGAAATGCTCCACCGCATGGCGGCGGATATAATGGGAGATTTCCTTGCGACCTGTGACCATCGCTTTGGCACAGAGTTGCGCCATGCATTTTTGAATACGCTGCCGGTCTTCTGTCGTGTCAAGGTAGCGGTCCTCGACGGCCTTTCGCAGGTAGTCGTGGCCGAAGGCGAGTCGTCGTCCTGCCCCAATGAGTGATTCGTCAAGGGCGATGTGGATAGGAGCCCAAACCGCCGGGGGCAATCCAGAGACGGCAAGAAGTTCATCCTCGGCGAAACTTTCTTTTGCCGCCCAGAGCACCTCCAAGGCCGCACGAACCGATTCTGGCGAGTTGTCGGACTCCACTCGTTCGAGCACTTTCTCGAAGAGGTCATCGATGGTAACGCTCTCGGTGTAGTGCTTGAGCCGGAGATTGAGTTCTTCATGGACTCCGAAGATGCGAAGCTCCTCGAGCAAAGTCCGCAGGAAGAGGGGATTCCCGCAAAGCGGATGCCCCAGAACCAAGGCTGTTTGCTGCGGCGTGAGCGACTTGCGGTATTTCGCCAGATGTTCGCGGATGAATCTCTCGCAATCCGATCGCTCGAGCGGCGAGACGCGCAATTCGGTCCATTCCATTTTCGGCATTACGGAGTCGCGCACGCCACCATCAAGGCACGAGGCTACGAGGGCGACTCCTTCCGGCAAGCGCTTCGGCCACCAGTCGAGGTCTCGGTGCACGGTCATCTTGTCGAGGGCGTCCAGCAGGAGGACAAAAACGCCGCCTTTTTCATGGGCGAAATTCCCGGCTTTTTCCAACCACTCCTCCAGCATCGGAAGCGCCCTACGTGGATCGCCATCAAGCACGAGTTCCTCGCCGGTCATTCGCGAAATCTCCCGCAGAAGGCGGATAACCATGTTGACCGAATGGGCAGCATCGGCTCCTGTGGCGAGGAAGTGGGTAAGCACGATCGCCTCGGGATTTGCCAGGGAATACTTTTGGGCCCAGTTTGCGAGAAGCGCGCTCTTGCCGCCGCCCGAAGCGCCGCACACCAGGACCGGCTTGCGAGGATCCGCGGAGATCGCGGCATCAAGCGCCCGCAGATAACACTCTCCGCCGATGTAGAGACCGAGTCGCGAAGAGGCGAACCCCTCGTGCTGCATGCGTTCCTGTGCGAGGGAGTCGGGCACCTCGCTCTCCGGAAAAGTCTTGTCGATGAGTTTCCAAAGGTCATCGCGCACCCGTTCTGCCAGCGCTTCGGGTCCGGGGTAGTTTTCGACCAACGGGAATCCACTGCGCAGGATGCGGCCCTTTAGCGCGGCAAGGCGAATCCGCTCTTCCTCCCCATCGCTCAGGTAGTCACCGCCTTTTCGCGACGAATAGGCCGGATCCCGAAAATAAAAGAATGCGTGGCCTGCCATTTCAGGGTTGTTGAGGACCCCATGGAGGATCTCAAGTTCGGTCACGCTCTTGCCGCCCCGGTGCTCTTCAAGCCATGGCTGATCTAGCAAGAGCGACGAATCATACAGGTCTTTTTCCGGCACCCAACCGTAGCGCTCGCCCAATAGACCGATGAAATATGGGCGCGAACGATCTATCTCGGCAAGGCAAATGGGGAGCACCTTGCCTTGCTGGGCCTCCTCCTCGGTAATGCCCCAGCGCAGGTCGACGTCCACCAACTCGACTTGGCGCTCCCGGCACTTGCGTCGAAGCTCAGGAAAGACCTTTCGGACCAGCAGATCCCGCTCTTCGGCGAAGTCGCGAAAGGTGCTGCTCAGGAATACGCGGACAGTGCGGGATGGCGTGGTCACAGCGATCGGATAAAATCATGAATGGCGGCAAAATCCTCATCCGCGAGTGCTTGATCTTTCTTCTCGGGATGCAGTTGGAGGTGTTCGGAGATCAGGCGCTTGGCTTCTTCAAGATTGCCCTCGAGGCATTCGTAGCAGGCGAGATTGTAGGCGACGCCGTCGCGGGAGGCGGCGGAGAATGAGGCGAAGCGGCGGAGGAGTGCTATAGCTTCGGGACGGCGGTTGCGACGATTGATCATAGAAGCCAATGAATAGGCACTAGCTATAGTTTCGGGATGCTCGGCTCCTAGGGCTTTTTCTCTGCCCTCCAAGGCCCGGCGGTAGAGCGCCTCGGCCCCGTCGTAGTCGCCTTTGTTGCTCAGGAGATTCCCGAGATTGTTGACGCTAGTCAGCGTATCAGGATGCTCTGCCCCGAGGGCTTTTTCATAGCCCTCCAGGGCGCGGCGGCAGAGCGCCTCGGCCCCGTCGTAGTCGCCTTTGTCGCCTAGGAGACTCCCGAGATTGTTGACGCTACTCAGCGTATCGGGATGCTCGGCCCCAAGGGCTTTTTCCTTGCCCTCCAAAGCGCGGCGGTAGAGCGCCTCGGCCCCGTCGTAGTCGCCTTTGTCGCTCAGGAGATTCCCGAGATTGTTGACGCTCATCAGGGTATCAAGATGCTCCGCCCCGAGGGCTTTTTCTCTACTTTCCAATATTCTCTTCGAAAATGCTTCTTGTGAATCGAAAGTGGCCGGGAATTTGATCTTCCAAGGCTCCCCGGAAAGCAAATCATCGGTTTGTTTTCGATCCATGAGGTCAAGCTCCTCGCCCTGGGAAATGATGATTTCCACTCCGCGCCTCCAGATATCCAGATCTTCCGCTGTCCAATCCTTGCGTTGCTTTCCTTGGAATCGAGTGGCAAGATGTTCAAGAAGCCACGCAACCAATTTGCATCCCTGCTCGCGGTTCGGTTGTGATAATAGCCATTGGTCTTGGAGGGCATCTTCCATCAGGCGGTGGAATCGGCAGCAGCCTTCGGAGCAGATCACATACGAGCGCCCTTCCGCCACCGCCGTGCGAAAGCCCCCGACCACGTGGCCGGTGACGCGTTGTTCGCGGACAAGGGCATCGAACATATCCGCATCGAAGGTCTCCGCGAGAGCGAGGATCTTGAGCAAGTGACCGTCGGCTTCGGGCAAGTAGCGGAGGAAGCGGTCGCGGAGTTCGGTCGGAGTGCGGCCGAGGTCGGGGATTTGGCCCGCGCGCGCGCCGTCGCGGACCATTTCAACAGCGAGTTCGAGGTAAAATGGGTAGACTGTGCGCTCGTTGTGAATCCGTTCATCTGCGGCATCGAGGATGCGCTCTGAGTGATTGATCACCGCCTTGCCGGAAACCGGATCCCCGTGGTCCTCGAGCCATTGTGCGTGTTTGCGCAAGTAATCACGGGCATCGGCTTCGCCGAGTCCACCGAGCAAATGCTGCGTCCAGTAGTCGTTCCACGATGGATCCTCGTAGAGTTCGTCCCAGCGGAGTTTTTCACGGCCAAAGATGAAGAAGCGCAATCGCGACCTAAGGACTGCATCCTCGTCGGCGGCAAAGTAGCCAATGAATTGCTGGAGCCGGAGTTGGCAGTCCTCGTGGCGCTCGTGCCCCTGAATCCGTTCGAAGCCATCAATCAAGAAGCGCAGGTGACCTTCCTTACCGGACCAATCACGAAGGTCCTCAAAGAGCGCCAATCCGAGCTTTTTCTCGAGGTCGGCTAGATTCACTTTTCCGTCCAGCCAATCTGGCCAGAGACCGAGCCTCTTTAATCGAGTTTCGGTATCTGACTGCTCTTTTCGGTCTTTGAGCCATTGGGCACCTTGCACTACGAGAGAGAAGCCTGGGATGCCGATAGTCTGCGTGGCTTGGTCGAGCACAGAGAGGGCGCCCTGCCAGACAGCCGAGGACTCCTCACGAAGTGGCAATGCGGCATCGACACGGGAGTAAATCAGTAGCAGCGCCTGGGCGAGGCGGGTCTGGACTCCCTTCGCGAGGAGGGAGTGGACCAATTCCCCGATCAAGTGCGCGAAGGGCGACTTTGTGTTCCATAGATTGGTATCGAGGTTAATCAGGGCGACAACGACTTTTTGATGGGTCTCGGCGCAAGTCTCCATTGCTCGCCGGCAAAGCGTGCTTTTCCCCACACCGCCGACACCATAAAAGACCGTCAGGAAATCCGTGTTTTGAGCCGTAATAGCGCTGGAAGGCGCGAGCAGACGGGCGAGAATCGCCTGCTCCGAGACTCGGTCTGTGAACATTTCCAAGGCGTTGGGTCGGGAATGCTTGGTTTGGGTGGGCGAAGGTTTCGGCATGGATTTGGCGATTGGGTTGGATCAGATCGTTGATTTAGACAGACGGATGCCTAGATTCAGATTTTTTGAAAAATAGCCTCTTCCGCAAAATCTGTGGGTTAAGACTGGCATCATAGCGCTGCGGAGCGGCGCGAGGTTCTTGGAAGTTGTCCACAACAGACCGATTCGAGAATGGGTATGAAACTCGTCGGAGAAGCGGTTTGTTGTGGGCAACTTCCTCTTCATCCGCATGGAGGGTTGATGAACTGGCGGAGGCTGGCAGGATCTGTTTGCGACAACAAAACAACCAGCGCACCGCCAATTCAAATCAAGACCCTACTCAACAAAGTCCACCGACTCAAGAGCTTCGTTTACCATTCCGTGAAAATGTGCGGAACCGGAGACAAGGCGCGCCTCATCGCCGAGATCATACCCAGAGCCAACTCCCGCCCCGTCTGCTCCGGCTGCGGGATACGTCGGCCCGGTTACGACCGCATGCTCCCCGCGAATTTGAGTTCATCCCGATCTGGAACATCCCCATCTCCTTCTCCTACAGCATGCGCCGCGTGGATTGCCCGAGATGCGGAGTCAAAGTGGAGAGCGTCCCATGGGCGCAGGGCAAGCATTCCTGCTGTGACGCCTACCGCCATTTCCTCGCCTCCTGGGCTAGGCGCCTGAGCTGAAGGAAACCGCCGCTGTTTCCACACCAGCTGGGACAACGTCTGCCGCTCGGTGAAATGGGTCGTCGATTTCGGCCTCAGGCACAGGGAGCTGGAGGGCATCACCGCCATCGGGGTCGATGAGGTCACTTACAGCAAAGGCCACAAATATATGACCCTCGTCTATCAGATCGACGGCGGCTGCCGTCGCCTCCTCGGTGTCATCAAAGATCGCGACACCGCATCGCTCACCGGTTTTTCGCAACCCTGGGTGCGGAACGTTGCGCGCAGATCAAGGTCGTCTGCTCCGACATGTGGAAGCCCTATCTCAACGTCATCGCCGCCATGCTGCCTGCCGCGCTCAACGTCCTCGACCGCTTCCACATCGTCAAGAAGCTCAACGAAGCCGTCGATGAAGTCCGCCGCCAGGAAGTAAAAAGCTCGCCGCCGAAGGCTACGAACCCATCCTTGGAAATCGCGCTTGTTTCCTGAAACGTCCCTGCAACTTCACCGTCGGGCAAGCCGCCGCTCGGAGACCTGCTCAAGTATGATCTCAAAACCGTCAGGGCATGGATGCTAAAGGAATCCTTTGACGCCTTTTGGCAATACAACAGCCCGCACTGGGCGAGGTGGTATCTGCGCAAATGGTGCACCCGCGCGATGCGCAGCCAGCTCGACCCGATGAAGAAATTCGTCCGCACCCTTCGCAACCACGAGGAGCTGCTGATGAACTATTTCAAGGCAGGCAAGCACTACAACAGCGTAAGCGGGGTCTGTAGTGCCTTGCGTCGGTTGTTGCTCCAACCGCTTCATAGGTTTCATAGTTTGCAGATCTATGACACTTATGAAGTCACGCCGCCATACGCCCTGGCTTGCCGTTGCGGGCTTTGAGCCAGTTGGCTGGGGTCAGCGTGACGGCGTCTTTGGCCACCATACCGGGCAGGCGGGGTGAGCACGTCGGTGAGGTATTCCTTGGGATTGATTCCCAGACGGCGGCAGTTCTCCACGATGGTGTAGAGGATGGCGCACTTTTGGCCGGACTCCTCGTTGCCGAGGAACAGCCAGCTTTTGGCTCCCAACTTGGTCGGGCGGATCGCGTTTTCCACGAGGTTGTTGCAAATTTCCACCCGACCATCGGCAAGATAGGTTTCGAGGTTGGGCCATTGGTTGATGGCGTAGCTGATGGCTTTGCCGAGTTTGCTCTGGGCAGGATGGAACGCCGGAGGGCAAGTTTGTCGATGGCTTTCTTGAGCCGCCGGTGAACCATGCGACTTCGGCAGCGCGCACGGCCTCGCGCAGGGCGGGGTCTTTGGTTTCGCGCAGGCGCTTTTCGATGTGATAGAGGTGGGCGATTTGACGCAGGATCCAGGCGACAAGCCTCGGCGATTGCTCGGTGGATTCAAAAATTTCCTCCGCACGTGGGAGTGGCAGCCCATGAGTTTGATCCAAGTTTTGTCCTTGGCCCAGGATGGATAGACGGCGTAGCTGTCGCACTGGATGATACGCAGGAGCGGGCAAGGATTGGGATCGATGCCTTGGCCATCGTTGGTGGCCTCGGTTTTTCCGAAGAGTCCGGTCATGCCTTTGGCGTCGCGGCGTCATGCCAGTGGTAGAAGACGGTTCCGTCAGGATGTTAGACGTCCAGAGGTAGCCGGTTTGGGCCTTGCTGCCGGGTTGGAGGTAATGGATGGGGGTTTCGTCGATCTGTCGGTAAAGGGCGCGCCAATGTTCGTATTGATTTCCGGTAGATGATAGAGAGCCAGTCGGAGGCGAGCAGCGCCCAGTCGCAAAGGGTTTTGCGGTGGATGTGCACTCCCATCCTAGCGAACATTTCGGCTTGCCGGTAGTAGGGGAGGTGGCAGATGAAGCGGTTGTCGATGACTTCGGCGATGAGGCCGGGGTGGCGATGCAACGGTCTTGGAGGGAGGGTGGCAGCGGGTTGATGAAGGGCTTGGCGGCGGGGTCGTTCTTGCGAACGAATTTACCGCGCACGAGTTGGATGCGGATGAACTCGGCGGGCTTGAAGTGGAGTTGCTCGCGCACTTCCTCGCCGATGCGACGGAAGTCGCCGGGGTTGAGCAGGACTTCGGGCGGATCGAGTTCTTCGCGGACGATGGGAAGGTGGTCGGGGATGCGGGGCGCGGGTCTTTTGTGAGCCTTTTTGTGAGCGGGATTTCAGCCGCCGGTCCGGGGTCTGCGGGATCGGCGGCGGGGGCTTTTTTTGCGAAGTCGCCTCCGAGCATAAGTTCGAGCTGGGCGGGGTCGAGCGTTTCGCTGGATTTGCCGAAGACGCGGCGGCAGAGGGCGTCGATGGTTTGCCTGAGGACGACGATTTCGGCGGCTTGGCGTGCGATGACCTCGTCGCGCTTGGCAAGCATGTCTAGCAGGTGCTGTCTTTCGTCCTCGTCCATTTACTAGATATGTAGTAGCACACCGCGAGCCATTTTCACGGGATAATGAGGATTTTTTCAGCGGATCTCATACCATGGCCGCTGGCAGCCGTCGCGCATGTCGATGCCGTCGAGCAGGAGAGCGAGCGCAGTGGAGTTGAGCCGGAGTTTTCCATCCCTGACATCCGATGACTTGGGCCATGAGAAGGTGCCTTTCTCAAGTCTCTTTGCCAGAACCCAGAGTCCGCTGCCATCCCAGTAAAGGATCTTGAGAAGGGTGCGGCGCTTGTTGGTGAAGGCATAGATGGAGCCGCTTTTGGGATTTTCCATCAACCGGGTAGTCACCGCGTCATGCAGGCCGTTGAAGCTGCGGCGCATGTCGCAGGGCTCCACCGCCACGAATACTTTGAGGCTGCCCGAAAAGCTCAACATGGCCTGGCTTGTTCGAGTTGGCGAATCAACGCAACGGCAAGCGCGACCTGGTTGGCGGAGGTGAGTGAAAGCCTCGCTCCACCCGGAAGTGATATTTCCATGGCCGCGTCTGCGGGCGCATTCCCGCTCACCTCAATGAGGGCCGGAACCAGGGAAAGAAATCCGGAAGGCGAGGAATTTGGAGTTGTGGATGTGGAGGATTGCTTGTCCTTCCTGATCCAGGTAACCAATGTCTGGTAGTTGACGCCGTGATGAGCCGCGAAGCGCGGGGCGCTCAAACCGCTGGCTCGGTAGGCATCCACCATGATTTTCTTCTGTTCCGGCGTGTAGCGCAGGCGACCCTGTCGGTCGGTCTTCAAAATGGATTCGTTCACAGGTGTCATAGGTTGGTGAACTATGACGCCTATGAAATACACCTGCCAGAATCTTCAGACGGTGCTTGGGGCCCCGCTTACACAACAGCGGCATCGTCGAGGGTCTCAACCTGCGGATCAATCTGTGCATGAGAAAAGCCTACGGCTACCGCAGCTTCGAACTGCTGCAAATCACTCTATTTCATACGCTTGGAAAACTACCCGAGCCGAAATTCACCCACAGATTTTGCTGAAGAGCCGAAAAACACACTGAAACTATTGGAAAATGACTGATTCACGAAAGAAAATTGAATCTTATTTGGTGCCGGGCAATTTTCCTTTGATGGTTAGTCTTATGGCAGCTATGGGCACCAAGAAAATTACAACCAAACATAGCAAGATAAAAATCAAAGATTCACTATCTCCCATAGAGTTAGAATCTCCGATAAATAAAGCAATTATAACCAACAGAAAAGATCCTCCCAAATAGAAAGCTCCAGTCCATAAAAATGCCATCAAAACTAAATTTGCTTTATTACGAACCGATGCCGGCATGAATGGCTGGTTTGTAGGCAATCGAGTTGAACGATGATGAATTTCAGATGCATGATCTGAGATGGCATTTTCAGGAATAGGTGGTGGTGGTGGCGTTGATTGAGGAGGAGAGGATTTTGGGGGCGTAGGTGTGGGAGTTTGTATGCCCATCTCTTGTAGCTTTCTTGCCAAGCGCGAATCAAGTTCTGAACTGAAATCATCTCTTTTCCAGCCCATCGTTATAGCGTCATTCATTAACTGCGAACGCTCATATTCAGTAAGAACACCATCTGAGAGTGCTTGTTCAATAAATTGCTCTAGATCTTCTGGCGTCAATTTGCGTATAGGAGGATCTATAGAATTTTCTCTTTCAGGCAGAAGTTTTAATAGGAAATCTCCCAGTGCATGATAATCTTTATCGATGATATCGCTTGTTGCATCCATCCAGTGTGTGTTCGCCAGATGATACTCCCAGTCACCAATAGGTTGAACATTATCGATTCTGTAGGGAACTAAGACCAATTTATATCGCATGGCGAGAGTTAACTCCTTGGAGACCTCACTTGAAGACATAGCGTTCTCTGTCCAGACGAGGATCATCACACGACAGCTAGAAATCGCACGCATGATTGCTGAAGGCCAACTTTCGCCGGGAAGAATGTCGTCGGGCGCTTTCCAACAGCGAATCCCTTTATTTTGAAGCGCTTGCTTCATCCCGCTCGCTGTTAGTGAATCCATCGAGGAGTGGCTGATAAATACATCATAGGGTAGATGTTTGTTTTCCATTTTGGTAGTTGATTTAGTTTTTTAATGATTACCGCCCACACTTATCTTCGTTGACGAAACCAATTTTGCGCCCACTCAGGAAAAGTTTTGTTGGGGATTTTCTGCCACTTGATAGGGAACATTTCTGGATGCTGCTCGTCGAGTTCGGGGATGGCCCCATTGGTAGATTCAGCAACCGAATCCGCATACCACCATCCGCCTTGCAGGCAATCATTTCCTAACACGCGCAGCATCGTAAATCCGTGAATCTGCGGATTATTGATCCAATGAAATCGCGCGAAAATTCGTGAACCAGCCAACTGGAAATTTTCATACACTCCTGTCGCTTGGAAATCTCCACTATAACAATACACAACTTCAAGTCCGCGATCGGTCATTTGGGCGTATGCACAAGATTGCGTCTGCCTGTTCAGCCATGCGCCGACAAAGTTTTCGAGAATTAAATTTTCATCAGCGAAATCGGTAGCATTCGATCGATCAATCGTCTCTGGATTTTCCTTCCAATGGTCGCCTACACCGAGGAAGCCCTCAAAATTGAGAGTTTTTGCCGTTGTGGTCTGCTCATTCCTCGCCGTATTTTGACTGTTGGAGACAATCAAATCGGAAAGAGCATTGCGCATTTCTTTCATCTCATCACGCAGAACTGCGAGCTGGTCAATGGCATTTTGCGGTTGCGAAACCATCTTAGTGCGACTTGCCAGATAGCGCTGCACTGGATTATCGGGTTCATCGGATGATTGAGCGATGATGGTGCGTAACGTGTCGCTGAGTTTCCTTCTCAGTTGTTGTGTCGCCGCAAGATTTTGCGTAGAAAACAACAGCATTCTCTGGGTTCTCAGATCGAATGGCACGTCGGATTCCCGTTCAGCCATCAATATCGTGCGATTGGTGAGCGCATGACGCACACCCAATTCATAGAACACATTGGCGTTGTGACCGGTGAGCACCGCAATCGCAAGAGGTGATTCTGCAAGATCGCGCACGATCCCTGATACGATCTCGCCAGGATTCAATTCATGGTCACCACGAATGCACTCCAGACGCGAGCCATCTGGGGCAATCACGCTCTCCGTGACTTCGCGTATCAGTTCATGCAACGCATCCCAATTCGCTTTTTTCTGCGGATCACCCAAATTGCCATAGGGCATAATCAGAAAGCATTTCATGTTGAGTTAATTCAGTAATGGCAACTTTTGTTCGTGATGTTCCCGTCCAAAGATGGGTTAAAATTCGTCAACGAGCAATCACGCCTCTAGATGATAGCCTCGGTGATATTTGCTTCATGCCATTGGCCATTTTCAAAGACAGCGTAGACCTTGCCGTTGGTGCGCGCTGGGCTTCCTGCATCGGGTTGGTATACGGAGGAATATGCACAGTTTGATTCTGCCACCTTAGGTAATGATGCAGGTAGTGGTTGCTTCAATGTTGCCTCGATCAACTTGAGATCCCCATCGATTTCGACCTCAACCCATGCATGACCGCCACCATCAGTTTTACCCCAAACCAACCAAGCATTGATACCCAGATGCGTCAACATTGAGGCAAACAAGATGGAATGATCTTCACAATCTCCCACGGCTCTCTGCCACGTTTCTTGAGGCGGGAGCCAGCACTCGTGACTGGCTTCACGCTGATGTTCATCAAAGCAATAATCCACTTTTTCTGCGATGAGGCTCCAGACAGCCAAGCACTTTTCCTCTATCGTTCCATTGGGGGCAGCAACGCCAGAAGGCCACCATGCCTTGACTAAACTTGCAGGACTTGTGACCCCACCTCCGGCGGTTGGGACCAACATTGCAACAACTTGATTGCAATGGCTGAGGGATTGGAGTCCTCCACCCAGTCGCACCTCCCAGTCACAATTGGTGCTGCAATGCGGACAGGACACGGCATACTTTGCGGTGGTATCTGTCTGGGAGGCGGGTGGTGTTTCGCCCAAGAGTTCCGACACAATCCTCCTTTCAGTAAGTGTAACAGCCTTCCGATGCCGCCGTGGCAGCCAAAACATTGCCATTTCAGCCTTCGGAGATTTTTCCCAACCCTGGCGGAGAATCTTATCCATCCGTGCGGCGAGATTCTCCAAATATCCCTCCTCCTTTAGTAATTCGTGCACGGCATTGGACAGAGTGCGCCCCGTCCCAAGAGGTTCTACGAACCAAACTACTGATTTGGCGAAGCGTTTCATTGGGCCATCCAAGCGAAACGCCAAGACTTTGCCGAAAAATCCCGATGATGGGAGATCTACCTCAAGTCCGCGAGTCAATGCGTAGGTCAATCCTGGTAGAAAACTCGTATGGGCCGTGCCCCATTGTGCAGATTCTGAAAAGAAAGCTTTCAACGCTTGAAGGTATTCCTCCTGATTTTCAATCACCGCATCGGTGGGACACAATAGCAGCGGCCTTACCCGTGCACGCCACTCATACATGTAAGCAAAACAGGGGCTGGGTCGATCTTGCTCATCCACCCGTTCAATCAATCGTGATGTGACATGAACGCCGGAGGCCGAGCCAAGATCGGCCCAAATGATGCCATGCTCAGGTCCACCATAACCCGTGGATACCTGCCATGTACCCGTAGAAGGTTCGGCTAGAGAATCCCCTTTGTCCGAGACTTGGGAAACTTCACCAGACCAATTCATCTCAATCTTGGGGTGAATGGCATCACTACCATTGTCCCTGAACTTGGTAGCGTCGATTTCTAAGCCTCTTGATGCGACCTCTCGAATGCGGTCGGGGCAAAAGATACGGTGCCTTTTTAGAAGAAGCGTGTCCGCATAGTGCAATTGGGATCGACCAATTTCCGAGCCCTCATTGCCAAGCCAGCGTATGCTGGTTCCCGCTGCTTGACTGCCAGACTCCTCGGCTACAGAGAGATAAAGAAGACCGGGCGAATCCTGGCCTGAAACATCTTTAGCTACGGGTGATGGTCCCGGGTCCGGAATCCAGTGACAGTCCACGCGCTCAAGGTATTTAAAAGAATCTTTGAGTGAAATGTAGGAACCAAGCTTGGCAAGATACGGTCGAGCACGACGTTCCGACTCTGGGAGTAGTTCAGGCAAGTCCAAAACCAAAGCACCGACTGCCTTGGCAGGAAACCTACCACCCGTCTGAGTGGGGATATCTAGACCAAGCTGGCCCCAGCAACGCCGACTCACCGGACTTGCTGGGTCAATAAATCGGAGAATATTGCGAAGGTGAGATTCCGCCATTCCCCGACCACTGCGGTCGACAATTAGAGGAGTGATCCGTCCAGTGCTGCCCATCTCAAGGCGATCTCTGATCCGTATCATAACAAAGGAATCCTCGTGCCGATGGGCCCGTAGGGCGAACACTGCTTCAGGACTACAGGCGGCCTTCATCAGGATGGCACGCATTTCACCATCTACCGCTTCGACCTGATCACCGCAGTAACAGACCGTGATATTGGAATTCTGATATCGGGTCTGGTAATCTAAGGTCTGGCGCTCCGCCTCCTCAAAATCGATTCCTTTACGTAACAAAATCGAGGCTTCGCCAGACTGACTTAATGCGGTCGCAAGTTTGTCGATCGCATTATCAACCGAATCGCAAATCACATCGACAAGAGTCGTGGCTGGCAGGGACCTGTGGCGCAAGCGAATGACTTGCCGGCTTTCGTCAATTACCCCAGCGTCTCCCATCAGACGCCCGACGGCAAGATTGCGGCCTGTGTCGGTCAAGCTCGGAAAAGCCACTACGCAGGCACGTGGCAGCATTTCAGACTCAAGAAACAGCCGATGTTTATCGAGAATGAATGGTAGATGAGCGCGCACCTCCACTGGGTGCTCCAGCCAGTCGTCCACCAGCATGGTGCTGTAGTGGATCATTAGGTTCCTCGCCGTATCGAAATCAGTTCCCTCGCGAACCAACTGTCCGGGCAGTGTTTGCTCCCAGAGTTCGGGTGTGGTCACGCAGATATCCGGTGGTGCCATGCCGCGCCCCGCAGAACTCCAAGCATCATGAATTGAACCCACCGTCGCGTAGGGGGCGAGATGGATTGATTCGATCCGCCTACTGAGCCGTTGAATGGCGAACGAAATTCTCCCCGGATCGGCCACAAGCATCACCGTTCCTGTCCCTTGCCCCAAAAGAGTGAGCAGAGTCATCGCATCGAGAACCGAAGTCCGCCCGCTACCCGCCGGACCTTCTAGAATCATCTCAAAACCTGTTCCGTCTACTCGACCATCTGGGTCATCAATACAGCGAATGCCTAGATCACTGAAATCACGCAGCGCCTTGAACTGGTCGAAGGTTGGTCGCCGTCCATCGAACAGAAGGTCAAACGACGAATCTTCGCAGACCTGTGAAACATCGCCCGTTTCGGGAGTCAGTTCATGCGCGAGTTCTGGACTGAAACCACATTCTTGGGCAAGATTGATCGCCCACTCGACGAGTTGCTTGTGCCTTTCTTCGGCCTCTTCCTTTGCACGTTCAGCCTCGTCCTCAGCCTTGGCACCCAACCCGAAGAACCGAAGTAGCTTTTGCCAGAATGAGGGCTTGTTTCCAAAATTCACTCTAGGCTCCGCAGCCTTCGATACCTTTAGCCCCTGAATCCACGATAAGAGATTGAAAGCGAAAACCACGGCAGTCATCAAGCAGAGTGCCATGCAAAACTGGCGGATTCCATCCAACGTGCCCAAGACAGGGAAATGCTCTAGCACCCTCTGCGGCAAATGCGTTTGGACCCGTATCGCAGCGGCATCTGAGCTGGCGCCTAGTGCAAACAAAGGAAGAAGCACACCTCCTGAAAACCAAGGAATCATCGATGCGCGGGACGGTGGTGCTGGCAACAGCAGGGAGAGCGTCACCACCGGCGTCAGCGCGATCAGTGCTCCAAAGAAGCGGACCTCGAAGGGCAGTCCGGGAGCGAAGGTCAGCACAAGCGGAAGAATAAAACCAGCCAATGCAACCACGATAGCCGTCGCTGGACTGAATGAAACCGGCAGGTCTTGCTGTCGGGCGAGATCGCCTACTTGCTTCCGCAATGCCATTCGAAATTGAAATGAAGCCGCGGCCATCATACCGCCACTGAAGGCGACCATCCCCGCAATCTTCCAGCCAGAGTCACTGACAAGCCAGGTTCCGAATTCAGGAATCATGCGATCAATGCCCTGCCCGCGTAACCATAGGTATGTCAATAAAAGGTAGAGGAAGAAAGCCACGCTGACCAAAGCCCGCCGGATCCAATTACTGCCCTTCTCTAGCCAGTAGGGATGAGACGAAAAAAGCCCGAGATGCACATCGCGGTATTCGCGACTGCCTGATCCAGAGGGTGTTGGCTTTTCACTTGTCATGACTGATGCATCGATGGCATGAAGTTTAAGCGTAATTGATTGTTGGATTCCTCGATACGAAGCGGACACTCGCTGTAGAGCATCGCCAAGATGCCTTCGCTCAATTCAATCTCATCGAGGCGTTCGAACTTGCCCGTGTCGAAAGCGGAACGAAGACCCCTTCGACACCAGACGGAATCCCTCGGCACCCCCCCGCTAAGATCGACCGAGTAAAAATGCCGTTCATTGCCGTCAAATTGAACCTCTTCCAGATGCTTTTGAATCTTCTCTGGTCCCTCCGAACTCAAACGTTCAGCGGCACTTTCACGAAGTTCGGAGTCGACTGTCTGTCTCAAATTCGAAACCGATCTCCGACACAGCCCAAGAACTGCAGGCGCTGGTATCATCACCCTCGCTCCAGATTGATCGACGAGAGATTTCCACTCCCTAAAAAATTCGCGGGTTGTCTTTTTGATCAGATCATTCACTGAAAAGCCATCTTGAGGGGCAGACTCTACAACAACCTTCAGTAACTTCCGGTGATGCTGAGTATCATCAACCTGATCATCATCGAAAACCAAAGAATCTCCATCCTGCATGCTGCCAGCCTGTAACTCCGAGTTCAGAATCTGCTCAATCCTGTGTAGCCTTTTGACGAGTTGTCGCCTGGCAGCAGCCTCCCTAATCTGAGCTCCTGTTTGCCGAGAGCCTCTTAGCGAATCGGCGATTTTCTGTCTCAATTCCACATTGGCGTCAATCCACTTGTCTCCCAACACTTTTAACTTCACCTGCGCGACACCCCCACGCCAGCGCTGGGTCAAATAACCAAGCAAAAGCATCACAACCACACCTCCGCAAGCCGAGCCCACAAGCATCAGTCCCTGCTCCAAAGTAAACAATGAGCCCGGTAGGTATTTCTGGATTACAACCTGTACTGACAGGATGCCATACGACAGAGCCATACAAACGATCAAACCAACGACTAGACGCTCGCCAGTAACAACGAATCCACGCGCTGCCTGCTGATGATCATCCCACCATTCCCGTAACTGCAAATTACGCTTCTCCACGTCGTACAACTTCTCCTGAATCCCGCTAATTACTGATCTTACTTCCGGTAATCCTTTCACCGCAGGGAGTGGTAAGCCCCCAGGAAAAAGCTGGCCTGGGACATCCTCGGAAGCTCTGACACGCGAGCCAGCCTCCGCAGTAGATTGGCATTTCTCCGAGCAACGTAATTGCCACGACGAGATTTGCTCATCCATCGCATGAATTTCGGTGCCAATCTTCCATTTTTTAGGATTTTCCAATTCAGCGAGATCCTTCTCCCCGAGTGCATTCCATGCAGTCACACCAAAAGGATTCTCTGTAGCAGATTCGAAACGAATGCCGCCTGAATTCTCGGATTCGATGTTCAGTGAGGCGGGAAACAATGCTGCCGGACGCTCTCCCAAAAATTCCTTGTTAATATTACCAAGAATTTGTTTTGTCTGCGCACGCACATTCAAGTCAGCGACTCCAGCCACAATCTGAAGGGTCCGCCAGGCATATAGCCCTTGGATATCAAAGAATCCCTTTCGATCCGCTACTCTGTGAATGCTCGCATGATCATCCTTCCACAAAAAGTGACGGATCAAGCCAGCCGTAAAAGCTGGCCACGCATCCCTCGCATGAATCACTCGGTCGCGCCCAAGCTCGAGGAGCCGGGTCATGAGATAACAACGCATACGAAACGTGGAACCCTCGTCACTTCGCGAAAAGCCATCGAGAATGTCACGTCGCTCCTCCGTCCAGTCCCCTTCCTCCGTTACTAGAATCGTGGCAAAGTCGATCCCCTCATTCTGTCGCTCCTGCAGAAGTTCGCCCAATCGTCCCTCGATGCGTTTCCATTCATCAGCAAGGTCTCGCAACCGATCGCCCTGTTTTAGAATCACCTCAGGATTCAGGTTCACCAGCATAAGACGCACGAGTAACTTACCCCGCATGCTGGCGTAGAGGCTCTCCATCTTGCGCAATCGATCCTCCCCACTTAATGTATCCCGATCAAAAGCGCCCAAGAAATCCTCAATCGGACGTAGCTCGATAAGCGCTGACGGCAATTCGCCCCGGAGCCGTTCGAGGGCTCCTGGGTCTCCGACAATCACGATGCGTGTATCGCTGGCAATCATACGCGAGAGATCGCTGTGCTTAGGAGATCAGCCCCCGAGATCGTCAATCTTCTTGCTCAGCGCCTCAAGCACCACCTGCCAGAACTTGTGATCTCCATTCTCTTGGGTTGGATTGCTTTTCTGGCGTTCTTCGATAAAGTGTTCTCTCAGCTTTTTAAGCATTTTGAGGTGCGCAGCCTTTGCCGTGGACGGGTGAAATCCCTGTGTTTCAGCGAATGCATTGAAGAAGTCATTGTATTCGTTTTCTACCGATCCACCAAGTTCGAGGAGATGGTCAACAGACACTCCCTTGGCAGATCGAGCTTCCCGCTTGCCGGCTAAAACATCGGGAAGAGTACGGATCGACTGGGTGACATTGCTGCCAATCTTGATTCGGATGTCAGCGTCATCGGTGCTTGCCTTTCCAGACCGGATTCGGACGGGGAGCCTTCCCAATTTAAACATCTTTTTCTCACCCTCTACAAAGATCGGCTCGCCAGGCATGGCGCTCGCCACAAGCACAGCTTTCGCCTGCTCTTCGCCGAGGGCGGCCTCGAGGTACCATTTTGGCCCAAGAGTCGCATAGACCGAAAGGAAAGCCAACTTGGAGCCGCCGTCCTGCTGATTTTGCTTCTCTTGTTCTTCTTTGGGCATCCATGGGCGCCAGCGATTGCGCCGAAGCTCTGGCTGGTAAATGTAGGAGGGATCGGTGAAGCCACTGCCACGATAATCAGGCCAGATTTCCTTGATCTTCTCATTGAATGGCATCTGACATTTCCCCTCGGGGTCTTCCGCCAGCCGGAGCGCTTGTAGCAGAGTCGGATTAGTCCGCCACGCATCCAGAGTCGTCACCTGATCGAGATCGTTTGCAGCCGTTGAGGTGTAAACAGCGAGTATGTAGGGATTATGCTCCCCGGCACTTCCAGCCGTTTCGTTGCCCAGCACGTCAATCTGGTCTCTGTTCTGAACTTGAATGTTGGAGTATTTCTGAATGAGCTCTGACCATCGGCTCTTTTTCCCCTCCTCGATGCTGACGGGCACCTGCACGATCAAATGCGGAGAATGTTCAGTATTCTGGGAGGTTTTCCAGAAGGGACGGCAGGCACGCGCAGAGGCGGTCGCAAGCCCAAGCATCATAAAGTCATCACCCGCTATCGCACGATATTCTTCCCCACCGGTTATTTCAATGGTGTCACCCACCAGTTGCGGCTCAATACCGAAGAAATTCCGGAACCGTTGAGCCTCCACGTAATACTTATCCTTGTCTCCACGCCCCCAAGAATCCTGTAGTAGCTTTCTCCAACTATTCGCCAGATCACGCACCACTTTCGAAAGTCTGAATTTTTCCATTACCTCACGCTTTCCTTCAGGGAAAATCGCTTTGTATTTGGCAGCTTGGAAACCTGATTTCAATTCATCTAGCCACGTTTCTTTGTCCAGAGGCTCGGTATTGTCTTTTTCGGCATAATCATAGACCTTCCCCGACTTCGGATCAACGCCACGAATCACAGACGCAACGAATTTGTTGGCAGCTTCAGCTTCCAACGACAGCTCTTCATCCCTAGGGAAGAGCGGACGGATTTTACGGCGGATGTTGATATCCGCTCCACCATTGATATCGTCCGCAGGATTTGACGATGCGAAAAGCTTTTTCCGCTCGTCGATAAGTCCCTCTACGCTAATATTCATCCTGTCCTTCACCAAAGAGGCGCAGCGGCAAAGAAAGCGGGAACGATCCGCAGCGTCCTCAAGCCGAGCTGAAATCCGGCTCAAAAGCCCCAAGCCTTTAACACCCTGTTCTGCGGGAAGATTCAACACCTTACCAAGTGCCCGAAGGGCAGCCACTGCCATTTCTCGCTTTGCCTCCAACATAATCTCAGCAATCTCGTCATCCGAAAAGAACGGACCACCGAGACCTAGAAAACCTTCTCGTCCCTTGGCCTTCTCGAGAACAGATGATGCGGACGCAGGCATCGAACCGGTCTTCGCAAACCAATCTTCAATTCCGTTCCGAGAAAATACCGAGTCGCGAAGGTCACGCAAACGGTTTGCCATGACGACACAGAACTGCTCTACCACACCCACGGAGCCTGTTGACTCCAAAATTTGGAGAGCATGCAGGAGAACTGCCTCCAAAATGGCATCTTCGTCGATTAACGCCTTTTCTCCGTGATTCTTCACGCTGTGGCTGCAGAATGATTCAACGAAGCACTTTGCAGTTTCAGCAAGAAACTTGCCATCGTCGAGCGTCGCCTCTCCCAGAAGATCGACGGTTAGTCGTTCTGCTTCGGAAAGATTTTGGTCGACAAGAGCAGTTCTCAGATCCGCTAAACGACTTTCGAAAAAGCCACCAGGCTCAAGGCATCGCTGAGCGAAAGCCTGCATGGAATTCTTCACCTCCATCGAGGAATCATGCCCCATGAAATCAACAATTGGATTAGAAAATCCTAGCAGTGAGAAAAGTTCATTCACATGCAAATCAATTTCCGCGACCGTTGCTTTGGAGAGAAAACGATGCACAACATCAAGAGAAGCTTTGCGCTGGAAATAGGTTTCAATCTCCTCATAAGGAACCATCGTAACCGAAGTTCCTACAGAGAAGTAAGTTCTTCCTTCGTTACTGATTTTACTGTCAACTTTACTCTTAGAAAGCCGCACATACAGGGCGGTCGAGATCATTTGATAAATCTGATCCACGGACTGCGCTTCAAATCCAGCAGCGGATTGTCTACCAACCACTCCTACTGCATCAAACGGTAAACGTGCCCGATCTAGACCACAATTATTACCCTTTTTGGCGGCAGAAATTTCATTATTCTGCAACAGAGACGTAAGAACGTCGTTGGCTCGGTCATGCATATTGCTTAAACCGGGTAGAGAGTACCCGTAATTTGTAGGTTCCACATGGCCCCCACATTCTTCCTGATAGTAAGAAAGCCAGCTTGATATCTCAGACCACCCAGTCATTGAATTCATCATCTGAGACAATGCTTCATGCGGACCGCGAACGCGCTCAAAGCATGATTGATCCATCAGATAACCAGAAATGAAGGGAATGCGACCAAAACGATTATAGAACACCTCTTTGAATTTGAAGGCAACTGGGATCACGGCCCCCCTTCCTGTCCCACCTGCGAGGCTACCTAGAAAAAAGATGTTAAATTCACCCATCGGGTCCACTCCGTCAAATGAAATCCCAACCCGCCTTGTTGAGATTTCTTGGCAAAGATTTTGAATGGATGTTTCAATACTGTTTGCGGAACGATTATTTGGTTTCATGGACACCCATGTAGCGATGTAGCTGACCAAAGGAACCTGCCCTGCGCCGGTCGTAATTCTCGCTACCTGCGGAGCACGGAATGGTCGCGATGAAAGTAGGTCTGACGCGTTTTTTTCTTTGCACCACCAACGCTCGGCGAAGCGCTCAAGGGCAAGGCGATCCGTCTCCGGCTTGCCGGTTTGCGTGCCAGGAGCCAAGACGTCAAGGATCTCACCGACGGTTTGATATCCATTGGTCGTTAGCAGCGACGACACATGAATATCGGGTGCCGCTGCTCGGAGCTTGGCGGCATGCGCCTCAAGGTCGCCTCTGTCCGTATCGAGTAGCATAAAATACACATTCTCATCCATTTCATAACGCCACGAAGGATCTTGACCCATGAGTTCGGCCATGCCTACAGCGATCTTTGCGCCGGAACCTCCGAGTCCAACAATAATATTTGTCATTTTTTTCATATCCATATTTTTTATTTTTTTAGTAAAATGATTGATAGAGCAATCTCATTCCTGCTACAAATCCTGCACTGAGACACAAGAAGAGCAATTCAGGCCAGCGACCTAAAATACCTGGCTTTAGGGCAGGAATCGCTAAATTGATGGTTCCATTGCGATACTCGTTTCGATCCGGGTGCTTCTTCATCAAGGGAATCCGAGCAAAAGACCACCGCTTGATGTAGCTTTTTTTTAATAACTTTGAATTCTCTGATTCGAGTCGCCTTCCCTGCCACTCAGGACCCAACGGTTGCAGTTTCGGATCTTTTCCTGCTTCAAACCTCACTCGCGTATCGCCCTGCCATCCCGGACATGTTTTTTTATCCAAAACGGACATGGAAATATCTGCTCGTTTCGTCCACCAGCTTCGAATACTCCAGGGCATCTTTAAAGACCCCCCATCACTATAACTTCCACCAACCTCTTTCCCCACGTCCAGCTTCGCAAACCTCCACTTGTTCCCGAGCAAGACCCGTCCCGCCAGTCCAAGGAGCGCGAGGCATCCGACAGCAAGAGCCCAAAACAGAATCTTGTCACTGGTGCGGAATTCGACACTGGCATTCGCAGCTCCTGCACCGCCCGCCTCAGGTGTGGCATCGACCACAAGCTGGAGAGTCTTGAAGCCGCGTTCCTTTACGGTCACGGTCTCTTGGCCGAGAGGAAGTTCGGTACCATCAAGGAACCAGCGGGTGCGAGTCACATCACCTTGAACATCTGCCTTCAACTCTAGCGTCGCATTCACTGGAACTTTTGAAACCTCTGCTCCAACACGTTTCCCCTTGTAAATTACGGTTGCCTGCGCAACGACAGATCGCACCGGGATTCGGATTTCAACAGGCATAGCGACTAACTCCGCGCCGTCGGGCCCTATGGCTGTCGCGCGAATCTCGAAGGTTCCGTAGGCGGTCCATTTATGGCGTTCAATCTCCCGCCCGTCCTGCAACCCATCACCATCACCGAAGTCCCATCGGACATCTGTGACTTTAGCGTTCGTTTCCAAACGAATAGGTGTCTCGTTATGGATCTGTGGCTCTCGTCCTTCGGGAAGTATGATCTGGATCGAAGCCGGTTCGTTCTCAAGACGCAGTTCAATTTCACGCCTAAGCGCGGGAGTTACACCCACGGTTTCTGTAATCAAACGAGCAGATGCCCGCTGAGGAAGAGTCGGGACCATGAAAGGAAGAACTGCAGTCCGAAGTGTTCCCTGCCTTTGGACATCCACAAGAACCGCAGGGACTAGTGGTTTTCCATCCACTTCCAGACTGAAACGAATTTGATTGGCTTCGACACCATCAACCTCAGCTCGCAGTTCGCGACGGCTGTTAAAATAAAGCACCTCCCCCGGTGCAGGAGACGTGAGGCGAAGAGCGGGAACCTCCCTCACGCTCAGGCTTGCAGGTTGAGTCTCCGCCCTTCCACCCATTTTACCATCGCCCCAAGCGCGTATCGTTACCATTCCAGGACGTTCAAAAGCCACCTTCACTTCAGAACCTTCTATACCATCACCTCGGGGCCTACCCGCGTAGGTCCTACCTGCCACATCCCAGAAAAACTCCCTGAAGTCACCGGTCGCTTTGGCTGTGAGCAAGACTTGTTCACCGGGTAGTACGTGTACGGGTAACGGATCTAAATTGAGTCTTAACTCGGTCAAGGTGATCGTGAACTTTTCCACAGCAGAGAGCCCTGTTCGAGGATCTTTCACCCTTGCAACGATCTCCTTGCTGCCCGGTTCATCGTATCTGTGTTTAACGGATTCCCCTTGTGCACTTGAACCATCACCAAAACTCCACTCGATTTCACATCCCGGCAGTGTGGATAGAGAGAAGCTAATCTCGCGACCAGTGGGAAAGAGCGACCCATCAGCTGGGAGTAGATCACTGATTTTGGGTGCTTCTGCGCCCTGAAATAATACATCAATAACTGAACCTCCCTCTTCAACCAAAAAAGCATCCTTCAAGGTAGGGTATTCAAGTTTTAGGCTACCACGAATATCACGACCACTCGGCCAATCACCCGACTTTCTAAAATTTATACGCACTTTACCGTTGGTCATCTTGAATGGTCCTCCAGTGATTTCGATTGCAGGAGCCGGGGCTTCAGCTGTCTTCAGCCAAGACACTTTAAAAGGACGTCCCTCCAGTTTCAATCGCTCGTCATCCTTGAATCGAAGGTCGATATCAAACGATTGTTCTGGAGCCACCAACGGACTTGGCAGTTGAATTTTGTTGGTTGTAAGGCGCACGACATGAGCATCCATGATCGATTCGTCACCGGGACGATAGACATAAACCACGTTGAAATTGCGATGGCGGGCTTTGAGAAGCTTGATTTTAGCATCCACCTCGGTCCGAGTGCAGATAGACCCTTTGTTACGGATCATTTCTGCAGTCGTACGACCATGCCCCTGATCCATCCCATCCGTGTAAATCAAGACGGTCAGGTAACCTTCAGGATCATTCTGTCCTGCCGCCTCAACCTTCAAAAGGGATTCCATCATGGCCTGGTTGAGCCACGTGCCGTTAGCGAGGCCAGGTTCTGGAAAGGCCTGTAAACGTGCAACGAAATTATCACGTGCATTCCCATCATCGAAACTGCCGGAAACAGGAGTTAGCCATCCAGCAAAAGGGTCGGTAAGATCACCTGCTAAATTTGGATCGCGTGCGCTAAACACACCCGCCCATACATTTGCACCCTCAGGGAGACGTCCAGCAAAACCCGAGGCTCGGTCCCTGAGAACCTCCCACCGACTCCGCCCTGATTCTTGCCCTGAATTGATTTTCGTGAGCATGGACCCAGAATGATCCAAAACGAGGAAGTATCGTCCGGAATCTTCCGCTGCGGGCGCCTGAGATAAAATCGAGACCCCAAACAACGCGCAAAGCGCGAGACGAATCAAATACAATGGAAAAAAAGACACCATAGGGAAAGCGTTTGATTACTGAGGATTCAACAAGGTCTAGCCGACCTAGGGCTTTTCAGGAAGCACCAAGGTTTTTAAAACTCTACGTGCCTCAGTGTTAGATGAAATCTCAGGATTTTCCAACAATTTTTCAGAAATTTCCCTGATTTTTTCTTTTCGTGCCCCCACGACGGAAGACGGGTCACGAAGCGCTTCTTCTATTAGTTTGCGATCGTTTTCTACCATGCCGCTAACCTTCTCCTGGATCATTTCTTTTCCCGAATCGAAATTCTCAGCGATCACCTCACGCCCACCCGTGTAAAATACAAAAATCGCAGCAATAACGCAAAGTAACGCTGTCACCCGCAACAGCGCCTTCAAAAGACCAAAAAAGGACAGAGCTATGAGAACTACAGCAGCAACAGCAAAAACAGTCTCCATGAAAAATAAGGTGGGGATTAACTCAAACAATAAAGTCAGAAACCAAAATCACAAAACAGAGTCTTGGAGCCATCAATACAAGAAAAATCATCTTTACAGAAAAATCATCTTTTGAGGGCTGAACGACTTCCTCAGACATCTACTAGAATTTAATTTCTGCGGGAGGTCACTGAGAGAGCGGGTGGTCAGACCGGAAGGTAGGAAATGGGGCACCAATCTTATTTTCTTTTTCTACCGTCGGTTTCAAACCACTCGGTCGCCCATGATGGAACAGGCTGGTTGCTGACCCGAGTCCACTCTATCGGAATCATGCCTGGATGCTCCGGCGCGAGAAGCGTTAGTCTTTCAAGAACTTTAATAGGAACTGTTTCGGCATACCACCATCCCCCTTTAAGTGTGTTATTATCAGCGAAACTTAAGATGGTAAATCCGCTGATATCGGCTGTCTTTAGCCAATGGAACCGTGCATAAATCCGATCTCCAACTTGATGCAGATCATGATAAACGCCCGTCGCCTCACTATTCCCAGAATAACAATACACGATCGAAAGCTGGTTGCCAACCTCGTTAGCATAAGCTTGGGAACCGGTTTCCTTATTGATCCAAGAACCCACTAATCGGCTCGAAAGCTCGGGATCAAGAGATCGATCCTGCGATTCGCCGGACTCAGAGGTTATGACTTTCTCGGGCCTCATGACAATTAAACTTTCCAGAGCATTTCGCATTTCCCTCATCTCCGTGGCCATTTCCTCCAGCGCCGATGATCCGTGAGAAACGGGAACCGGGCCCCTTGCTGAATCCGCGAGAAATCTCCTGACTGGATTGTCGGCGTCGGCTGGTGAGTGATTGACCACTTCGCTTACGGCCCGAGAAAGATCTGCCTTCAACTTCTGGATCGCTGCCAAGTTTCGGGTGGAATAGAGAATCATACGCTGGGTCCTCAGATCAAAGGGCACGTCCTGCTCGCTCTCGGCGAGGAGTATCGTGTTGTCGGCAACCGCATGCCTAACTCCGAGTTCGTAGAAAACGTTTGGGTTGTGGCCTGTGAGTATAGCTATGGCGATCTCTGCCTCCACCAAATCGCACACTAGACCCGTTACGATTTCACCAGGCCGCGCGTGCCTGTCACCCCGGATGCAGCTAAGATACTCCCCCGTAGTCTGTGGATCCTTGACAGACTCTACCACCTCGCGAATGAGCGTATGCAGGGCATCTGCCTCAGCCTTAATCTCCTCATCCTGGGAATTATTTCCATAAGGCATGATCAAGAAACATTTCATAAAAAGGGGAAATTTTTCTTTCCGTTAATCCGTTAGAATCTCAGCGGGCTGGCTGATGGACATTCGATAGGAGAATCCGGTCTCCCCTGCAAGCTCCGAATGATCTCCCGCGCTGGGAAGGGCCGGTGGAGCCGACGAGGAGCGGAGCGACGAGGCGGCGGAACCGGCCCTTCCCAGCGCGGCGGCCAGATCCCCAGCTCCTTATGCCCCGGACTCGCCGGAAGCCCTCCTGCGCCCGCAGCAGCGCCACTCCCATCCACCGCGTCAACTGGTCGGTCTTCGGGTTCCAGCGGCACACCTTGCCGAGCGTCCCGCGCGAGTTGCGCATCACGTTCTCGATGTGGTTGGTGCTCAAAAAAGTCACGTTGAGCGTCGCCGGGACATTAAGGCGATGGAACGCCAGGATGCCGTCCCTGCGGTTTTCCAACCCCTCCGCCGCCGCCAGGTTTTTGCCCCTGACGTATTCCAGCAACTCCCCGAAAGCCTCTTCCCCCGCCTCCTCTCCCTGGACGCCACGCAACCGGTTCATGCGCTCCACCACCTCCTTCTGGTGCTTCCAGGAAAGTTTCCCGCACAGCCCGCGCTCGACATGCACCAGGCATTCCTGCTGCACCGCATCCGGCCAATAATGCCTCACCGCCTTGGCGATCGCCTCGCTGCCATCGCGGACAAGCAGCAGCCTCCGCGCCGTCCCCGCCTTCAATCCCCGCGCCTTGAGCCGCGCGAACAAGCCCTTGACCACTTCCGCGCTCTCGCTGCTGCCCTCCTCGAAATCCAGCAGATGCTTGTGCCCTTCGGAGTCGATGGCCAAAGCCACCACCACGCAACTCTCCTTACCCGGGAAAATCCCGTCCACCATCATCGCCACCACATCGATCCCCGAAAGATCACGCCCCCGGAACTCGTCGAGAAGCTCCTTGCTGCGGGCTTTCCAGCCCTCGCAGACCGTGCTCGCGCTCACGCCGAGCATCCTGCCTACGCCGTTGCCCGAAGCCCCGTGGCGGATGGACTCAAGCACCTCGTCGAACATCCCCTTGCGGCGTTTGACCTCGCCGTAGGACTTCAGCCGCACCTCCCGCTCAAGGCCGCTCGGAAGCGTTTCACGCACCCTGCGTTTCGAGATGAGTTCCTTGCCCGCGGTGGTCTGGATGGTGACCATCTCGCTCCCCGCACGCCGGTGGAGACTCTCCGAAGGCCGGTAGGTTTCGCCGCATAGCATGGTGACTTCCTGCTCGAACATCGCCAGGAGTCCGTCGCGCACGATGCCGCGCAGCCGCTCTTGGAAAATCCCGTTAAAATCCTCAATCCCGGCTTGCTCCGGGGACTGTGTCGCTGTTTGTTTGGTCATGGTGTTGGTTGGTTTGTGTTTAATTCCAAACAGGCGATGTCGGAACATCGCCCGATCAACCAGCACCAATAAATTTTAACATTTTAACGGAAAAAAATCCGCTTCCGCCTTGATCCGATGCGCATTTATTTCTCCGCCTGCCCCATTTCAAACGCTGCCGTGGGGAACTTATGGCGGGTCAGGACAAACTCAACTCACGCCTGAGGATTTGCCTTGACTACGACTACAAAACCCCGGATGACATCTACACAAGTCAACCCACGATTCCGCTGGCCGCTTGAATCCGCCCCGTCTTTACGCATAAATTTTCATTACATTTAATTCAGCATGAAAATCTTTATTCTAATTTTGTTTTCAAACTTACTAGCGGGACTGTCAAATGCTCAGATAGGAGTCAGAGCCGGGGCGGTTAGTTCTGAGGGAACTACAGCCGAGAACGCTTATCCTGTTTTGGTTGAAGCATTTGCGAGTCTTGACCGCGTATTGCCGACACTGACCCCCAAAGAGACAGAATGGGTTCTTTCGGAGCAAACAGAAATTTCTGAGAAAAACTATCCGATGAACAGGTATAACAAATTTACTAATAGTGTTGAATATAATTTATTTCAGATAAGAAAAGAAGTGAATAGCATGCAGAGCCATCTGGATGATATAAAGAATGCGAGAATTAAAGGTAACCATGAAGAAGAAACATTTGCATGGGTGCAAATTTGCATGGCGCTCGAACAAAACAACATGGAACAATATCTGAGCACCTACGTCGCAAAATCAACGGTTCCGGTTGTTTTTGAGGAAAAATCACATGTATTTGTATGGAAGGACAAGACTGTTCATGTCGCATGGCAACTCTGGGCAGGTGCAATTTGGGGGGGATTTTTAAAGGAAGATTTGAGACTTGCGTTAAAATTGGAAGATAAATAATACAGCGTGTGTGGCATAAATTGAAGGTTTTACTAATCAACGCTTCTTTTCAAACGCTGCCTGCCATTCTGTGGCTAGACGCTGACCTTCTGCCCGTTGCTCGGCGGTGAGCTTTGATTCTAGTTCAGAAACGTCTTCCCTAGCCGTCTCAATGTAAGCGGGGTCTGTAGCGCCTTGCGTCGGTTGTTGCTCCAACCGCTTCATAGGTTTCATAGTTTGCAGATCTATGACACTTATGAAGTCACGCCGCCATACGCCCTGGCTTGCCGTTGCGGGCTTTGAGCCAGTTGGCTGGGGTCAGCGTGACGGCGTCTTTGGCCACCATACCGGGCAGGCGGGTGAGCACGTCGGTGAGGTATTCCTTGGGATTGATTCCCAGACGGCGGCAGTTCTCCACGATGGTGTAGAGGATGGCGCACTTTTGGCCGGACTCCTCGTTGCCGAGGAACAGCCAGTTTTTGGCTCCCAACTTGGTCGGGCGGATCGCGTTTTCCACGAGGTTGTTGCAAATTTCCACCCGACCATCGGCAAGATAGGTTTCGAGGTTGGGCCATTGGTTGATGGCGTAGCTGATGGCTTTGCCGAGTTTGCTCTTGGGCAGGATGGAACGCCGGAGGGCAAGTTTGTCGATGGCTTTCTTGAGCCGCCGGTGAACCATGCGACTCTCGGCAGCGCGCACGGCCTCGCGCAGGGCGGGGCCGGCTTTGGTTTCGCGCAGGCGCTTTTCGATGTGATAGAGGTGGGCGATTTGACGCAGGATCCAGGCGACAAGCCTCGGCGATTGCTCGGTGGATTCAAAAAATTTCCTCCGCACGTGGGAGTGGCAGCCCATGAGTTTGATCCAAGTTTTGTCCTTGGCCCAGGATGGATAGACGGCGTAGCCGTCGCACTGGATGATACGCAGGAGCGGGCAAGGATTGGGATCGATGCCTTGGCCATCGTTGGTGGCCTCGGTTTTTCCGAAGAGTCCGGTCATGCCTTTGGCGTCGCGGCCGTCATGCCAGTGGTAGAAGACGGTTCCGTCAGGGATGTTAGACGTCCAGAGGTAGCCGGTTTGGGCTTTGCCGCTGCCGGGTTGGAGGTAATGGATGGGGGTTTCGTCGATCTGTCGGTAAAGGGCGCGCCAATGTTCGTATTGGATTTCCCGGTAGATGATAGAGAGCCAGTCGGAGGCGAGCAGCGCCCAGTCGCAAAGGGTTTTGCGGTGGATGTGCACTCCCATCCTAGCGAACATTTCGGCTTGCCGGTAGTAAGGGAGGTGGCAGATGAAGCGGTTGTCGATGACTTCGGCGATGAGGCCGGGGGTGGCGATGCAACGGTCTTGGAGGGTGGGTGGCAGCGGGTTGATGAAGGGCTTGGCGGCGGGGTCGTTCTTGCGAACGAATTTACCGCGCACGAGTTGGATGCGGATGAACTCGGCGGGCTTGAAGTGGAGTTGCTCGCGCACTTCTTCGCCGATGCGACGGAAGTCGCCGGGGTTGAGCAGGACTTCGGGCGGATCGAGTTCTTCGCGGACGATGGGAAGATGGTCGGGGATGCGTGGGGCGCGGGTCTTTTTGTGAGCCTTTTTGTGAGCGGGGATTTCAGCCGCCGGTCCGGGGTCTGCGGGATCGGCGGCGGGGGCTTTTTTTGCGAAGTCGTCTCCGAGCATGAGTTCGAGCTGGGCGGGGTCGAGCGTTTCGCTGGATTTGCCGAAGACGCGGCGGCAGAGGGCGTCGATGGTTTGCCTGAGGACGACGATTTCGGCGGCTTGGCGTGCGATGACCTCGTCGCGCTTGGCAATCATCTCTAGCAGGTGCTGTCTTTCGTCCTCGTCCATTTACTAGATATGTAGTAGCACACCGCGAGCCATTTTCACGGGATAATGAGGATTTTTTCAGCGGATCTCATACCATGGCCGCTGGCAGCCGTCGCGCATGTCGATGCCGTCGAGCAGGAGAGCGAGCGCAGTGGAGTTGAGCCGGAGTTTTCCATCCCTGACATCCGATGACTTGGGCCATGAGAAGGTGCCTTTCTCAAGTCTCTTTGCCAGAACCCAGAGTCCGCTGCCATCCCAGTAAAGGATCTTGAGAAGGGTGCGGCGCTTGTTGGTGAAGGCATAGATGGAGCCGCTTTTGGGATTTTCCATCAACCGGGTAGTCACCGCGTCATGCAGGCCGTTGAAGCTGCGGCGCATGTCGCAGGGTTCTACCGCCACGGATACATTGAGGCTGCCCGAAAAGCTCAACATGGCCTGGCTTGTTCGAGTTGGCGAATCAACACAACGGCAAGCGCGACCTGGTTGGCGGAGGTGAGTGAAAGCCTCGCTCCACCCGGAAGGGATATTTCCATGGCCGCGTCTGCGGGCGCATTCCCGCTCACCTCAATGAGGGCCGGAACCAGGGAAAGAAATCCGGAAGGCGAGGAATTTGGAGTTGTGGATGTGGAGGATTGCTTGTCCTTCCTGATCCAGGTAACCAATGTCTGGTAGTTGACGCCGTGATGAGCCGCGAAGCGCGGGGCGCTCAAACCGCTGGCTCGGTAGGCATCCACCATGATTTTCTTCTGTTCCGGCGTGTAGCGCAGGCGACCCTGTCGGTCGGTCTTCAAAATGGATTCGTTCACAGGTGTCATAGGTTGGTGAACTATGACGCCTATGAAATACACCTGCCAGAATCTTCAGACGGTGCTTGGGGCCCCGCTTACGCTAGAGGGCAAACGGCTCAATCTGCTTCCTACGCTGCGTCCTCCGGCCTTCGCTCCGGAAGCAGATTGACAAGCAGGTGGCAGCCACTATCAATGAACCCGAATCCTCTCACTTTGAGCGGACCATAAACTGGAAGGGTGCCAGTGATGTGGAATGTAAGCATGATTCATTGCACCTAAACGAGCTTCTGGGCTGGCGTGGGATGTAACGAATGGAACCTGTATCTGAGTAAATTGCGGATCAGTCTCCCAATCAAAATATACAGGAAGCTGATATTTCCTGTCCTGTTATTGCGGGGGACGCTACACAGATCCACTGATTCCATCTGCTCGGAATGGCTAAAATCTCTCCAAGTTCTCACAGATAGAAACGTTATTACCCACTCTTCTTGCCTTTAAGGTTTTTGAGTTCCTGTTCTATGGATTCGAGTTTCTTCTCGAGAACTAACATTTGGCTAAGTTGCACATCAATATCATCCCTTTGCCAGGATTCGTCTTCCCGCACCAATACAGATGTCAGGGTAGCAGTAAATATTCCCACCAATACCATCCCTCCAATCACCAGCATTATGGTGAGAATTTTACCTCCCATGGTTAAAGGATTATGAATATCTGCAAACCCACCAGTTACAAGGGTGGTAAAACTCCACCACAAAGATTCGAGGAAACTGCCATCTCCGTCCTCCACTCGCTCCAGACTCATAAATATCATCGCACCTGCTAGCATGGCGATTAAGCCATATATTAGTGACCTCTTAAGAAGCTTAACATCCATGATCGTGGCCAAATGATCGAGCCCTCTCCAGAAAAACAAAAACATCCGCAGGACACGGAATGCTCGAACTACCCGGATAACTCTTAAAATCCTGCCCGCTCGAATCGCGTTGAAAATCTCCCCGCCAAGGCTCATCAAATGAAGAGGAGGAAATGGCAGCGAGGTTACAAAATCTATCCAATATCTTTTCCAGTACCATTTTTTTGAACTGCTCAATCGAAGTTCAAAAATAAAATTGACCATAAAAATTATACAACAGATAGTATCCAGCCACCAGAATGTCCAATGAGTGGACTTGGAGAAGTCTGGAATAACAGAAAAACTGTGATCAGCTTCATAACCACTGCCCTCAAAAAGAATTTTCACATCACTTAATTTACCCTCACTCACAACAGGTAAAAGAATCGCCTCACCAGTAGGATAATTGTTACCCGGTCGGGAAACAATTGCAGCTACAGAATAATCCATACCAGGCTGGAGGATATTTACATCCACAATTTTACCATCATCAATTACAGGCTTAATTTGTGCACCAGTCCCGGGCGCTCCAATCTGATAAATCTCCATTACAAGTAAGCTAAGCACCAAAATGATAAGAACAAAGATGAGGGTGTCCTTCGCCTTCACCATTTTGACTCCTCCTAAAATTGCAGCCTGTTTTTGCTCCAATTCCTTGACAAATCGAACCTCATCAATGGTCTTTCTTTTTTCCGTCATATCTTCGACTTTCCTGCGAAATCCAGCGATTTCGTATTCTATTCGATCAAACATGAGTAGATATGTCCCATGATATTGCTTGAGGACAACTGTGCCATCATCATCTGACATTTGAATACACTGCTCCTCCATTTTATCAATCTTCTGGTTAAGCCTACTGATTTCACCAGAGAGCGTATCGGACATTTTTTGCAACCTAACCAACGAGCATAGCTTCAGTCGCTTAATACTGGCTTGATTACTCATACTTAATAACGAATGACTGCTAGGACTTTGCTTTCTGCGGGAGGCCCCTGAAAGAGCCATTGAGTCGGACCGGAGAGGCGGGAGAAGGGGGGTGGTTTAGTGTGATTGGCAGGGGGCACATGTCTGTATCTTTGATTAAAGACAGCAAGCTGCGGCGGCGGCTGCAAAACTCATCCCGCCACAACCTGCACTTCTTGCTGCAACTGTGTAACCAGATGATCCAAGGTAGATTTTCTCTCCATCAATTCTGCCAATGACGTCGTAACCGCTTGATCCCCCATAAATTTTTGTTCCATCGACTCGTGCGATCACCGTATATCCGCTGGACCCTGAATAGACCTTACCGTTTTCAAATCTAGCCACTACCGTATACCCGCTGGATCCAGAATAAACTTTCCCGTCTTCAGCTCTCGCAGCTACAGTGTATCCGCTTGACCCCGAATAAACTTTGCACTCTGCATTCGCAAAACCTGATAAAATAAGGACGATTGATAGAATCAAATAATTTTTCATTTTCTTAAATCGTTAGGAATTTGCTTTTTTGGTGAAGGCCGTTGAAAGAGCCATTGGGTCGAACCGGAGGGCAGGGAAAAGGGGGATTTGGGTAGAGCTGAAATGCTGAAAACTGAAACGCTGAAAGGAAGAATACTCCACTGAACGCCGAAATCCGGCGAGATTGGAAGACTTCTCGGCAGCATTCATTCGCAGCCAACGTAGCTCTCCAAGCCTTTATGACAAGAATTCTTTCGTGGCGGTTTTTCCGCTGATGAGGGGACCTTATTCCCGACCCCCAGATTTTACGTTGGGTGCCGCGTAGGAGCACGTGCCAGCCGCACAAGGGATGGCGGTATCCCCCGCCCTCACACCTCTATTCCGCCTCATCACCTATCGTTTGAGCTTACTGAATAGGGCGTCAACTGCGTGTTACGCGGTGGCTCGTGGAATAATAAAGCCACCAAATGCCGTGCGACCATCCGAGACAACAACCTAGGCTTTCTGCCCCCCTCCCTAGTTCCGCCGGAAAAATAAGACACCCACCCTTTCAGATCCAAGCAGCACGGAGCAGCTCTACTCTGATCTTAGCGATTCCAGAAATTGAAATCCGTCTCCATACCTGCGAGCCTCCGGGGCACCTGCCTCACGTCATGCCCTTCACCGAATTTGAAACCGCCCGCATCGAAGCCACGATGTCAGACTTCATGGCCAAGCGCCGGCCTCCGGTGGAAATCCGTGACAAGCTCGATCTCGGTTACCGGATCGAAGGTCAGAGCGTGGTGATTTTATCCATCCGGCCGTTCTGGCGCGACCCTAGTGAGACCACTGAGGAACCCGCCGCCAAGGCCACCTACACGCGCAAGACCGACCGCTGGAAGATCTACTGGCAGCGAGCAGACCTGAAGTGGCACGCTTACCCGCCGCACCCGGAGGCGGTGTTATTTGAGGAGTTCCTCGCGATCGTGGACGAGGATGAGCACGGTTGCTTTTGGGGATGATGTAGCGTGCCGGGATGTAACCGCTGACACCAGCCCATGCCGCGCCACCTCCACATCCGGCCAGCCCGGAACTATGCGCCGCCTTCCTCGCGGAGTCGCTTGGTGTATGCGTCGCTGGCGGTCGCCGTGGTCGCTACTGGGCTGCTGTGGCGCTCCGGCCTCATCCCCCTGCCGCAGTGGCTGTCGAACTATGGCGGCGATGCGCTGTGGGCGCTGATGGTGTTCTTGGGCTTCGGCTTTCTCATGTCTCGGAAAACGACGGGCATGATTGCGTTGCTGGCTCTTACCTTCTCGTGGGGCGTGGAGTTCTCGCAACTTTACCACGCGCCGTGGATCGACTCCATCCGTGCCACACTCCCTGGCAGGCTGGTGCTGGGCAACACCTTCAACTGGCCAGACCTGGTCGCTTACGCGCTGGGTATCGCGGTGGGGGCGGTGGTAGAGATGCGACTGCGGGACTGAGGATCAGCTGCCATTCACAAGCCCCAGCTTCCCCTTCACCCCCATGCGCTTGATCCTCAGCTCTTCCTTGCTCGCCTCGGAGCGGCTGCCGATTTCCTTTCGATAGACGATCTCAAGCGGCAGCCGTCCGCGCAGGTATTTTGCCGCCTTCGGCCCTTGGGATAAGTGCTCCACGAAACGCCGCTCCACATCGGTTGCGATCCCGGTGTAGAGCGAGCCGTCGCCGCAGCGGATGATGTAGACCGACCAACAGGATTCAATCATGTCAGACGAATTTTCAGCACCCTCTCAGACCGCATGACCAAAATTGGGATCAGGGGAGCCGGGAGATGAGATTCGCCTGAATCCAGTCGAAGGCTTCGGTGGGGTTGTATTGAATGCCGGGGCGGAGAAGCGGCGGCGTGTCGGATAGAAATCCTGCGTGCTTCATCTTGGCTGCAAGATTCAGGGAGAACTCGGCTGATGAAACCGGATGGTTTTCCGCCTGCATGTAGTGGGCGAAGGCGTCGGCGACGGCGGGGGCATCGAGCACGCCGGCTTGGTGTGCCAGCCAGAGATCCAAGAGATCGCGACCCTTGCGGCGCTGATAGAGGGCACGGAGTTTAGTGCCGAGGAGTTCGGTGGTGGCGTAAATGGGCAGCGTGGCCTCACCTGTAAACCAGCGCGAATCCACTGCGAAGCGGGTCTGCTGGATGGGAAGCAGGCAGAGATGTTCGCGGGTGTTGATTTCGATTTTCAGGCGGAGCCGGATGACCGGCGGCAACTCGGATTCGAAACGATAGGTGAGTGTGGCTCCGCGCGGGCCGATGTCGCTCTTCGGCTCGCCAAGCCATGGGTTCAGGCGTTCTCTGAGAAGGTCCAGTGTGCTGCCGATGGGTTCTTCACGAAGTTGGACGAAGTCGAGATCTTCTGAATAGCGGGCGGCGGGCTTGAGGACGATTTTGTGGAGGGCGGTGCCGCCACGAAATAGCAGGCGCTCCCTCAGGATCGGGTCCGAGTAGATTTCCACCAAGCCGCGGGAAAGAACGAGGTCCTGTTCCACCTGAGCCGGCGAGATCCACGGGCACTGTTGTGACCATTCGGTGATGAAGGCGGGTGAGATCACAGGTCGGACTCCGGTTGGGTGTTTTCCAGAATCCGCCAGCGGTTTCCGTTGATGGAGCCGGTGCGCGGGGCACCGGGATCGAGGGCAGCTCTGGGCAAGGGCTTGGAAGCGGGCAGTGCCGCGTGAAGTGCGTCGGCGAGAGCGGTTTGCCTGATGTGGTCGAGCAGCCAGCCGAGGCGCTGTATCTGGGCGGTTTCGGTTTCCGTGGCGGTGGCTGCGGCGAGTTTCGTCGGATCGATGGTTTCCGCGAGTTCGGCAAGGACGGTCAGGACGACGTCGAGTCCGCCGATGTGGCGGGAATAGCGGACGAGATCGAGGGCGGTCGCCTCCGGAGAGGACACGGGGAGCATGCCGGAGTGGCCTTTGCGGGATTGGAGCGGGGTGGATGCGAAATCCCTTTTCCGGAAAAAGCGGATGGAAAGGCCGGGCAATCCGAGAGGCCGTTCCTGCCGGGGGACTACGATCTGGAGTTGCTGGACCTGCTGGTGGGCGGCTCCATGTAGGGCGGCGGCGCTGAGGAGACCGATGTAGTAGGGCAAGTCCAGCGAGCGCATCAGGTCGTCCAGATACCAATCGGAGGGCGGGATCCCCTGAATGGCGAACTCTACGGGGACGATGGCATGGAAACCTTTGCGGAGCCGTTTTACGCGCCCTTTTTCTGAGAGTCGTTTGAGGGCTTTGCCGACGGCTGCGGTGGAAACGGGCAACGCGGCTTCTACCTTCGAGCGATCAAAGCCATAAAGGCCTTTCCGCTGGAAGTCATCGAGGAGGTCAGAAACTCGCTTATCGTCGTTCAATATGTGCTAACGTATGCAGAAAAAGACGGTTTCCGTCCATTTTTAAATTTTCCAGCACTTCTTAGCTAGGTAAAGGCGAGGCAAGACTTACTCGGAACGGCAGCGGATGATCTCGCGGTTGAGGGTGTTGAGGGTATCGCGGTTGGTAGTGAGGGAGGGTCATTTACGCGGCACTCTTGAGCCTCAGGATCGGTGGCAAATTCCGGTTGATTATTGATCTGAAAATCAAGCGTTTTCCCATATTTATCGGGATAAATTCGGGATAAATTCGGGATAAATTCGGGTCGAATACGCGTCTGAAGTGCTTGCGAAAAAGTGCCAAAAACGCTTTAATTTCCCATGTCGAATACCTCTCCAATTCCCCACTCGGAACGGAGCCTCCTGTTGCGGAAACGCGGGGCTTTGCGGTCACAGATCGCTATCATTCTGACCGATATACACTCGCTTCACGACATCCGTCCGGTCGTGATCGGACGCTATGCCGCAGCCTTTGCCGACAGGCTCTTCAAGCTTCACGAACTTGAAATCGAAGCGGCTCGACTGAAGCGCGAGGCGGAGCTGTTGCAGGCATGCATCAATCGCGGCCGGGAGATCGATTACGAGGAGATCCAGTCCATGCTTGATGCTGAGTTCACCGAGTGGCAGGCGCGGCTAATCGACGAGATCGATGACCTGACCCATCACTGGGGCATGATGCAATACGTGCTCGATGCGAAAACCACACGCCGGTTGCGCAACTGCTTCCGCGTGTTGGCCCGCCGTCTTCACCCGGATCTGCATCCCGATCAGTCCGATGCCGATTCGGAACTCTGGCACCGCGTGCTTGCCGCATACGAAGCGCAAGATCTCGATCAACTTGATGCCCTGGAACTTGTTACACGCGATTCGCAGGAACCGGAGCAGGCCGACTCGATGGATGCCCTACTTGAATCCGTATCGCGATTGAAAGCACAGTTCGACCGCTTGCTCGCCTCCCATGCCGAGCGCCGCAAGGAATGGCCCTTCGATCAACTGCCGCTGCTAGATGATCCCGTCGCCGTCACTGCCCGGCAGTCGGAACTAGACGAACGCATCACCGTTACCCAAGCGCTGCGCGACGAACGCAGTCACTGGCTCAATCAGCTCCTCGCCCACTGAAAAATTATGAACGATCACTCCCTTACTACCATCGAGGAAAACCAACTGGCCTTGTTGCACGCCCAGATGAAGCCGGGTGGAACGTCTTCGCCTTTCGCCAAGGAAATCCTCCTCATGGAGACCCACGTTGCGGGCACCAGCCGCAGGCCAATGCAAGACATCGAGCGAACCCTCGCGGTAGGCGACCACCTGGTGCTGCGCCGCGAAATCGAAATCCCGCACGACGCTTACGCGATAGCCGTCCTTACCGGAAGTGGTGAAAAACTCGGCTACCTTCCGCGCGACCGGAATGAGATCCCGGCGCGCCTGATGGATGCCGGCAAACTTCTCTTCGCCCGCCTCGAATCCAAGTGCTGGCACGGCGACTGGATTCAACTTTCGGCCCGTGTGATCCTGAGGGACGCATGATGCCCGGATCTCATCCGAACCGACCCATCCAAGGTCGGACACTCGCTCAATGGAACTCTTCGCTGACGTCGAGCCACACCACGCCTTCCATCTCGGGGAATTCATCCGGGTTGTTTATGAAGGCGCTAATCATACGCACGGCCATGGTTAGGTTCGGCTGTGCCGGTTCATTGTCATCGCCAAGACCGCCCTCCTCGTCAGGCAGGAAAGCGCGGCCATGACGAAAGACGGCCTCATCGAAAATGCGAGCCTCGCAGCAATAATCCGTACCTGCGGCCAATACCTGAAAGTAGTTGCATTCCGCACCGTTTGCCAACGGAGCACCCAAGATCATGAAGGGATCGGCCTGTCCGGGAATCAATCCTTCAAGCGCCGCGACCACCTGGGAAACAGTCGGGTTTTCTGTCACCTCCATGAATGCTTGTCCTTGTGTCAAATCCCATCCGGTCAGTTCGTTTTTCATGCTCGAAAATAGCGTTTTTCACCCCGTTTGACCAGTAGGATCGGCGCTGGTGGCGCAGTGTTTTCTCAGCCATTTCGCTCGACCATGCAGACACCACTCACTAGGATTATTTTATGAGAAAACGAATTGACCGCTACGTTCAGGAGGCACTTGAGGATTTTGCGAAATGGTATGTCGAATCGGATTGGCTCGGCAAGGAGCGGGACTGTGTGAACCTCTTCGCGCTCGACTTTCTCTACAAAGCGCACTCCGCAGATTCCGCAATCAGGGATCTCCGCCAGATCCGGATTGAATGCCCTGTCCCGCAGCCACTCGACCGGGAGAAATACCCTAAGCCCTCGGCCGCCAAGGATCTTGTCATTTGGAGTGGACCGCTCGATACCACCTGGAATGCGGACTGGAAACCCGTGAACGTTCCGAAAGCAGTGATCGAATGGAAGACTAAGCGAGTTGGCAAAGCTCATGACAGCTTCGACACCCATGACGAAACATGGATGAAGGATTTCACAGCGGATTTCAAAACCGCCTTCGGCTTCCTCGTTTCGACCCATGCAAGCAAGACACATCGGAGCTGCAGATGGGCGATCGTGCGATCAGGGATCGTGGGCAAAATCCACCATGTTTGCCGGATGAGCTGAAGGACTTGCCACTTCTAATGAGCACATTCAGAAACTGCCGAGCCGATCCAATGATCCTTTCATCAGCCTACCGCAGAATGCGGGACACTTTTGCCAAAGCTGGCGTGCCACTTGATACTCTGCCCGCTCCGGGCGATACAGATCCGGATTTTAATTAGGTTTGGACTCGCATCTTGGTGCCTGGAAATTGCAACCTTCCCAAGACCTCAACTGAGGCTTTGCCCATTCCCTCTATGAAATTCGCCGAAGAAATCGAGATTTGCCTGCGTTCGCGTTTCACCGTCCTATGGGTCTCGTCTTACGAAGAGGAGCGCATCGTCACCTCGCTCAAGGAGCTTTGCGAACGTACCAAGCGCCGCCTGCTCACTTGGGACATTGCGGCTAGTTTCAAGATTGTGACCGACACGCCCGGCGCCCCTTCACCCCCGGACGCAAAAGACCCCCTCACAGCGCTGGACGCAATCGCCAAGGCCAATGACAACTCCGATGCGGTTTTCGTGCTCAAGGACTTTCACCACTGCCTCGATAAGCAGCCCAAAACCATCCGCCAGCTTCGCAATCTGGCGCAGGCGCTCAAGGCCACACGCAAGTCCATCATCATCACTGCGCCCAACACCAAGGTGCCGGACGACTTGAAGGACGATGTGTTTCTCATGGAGTTCCCGTCGCCGGATGTGGAAGAAATCAGCGGACTGCTGGATCGCTTCACGCAAAACCCGCAGATCAAGGTCAACCTCACTGGCTTGGGGCGCGACAAGGTGCTGCGTTCGGCTCTTGGCCTGAGTGCCAATCAGGCGCTCCGTGTCTTCGGCAAAAGCATCGTCGCGGAGATCAAGGGGGCAAACGGCCAGGTTCTCAAACCCTCCGGCACCCTTGACGAGCGGGGGATCGACATGATCACCGCCGAGAAAAAAACCATCATCCGCGAGTCCGGAGCACTGGAGTTCTTCTCCCCTCAGGAAACCATCGCTGACATTGGCGGGCTGGAAGTGCTCAAGGAATGGCTGCGCGGCCGCGAGGCCGACTTCACCCCGGAGGCGCAGGCTTACGGCATCCCCGCGCCGAAGGGAATTGCCCTTATCGGCATTCCCGGCACCGGAAAAAGCCTCACCGCGAAGATGGTTTCCAGCCTCTGGCACTTGCCGCTGGTGCGACTGGATGTGGGGGCATTGTTTGGCGGGATCGTTGGCCAGTCCGAAGAAAACACTCGCAGAGCGCTGGCCTTGGTCGAGACCATCGCCCCTTGCGTGCTGTGGATTGACGAAATGGAAAAAGCCTTCGCCGGAGGCGGGTTGGACGGCGGCACCTCGCAGCGCGTTTTCGGCAGTGTGCTCTCGTGGATGCAAGAAAAGAAGCAGGCCGTCTTCGTGATCGGCACCGCCAACGACGTCACCGCGCTGCCGCCGGAGTTTCTACGCAGCGGGCGCTTCGATGCCACCTTCTTCCTCGACCTACCCACCACCGTCGAGCGTCGCGCAATCTTCGAGGTTCACCTCACCAAACGGAAGCGCCCGCTGGCCACGTTCGATCTCGACGAACTCGCCGTCGCTTCCGCCGGCTTCGTCGGTGCAGAAATCGAACAGGCCGTGGTGGATGCCATGCACATTGCCTACAACGACAAAGCATCTCCACGTCGCGAATTCACCACCGATGACATCACCACAGCGCTGGCAAAGCTAGTACCGCTCTCCCGTTCTCAACGAGAACGTATCGAAATCCTCCGTTCTTGGTTGCGCGACGGACGCGCCCAGTCCGCCTCTTATGCCGAAGCCCGCAAGCACGAGGAGCAGTTCGTACATATCGACCCATTCGACTCAACACCATTATAGGAAACCTTCATGTCCCACTTCACCACCATCAAGACCGCCTTCACCGACGCCGAGCCTCTGGAGAAGGCTCTCGCCGATGTTGCCGCCCGGTTCGGTCTTTCCGCCGTGCGGAAAAACGCCATCGTCTCCGGCTGGCAGGGCATCACCACCGCTGCGGAACTCGTCGTCTCCACTCGTAACGCTGGTTACGACCTCGGTTTCAAAAAGGAAACCGGCCACTACGCCCTCGTCGGTGACTGGTATGGTATCAAGGACATCAAACAGGACGCTCTCAATCAGGCTCTCACTCAGCGCTACGCCTACCACACCACCGTCCAGAAACTGGTCGAGGAACAGGGTTTCTCCCTCGTGGAGGAGGAACAGCACGAGACCGGTGCCATCCACCTCGTCCTCCGCCGTTCCGTTTGAGAGCCAAAACCATTTGCCCATTTACCCGCCATGCAAACTCAGGAAATCGAAGTCACCATCCAGCCCGACGGCAGCGTCAAACTCCATGTCCGCGGAGCCGCTGGCACGCAGTGCCTGAGCCTCACCGCCGATCTCGAAAAAGCCCTAGGCGGCCAAGTTCTCTCCCGCGATCATACCCCGGAATACGACCAGCCCGTCGAACAATCCGACTCCACCTGGCAATCTCTTGGCCAATAGCAACACCCTGCCCGACCCTTCTTCATTAAAAATCCAAAATCCGAAATTTAAAATCCCCCCATGCCCCTCGCCATCGACTTCGGCACCTCCAACACTGTCGCCGCCCTCTGGGACGCCGATACGCAGGAGGCGAGAAGTCTGCCCTTGGCCGATCTCACCGTCGCCCGCACCGACCCCCACGGGAGGGAGTTCCATGTCGTCCCTTCCCTCATGCACTTTCATGAGCGCGGCCAGTGGACCGGCCAGCAGGTAGTGGCGCGCGATCTACTGGCCGCTCCCGGCACCTTCCGGTGGATGAAAAGCTACACCGGCTCCGGCATGAAGCTGCCGCGCACCCTGTTCGGGAAATCCATAGACAACTTCGATGCCGCCGCCGCTTTCCTCACCCAAGTAATCAATGCCGCCGGTATCCATGCCGATCTCAGCGACGAGGAAGTCGCCTTTACACTGCCCGTGGAGTGCTTCGAGCACGCCCAGAGCTGGCTTGATGGAGTGGTGCGCGCTGCCGGTGTGCTCCGCCCCCGTTATTTGGACGAAGCCTCCGCCGCCGCGCTTGGCTATGCCGCCCGCGTCCGTCCCGGCGCACCCTATCTGGTGTTCGACTTTGGCGGAGGCACGCTGGATGTCTCAATCGTCCGCTCGGATGAAACCACGGACGGCACGGTGCATAGCCGCCTGCTGGGAAAAGCTGGCACGCAGGTCGGCGGCAGCGCAATGGATCAGTGGCTCTCCAAATCCACCGCCGACACCGTTCTGGCCGGGCGCGATGCCGCCAGCATCCGCGCCCTCATGCCCCGGATGCTCGCCGAGGCCGAGCGCGTCAAAGAAGTTCTTTCTGCCGTCGACGCCGCCGATTTCGAAATCACCGACCCACAGGGCACTCTCCTCGCCGCACACCGCTGGACTCGCTCCGCCTTGGAAGATCTCATGGAGAGCCATGGCCTCTTCGACAAAGTAGGAGCCGTTCTTGACGCTGCGGAGAGCCAAGCCCGCGCCCACGGCTACGACCGCTCGACCCTCCAAGCCGTTCTTCTCACCGGCGGCTCCAGTCTCATTCCCTGCGTCCGCCGTCTCGTTCGCTCCCGCTATGGCGAACTGACCCGCGCCGACCGCCCATTCGATGCCGTCGCCGCCGGGGCGGCCGCCTTCGTCGCCGGGGCCGGGTTCGACGACCGCGTCCGCCACGCCTATGCTTTGCGTCCCTACGACCGCGTCTCCGGCCAGTATGTTTACAAGGCCATCGTTCCCGCCGGCACGCCCTATCCTTGCACCGTCATGTCCCCCGGCGATGCGACGAAGCCACTCACCCTCACCATCAAGGCCAGCAAGGAAAACCAGACCCGCTGTGGCCTTCAGATCTATGAAGTCGCAGACCGCACCGCCCTGGCCACTGGCACTGTAGACTTCGTCTTCGACCAGAACGGCGCTGCCCGCTATACCGCCCGCGCCGATGAGCACGACCTCACTCACCGCGCCATCGGCTCCCCCACCGGCATCCCCTGCGATCCCCCAGCCCAGCCCGGCGAGGCCCGCTTCCTCGCCACCTTTACCATTGATGCTTCCAAACACCTCTGCGCCACGATCCAAGACACCCGTTCTGGGCGCTTCCTCTTCCGCGACCACCCGCTGGTTAAGCTGACCTGACCTTTCTCGCCTCACCTACCATGCCTTCTATAGTTCTCGACCGCGCTTTTTTCCGAGACCTATTCTGCGATGAGTTCTTCATCGAGCACCCAAAAACCGGCATGCTCATGATACGGGTGCCGGCGGGAAAATTCCTCACTTGCACCGACGGCACCTCCCCATTCGAGGTGAACCTGCCGGCCTATCATTTGGCGGTGCATCCTGTGACCAACGCACAGTATGCACGCTTCGTAGCCGAAACCGGGCATCGCAAGCCGGAGAAGGTAGACTGGGGTTCGCCTGTTTGGGAAAACGGCATGTATCCCCCGGATAAAGCGGACCATCCGGTGGTCTGTGTGAGCTGGAAGGATGCCACGGCCTACTGCTGCTGGGCCGGGCTGCGACTGCCCACGGAGCTGGAGTGGGAAAAGACGGCCCGCGGGCTAGACGGTCGCACCTACCCCTGGGGTGAGGACTGGCCATCATCTAACTATCGAGCTATTGATGGGAAGACGGTCGGCGTATGGCGATACGGGCAGGGCGGTTCTCCCTTCGGAGGACTTCAACTCAGCGGCAACGTATGGGAGTATTGTGCCGACTCAGCGACAGTGGTGCTTGGCGGGCCGCGCGGGAGCACGGGCTATTGCACATCTCCTCTCCGCCGCCGCATCAGTATCGGATTTCTTGCTCCTCTCTACGGGTTTCGTTGTGCGCTTTGATTGAATGCGCCCTACTGCGCCTGACTTCCAATTTCCCTAAATTCCTTATGATTTATTCTAATACCTGACAGCGCAGCAGTCTGAATTTTTTCAGAATACGTTTATGAAGGCCATCACACAAACGACCGTTAACCGGTGGGCAGCGCATCTTTCCGTCGGTGGACTGCGCCGCTGGTGGGCGATCGGTTCCCTCACACGTCATCGGGATCAACCCGCAGCGGCACGTCTCTTAGCGCAATGCCTCCAGAAAAACGCTCCACCCACCATGTCCCAGCGGGCCGGTAAGGCCCTGCGCGGCATCATCTCGCAGTCAGCCGTGGACACCGTGATCGACTGCTGGCTCGAAGACAAGGCGGGGGAAACCGTGCGCATGGTTATCGAGGAGCGGGGCTGGCGGCATTCGAACGAAACCCGGTGGTTGAGCTTCCTGACAAAGCGGAAAAGGTTTGACGAATACTTCGTTGCGCAGCTCGCACCGCTGGTTAACGACCCCGCCGTCGCCCGGATGCTGGTGCATCCCGAAGGGGTGAATGCCGACGAAGCAGCTACTGCGGCTGCTGCGGTAGCCCTTGGTCGGATTTCCGCTCCTCAAGCAGTAGATGCCGTGATCGACTGCTGGCTGGAAGACAAGGCGGGTGAGACCGCGCTGCGGACCATCGAGGAACAGGGCTGGCGGCATTCGGACGAAACCCAGTGGTTCAAGTTCCTCTCCAAGCGGAACCGGTTTGACGAGTACTTCGATGTAAAAATTGCTCCATTGCTCAATAATCCAGTGATCGTTCGGATGCTGGCACATCCTGAAGCAGCGAACGCCGATCAAACCGCCGTTGCTGCTGCCTCTGCTGCTCTGTGCCAGATTTCGGCTCAGGAAACGGTGGATGCCGTGATCGACTGCTGGCTGGAGGACAAGGCGGGAAAAACCGCACAGCAGGTAATCGAGGAGCAGGGCTGGCGGCATTCGGAGGAAGCCAGCTGGCTAAAGTTCCTTACCAAGCGGAACCGGTTTGACGAATACTTCGTCGCGGAACTCACGCCGCTGGTTAACGACCCCGCCGTCGCCCGGATGCTGGTGCATCCCGAAGGGGTGAATGCCGACGAAGCAGCTACCGCGGCTGCTGCGGTAGCCCTTGGTCAGATTTCCGCTCAGGAAACGGTGGATGCCGTGATCGACTGCTGGCTCGAAGACAAGGCGGGGGAAACCGCGCGTCAGCTCATTGAGGAGCGGGGCTGGCGGCGTTCGCAGGAATTGCGGTGGATCAATTTTTTCACTCGTCGGAACCACTTCGACGAGTTTTTCGTCGCGGAACTCACCCCACTGGTCAACAATCCCGCCGTCGCCCGGATGCTGGTGCATCCCGAAGGGGTGAATGCCGACGAAGCAGCTACCGCAGCAGCCGCAGTCGCTCTGGGCCAGATTTCCGCACCTCAAGCAGTAGATGCCGTGATCGACTGCTGGCTCGAAGACAAGGCGGGGGAAACCGTGCGCATGGTTATCGAGGAGCGGGGCTGGCGGCATTCGAACGAAACCCGGTGGTTGAGCTTCCTCACAAAGCGGAAAAGGTTTGACGAATACTTCGTCGCGGAACTCACCCCACTGGTCAACAATCCCGCCGTCGCCCGGATGCTGGTGCATCCCGAAGGGGTAAAGGCATCGAACAGAGCTGCGGAGGCTGCGGCTGCGGCTCTGGGCCAGATTTCGGAGACTAAGACGGTAGATGCCGTGATCGACTGCTGGCTGGAAGACAAGGCGGGTGAGACCGCGCTGCGGACCATCGAGGAACAGGGCTGGCGGCATACGGACGAAACCCGGTGGTTCCTGTTTCTCACTAAGCGGAACCGATTCGATGAGTATTTCGTCTCAGAGCTCTCGCTGCGGGTCAATGAGCCCGTAATCGCCCGGATGCTGGTGCTTTCTGAGGAAGCGAATGCTGACCAAGCTGCTACCGAAGCCGCCGCAGCAGCTCTTGGTCGGATTTCCGCGCCAGAAGCGGTGGACGCCGTGATCGACCGCTGGCTGTGGAACAAGTCGGGCGAAACCGTGCGCATGGTTATTGAGGAGCAGGGCTGGCGGCATTCGGACGAAACCCGGTGGTTGAGCTTCCTCACCCAGAGAAATCGCTTTGACGAATACTTCGTCGCGCAACTCGCCCCGCTGATCAACCGTCCCGAGATCGCGAAAATGCTGGCCCATCCTGAGGGTGCGACCGCCTCCCAAACGACCTCCGTGGCAACTGCCGTCGCACTGCGTCAGATTACAATGCCAGATGCGATTGATGCCGTGATCGACTGCTGGCTGGAAGACAAGGCGGGTGAGACCGCGCTGCGGACCATCGAGGAACAGGGCTGGCGGCATACGGACGAAACCCGGTGGTTCCTGTTTCTCACTAAGCGGAACCGATTCGATGAGTATTTTGTAGCTGAGCTTAAACCAATGATAAGTCAGCCTGCGGTCGCCCGAATGTTGGCACATCCTGAGGCAGCTAACGCCAACCAAACCGCTATCACTGCTGCGGCGGCGGCCCTGCGTCAGATTTCCTTACAGGAAACGGTGGACACCGTTATAGACTGCTGGCTGGAGGACAAGGCGGGCGAAATCATGCGGCTGGTTATTGAGGAGCAGGGGTGGAGACATTCGCAGGAGGCGAGATGGTTTCTCTATTTGGCTGCGACGGGGCGGTTCGATGAGTATCTGGCGGAGGACTACGAGTTCCAGACGCTGCGGCCGGAATTTCTGGCAGCACCGGTAACATTGAAAGCGCGCATCCGAGAGGCGATAGTGAAAGCGGGCGAGGTGCGGATGAACGGCCTGTTTCTCGCGGAGAAGCGGACTGCTGAATTGAACTTGGCGGATGCTGAGGCACTGGTTCGCACCAACATCCGCAACCAGAACTGGGAGGCTCTAGTCGAAAACCTGTGGTGGCTGCCCGCCCGACAGATCCACGATGCCGTGCAGGCAATTATCGCAGCCGACTGGAAGCCCGATGGCCCCGACCAAGCAGCCCTGCTGACGCGGCTGGGGGAAATTGCCCACCTGCTGGCCACGGGCGCGCCAGAGAAGCCGGGAACCTTACCGCTGAACCTGGTCTATCAGAAATGGCTGGCCAGCGGCGAGACTGGTCCACTTTCCCAAACATCCCCAGCGGAACTAAAAACCATGCTCCGGGACGAAACCGACCCGCCTGAACAGATCGCCGCCCTGGGCGCGCTGCGCAAACAGGGACAACTGGATTCCTACACAGTGAGCAAGGCCGGACTGAGTCAACATTGGATGGTGCGCTGGGTGGCGGTGCATTTCGGTGCGGACCTCACTCAGGCAATGCGAGTGAACGACGCCGGAATCGAGTGGTTCCGCCGCCTAACCATACTTAAGGACACCGAAGTGCTCTGGATCGCCAAGCCCTCCGAGGTGACCCGCGACGGTCTGGAAACCCTGCGCGACTACATCGCCCGCCTGCCGGATCGACGCACCGCTGGCGGTCTGCTCCTGGTGGAGGCCATCTGCACCCACTACACCAGCCACGACATAGAGGTCGAAGAAGGAACCCGCGTTATGGTCGCTGAGGACTCCTTCGAGTTGGAAGCCTAAGACGGCACGTATGCCACCGGCGACCGGAAACTTAAAAATGCTGCCCGACGCGAGAACGCAAGGCTTCGCTCGACAAGGGGGTGCGTTAGGACGAAAATCACTTTCGTGAAGATTGAAACCGGAGATTTATCAAAAATGGGTCGCTGGTCTTCCAGAACAGCAACCGCCACGAATAACAATTCGTTAAGGCGACATGTTCGTGAAAAAACTGTTTGCTCAAGTAAATATGGACGACCTAAAACTAATACTGCCGCTTGTAGGGGGTGTCATCGAATGGTTTCTCAAGACCATTACAGATTAAGTTCGCGCAGCAGCAGTATGAACCAAGGAACTGAACAAGGCGACATTCTATTTTCTTCGGGCATTCAAGACTCTGATGTAATATGAGCGTATTCTTCGGAATTTCCGCACTGGCCACCGGCACCTTGGAACTTGTCTTCGCCCAAAACGGCTCCGGCCGTTGCACGGCCCGCGCCGATGAGCATGACCTCGGCTCCTCAATGGCATCCCCTGCGATCCCCCAGCCCGACTCGGTGATGTCCGTTTCATTGCTACCTTTATCATCGTTGCCTCCAAGCACCTCTGCGCTACCATACAGGACAACGCTCCAGCCGCTTCCTCTTTCGCGACCATCCGCTGGTCAAGCTGACCTGACTTTTCCCCATCAACCCCCATGTCACATGCCGTTCTCGACCGCTCAGTTTTTGACTCCCTCTTCTCCCGTGCCTCAAAATGGCCTTCAAACTGTAAGTTGAATCGCTTTGCGCGAGACATTGCGGGGCACCTCATCGAGCACCCGAAGACAGGCATGTTGATGGTGCTGGTAAGGTCAGGGGAATTCCTCGCCGCTACCGGCGACTCTCCGTTCAAAGAGGATCTGCCGTGTTATTATTTGGGGGTGCATCCTGTGACCAATGCGCAGTATGCGCGGTTTGTGAGCGAGTCCGGACACTCCCGACCCGAGCAGGCAGACTGGGGCACCCCGGTGTGGAAAAACGGGGAGTTTCCCCTAGCAGCGGCGGAGCTCCCGGTGGTATGCGTGAGCTGGAATGATGCAACGGCATATTGTAAGTGGGCCGGGCTGCGGCTACCCACGGAGGAGGAGTGGGAAAGGGGGGGCGGCAGCCGCTACGGTAGCGGTTCCGTGCCGTTCGGTGGCAATCATAGCAGCGGCAACGTCTGGGAGTGGTGCGCCGATTTTTATGGGAGCGGCGCCATCCGACCACCCGCTAGTGGACACTATCGTGTGATCCGGCGCGGGGGTAGCCACGATTACGAGGTCCCCCGCTTTCGCCGCGACGATTTCGGCTTTCGTTGTGTTGGCGGGGAGAATAAATCCCGTTGAGGCTGGCGACAGGATTCCTAAGTTCTTTGATGCATCTACCGTACCCCTCGTTTGGTTTTATCACTGACCACGAAACGGTCGAATTCTTTTATAGATCCGACGATGAAGCACATTCCACAAACGACCTTAGATCGCTGGGCCTCCTGGTTGGTGAGTGGCAGGCTGCGTCGCTGGTGGGTGCTCCGCACCTTGGCGCGCCTCCACAACCACCCGGCTGCAGTTTACATTCTGGCACAGTGCTTGCCGCAGACTGCACCGACGTCGGTGACAAAGCGGGTCGAGTCGGCACTGCGCGGAATCACCACAATACCAGCAAGAGACGCTGTGATCGACTGCTGGCTGGAGGGCAAAGCGGCTGAAACCGTGCGGCAGGTAATCGAGGAGCAGGGCTGGCGGCATTCGGATCAAAACCGGTGGATCGAGTTCCTCACCCAGCGAAACCGTTTTGACAAATACTTCGTCGCGGAACTCGCTCCGAGGGTCAACAATCCCGTGATCGCCCGGATGCTGGCACATCCTGAGGCTATGAACGCCGACCAAGCCGCAGCCGTAGCTGCGGCAACCGCTCTTGCGAAGATTTCCGCTCAGGAAACGGTGAATGCCGTGATCGACTGCTGGCTGGAAGACAAGGCAGGTGGAACCGCGCAAAAGGTCATCGAGGAGCAGGGCTGGCGGCATTCGGACGAAACCCAGTGGTTCAAGTTCCTCTCCAAGCGGAACCGGTTTGACGAGTACTTCGATGTAAAAATTGCTCCATTGCTCAATAATCCAGTGATCGTTCGGATGCTGGCACATCCTGAAGCAGCGAACGCCGATCAAACCGCCGTTGCTGCTGCCTCTGCTGCTCTGTGCCAGATTTCGGCTCAGGAAACGGTGGATGCCGTGATCGACTGCTGGCTGGAGGACAAGGCGGGAAAAACCGCACAGCAGGTAATCGAGGAGCAGGGCTGGCGGCATTCGGAGGAAGCCAGCTGGCTAAAGTTCCTTACCAAGCGGAACCGGTTTGACGAGTATTTCGTCTCGCAACTCGCCCCGCTGGTCAACAGGCCAGAGATAGCCCGGATGCTGGCACATCCTGAGGCTATGAACGCCGACCAAGCCGCTACTGCGGCTGCGGCAACAGCTCTTGCGAAGATTTCCGCTCAGGAAACGGTGGATGCCGTGATCGACTGCTGGCTGGAGGACAAGGCGGGAAAAACCGCACAGCAGGTAATCGAGGAGCAGGGCTGGCGGCATTCGGAGGAAGCCAGCTGGCTAAAGTTCCTTACCAAGCGGAACCGATTTGACGAGTATTTCGTCTCGCAACTCGCCCCGCTGGTCAACAGGCCAGAGATAGCCCGGATGCTGGCACAGCCAGAGAGGGTGAATGCCTCCATGGCCGCTGCCAGCGCTACCGCTGCCGCCTTGCGTCAGATTTCGGCTCCGGAAACGGTGGACGCTGTGATAGACTGCTGGCTGGAAGGTGAGGCGGGTGAAACCGCGCGGCGGGTCATCGAGTGGCGCGGCTGGCGGCATTCGGAGGAAGCCCGCTGGCTCAAATATCTCACCAAGCGCAATCGGTTTGACGAGTATTTCGTCTCGCAACTCACACCGGTGGTCAATCGTTCCGAAATCGCCCGGATGCTGGTACATCCTGAAGCAGCGAACGCCGATCAAACCGCCGTTGACGCTGCCTCTGCTGCTCTGTGCCAGATTTCCGCTCGGGAAACGGTGGATGCCGTGATCGACTGCTGGCTGGAGGACAAGGCGGGAAAAACCGCCCTGAAGCTCATCGAGGAGCAGGGCTGGCGGCATTCGGATCAAAACCGGTGGATCGAGTTCCTCACCCAGCGAAACCGTTTTGACAAATACTTCGTCGCGGAACTCGCTCCGAGGGTCAACAATCCCGTGATCGCGCGGATACTGGCGCACCCTGAGGCTAAAAACGCCGACCAAGCCGCAGCCGTAGCTGCGGCAACCGCCCTCGGTCAGATTTTCGCACCGGAAACGGTGGATGCTGTGATCGACTGCTGGCTGGAGGACAAGGCGGGCGAAACCGCGCAACAGGTTATCGAGGAGCAAGTCTGGCGACATTCAGACGAAGCGAAGTGGATCCTGTTCCTCAATAAACGGAACCGCTTCGACGAGTTTTTCGTCGCGGAACTCGCCCCGCTGGTCAACCAGCCTAAGGTCGCCCAGATGCTTGCGTATCCTGAGGGCGCGAATGCCTCCCTAGCGGCCACCGCAGCGGCCACAGCCGCCCTCGGTCAGATTTTCGCACCGGAAACGGTGGATGCTGTGATCGACTGCTGGCTGGAGGACAAGGCGGGCGAAACCGCGCAACAGGTTATCGAGGAGCAAGTCTGGCGACATTCAGACGAAGCGAAGTGGCTCCTGTTCCTCAATAAACGGAACCGCTTCGACGAGTTTTTCGTCGCGGAACTCGCCCCGTTGGTCAACCAGCCTAAGGTCGCCCAGATGCTTGCGTATCCTGAGGGCGCGAATGCCTCCCTAGCGGCCACCGCAGCGGCCGCAGCCGCCCTCGGTCAGATTTTCGCACCGGAAACGGTGGATGCTGTGATCGACTGCTGGCTGGAGGACAAGGCGGGCGAAACCGCGCAACAGGTTATCGAGGAGCAAGTCTGGCGACATTCAGACGAAGCGAAGTGGCTCCTGTTCCTCAATAAACGGAACCGCTTCGACGAGTTTTTCGTCGCGGAACTCGCCCCGTTGGTCAACCAGCCTGCGAGGGTAGTTCAGATGATGGGGTCTCTTGAGGAGAGACAAGCCTCCGAAGCCGCTACTGTCCTTGCCGCAGCCGCACTATGTCAGATTTTTACACAGGAAAAAGTAGATGGCGTGATTGACTGTTGGTTGGAGGACAAAGCGGATCATGCACTGCAACAGGCCATTGAAGCGCGAGGTTGGCTGAATTTCACTGGAGTTGCCTGGTTTGAGATCTTCACCAAGCTGGAGAACAAAGCTGGGAAAACCGTGCGGCAGGTTATCGAAGAGCGGGGCTGGCGACATTCAGACGAAGCGAAGTGGTTCCTCTATCTGGCTGCGACGGAACGTTTCGATGAGTATCTAGCTGAGGACTACGAGTTTCAAACGCTGCGCCCGGAATTCCTGGCTGCGCCAGCGGCATTGAAGGCACGCATCCGGGAAGCGGTGGTGAAAGCGGGTGAGGTGCGGATGAACGGCTTGTTTCTGGCAGAAAAACGGGCTGCGGAACTGACCGTAGCGGATGCCGAGGCACTGGTGCAGACCAACATCCGCAACCACAACTGGGAGGCGTTGGCCGAGAACCTCTGGTGGCTGCCTGCCCGACAAATTCTGGATGCCGTGCAGTCAATCATCGCGGCCAAGTGGAAGCCCGCTGACATCGACCAAGCCGCCTTGCTCACGCGGTTGGAGGAACTTGCCCCGCCGCTGGCCGAAAGCCCGCCGGAGTGGTTAGGCGATCTCCTACTAAACCCAGTCTATAATAAATGGCTGACCAGCGGCGAGACCGGCCCACTTTCTTCAAAATCACCGGCGGAACTAAAAGCAATGCTCACGGATAAAACCAGCTCGCCGGACCAGATCGCCGCGCTGGGCGCACTGCGCAAACAGGGCCAACTGGATGCCGCCACGGTGGCCAAAGCAGGGCTGAGTAAACACTGGATGGTACGTTGGGTAGCGGTCCATTTCGGAGCAGATCTCTCCCAAGCCATGCAGGTGAATAACGCCGGCATTGAGTGGTTCCGCCGTATGAAAATAATCAGGAACGCCAAGGATGCCGAAGCCCTCTGGACCGCCAAGCCCTGCGAGGTTACCCGCGACGGTCTGGAAGCCCTGCGCGAACACCTCGCTCGTCTGCCGGATCCATACACTGCCGGTGGTCTGCTCTTGGTGGAGGCCATCTGCACTCACTACACCTCACACGACATCGAGGTCGAAGAAGGAGCCCACGTCATGATTGAGGAAGACTCCTTCGAGTTGGAAGGCTGATGCAGCACTTGTAAAACCGGCGGCCGGGAAACTTGAAAATGCCGCCGGACGCAGGCTCTTGCTCGACAAGATGGTGAGTTCGGACAAAATCATGTCAGTGAAGATTGACCACAGAGTTATCAAGATGGGTCGCTGGTCTTCCAGAACAGCAACCGGCACAAATAATAATTAAGGCGAAATGTTCGTGAACAAAGCTGCTGGAGAATTTGAAGATTTCATATGAGTGCCCCCTCCTTAGTTTCCAACATCACGAAAGCGGCGGACATCGCAAAGTCGCTGACATCGGACGCCATGCGCAATGTGCCCTTTCTCATTGCTTTGTTTCTGGGTGCGTTGTTTGTTTCCCTCTTGCCAGATACAAGTCTCCCAAAGGAGCTACTGGCGTATCGGGGGCTTATTCTTGGAGTTTGCATTTTTGGCTCTTCAGCAAAATCTGTGGGTGAATTTCGGCTCGGGTAGTTTTCCAAGCGTATGAAATAGAGTGATTTGCAGCAGTTCGAAGCTGCGGTAGCCGTAGGCTTTTCTCATGCACAGATTGATCCGCAGGTTGAGACCCTCGACGATGCCGCTGTTGTAGTGCTTGCCTGCCTTGAAATAGTTCATCAGCAGCTCCTCGTGGTTGCGAAGGGTGCGGACGAATTTCTTCATCGGGTCGAGCTGGCTGCGCATCGCGCGGGTGCACCATTTGCGCAGATACCACCTCGCCCAGTGCGGGCTGTTGTATTGCCAAAAGGCGTCAAAGGATTCCTTTAGCATCCATGCCCTGACGGTTTTGAGATCATACTTGAGCAGGTCTCCGAGCTTGGCGGCTTGCCCGACGGTGAAGTTGCGGGGACGTTTCAGGAAACAAAAGCGCGATTTCCCAAGGATGGGTTCGTAGCCTTCGGCGGCGAGCTTTTTTACTTCCTGGCGGCGGACTTCATCGACGGCTTCGTTGAGCTTCTTGACGATGTGGAAGCGGTCGAGGACGTTGAGCGCGGCGGGCAGCATGGCGGCGATGACGTTGAGATAGGGCTTCCACATGTCGGAGCAGACGACCTTGATCTGCGCGCAACGTTCCGCACCCAGGGTTGCGAAAAAACCGGTGAGCGATGCGGTGTCGCGATCTTTGATGACACCGAGGAGGCGACGGCAGCCGCCGTCGATCTGATAGACGAGGGTCATATATTTGTGGCCTTTGCTGTAAGTGACCTCATCGACCCCGATGGCGGTGATGCCCTCCAGCTCCCTGTGCCTGAGGCCGAAATCGACGACCCATTTCACCGAGCGGCAGACGTTGTCCCAGCTGGTGTGGAAACAGGCGGCGGTTTCCTTCCAGCTCAGGCGCCTAGCCCAGGAGGCGAGGAAATGGCGGTAGGCGTCGCAGCAGGAATGCTTGCCCTGCGCCCATGGGACGCTCTCCACTTTGACTCCGCATCTCGGGCAATCCACGCGGCGCATACTGTAGGAGAAGGAGATGGGGATGTTCCAGATCGGAATGAACTCAAATTCGCGGGGGAGCATGCGGTCGTAACCGGGCCGACGTATCCCGCAGCCGGAGCAGACGGGGCGGGAGTTGGCTCTGGGTATGATCTCGGCGATGAGGCGCGCCTTGTCTCCGGTTCCGCACATTTTCACGGAATGGTAAACGAAGCTCTTGAGTCGGTGGATTTTGTTGAGTAGGGTCTTGATTTGAATTGGCGGTGCGCTGGTTGTTTTGTTGTCGCAAACAGATCCTGCCAGCCTCCGCCAGTTCATCAACCCTCCATGCGGATGAAGAGGAAGTTGCCCACAACAAACCGCTTCTCCGACGAGTTTCATACCCATTCTCGAATCGGTCTGTTGTGGACAACTTCCAAGAACCTCGCGCCGCTCCGCAGCGCTATGATGCCAGTCTTAACCCACAGATTTTGCGGAAGAGGCGCATTTTTCTTGGTTCTTACGTCTTACTTCAGTGGTGGTTTGCTTGGCGACCAGTTCGCCAGCTCAAGTGGCACTGCAAAAATTTGGCCACCGATGAACGGGATATCTTGGCGGCCTACCTTAAGGAAGACGCCGCTTGTGAATACTTCTTCGCCTTCCACGGTCCGGTATGTAGTTTGATCGCCAAGGGCGTCTTGATTTTCGCTTCTGGGATGTTTGATGCTTTCGAGGCGCCCGTGATGATTAACCCCTACGTTAGACGATACCTCCGAAAGAATCCCGATCTCGTCGGTTTGAAGACCACGGATCTTGGGACTCTTAAGCCCCGTGGACGATTGAAGACTAAAAACCTCCGCCCAGAAGAATGAAGAGCAACGAAGCCGTCGCGCTCCAATCTCCGATAAGTTTTTCAATCTCAGTTCACCCTCCCTTCATTCGCGTCGGTGGGCGGACAGTCTCGGCAGAGACCGAAGAACTCCATCGCCATCCATCGATCTAAACGCAAAACCACATGAACGAGCATCCATTCTCATTCGAGGAGTTACACGGAAAGTCCGTGGAATATCAGATTCAGGGAAGAGGAACCGCTCGGGCGTTCCTTCGGGCAAAGGAGTTTCCTGATGGGCTTATTGAGGTAAGCCTGACTGGACAAGTCGATGGAAGCGTCAATGTTCCTCCACCAGTTACACTCGACCCGAAGCATCTAATCCGGCACCCGGCTCCATCAAGAGCTGACTTTCTTTGGGCGACAGATGTGGATTACTTACGTGGCTGTTTTCAATAGCGCCTTTGTATTGGCTAGGGCAGGCCTGATGAAGCCTGCAAAATACCGCTGAACACCACCCGCCCGTCCGGCAGAATGACGACCTCAGCCTCGGGCGTGGCGGCGATTTCCTCCAGCGTGTGGCGCGGACTCAGCAGGTGCACGGTCTGGTTGGCCGATCCGAGCAACCCATGCGCCACCCGCCGCTCGGCCACATAGCGGCCAGCCACCATTACATCCACACAGCCCAAGATTCGTGGTGCCTGTGGCAGTCGCTGGATCTCCTCCCACGCAAACCCGGTAAACAGAAGAGTGGATAACCCCGCAGCCCGAGCCGCCTCCAACAACGTCACAACCGCCTCCGCCTGCTGAAGCGGCTCTCCTCCACTCACCGTAAGCCCCTCCGTGCCCGCCGCCAGAATGCGCTCCATCACCTCCGCCACCTCCAACGTCTCGCGCGCCTCATCCCGTCCGTGGGTCTGCGGATTGAAGCACCCCGGGCAGCCCAAAGAACAGCCCTGCACCCACACCACACTCCGCCAGCCGGGACCATTGGCCCGGCTGCGGGGAAGAAAGGCATGAAGTCGCAGGGTCATTTGGAGGGAGATTGGGGGAGCGTGATTTGGGTCAGCATGCGCTACCGCTCGAATACAACGCTACGAGGAGCGGTTATTATTTTCTGCGCCGGTGGTGTTGGCAACCGAGGTTTTTATCTCATTTCAAGGGAAATAGTTGCGCTCATTTTGGTCATTATGCGAAGGCATCCCTCAGAGCTACCCTCGGCCACCCATTCACCTTGCTCCCGACTGAAACGGCAAATTGAAAGGCTTGGATCTGTCAACGCATTGACAACCACCGCAAGGCGATAAAATTCGTGCTGTTTAGAGAAGGCCAGATACTCATTGGGAGTCATTTCCACAGCGAACCGCTTTTCCGACAAACCCTTGACTTCTATACGCAACTTCAATTTGCCAAGCTGAGCTTCCAAGTCCCAGCCTACATTATCCTTTTCCACGCTGGTTACGACATATCCCAATTTCTCGAAGTGATCGCAACAACAGCGGACAGCGGCTTTTTCGACTCTCGCCTTACGCTCCTGATCCTGATTCTTCGTGCGAATAGGCCTGACGGACTTACCAGTGTATTTCCCCCCGATCAAATCCAGCACTCGCTCTACCGTCGGCTTGCTCAGGGGGCTATCTGCATACCACACGTTCGCCTGTCCCATACCACCCTTTACTTGGCGCGGAATTTTACATATTCGTTTGTCGACTGGCAGGAGGCAGGCATACCTTGCGGGTGCTTCGATCCGATACTGTTTAACGTGATTTTTACGGTGTAGTGCCGATCGTTTGGATTGCCTCCGCTTTTCTCTGAACACTATGGCGTTCAGATACCACCCAACGACTACGGTTCCCACGCCTTGCCGCTTGGCAGTCCACACCACGGTGACACCGGAAATGGAATCGCCCGTGCCGCCGTTTTCGTCAATTCTCTCAAGGGCAATCTGCTCACCCGCCGGTTGAACCCAGCCATAATGCATGCCTTCTACGGAAACGAAGTTACAGATCTCGTCTCCACGCCCATGCTTGATGATATATCCGCCACCTCCGGTAATCTCGTCAGCTCCCTTTCGCTGACCCTGATAATGTTCCATCCAGCCAATATTACAGAACAGGATGGGTGGGGATTTCTTCTTCATGGGATCTGGTAAAAAGAAAAAAACGGTGTCGCTTAGAGTGGGTAGGTTCCCGAGTTTGTTTGAAGATATTCAAGTGGCGAATTCAAGCGGCGCGCGCAATCGGTGATGACTGGATGAAGATGTCATTGGGGGTTAGATAGTCGAGATATTTGCGATGCCTGCTGCCGGAATTGTAAGGATCAAAGCGCCTCGGTGAACCCAAGGCCGCAGTCGAATACGATCCGATGGATCTGATCCGGTTCGTCTCGAAAAACTTCGCCCCGCTCAACGCGATGATGGAACGCGCCGGGATGAGCGAGATGGACATCTACAACCGGAGGCGGGACGTGTTCCTCCACTTCAAGCTGCCCTACGACGCACCCCCGCCGGCTGAGTGAAAATCATCATTCTTCCATACGATCATGTGGGCTGGATTCCCTAGCGGACAGACCTCGTGTCATAAAGCGGGACTATCCGCTTGTAGGGGAGGTTTGGAAAACGGAAGGTGCCCGTTGAAAGATGCAATCACTCCCACGCCTGTCCGTGTCGCCCGAGAAGCTGATCCTCGGGAGGAAAACCTATTCGGTGGAAAGCCCTTGCGCCCGCACGTTCCTGTTCGTCGGCGATGTGGTGGCGTGGTCGCACCTACCCCATCTGTGCATCATCAACGGACTCAGGAAAATGGCGGACGCGAATGACCTCAAGACCGCCAAGGACTACTCCACGCGTTTCTCCGGGAAGCTGGATCCCGATGCTTTGCGGGACTTCCAGGAAAACTGGACGGGCGTGCTCGGCGATGTGCGCCGCCGCCATAATGCGGGGCGCATCTGGCTCGATGTCTCCGACGACGCGGGTAGGCAGGTCAGCGTGATTTCGTTCTGGGCGCACGCGCATCAGATCGATAGGCGGCACATCGCGCGTGTCCGCGATGTCTTCCACGCGCTATCCGGCGTGTATGTCGATTTCTATGACAAGCCGCACACACTCTACGTCCGCGCCCGTCCGGGACACGCCCGCCGTTGAATGAATCAACTCATCTACCCGAACACCGCCGAATACTCCGAATCATTCAACAAGCGTGCCGCCGATTCGAGTGGCAGACCCGCTTTCGCGATGTCCTGCGCCGCATGCAGGCGGCTGTATTCCGTCCTCTTGAACTCAACCACGCGCTCGGCGGGCTTCCACAGTGCCCAGCAGGAGCGAAGGTCATCCGGCGTGCGTGGCTGTCCGCAGGAACCGACCGTCACCGCGCAGGCCAAGCCTTCCGGTATGCGGACGGTCGTTTCGTTGATCCAGTCGAGCTTGGTGTCATCCTCGGAGAAAATTTTGGGCTGATGGGTGTGTCCGAAGAAACCGATCTTGTATTTCTTCCCAGCGAGGAACGTCAGCGTGTCCTTCGCGGTTTCAGCATCCTCGATGTAATCGAACGCCTCCGGATCATCCAAGCTGCCGTGCGCCACATGGGCTTCCTTGATGATGTCCGTGTAAGGCAGCTTCGCCAGCCAGTCGGCATCCTCCTCCGGCAAAGTTTGCGCCGCGCGGATCAGACCGGCGATGTAACCATCCTCGTTTCTCAGGGAATCCCCAGTCAAGTAGCGGCGCTTCCGGTATTTGTCCATTTCTAAATCATGGTTTCCCATCACGCACTTGCCGCCAAGCGCTCTCACCAAATGCACGCACTCCGCAGGCGACCCGCCATAACCCACGATATCTCCTAGAAACACGATCTCGGTGGCTCCGCTTTCCTGCACATCACGCAGGACATTCTTGAAGGCGGGAAGGTTGGCGTGAATGTCAGTGATGAGGGCGATACTTTTCATGGGGCGAGTCTATACACGGAACATGAGCGCTTGTCCAGATGCCCCAAGCTCGTTGTGTCATAGCGCGCCAGTCAA
>JAGYJE010000012.1 GCA_018402305.1 Puniceicoccaceae bacterium | reverse complement strand
ACGGTCACCCAAAAGCATCTGACCACCCACAATACGGCTCATTGCATGATGAATACATGACGAATTCGCACACACTAGTCTACGTCGCTTCATACCCCAACTATTCAACAAACTAAATGGCCGTCAAGCCTAAAATTTATATCCAGGTTATAAATATCTGTTCTATACGGACTATACATATCTGCTATTGATATGCATTTACGCCATCATCTAAGTTAGCGGTGATGTAATAACATCCTCTTGGCCAGCCCCCGTCTGGCTCAGATGGCTCCCGACATCCAAAGCACTGAGTGTCGCACAGTCGGCTGAAGCTTTTGCCGGGCCACCCCCTCGTTGTCGGCTTCACGGAGGCAGACAGTCATCCTAAAGCACAGGCCGCCGGCTGTGGGCTTTGAAACTGGGCAATACCCACAAAACAGCAAAGCCAAGCAGTAAGGTGATTCCCGCGGGTGCCCCCAGTCCAAGCGGAATAAATCCAAACACCAGGGCCACACCGGCCGCGATCAAAGCGAATGGCAATTGCGTGCGGACATGATCAAAGGGCTCCACTCCTGAAGCGATTGAGGCAACAATGGTTGTATCGGAAAAAGGACTACAGTGATCGCCGAAAACAGCTCCACTGAAGACCGCTCCAATTGCGGCCGCAACAAGCCGATCACGCTCAGCATCCGGTCCACCTTCGGTCAGACCAAAAATTACCGGAATAGCGAGCGGCATCAGCACGCCCATGGTGCCCCATGAGGTCCCTGTGGCAAAAGAAATGGCAGCGCCCAGCAGAAAGATCCCCGCTGGCAGGAGAGCCGGTGGCAGCTGTCCCTCCAATTGACTGCTCAGCCAGACAGCGGTGCCGAGCTGACTGATCGCCGCACCCAGCATCCATGCGGCAACCAGGATCAGCACAGGGCGTGCGATATCCCGAACCCCAGAAAAAAAGACCCTCGCAACACCTTGTATTGCCACCGCATCCTCGGCACTATTTGCGAAATAGTGCCTGCGCCCAAAACTGTAGGTTATAGCGGCTACAAGGGACGCCAAGAGGCTGGCGGCAACTAATATTTGGGGCACAAAGCTTTCTGCGCGGCCGTAGGCCTCGGCGAATTTTTCCAGATTGAAGGGCAAGAGCGTTTCGGCACCGAGCGCATAACTCAAGAGCGGAATCGAAAGGGTCAGAACCGCAATTGGAACAATTGCGAACGCCCAGTGGGATCTCACGATGTCTCCAAGGTCAATACCGCCATCGGGCGCATCGGGATGCGGTGACTTCGGTTGTTCTCTCGCTCGAGTCTGAACGTTTGCCTCTGCCTGTCCCATCGAGCCTGGATTGAACTCACGCAAAACACAAACGAGCGCCATGGCCAAGGCAAACCAGCAGTAAAAGTTAACGGGCAGCGACTTGAAGAAATAGCCATAGGCACTGACTGATTCATGACCTGCAAGTGCAAAGCCCTCCCGAATCATAGAGAGCTGGAAGGCGATCCAGGTGGAAATAAAGGCGAGGCAAGCAACGGCGGATCCCGTTGTATCTGCCAGATAAGCGAGCTTTTCCCGCGAGACGGCGCAACGATCCGCAGCCGAGCGGAGGAGCCGGCCGATCAGCATCGTATTCGCGAGACCATCGAAAAAAACCAGCAGCCCGAATCCAAAGACTGTGCTTTGCATGCGCTTACGTGACGCCGGACCTGCCCCGAGAAGTCGCCGCACCAGCGACTGGAGCCCCCCACCCGCCTCGACCAGCGCGACAAAGCCGCCAAGGATGAGCGTAAAGAGCATCGCGCTCAACTTCCACGGTGAGCCAAAGATCGGCCAAAACTGCTGCCCAATGAGCTGAGCTACGAAGGCCGCAACGGAGTCCCCCGCGAGCAGCACGGCCCCGCAGGCCGCACCGCAAAGGAGACCGAGAAAAGCGCTCCTTGAGAAGAGAACCATTGCCAGAGCGACCCCGCTGGGCCAAAGCGTGCGCCAAGCTCCCTCCACCGAGTGCAGATAGACACTGATCAAGAAGGCGAGGATACAGGCTACTGAAACAGAGCGGAGCGATGATTTCTGTGATGGTTTCACTGGGGTGTAGAATGCGGGCTTTGCTCGGTTTGTCGAGTCGCCGAGTTGGTGCAGCGGCGGCATTTAGGATTCGGCAGAGCCGTGCGGCGCGGCATCCAATTTCCAGGAAAGTCATCTCCGACCTTGCCCCAGGGGAACAGGCGGGCAATGTGAGGGTCTTTTAATGATCCACCAATAGTTAGCCAGCCGCCAGATGCTTTATGACCGCCCTTACATGCGACAATCCCCTTACGGATCTGAGACGCAAAAGACTTCCCTAGTGACGACGCTTATCGTGATCACAGTGGCGGTGTTCGTGCTGCAACAAGTGCTCAACGTCTTTGTCCCGGGTCCCGGAGGCCGGGAGAACCGTTTTCTCACCGATTGGTTCGCCTTGAGTGGTCATAACTTCAAAGAGCTCAAGGTTTGGACGATTCTGAGCTATGCCTTTTTGCACGATACGACTGGCTTTATTCATATATTGGGAAACATGCTCGGGCTCTTTTTCATTGGGCGCATTGTCGAGCCACTGCTCGGGCGCACCCGTTTTCTCATGCTCTACTTTGCGGGTTCCCTCGTAGGAGGGATGGTCTACCTTCTTTTTCACTTAAACGACCCAGCGATCGGCCAAATCGGAGGTGACCTTGTTTTCCAGTCCATGGTGGGCGCATCCGCCTCGGTCATGGCCATTTTGGCATTCTTCTGCCTAATGTATCCCGAGCGTCCCATCACCTTGCTCTTATTTTTCATCATTCCGCTCACCGTAAAGCCGAAGTGGGTCTTTTGGGGCAGCCTGATCATTTCCGCGGGAGGCATCCTTCTTTACGAACTACCCAACCAATCTCCGGTGGCTCACTCGGCCCACCTCGGCGGGCTTTTTGCGGGGATCATTTACTACCGTTTTTTTCACAACCGGTCCGTCCCAATTTTCAATGCCGGAGAGGCCAGCCCAGCAGTCGAGCCGCCTGCATGGTTTAAACGCCGCAAAAAGGCTGAGGTGCCCATTAGCTACAAAGTAAACCGCAGCAACCGTGAGGAGTTGCAAAATGAGGTCGACCGCATACTCGATAAAATTAATGAATCCGGCTTCGGCTCGCTGACTGACAGTGAGAAAGAAGTCCTTGATCGGGCCAGGGACATTCTCCGCAGTTGAACTCAAATTGAACTCGCCTTGCATTTCCGATGGCCGAAAAAACTTCCAAAGCACGTATGAATAAACGAATTTTCCGAATCTCCCTCATCATTGCGGCGGCTTTTGCCTTCGTCATCTCGACCAACGCAAAACTCGACACCTCCGAGGAAATGGCCTCCCAAACGCGTTGGGTTGTCAATACCATCAACGCCCGCCACTACCTACGCGGCAGCATGCAGGAGCTGGACGGCCAGGAAATGGTGGAGGCCTACATCAAGTCTTTTGACTACAGCCGCATGCATTTTACGCGTCCGGAAGTCGATGAGTTCATCTTTCGCTTCGCAGAGGCCATGGAGGCGTTTTTAAAGAAGGGAAATCTCTACGCGGCCTTTGAAATCTATGATAGTTTTAAAGCTAAAGCCGAGGCACGGACCGAATGGGCCTACAAGCGACTGGAACAGGACTTTACGTTTACGACGGATGAGACCTTTCAGACTGACCGGCGGGAAGCGGAATGGCCTGCCAGTGCTGAAGAGGCCGACGCCCTCTGGGAGCGCCGCCTGAAATACGAGCTACTGAACGAGATGCTCTCACTCGCTTCGGAAGACGAGGAGGAACGCAGCGCGTCGCTCAACATGGAGAATCCAGACGTGGTTGACCCCGACACAGCCGACGAGGATGAGCCGTTTGATCCAACCCGACTGCTGCGCTTACTCGAAGACGAGGCCTTCTTTGCTGAAACACTCGATGAAGCTCGGGAGAAGATACGCCGTCGCTACGAGCGCAATCTCGGTTTCACGATGGCTCGGGAGGCCGCGGAGGTTCAGGAGTCGTTTATCAACTCGATGACGCAACTCTTCGACCCCCACTCCTCGTTTTTGTCCTCAGACACCTTGGAAAGCTTCAACTCTGCGGTGCAAAACTCCTTCGTTGGCATCGGTGCGCTCCTTGAGGATGACGACGGTATCTGCACGATCAAGGAGATCCTGCCCGGCGGACCTGCCGAACGCTCGCGTCTACTTGGGCCGGAAGATCAAATCCTCGGGGTGGCCCAGGGCGATGAAGAGTTCGAAGACGTGGTCGATATGCAGCTGCGTTACATTGTGCGCAAAATCAAGGGTGAGAAGGGAACCACCGTCCGCTTGCTCATTCGCCCCGGCGATGCCAGCGACCCCTCCGTTCGCAAAACCGTACCCATTGTGCGCGACGAGGTAAAGCTCACGGCCAACCTGGCCTCCGCCAAGCTTATCGAAGTGCCCAACGAATCCGGCGAGACCATCCCGGTAGGCGTGATTGAGCTGCCTTCCTTTTATGGCAACATTGGGGCGGGTGGCACGCTGTCCACGACCAGTGACGACGTTACGGAACTGATCAACAAGCTCCGCGAAGCCGGTGCGGAAGGTCTTGTTCTTGACCTTCGTATGAATGGCGGCGGACTCCTCAGCGAAGCCGTTCGCGTAGCGGGCCTTTTTATTCCGGTTGGTCCGGTGGTGCAGGTTCGCGACAGTTCCGGGCGCAAGGACGTCCTCTCAGACCGCGACCCCAGCATGCTTTGGGAGGGGCCGCTCATCGTGCTGACCTCCCGCTTCAGCGCATCGGCCTCCGAGATCGTGGCCGGCGCTCTGCAGGACCATGGGCGCGCGCTCATCGTGGGCAACAGCTCCACACACGGCAAAGGCACGGTGCAGGAAGTTTACCACATGAACAACCGCTCCGCATTCTCCTTTCTCAGTTCACAGCAACCCAAAGCACGGCCCGTTGCTTCAAAAATAACTATCAAGCAATTTTATCTGCCCGGCGGCAGCTCGACTCAGGTTCTGGGTGTTCCCTCGGACATCGCGCTACCCTCCGTCAACGAGTTTCTGCCGATCGGCGAGGATGACCTGCCCCACGCCTTGCCATGGGGCAAGATCGACAAGATCGACTGGGTTAACGACTGGAACAAACTGGACGTCGACAGTCCGGAGGATCCCGCTCTGATCGCGCGGCTAGCTGAATCGAGCGAGGCGCGGCGTAGTGCTCTTGAGGAATTTCGTTTTCTGAAAGAGCAGATTGAGTGGCGGCGCCAGCGCTTTGAAGAGAAGGAGGTTTCGATCCATCTGGAGAAGCGCATCCAGCGTAAAATAACCGAGCAGGCTTACATCGATGAACTCGACGATGCCTACGAAGCCCTGAGCGAAGAGGACTACGCGATGAAATCTTTCATCTTAAAGGTCACTGAGGAGCAGGAAGCACAGTCGAAGAAAAACCTCGCCCAATCGGCCGACGATGATGAAGCCGCGCCCGAGGTCGCCGTCGAAGAAGACGAAGAGCCTGCCTTCGATATCTACCTGCGCGAAAGTGCCCGCATCATGGCAGACTGGGTTCACCTGATCAAAGCGCCCGAACACGCTACCGCGGCCATGAAATGATGCTTGCTTCGGGATGTTTCAAACCAGGATAGTCCCGAGTTACAGGCTCTGATTAGCCCTCTGCCGGCTTCCAATCGACCAGCGTGACCTGCGGGTAGCGACTGTCGCGGAAATAATTCCAGGCAAAGCGGACGGCCAGATCGACCTTTTGGCCGACCACCGGCGGCTCACCCATCCGCCAGGCGATCCCCGCAATTCCCCGGCGACTCGAATGGCTGGCAGGGAGGCGAAAGCGGAAATTCCCCTCTCCAAAGACATGGGGCGCTTCTTCCAGTGCCAGACCGCGCAAGCCAAAAACCGGCTCGCTGTTACCCTGGCCGAAGGGATGCAGTCGATCCAATTCATCGAGGAGGGACTCGCCCAGATCCTGCGCTTCAAGCCAGGCTGAGATTTGTAGAGTCGGCTCAGGAAGTCCGCCCGGATAGAGCGTTTTCAGGGCTTCAAGATAGCACTCTCGGAAGGCGTCCACATCGACGGCCTTCAGCGAAACGCCGGCTGCCATTGGATGCCCGCCCCAGTGGCCCAGCAAATGGGCACAACGCTGAAATACCTCGACCAGATTCACAGAGGCAACACTGCGACCGGAGCCCTTGGCATCGTCGCCCTCAGCACCCAGAATCACGCAGGGCTTATGAAAATGGCGACTCACCCGACTGGCCACAATCCCCACCACGCCGGGGTGCCAGTCATCACCAAAAAGAACAATGCCTGGCTCGTCGGCAAACTCACTGGCGGCGCGGAGTTCCGCCTTCCTCGATATGCCCCGCTCAATTTTTTGGCGCTCTTTGTTGATGCCATCCAACTCCTGGGCGATCCCGCGGCAGATGCTGTAGTCCTCCTGCAGGAGCAAATCGATGGGGAGTGCAGCATCGGCCAGGCGCCCGCTCGCATTGATTCGGGGGGCAATCTTGAAGGATATATCCGCACCGGCCATCTCCTGCCCGCTGTCGATACCCGAAACCTCGGCCAGTGCCCGGATACCACTGCGCCCGTTAGCCCGCAGGTGGCGCAGACCGAACCAGGAGAGGATGCGATTCTCTCTGTGCAGGGGAACGAGATCGGCAATCGTGCCCATCGCCACCAGGTCGAGGTAGTCTTTGAGCTGAATGCCCTCGACCCTCGGGTCTTCCGCTTCCCGGCGGTGTTTAAGCAGGCCGTGGAGCAGTTTAAAAACGAGCCCGGCGGTGCACAGGTCACGCCAAGGGGCATCCGCCGGATCATTGACGTGAGGGTTGACGAAGATACAGCCCTCCGGCGCGACTGTTTTCGTCTGGTGGTGATCGACGATGATCACATCCACACCCAGTTCGCGGAGATAGGCAATCGGCTCGTGTGCGTTGGTCCCGCAATCGAGGGCGATAAAGAGCTGCGGCACTTCACCACCGAATATCCGGTCAATCGCGTCGCGGCTTAGGCCATAGCCCTCGTCCAGACGGCGGGGAACGGAGAAGCGCGGCTCCAGTTCCAAACTGCGCAGGAAACTGACCAGCTGCACCGTGCTGGTGACCCCATCGACATCGTAATCACCAAAAACGACCACCGACTCCTTGGCCTCGATTGCCTGCTCGATCCGGTTGACTGCCGCTTCGAGATTTTTGAGGGCGAATGGATTATCCAACTGAGCCAGACGCGGACGGAGGAAATCCTCCGCCGCTTCCGAAGTCACGATACCCCGCTGCACGAGTAACTGCGCGCACACCTTCGACACTCCGGGACGCCCAGCCAGATTCCGGGCTGCCGTCTCGTCAATATCGATGGTATTCCAGAGCATCTACCCGCTAAGCCTCTTCTTTTTGGCTTTCCCACTCGTAGCGCTTAGGCGTGAGCTGGCGCTCTTCGACGTGACGGCGATCTCCCTTGTGCCACCAGTAGAAAACGGGGCTTGCGATAAAAATCGACGAGAACGTCCCCGTCAAAATACCAATAATAAAGACAAAGGCGAGATCGTTGATCACACCCGCGCCGAAGACGTAGAGTGAAACAGCCGCCAGCAAGGTCGTGATGCTGGTCAGCAAAGTCCGTGAAAACACGCGGCTGATCGACTGGTTGATAATGTTGCGCAGATCCGTGCCGGGATTCAGGTCCAACTCCTCACGAATGCGGTCAAAGACCACAATGGTATCGTTGATCGAGTAACCGACGATCATAAGGATGGCAGCCAGCATGGGCGCGGAAAATTGCCCGCTGACGAAAATATCAAATTGGCCGAAAAGGACAAAAATCCCGACCGTCATGAGCACGTCGTGCACCGTGGCAATGACCGCGCCCACGCCGTAGCCCACTTCGAAACGCAGCGCCACGTAGAGCAAAATGCCGCCAAGGGCGCAGAGCACGGAAATGAGCGCATTCCATTGAATCGTCTTGGAAACCGAAGCACCTATCTGGTTGATCCCCGCCTCCTCGAATCCGGCATTCGGGAAGGCGCTTCGCAGAATGTCGAGCGTTGGACGCGCCTGGTCAAAAGGTGTTTGCAGCTTGAGTACTTCGCGGTCCTCGCCGATGAGGCTTTGGTAAAGGACGGTGACGTCGCCCAGATCCTGCTCATTGATCACCCGCATGATGGCATCCGCTTCAACACGCTCAATGTAGTCGACGGTCATTTCATCCCCCCCGGTGAAATCTTTGCCGAGGATATTGTCATGGTGCACCGCGATGCTAATGACGCCGGCCAGCACGAGGAGCCAGGAGGCCGCGAAGGCTGGCTTGCGGAATTTAAAGAAATCGATCTTGCGTTCGCCCAGAAGCTCCAGCCCGAGCACCTTGGAGACGCCCATCCGGTGGACCAGCAAATCGACGAGGAAGCGGGTGACGACCAGCGCACAGAAAATCGAGGCACAGATACCGATCGCCAGCGTGATACCGAAGCCCTTGACCGGACCTGTACCCAGCCAAATCAGGATTGTCGCTGTGATGAGCGTTGTGACGTTGGCGTCCACGATGGTGGAAGTCACTTTATCGAAGGCACCGGCCGTGGCATTTTTGATACTCTTACCGGCACGGAGTTCTTCGCGCAGTCGCTCAAAAATCAGAATGTTTGCATCGACGCCCATGCCAAGAGTGAGGAGCAAAGCGGCTACACCCGGCAGTGTGAGCGTCGCCCCCAGGCTGGCCAGGACCCCGAGCACGATGATCACATTGATGACCGCCGAAATAACGGCTACGATCCCGCCGAAGAAATAGTAAATAATCATGAATCCAACGACGAGCGAAGCACCCCACTTCGCGGCGTTGATTGAGCTCTCTTGAGCGCTTTTCGCCATAGTTGGCCCAACCTCATACATCTCGTCGACCCGCAGCTCAACCGCGAGGGGGTTGTTCAAAACATTGGCCAGCTCGATGGCTTCGCGTTGCGAGAAGCTTCCGGTAATTTGCGCGCGGCTGCTCAAGACGTCGTTGATCGTCGGTGCCGAGTAGAGTTTGCCGTCGAGAACGATGGCGAGGGGCTCGCCGACCATGCGCTCGGTCACGTTGCGGAGAATGGCGGCGCCATCGCCCGTCATCTCCAGATTGATCTGGAAGCCACCGGCCTGCGTTTGCGAGGCGAAGGCATCGGCGATGATCTCGCCCGTTGCCTCGGGAATGAGCTTAACGAAGTAGCGGCGCTCAAAGACTTCCCCACTTTGTGGGTCTTCGACCTCTTCAGCCAATACCTCGTAGCCGACAGGATATTGATTGGTGGGCGTGGAATCCGGTCGCAGCTCCGGGTGGACCCGGCGAAATTCCAAGCGCGCGGGTTTTTTCACCGCATCGATGACCTCGGGATTATCCTTGGTGGACAGGCCTGCCAGCTGGATTTCAATCGCGTTATCGCCACGGGCGCGGATGACCGGCTCGGCCACACCCATGCCATCCAGACGGTCTGCCATGATATCGATGGCGTTCTGTAACTGCTCGGCCTGCTGGACTTGGCTGACGGACTCCGACGGCTCCATCATGAGCGTCACCCCGACGCCGCCCTTCAGGTCCAGCCCGAGACGCAGCTGGCTCTGTGCCTTGCGCAGGATGTGCTTCAGCAAAATATCATTCCGCTTATTTTGGTTAGCGATATCGGCGACGTTGATCTGCGGGAAAAATTTCGCGTAATCCACATTCGCCTCTTCACCAAGGTCGCGCAGTGCGATGAAGAGCGTGGGAGCCTCCTCCGCCTCAACCCGAGCCGCTGCCTGCTCCATCAGGTCGGTAAACTCGGCTTCGTTTGCGGTGGCTTGGGCCACGATGTATTCCTCAAAAGGGCGATCCTGCAGAGGGGTGATGCTCATCACGCACCAAAAGATGATGAGTGCGGTGAGGATGAATTTCCAAAGAATGTTTCCGGACATGGGACAAGTGGCTGAGCGCTGGAGTTGAAGGGAAGAGGAAGGGCTGAAATGGGTAATACTGCAGCTTATTCAGCTGCCTTGGCAGGAACCTTGTTGGCCACGAAGCCTTTGCCCAGCTCGATTTTTGTGTTGTCGGCGATGCGGACGACGAAGCAGTCGTCCTTCACATTGGTGATGGTGCCGTAGATGCCCCCGCTGGTCACGATCTCGTCGCCCGTCTTCAAGGCTTTGAGCATTTGGTCGTGTGCCTTTTGGCGCTTACGCTGGGGCGCGATAATAAGAAACCACATACCCACGAACAGGAGTATGATTGGCAGGAACTGAGCGAGGCCGCCACCAGAGGGCGCCGCTTGTGCCAGAGGGAGGAGAGATGAGATTTCGGGAATTGCCATAACGCTTGTAGGTTGAAAAACCGCTGAAGGAAAGGGACTCGCCTCCAAATAGCAAGTTCCTATTCACGGGGAGAAATATTCGTTTGAAATCATAGACCCCTACTCGATCAACTGGCAGGGGCCGGATGCCGGACCGAAGTATCGCACAGGTGTTTACAGCCTGGAAGCGGCGCATCTCGCAGAGGCGAAGGCTTATATCTCCGGCCGCCCGGATCGTGAACGCATCGTCGTGGTGGTCTGCCCCCTGAGCAACTATGTGAAAAGCGATGCCGCCCACCAGGACCGGCTGACCCGATGCCCCGACGAGCCTTGCCATATTCCCAAGGCACTGCTGCACAAATACCGGTAGCTGACGTCGGCGTAGCGTCTGCGCTTGCGCAGGCCCCGACATTAGCCCGAGCCCACCAAGCCAGCAACACCGCAGGCGCGAGCAAACCCGCACGCTACACGTGAAAACAGGTGCCCCTAGCCCTCGCCGGTCAGGCCCATGCGGCGATAGAGCAGCCGCAGGTGCTTGGGAGGCTCACATTGGATGCAGCTCTCAACATCACCAGGGATGAGCTGCACTTCGGCCAGATGAATGGCCACGCCATGAAAGACGGGCAAATGCACTCCGGAGCGCTGTTTTCTGGGTTGCAAATCGCGCTGGGTCGGCGCCTCTGGGCCACCATAGAGGTCGTCCCCTAAAATCGGTATCTCTAAGACAGCGGCATGGGCGCGGACCTGGTGCGGGCGAAAGAAATCAACCGTGGCCTCCCAGAGCGCCCAACCTCTGGGCGATTCCGCGATCAGCTGAAAATCCGTCACTGCCTTTTTTCCCTTGGCGGTCGACGGGATCATCTTCGGCTTCACATTGTGAGGCAGGAGGGGTGCATCGGACCGGAGTGAACCGACCTCGGAGATCGTGCCCGGCTTTCGCGCCGCCGTGATACAATGAAAGCGAAACCGGCATTCACCCGACCCGAAGCGATTGCGCAACTCTGCCGAGGCATCGCGGTTTTTCGCAAACACAGCCACACCCGAGACAACCGGATCCAGGTAGTAAACCGAAGCAAAAATGTCCGCTCCACAGCGGAGGAGCTCGGGCTTTTCAGCCTGTAGCTGGGTGTTGAGCGCGGCATCCATATCCGGCTCCGGATCCCACGGGTGGGCGCGCACACCGACACCCGCCGGTTTTTCCAGCGCAATCCAGTCGGGCTGCTCGGCCAGAATGGGCATCCTAAGCGGCTGCTCACCAAGCAATGGCGGTGGGAAGCCGAGGGCATTTTTTTTGTTCGATTGTTTGGACACGGAAAACGGAATACAAAATACCCCCGGCACGACAAGCGTAACCGGGGGCACTATGGGGAGGGAAAATGTTTTCGCGACTAGGCGGAGCAATACTAGGCGAGGCAACTACGCTAGGCGGCAAGCAACTGCGCGCAGCGGGCCTTGTGGCGGGCAATCTTGTTGGCGTGCACGAGTCCGTTCTTACCAGCCTTGTCCAGCGTGGAGATGTAGCTGCGGGTCGAAGCGGCAAGCAGTTCCTTATCACCGGCGCTTGCAGCGGCGGCGACCTTTTTAGCCAGTGTCTTCAGACGGCTTTTCAGCTGGCGGTTGCGCAGCGTGCGGGTCTCGGTTTTACGGATGTATTTAAGTGCGGATTTTGTGTTAGCCATGGCTGATAAATTGTTAAGAGGCGGGAAAGTGGGTTGGCGAGCGCAGCCTGTCAAGGCGGAAAAAGTGGGAAATTTCGATAAAAAGTGTCGATCCCGGAGTGCTGTAAGCCGGATTTTGTCCGCCCGGCACCGAAGCGCCAGACTGTGCGTTCATTTATCTATGCCGCCAGGCGGCATCCCCGCCGAGGCGGGGTGCGACATACCCGGAATCGTTGGGCGGGCCGCCCGATCCCCTATTTTGCCTTGCACCGGATTGGGTTTATCCTGCCTCCCTTGTTACCTTGGGAGCGGTGAGCTCTTACCTCCCCATTTCACCCTTACCCCAGGCCTGTCTCGCGACACGCTCAGGGCGGTTTGTTTTCTGTGACACTGTCCGTCACGCAAGGTTACCCCGGCGTGCCCCCGCTTTCACAGGGAATCCTGCCCTACGGTGTCCGGACTTTCCTCTCAGCCTTGCGACCAAGCGAACGCCCACACTCCGAAATCGACTTAAAGACGCTGCCTCCCAAATCAAAGCTAGGCAAGCGGCAAATTCTCAGGAAATTAGCCGTCGCCACGAACCCAGCGGCTGGCTTGCGCGATGCTATACTGAAACTTGCGGGCATGCTCCCGGATGAGAAAGGGCATATTCCAGCGGGCCTCCAGGGCAAACTGGGGCTCAAGGGCTGCGCGCAGGCCGGTAAAAGAGTCGTTCGCTCCATCGCCGAGCCAGTTTGCAGCGGGCGTATAGGCTTCCAGCCAGGAGAAGGGTGTGGTGATGAAGAGCTGGCCGCCCGGCTTGAGCAGGTTGGGCAAGCGGCGCAGCAGACGCAAAGGCTCGGGCAGGCGACAGAGCAGGTTACAGGCGATGATGCAATCAAAGCGGCCGATGTCGTCCCGCAGGTGCTGGGCATCGCCCTGCTCAAAGGTCACCCGGCTCCGGTCGATCGCGGGATCCACGGACACCTCGAGCGCGGTCGTGGCTGAGCCTTCGTCGAGCCGCGTGGCCGGGTGCCGACCACTGGCAGCCATGCGCTGGGCCGCATCGATGAAGGCCTGCGAGTAATCAATACCAACGACCTCTCCACAGTGGCGCGCGAGCTCAAGCGAGGACCGCCCCACCGCACAGCCCAAATCCAAGGCCCGGGCATCTTCGGGTAGTTGCCCCAAATTGAGCCCCTCCACAACACAGCGCTTCGGAAAATCCAAAGCATCCGCCCCACCGAAGGCGTAGGGAAACTGCTCGGCCGCAGTCGCGTAGTGAAAAACGAGGTATTGCTGCAACAGCTCGTCAGACTCGTATGGATTGATCACTTTATTCATAGGCTGCGAAAACCCATAGCTGAATTCATGCGCCGCGCAAGATGCCGTTGACCTTTAAGAGCGGATCCTCCCTTCCCACTTTCACCTTCCCGGTCTAAATAGCATCCTCTAAGCACCGGACATTCATTAAATTCGCCTATCCGCTTTTTCTTGTAGCACTCTAAGCCTCAACCGCAATCTCAGCCTCCAGGAGATCCCGCATGTATTTTGCCGGTTTGTAGTGCTCGATCAGAACCTCGGTTTGGTCGCCCCGAATCATGCGGGCTTGTTGCAGGCGGATTTCGGGCGTCTTGTGCGGTGCATACAGCACGTCGTCGTGCGAGGCGTTGGCGTGCTCCTTAAAGAGGTCCGGAGTGATTTTACCGCCCAGGTGGTCGTCCCGCCCGGTTGCCACATGAATGGTGCCGAGGATTTTTTCGTCCTGAATATCGCGTCCGGAGAAAGGTAGCACCTGCGTCCCGAAACCGAGTTCCCCGATCGCTCCGATCATGGGGTCCTCTTTCAAGCGGCGGTTATGGTCCTCGATCTCCGCATAATCACCATAAACAAACTGTGATTTGAGGATTTTGCCGCCCTCAACGTGAAGCAACCCAATCGTACTTTCGTCATACTTAAATGGGAAGACACCCTCCGCGCTCTCTGGGACGAAATAGACCTCGCCGGCCGGGAGATTGGCGACGTCCGGCTTACCGGGAGGGCACAAGCCATGGCTCTTTTGGGCTTCCTGCCCGTTTGTGTGCAGGACGAGCGTGTAGACTTTACTTTCCACTTCGAAATCGATTTCGAAACGATCAGCCTTGGTCAAACCGAGGCGCAATTTCTCGGCCTCTTCGCTGACCAGATCGTAATCGACAGCGAGTCCGGTGTCCAAAATGATCTGGTTAAGCCCATGCAGCGTGGCACCACGGAACCCGAACTCTTTGCATTTCGCGGTCAGCGGGGCGGTGGCGGAGAAAGTCGATACAGTCAGCACGATATCGTATTTCGAATAAATATCTTTATCCAGGCTAAGGTGATTCCCTTCGGGATCAAAGCAATCGTCCTCCATATCGAGGTTGCTCCCGCCGGTTTCCTTGTAGGCAAAAATCTCGCCCCCGGTCCAATTCATCTCCTCTAGCGCGCCGTTCTTGAAGCCTTTGTAAAAAACCTCATGGCCATAGTTTTGGATCGAGAGCGTCTCGTCGCTGAGAAATTTAAAATCCTTGATATCCGCAGGGTCCGGAAGATCGATTAAGATACAAACAGACTCCCCGTTACCCCGGCCGAAGCATGTCGTGAGCAGGCGTGTGAGACTGAATGGAGAAAAGGTGCGTTCGTTGGCGTTGAGTATCATAGTGTTGTTTGTTTAGGTGTTTGCTTTGTCTCAAAGACAAAGGAATCATAACAAACCACCTGGCGCTGTCAAAATCGAGAGCAAAAGAATTTACAAAAAAATCGTTTCGATCCCCCTGCATACACTTTACACAACGATCGAAACATGAAGCGCATCTTCGATATCCTGACTTCGCTCATCCTCCTGATGGTCGCCAGCTTTCCGCTGTTGATCCTTATTTGTGCACATTTCTGTCTGCTGGGGCGCCCGATTTTCTTTCGTCAATCCCGCGCCGGCCAGGGCGGCAGGCCTTTTGAAATAGTGAAGTTAAGAACGATGCGAGAAGGCGGCGGGAGCGACGGGGAGCGACTGACGCGCTGGGGGCAGTTCCTCCGCAGCACGAGCCTCGACGAATTACCCGAGCTCTGGAATGTCCTGAAAGGTGATATGAGCCTCGTCGGCCCCCGACCACTGCCCGTCGCTTACCTCCCCCGCTACTCGCCTGAACAGGCACGGCGCCACGCTGTCAGGCCGGGGATCACGGGCTGGGCGCAGGTAAACGGGCGCAACAGCCTCTCCTGGCAGCGGCAATTCGAACTCGACCTCTGGTATGTGGCGCATCATTCCTGCTTGCTCGACCTTAAAATTCTCTGTTTAACTTTCGTCACCGTGCTTCGCCGCGACAACATTTCCGAGGCGGGCCAAGCAACCCGCAGTGAGTTTCTCGGAGACAACGATAAAGCCCCTCATTGACCATGCCTGACCGTCAAGCAGTTGAGACCCTCATCCTCGATTCAGTTAAGATGCTGGCCGAAGACTTCGATCTGGAAACTTTGAAACAGCCGACGCCGGAGCTTGCCCTCTACGGTGAGGACGGCGCGCTCGACAGCATGGCACTGGTCAATCTGATCGCTGATATTGAGGATGCGCTTTCCGAGCGGTATGCCCTGTCCATTGCCTTGGCCGACGAAAAAGCCATGAGCGCGAAAAACTCCCCTTACCGCAACGTGCAAAGTCTCACCGATGCGGTCATGGAAAGGCTCCCCGCGTGAGGACCATTGTCATTACCGGCACTCGGAAGGGCATCGGGCGGTCTTTGGCCGAGCACTATCTCAGCGAGGGGTGGCAGGTCGCCGGCTGCTCGCGGAGTGCCAGCGATTTAGAGCATGCGCATTACCAGCATTTCGCTCTCGATGTGAGCGACGAGGCAGCTGTGGTCAATATGGCTCGCCAGCTGAAAAAAAAATACACACGGGTCGATGCGCTGGTGAACAATGCCGGCATTGCGTCCATGAACCACGCGCTGCTGACGCCGGTAAGCACGGTCAACCGCATCTTCCAGACCAATGTGGTCGGCACCTTTCTGTTTTGCCGGGAAATGGCGAAACTGATGCGGCGTAGCGGCAGTGCCCGTATTGTTAATTTCACCACAGTGGCCCACCCGCTAAACCTGGAGGGCGAAGCCATCTACGCTGCAAGTAAAGCGGCCATCGAGAGCCTGACCCGGATTCTCGCCCGCGAGCTCTCCGGCTTGAATATCACTGTCAACGCCGTCGGCCCAACACCGATCGAAACCGACCTCATCCGGGGCGTCCCGGCTGCAAAGATGCAGGCGCTGCTCGAGCGCCAGGCAATTCCCCGGATGGGGACTGTCGACGATGTCGTGAATGCGGTCGACTTTTTCCTTCGCGAGGAAAGTGATTTCATTACCGGACAAGTTATTTACCTAGGGGGCGTCTCGTGATACGAAAGCCGCTGACGAGCCTGTAACGCTTTTCCACATGAAATGGATTCGAGATCGCCTGGCCAGCTTTGCAGAGCGCACCGCCTGCATCGAGGCCGGCCGAGAATGGTCCTACGGCGATTTCCTGGCGCTCATGGATCAAGCCGCTACTCAACTCCCGGATGGCAAAGGCAAGCTCATCGAAGTGCCCTGCGAGCCGACGATTGTGGCGCTGGCTACTTTGTTCGCCATCGCCGAGAGCTCGCATATCGCTCTACCATTCCCGGTCGAAATTCCATCTGCCGAGCGCGAGCGCAGGCAGGCCGTCGCCGCCAACTCGCCACTCTACACCAAGCTAAAAGGAAGTGGGCTGGTTCTTTTCAGCAGCGGCTCCAGTGGCCAGCCAAAGGGAATGCTTCATGACTTTGGGGCACTCCTAAACCGCTATCAAAATCTGAAAGCCCGCGAGGACCCAAGCCTGCTCTTGCTTCTGGTCGATCATATCGGAGGACTGGACTCGGCTTTTCGCTGCCTCTTTTCAGGTTCGACCCTAATCATCCCTGAGGCCCGAAAGCCAGATGCGGTGGGGCGGGCGATTGAGCAACACAGGGTCACAGTGCTTCCCGCCTCCCCTACCTTTCTCAACCTCATGCTGCTCGCTCAGTTACCCGAAAAATACGACCTGAGTTCCGTGCGGATCGTTGCTTACGGGGCTGAAGCGATGCCGGAGCCCGTCCTCCAGAGACTCGGGGAGGTATTTCCAAGTGCACAGTTACAGCAAAAATTCGGAACAAGCGAAACCGGGACGGTTCGTATAAAAAGCGCAGGAGACCGGAGCCTGTTTTTCCGTATCGTTGACAGCGATACGGAATGGAAGGTGGTGGACAGGGAACTTTGGCTGAAGACACCGTCACGAATCCTTGGATACATCGGTGCCGACATGCATCCACTGGAAAAAGACGGCTGGTTCCGCACCGGAGATTTAGTCGAATGCGGCGGGCAGGGCGAGCTTCGCATCATCGGCCGTATCCATGACGTGATCAACGTGGGCGGCCAAAAGGTCCACCCGCATGAGGTCGCGCAGATCCTCCAGACTTTGCCCGACGTTGACGCGGTTCATGTTTACGGTCAGGACGACCCCCTCACAGGCAGCCGGGTTTGCGCCCGGATCTACACGTCATCAACGATCAGCTCTCTTGCCTGGAAGCGTCTTATCCGCGGCCATTGCCGGGGAAAGTTAGCCCCCTGGAAAATTCCCAGCCGGATTACAGTGGATCGAGAACCAAATGTTACAGCCCGGTTAAAACACTCGGTTTGCTAAGTTTTTTTGGCGCCTCCGTAAGTTTCCGAAGGGTGATTCGATAGCTTAACTCACTCAAGAATTAACCAATTCAGTAACTAAGCAAAAACTATGAAACACATACTTCTCGCGCTCGTTGCCACCGCAGCTCTCCCGTTTAACGCAATCGCCCACAACTGCGGGGGCGATTCCACGCCCGACATCGTCGATACCGCCGTTGCCGCTGGTAGCTTCAACACACTTGTTGCCGCCGTTCAAGCTGCTGGACTTGTGGACACTTTGAAGGGCGAAGGCCCATTCACAGTATTTGCACCAACCGATGAGGCCTTCGCGGCGCTTCCTGACGGAACAGTCGAAAACCTGCTTCTTCCTGAAAATAAAGATATGCTGATCGCTATCCTGACCTACCATGTCGTTCCCGGTAAGGTTATGGCGGCTGATGTCACCTCTGGGGAAGTTCCTACCGTTAATGGCGAAACCGTCACGGTCGAAGTTTCTGATTCCGGCGTCACCATTGAAGGTGCCAAGGTCGTCAAAACCGACATCAACACTAACAATGGCGTGATTCACGTGATCGATTCAGTTATTCTCCCTTCGGGCGAATAATAGGTCGAAGACATCATAACATTCAAAGCGCTTCCAGAACGGGAGCGCTTTTTTATGCTTTGGTCTCCAGCCATGCAATCGTCGCGCCCCAACCGCCTTCATTTTGATCGGCGAGTTGAAAGTTGGATACACGCGCGTCTTTGCGGAGGAGTGCATGTACCGTCTCACGGAGGGTGCCGATCCCCTTCCCGTGGATGATACGGATGCGCCGAATATCCTTTTCCAAGCAAAGACCGATATAGTCCGGTACAAGCTCACCGACCTCGGCAGGGCGGAAGGTGTGCAGATCGAGCTCACCATTAATTTCAAATTCGATTGGTTCGTCTTCGTTCATTTTTGTGCAAAGCAACTCAGGAGAGTTGCCTTCCCCGGTTAACCCTCCTTTGGCAAAACCGGCAATTTCTCAATGGCACTGGGCTCCGGCACGGGATCGGGGGCAGCGCTATCCAGCGCCTCAAATTTGCGCGCCGTCACCAACAAGCGACTCTCCATTGAACTGACGGCCTTGTTGTAATGCCCCACCGATTGGTCAAGACTCCTCCCCAGCTTTGCAAAATGCCCTGTGACCACGCCGATGCGTTCGTAAAGTTCCTTACCTAAAGCACTTATTTCCCTGGCTTCCCGCGCAATGGCCTCCTGCTGCCAACCGAAGGCAATGGCCTTGAGTAGAGCGATGAGCGTGGTGGGCGTGGCGAGTATTACCTTATTGTCGACCCCCAATTCAATCAACTGTGGATCCTGCTCAAGCGCCGCACTGAAAATGGTTTCATTTGGAATGAAAAGGACTACAAATTCAGGCGCATTCTCAAACTGCGTCCAGTAGGACTTCGCGGAAAGTCCTTTGATGTGTTCACGGATGTGGCGGGCATGCGCGACCATGCGTTCTTTCTGCCGGTCGGCGTCGTCTGATTGCAATGCATCGAGGTACGCAGCCAGGGGCACTTTCGAGTCGACCACAACTTGTCGGCCATTCGGCAGATTGATGAGCATATCGGGGCGCTGTCGCTGACCATCGCCTGTGTCTACCGAGGCCTGCTCCAGAAAATCGACCCGGTTGACCATGCCGGCCATCTCGACGGTGCGCCGAAGCTGCATCTCCCCCCATTGCCCGCGCACCTGCGGTGCCCGCAAAGCCTGCACAAGACTGCCTGTCGTCTTACTCAGTTGCACCTGCGACTCGGCGAGCTGTTGAAGTTGCTGCTTTAAGCCGGCCTCGGTTTGCGTGCGGCGTTCTTCGATCTTCTCGACGCGCTCGTTGAAGGCCTTTAGCGCCAGGCCCACGGGTTCGACCGTTTTGTTGATGGCTTCCTGCCGTTTCTCCAGATCGCCTTTTGCGCCCTCCTGATACTTTTCGAGTGTGGACTTTGCCAGATTGAGGAAGTCGGCGTTATTCTTCGAGAGTGCCTCGGCAGAGAGCGCCTGGAAGCTTTCCTTTAACTGATCCCGGGCTGCTTCGAGGAGTCGGAGCTTCGCCTCGGCGCCTTCAAGTTCCGCGGTATGCTGCGCCTGCAGCGAAGCCAGCGCCTCTCTGGTTTGAGCATGACTCCGGCTCAGTATGAAAAAAACAACCCCGGCACCCAGTAAAAGGCCAAGCAATGTGGCTAAGAAAATTTCCATACAAACAAAATGGAACGGTCAATCAGGAGCGGCAAGGTTGGATTGTCCACAAGACAAATCATAAAAGACCTTTTCAAGCGAGAGGCCCCGGGCCGGGGCGGTGACCACGCGGTGCGTGCGCTGCTTCGACTCGAGGATCGAAAGAATATCCGCCGGAGTCAGTCGCCCGCGACCCACCGAATAGAGCGCCCCGGCAAAGCTCCGCACCATGCGATAAAGAAACCCGCTGCCCTCCACTTCGAGTCGGAGGTGCCGGCCGCGCTGCTTTAGGTCGAGTCGTGTGACGGTCTTGCTTGGATTCGGGTCGTTGTCCTTACCATGGCTCGCACTGTAAGCGGTAAAGTCGTGCGTGCCGACGAGGTGTGCCGCCGCGGCTCGCATCTGATCCATATCCACGGGTAAATCCCGGCAGGCCCAAACGTAGCGCTGCTCCATGGGGTCGGCGCGGCCTAAATAGTAGCGATACTGGTAGCGCTTTCCCGTCACAGAAAACCGCGCGTGGAATGCGTCGCTCACCCCACGGATGGACTCGATGCGAATCGACGTGGGCAGGATCGAGTGCAGCGCACGGATCATTTTCTCCGGGCTGTGCCCCCAATCCGCATCAAAGTGAAAACATTGCCCCCGCGCATGCACGCCCGCATCGGTGCGCCCACTGCCCTGTATCTGCAAAGGGCGGTCAAAAATCTGCGTGAGCGCTGCCTCGATGTGATTTTGCACAGCCGCACCTCCCGGTTGACGCTGCCAACCATCAAACTCCGTGCCGTCGTAGGCGCATAGACATTTCCATCGCATGGGCTGGGACACTTGCCGAAGCGCCGCCGAAGGCAAGCACGGGAACATACTTGCCAAGCTTCTGGCTCTGGCGACGATGCCACCGATGCTGCAAATTGAACTTTGGCAATACGCCCTCATTGCGTGCGGGGCCTTCCTCGTCGGTCTTGGCAAAGGTGGCCTGCCGGGTGTGGGCAACCTCACGGTCGTCCTGATGGCCCTGGCCCTGCCTGCCAAGTTATCTGTCGGCATCCTCCTGCCCATTCTGATTTCGGCGGACATCATCGCCGTGCTTGTCTACCGGCGGCATGCCAACTGGAGCTACATCATCAAACTGGCTCCGTGGATGGTGGCCGGCATTCTGATCGGCTATTTTGTCTTCAGCCGGGTGGATGATGCTCAGGTGCGGTTCCTGATCGGCTTTATCTTACTTAGCATGACGGCTGTGCACTTTTACCGCAAATGGATGCGGCGCAAGGAATCCGGTCGGGACCAGCTGCCCCAACATCCGGTCTTTATTGTTTCTACTGGCATGATCGGCGGCTTTGCCACGATGGTCGCGAACGCCGCGGGTCCGGTTGCGGCGCTCTATTTCATCGCGTCGGGATTACCGAAATACGCCTACATCGGGACCTCTGCCTGGTTCTTCTTGCTTGTGAATCTATTTAAAGTCCCTCTCATGGTTAACTTGCAAATCATTGAACAGGGCTCGCTTCTTTTTAGCGCCAGCTTCATGGTCTACGCGGTCCTCGGTGCGATCACCGCGCCGCTCATCGTCAAACATATCAATCAGAAACTTTTCGAATTGCTCATCTGGGTCTTCGTCATTGTTGGCGGACTCAAGCTCATCATCCCCTAAACATGTCCGGCAAATCATCCCGCAAGCTCTGGGCGCAGCATATTGCGCGGGGCGGTGCCGCCTCCACGAAGCGGAAGGCGGCACCGGGTCTCACACTCGGAGCCCCCTTTCGCGGACGCGTCCTTGGCATCGATCCCAGTTTGCGCGGGAGTGGTTTTGCCTTACTGGAGTACGGGGCCGACGGCTGCGCCCGCATCCTGGAAGCCGCCACGCTAAAGCTCGATCGGAAACTATCCATGGCAGAGTGCCTCGGCGCGATTGGCAACCAGGTGGATGACTTCCTAAACCAACACTCCGTCGACCACGTAGCCGTCGAGCAAACGATCTACGTACAAAACTTCCAGACCGCCCAAATACTCGGGGCAGCCCGCGGAGCGGCGATCGGCACCGCCGCCATGCGAGGACTCCCGGTCTTTGAGTATGCACCCCTTCGTGTCAAGCAAGCCGTGGTCGGGATGGGCCGCGCCAGCAAAGAACAGGTGGCACGCACGGTGCGGAGCCTGACGGGAACAAACTTTGAGCTGCGCTTCGACGAGTCCGATGCTGCGGCTGTCGCGCTGTGTCATGCCTTTACATGGCGCTCCGGGGCTGATTGATACGGCTATGCAGGACTACCTGACCAACCTGCCGTAAGATCCGCGCTACGCACCAAAAAATTCTGAAAGCTGCCACATGCACAGATAAAATGCCCGACGGCGCCAGTTGCGTGCGCCAGTTGGTGGATGCGTTTCCAAAACTAAAGAATTTGGAGAGCGGACAATACGCCGACATTCGCAAGCTGTAGTCGCTACTCATTCCGCTTCGCGGAACGCTTCCACCGCAACGAAAGGTACGTCTCGAAGGCGAACCAGCTTTCGATAAAATCATTGATATGATAAAGGCATTCGGCCCTCCAAAAATATAGCGAGATGCGGGGTTCGGCGGTATCCAGTAGTGCGTCTATCACCGACAATGCTTCATTATAATCCTCTTTCTCCAAATAGGCGGCCAGAAGCGCAAAGCCCTTGGCCGTGTCGCTTGGTTGAATGGCGAATTGACGGGAAACCCGCACCAGCGAGGCGTCCTCGACGGCCGCCGCCAGTAGCTCCGGAGGCTCCAAAGCATCACGGATCGAATCAACGGCTTGCCGGAAATTCACCTGGTTCTTATAGATTAAAGACTGAAGCCACCAGGCATTTTCTAATTGGCCCGCATGCTTGCTCAGGAAATCCCGAGCCGAATCGAAATCACCGTGCTCAATCCAGTTTTCCACGATAGTGCTGCGCTGACTCCTATTGAAATGAGACAAACCCGGTTCCACATCCAGTTCCCGCCAAAGCTCACGCATAAAATCGGAACCTCTCAAGTGGTTCAGCAAAGCCGATCGGAAGTTGGGGCTTGATTCCGAGAGACGCGCCACACCATTCAAAATGTTTGGCGAGTTACCCGTGTAACTCAACATTTCTGCAAAAATGGCATCTGCATCATCCAACTCACGTGATAGGGCGATCTCCCAGGCAGCCATTGCCCGCTCGACATCAAGATTGATCCAGATAAGCCCTTCCTCAAAAGCCACCCGCCCCGATACAGGCTCCACAAATCGGGCGCGTTCAAAATCATACGCCGCCTCTCGGAAATCGCCACCCAGCAAAAGCGTGCGTCGCGCCCGTTCGGTGTAGCCCCGCCAATTCATCGGACCCAGCTCGAGCCATTCGTCCACAAGATCGAGTGCCTCTGCATGACGACTCTCCAGTGCCGGGCTGGTCAACTGGCTCTGCAAACGCTCGTAGTACGCGGTGGAGTGGAAGGGCCAGCCCAGCGACCCCGCCACGATCCAGATCAAACCGACAAAAACTAAAAGAAGCCCAAGAAGGCGCCAGATAAGCGGGGGCATTTTGGTCGCCTCTTGCGCACCTGCCGGCAGAGCCAGCGCCGCTAAAAGCAGCCCAAAATAAAGCGTGCCGGGTTGATCGGCGGGCAAATTTGTAAAGCTTAAACCTAAGAAAGCCAAGGCAGCAACCAACGCCAGTTTCCGATAGGTCGAACTCCCTCCGCCCCCAGAATCCCGACAGCGACGCAGGTAGAAGCACAGTGCAAGCGTGAGCAAAGCCACCGAAAACAAGCCGCCTTCCGATAGTAGCCGAAGCCAGTCACTCTCTGGATGCGTGATTGGCAGGTGGCTGATAAAGGCATCTTGGTACTGTGGAAAGACCGCGACAAAGGCCCCCAGACCAACCCCGCCGACTGGTGAGTCTATGAAGAGCTCTAAACTGTCCCGCGCGACGCCGCGCTCCACTTGGCTCGCCGCTCCTAAATCAAACCGGGTGAGACCCGGGATATCTGCAATACCCTTACCGTTCAGCCAAACCACCAGCCCAAAAACCAGAGCGCAGAGCGGCAATCCCCACTTGATCGATCGCGGCAGACGCCCGAGCCAAAGACTCCAAACCAACCAAACAATAACCCCTATATAATAAACAACCAAACCTTCCCGGGCGTCCCCAATATAAAGAAGAGCAAAACAGAGCAGTGTCGCCAACACTCCGAAAAGTGGCATGGCTAAACGATGGCGGAAACCCTCCAATGCAAAACCAAAGGTCACGATTCCTCCGAGGGCAAAGAAAATGGCGCGCTGTGGTCCGGCATCAAAGAAACCGGGAGCCCCCGTGCTTGCTGCATCTACCTGGTAAAGGCCAAGGAAATACCTCGAGATCACCCAGCCCGCCCAAATCGAAAGCAGAAGCGACAGCCCAAACAATAAGCGCCGCCGACCACTGTAGTTGATCCGCCATTGCAGTGCGGAATAGAGCCAGACGATCCCGGCAAGAACGCAGAAATAAGCCTCCATGCCTGACCATGGATGCACGCTCAGGGATGCGGGGAGATCAATGCCGAGCGAATCCGTAGCCATCACCCGCCAGTCCGGCACAGACCAATAAAATAGTGGCACAAAGGAAAGCAGCAGTGCCACCAGAAAGCCAAATAGCGCCAAGTCCCCCCATTTACCAAGTCCAAGGCGAGGCGGTTTGATCACTGCCATCAAACCGGAAAAAATCAATGCCAGCCCCCAGATCAATACATCGCCCCGACCGTCCAGCAGAACGAGGAGGCACGCCATCAAAAATCCCACCAAATAGTATTTATAAAAGGGCGGCCCGTGTGTGCCCTTGTCCAGATTGATCGTCGCTCGCGAGGGAACTGGCGGTGGTGCGAATGACTGCGTCGGTGGTGGCACCTTCCGCCTTCGGTCCATCCTTGATCCGCCTCGGTTTCGCAACGGAGGCTTAGTTCGCTTATTCCTATTCGGGTTTGAACGCATACGATTGCCTTTGGAGATGAGGTAAAACATCCCAATATGCCAGAAAATTTCGTATCGACCTGAGTTACAGTCTAGCTTCTCCTTCTCTCTAGACGACTCCCAATCCTATGCCTTCGCAAATACAGTCCGACCAAACTATCTCAGGCGTCCTTGAGCGGATTATCTACTTCAATGAGGAAAATGCCTACTGTGTGGCAGAATTGCAGGTTCTCAATAACAAGCGGCCCGTCACCGTTCTTGGCCCCCTGCCGGGTGTGCAATGCGGTGAGACCCTTCAGTTAAACGGTGAATGGACGCGCCACCCGCAACATGGTGACCAGTTTAAGATTGCCAATTTCCAATCAAAACTGCCCGCCTCGGTCCACGGTATTCGAAAATACCTCGGGAGCGGCCTCATCCACGGTATCGGGAAGTCTTATGCAAAAAAAATAGTCGACTACTTCGGTGCCGATACCCTGCAAATCATTAGCGAAAATTCCGGTCGCCTACATGAAATCCCCGGGATCGGAAAACAGCGCGCAAAATCCATCAAGGCGGCTTGGGATGAACAGAGCGCGGTGCGGGACGTCATGATGTTCCTGCAAACCTACGGGGTGACTCCCTCCCAGTGCGTGCGCCTCGTCAAAAAATACGGAAGCGGGGCCAAACGGATTCTCCAGGACGAGCCTTACCGTCTGGCTCAGGACATTGAACGAATCGGTTTTAAAACTGCCGATAAGATTGCCCTTAACCTTGGGTTTCCCACCAATTCAAAGGAGCGGGTCGATGCCGGCATCCTTCACACCATGCGTCAACTCGAGGATGAGGGTCACACGCTGGGCACGGAGACCATGCTCCTTGAGCAGGCCACCCAGTTGCTCTCACTGGACCCACCGCAGATCCAGCAGCGCATCCGCGCGCTGGATCAGTCCGCTCAACTCTTCGGTGTCCAAGCCTGCGATACCAATATGACCCGCCTTGGTCCTGCCTTTCAATTGCCCGCCACAGCTGGTGCCGAGCAGCGCATTGCCGACGCCCTCGTTCGTATCGCCCGCACCGCATCGATCCTCCCTCCGATCAAAGTCGACGCCGCTATTGAGTGGGCTCAATCCCGCGCAGGCTTTCAATTCGCCGACCAACAGAGCGAAGCCCTGCGTAACACCCTGCAGTCAAAGGTCTCTGTTATCACCGGCGGCCCGGGCACGGGTAAAACCACCATCCTTCGCGCTGTTGTGGACATTGTCCAAGCCAAGCGTGCCCGTATCTTTCTCGCTTCTCCGACGGGTCGTGCCGCCCAGCGTTTGGCGGAGGCCAGCGGTGCTCCCGCCAGCACGATTCATCGCCTGCTTAAATACGACCCGGCCACACATGGATTCACCTATGATGCCGACAATCCACTGCCCTGTGACTTTCTCATACTTGACGAGACCAGTATGCTCGACACCCGTTTGGCTGCTCAACTGTTCCAAGCGATCCCCAGTGGCGCACACCTTCTGCTCGTTGGCGATGCGGACCAGCTCCCCTCGGTCGGGGCGGGTAATGTTCTGGGCGATCTAATGGCAGCCCCGCCAGCCAAAGTCACCCGACTCGACACGATTTACCGCCAAGGTGAAGAAAGTGGGATCGTTACAACGGCACACGCGATTCTTAAAGGAGAAACGCATCCAGGCCGAACCTTTCGAAGCCTGAGGGACCTCGATGCGGGCCTAGACTTCACCTTCATCGAAGCAGAGCAACCGGAGCAATGCGTCCAAGCCATCAAATATCTCGCAAAGGAATATCTTCCCAAAACGCACGGCATTGATCCGATCAAAGACCTTCAGGTGATGTCGCCCATGCACCGTGGCCGGGGCGGTATAACTGCCCTCAATACAGACCTACAGGAGACCCTGAACCCCAAAGCCAAAGCTGAATCCCGGCTGCGCTCCGACCCCGATTACGCCCCAGCCACGCAAACGCACTTTCGCGAACAAACCCGCAAACCTCTGCCCGCCGAAATGGAATACGGCAGCAACTTTTACCGTATCGGTGATAAGGTCATCCAGACCCGTAACAACTACGACAAAAATGTCTTTAACGGTGACACGGGTGTGATCAAAGCCATCGCTCCCGACCGATCCGGCTTGACCATCCAGTTCGACGAACTTGTGGAATACACCAAGGGCGAGCTCTCCGAGATCCAGCACGCCTACGCGATCTCCATTCACAAAAGCCAGGGTAGCGAATATCCCGTTGTGATCATACCTCTGCTCAAGCAACACTTTCTCCTCCTTCAACGGAACCTCGTTTACACCGGCATCACCCGAGCCCGAAGCAAGGTCTACATCGTTGGATCCCTCGATGCTTACGCCATGGCGATCAAAAATAATGAGCAACAGGTGCGCATGACCCATCTCCGTACTCGACTGCGTGCGGCGATGGATGGGCTCTGAGGCGTTTAGTGCAGGGCCCCTTATTCGCCCCCGACGGACGTTTCGAGTTCCGCTTCGGCCGCGCGAACCTCCAGCACGATTTTGAGTAGTGCCTGCTTTAGCTCGGCAAAGCCCTCATCGGAAACACAGGATATCGGATAAACCGTCTCCTTAACTTTTTTCTGAAAGGCTTTGAGGTTCTGCAATGCATCCGGCTCATCCATTTTGTTCGCGCAGATCAGCTCGGGCTTTCGCACCAGCCCGGGCATGTAGAGCTTTAGCTCGTTTTTCAGCACTTTGTAGTCGGATAACGGATCACGCCCATCGGTGCCCTGCATGTCGAGCATGATTAAAAGCACTTTACAGCGTTCGACGTGCTTCAGAAAACGGTGCCCGAGACCTCGGTTCTCGCTGGCACCCTCAATCAAACCAGGCACATCCGCCACCGTTATCCGCTCATATTGCCCGGGATACTCCAGAACACCGACTGTAGGAAAAATCGTGGTGAACGGATAGGCCCCCGTTTTGGGATGGGCGTTCGTCACCATGTTTAATAACGTCGACTTACCCGCGTTCGGGAAACCGATGAGGCCGACATCGGCGATCGTCTTTATAATCAATCGAAAATCGCCCGCCTCTCCCGGCTTGCCCAGGGTGAACTGTCGGGGTGCCTGATTCGTGGAGGATTTGAACTGCGCGTTTCCTTTGCCGCCTTCACCTCCTTCTAAAAGCAAAACTTTAGCACCATGCTCCAGCACCTCAGCGATTGGATCGCCGGAATCACGATCCACCACAATCGTACCGACTGGTAGCCGCAGCGTGATGTCTGCCCCGTTGGCCCCGTGCTGGTCGCTCCCGCGCCCGGTTTCGCCGTTTTTCGCCTTCCACCCAGGCTTGAAGTGGTAATCCGTTAGATCCGCCACGTTGGTATCCCCAACGATGTAGACGTCGCCACCCCGGCCGCCGTCACCACCATCAGGTCCCCCTTTGGGCTCGTATTTCGCGCGCCGGAAACTAAAACAGCCGTCACCACCGTTGCCTGCGCTGAAGCTAACTTTTACCTCGTCATAAAACATGGCCCTTTTTCGGACGACTTTGGTACCTTTGCAAATCTAATCAACGGGCTCAAAGGGCTGCTTCGACCGCTGCGCGGATGATCCCCGGCGTCAAACTCTGCGGAAGCACCGTGACCTTACCATCGGGCGCATAGAGAAGATAGAGCGGCACTCCGGATCGGTCGAAAGCCTCCAACGCATCGGTGATCTCGGGATCGTAGCGTGTCCAATCGGCACTGAGCGCGACGATGCCATATTCGTTGAAGAGCGCAGCCGTCGACTCGGTGCGCAGAGCGACTTTCTTGTTCACCTGACAAATCAGACACCAAGTCGCAGTGAAATCCACGAATACCGGACGGCCCTCCGCCAGATTCGCCTGCACTTTCTCCTCAGACCAGGTCGCCCACTGGCCACTGGCATCACCGGACGCCTCGTCTTGCTCATAGTTCATATAGGCGGACTGCGTGGCATTCATGGCCCAGCCGATCGAAGCCACGATCAAAATCAGGGCAAATACCTTGCTGACCCATTGCGATCGTGCGCTACGCGAAGCCGCGCCCCAACGACCAAAAACCCACGCAGCAACGCCACAAAAAAGTGCCAGCATCAGGAGCGCAATGACAGCGTCTACCCCACCCTGACGACCCGCCACCAACGCGAGAAAAACGACCGCCGCCATTAACAGAAAACCCATGCCCTGCTTAAACGACTCCATCCAAAGACCCGGCTTGGGCAGAAACGTAACCAGCTTCGGGAAGATCGATAGCAATAAAAATGGTGCTGCCAAACCCAGCCCCATCATCCCGAATAGGATCAACCCGGTGGCGACATTGGCTTGCAGGGCGAGGCCACTGACCCCGGCTACGAGTGGCCCCATGCAAGGCGCCCCCACGACCGCCGCGAGCACCCCCATCCCGAATGAGCCGATTACATCCTTGCGCTTGGCCACGCCCGAATCCGCTCCAACCAGTCGACCACCGAGTTCGAAGACCCCCATTAGATTCAACCCGAAGATGAAAAACACTGCCGTCAGAACAACAACAAAGCCGGGGCTCTGGAGCTGAAAGCCCCACCCGATCCGCTCGCCCAGAGCGCGCAGCGCAAACAAAACTCCTGCCAAAACAAGGAAACTCAAAACAACGCCGAGGGTATAGGCCAAGCCATGCTTAAGCCCCTCACGACGTGTTTGCCCCGCATGCTTAAGCAGGGAAAAAACTTTTAGCGAAAGTACGGGCAGTACACAGGGCATGATGTTGAGAATCAAGCCACCCAGAAATGCCAGCAGAACAAATCCGGGCAGGCCAAGCCGGAGCAGGCTTTGCTCAAACCCGGCGGGTGGGACTAACTCCGTATTTGCCCCGTTGCCAACAGCGTCACCCGTAGACCCCGCAGGCTTCATGGACATCTCGCCGGTTGAGAGCTCGACACTAAGGTCCCATGACGCGTTAGACGATTGCAGGACTCCGCGCAAGGTGTCGCTGGGCTCGGCTAGGAAAACGGAAGCCGGCTTCAAGCGCAATTGCAGGGTATCCGGCGCAGGCGAACGCACGTTCTGCTCGGCGTTGGGATCGATGACCCCGCTACTTTCGGCATAGAAATAGGCGGTTTCTGGCACTGAATGACCGAGGATTTCGAGGTGCATTGCGCCCGCCTTCATAAACGCCGACACGGTCCAATCACCCGGCGCCTTCGGTTGAGAGTCTCGCGCCGCGCGAAAGGCCGCCGCATCCTCGTCCGGCGCAGACGTCTCGGCCACGCCAATTGTACGCTCGACCTTCGCCTCTCCAGGCAGGCAAACCTCTTTACAAATAAGCCAGAATAAATCGGCCTTCAAAGTGATACGATCGTCCACCTGGAGCGTTTCCGATGCCGTCATTGGCACAATAAACGTCACGACCCCCTCGTAGCCGTAGTTGACCAGTCCCCCCAAAGAAATGCGTTTGGGTGCCGGCCACTCAATCCCGCCAGCCTCAATACCCTCGGGCAGATCCCATGCGATCTCCAAGGGCAACCCACTTGCCCCGGGGTTTTTCCAGTAAATGTGCCAATGAGGCTCTAATTCGAAACGAATCGCCACGTCAAAGTCTTGCCCCGGAACGATCGCACTGTCCTCTATAAGCAGTTCCACGGTCGTATAGCCCGCTTGTACAGGCTCTGCAGAAAGCGGCTGGAAGACAGCGACGCCAATGAAAAAAATGAGGAGGAGCGCTTTGGTGAAAATGTGCATGTAGAGGTGAGGATGGATAAAAACAAGGGATTATTCCAGAAGAAGCGGGATCATGATTGAATACGATCGTTGCCCAGCGATTGCAAAGTGCCGACACTTCGATCCTTCTGATAATGCAAGATAACCTTTTTTTTAAATGTCTATCCTTCTTCTGGAGGCCTTAAGCCAATTAAAAAACGGTGCCTGTGTCGGCGGCGGTTCCGTGATCGAGTTTGAGGGTGGGGTCAGTCTAGTCGGGCGCATTTGCATCCGTTCGTGGGAGCTTATATCGCGGATGACCTCAACCGCTGCCGGTAGTTTCATTTTTTGCCGAAGAGATGGTTTTGAGGCAGTGGGAGGCTTCGATGAGTCACTCTACGCCAGCGAGGAGGTCCGCTTCTCTAGGTTGCTGCGAAAATGGGGTCGAGCGCGGGGACTTTCCTTTCAGATACTCTGCCGAGCACCTGCAAAGACATCACCCCGTAAGCTCAAATGGTATTCCGGAATGCAAATCCTCGGATGGGTTGGGCTAATGGTCATGATGCCCGTGGCCGTGCGCTCACGTCGGCTTTGTGGTTTTTGGTACAATCGCCCGCAGCCGAAGTAAATTTTTTATTGAACGACGCTTCGCAAAGCCTTCACCACAGCTAATCCGCCCCAATCGGCCCCCTGCAAGGGGTGCCCCGCCTCTGGCAGCGGGCGTTTGCGCCCACGCTGCCAGAGATCGCGGAAGCCCCGCACGAATTCAGCCGAGCCAAAGATGGCACCATCGGTAAAATAGCGAATGCGGCAGCGCAGGGCGACCGCCCTGGGCAGCACACCGCCCTCCTTCTCCAGGACCTGCAAGGCCTTTTCACGGCTGATGCGCCCACCCGCATCCGGCTCCGCCCCCTTGCCGAAAAGCAGCATCCGGTGCGCCTGCAGGGCATCGGCACCATCGACCGGGCCTCCGTAGACCGACCAAATTCGTTGCAGCCCCCGCACCGCGAGGGCCGAACCGCCCACCGCCTCCGCATAGCCGCACCAGCGGTAGTCCTTCGGGTCTTCCACCAACCCCGCCCGAACCGGGTTCAGGTCGATATAGGCCGCCATGGTTTGCAGTGCAAACCCCCGACCCTCCACCAGGACCGACTTAAAGCGCTCCGCCCAAAGCGTGCCAAAACGCCCATGGTTCTGGTTGAACCAGATGGAAAAACGCTGCTTGAGCGTCTTCATAAACTCCGAGACATCCCCCATACGCGCCAGCAACTGCTCGCGGATCTTTGCCGCATCCTCCCCACCCGCAGCCAGCTTGCGCTCCAGAACCCGGGCCGAGGCCGTCTGATATTTGTTCGGCTTGGGATAAAGCACACGGTAGCGCCGCATTAACTCCGCGTCCGCCAGCGGCCCTGACTCCGGAAAGTGGATCAGCACATGGAAGTGGTTGGACATCAGACAGTACGTCAGGATCTCTCCACCCGAAAAGTCCGCCACCTGCCAAAGCATACGGCGAAGCATCTCCTTCTCACGATTTTTAAAAAGCCGCGCCCCACCTACCGCACGTGTCATGCAGTGGTAAATCGCTCCCGAATATTTTATCCTGTGTTCACGCATACAAACAAACCAAACAAATCAGCCAAGACGTCAAACAAAAAAGACTGTCTTTTATTTTTGGTGGTGATGAGAAACCAAAGCCACATCCCTAAAACTCCGCATTCAGGAACGAGGCAGAAGCGGGGTCTTATTCATTGCTGGACCAGTTCCCAGCCTTCGTCTTGGATCATGGACTCGGCTTTTTTGAATTTGAGGGTTTTTTCTTCGGGCCCCTTTCGGATAGTTACGGTATCGTTGCGCCCGATTTTAGGCAGCTCGCGGCGCACGGGCTCAACTTTTGGCAATTCAACTTCTTTCTGAGGGCTCGCGCTTGACTGGGCCTGAGCCTGCGCGGCCCCAGCCAGCGCACCTACGTTCTGACTGGCAGGTGTGCCTGGGCCAGCGACTTGGGCGACCTTGGACATACGAGCAAGCATGTTGTTAAAGGCCTCGGCACTCGTCGCACTGCGGAATACAGAATTACATATTTCGGACCGAACACTGGCCATCAACTCCTGGAAGAAGGCGTATGCCTCACTCTTGTATTCGTTGAGCGGGTCTTTTTGGCCGTAACCGCGAAGGTTCACACTGCGGCGCAGTTCCTCCATTTCGGTGAGATGATCCTGCCAGCGGCGGTCGAGCGAACGGATAATCAGATAGCGCTCCAATCCAATGAGGGCTTCTTTTTCCTCGAACTCTTCCCGCTGGTCGTAGGCTTCGTTGATTTTGGCCATGATCCGATCATGCTGGGCATCCGGTTTAAGCGATTCAATCGCATCTGCTTTAAGCGCAAGCGGAAAATAAGCGTTCAGCCATGCGATGAAGCGGTCCATAGCGTCGGTATCGCTGGTATTCGCTACCTCCAGATCGTTGAGGCGCTCCTCGAGTTCCTCTTCGATCATTTCGAAAACAATCTCCCTCGGTTTCTCCGAGTGGATGGCGTCGTTACGCAGGCCGTAGATCACCTCCCGTTGGGTGTTGAGCACGTCGTCAAATTGCAACAAGCGTTTCCGAATCGAAAAGTTCTGTTGTTCCACCTTCTTTTGCGCATTTTCAATCGACCAGTTGAGAGCGGGGTGTTCCAGCTCCTCGCCTTCGACCATGGACTTTTCGAGAATGCGCGAAATGGGTCCAGCGTTCGCAAAAAGCCGCATCAAATCGTCTTCAAGGGAGACAAAAAATTTCGACACCCCGGGATCTCCCTGGCGGGCACAGCGCCCTCGCAACTGCCTGTCGATACGGCGTGATTCGTGACGCTCGGTGCCAATGACAAAGAGCCCGCCCAGATCGGCAACGCCCGCACCCAGCTTGATGTCTGTGCCGCGGCCCGCCATATTGGTGGCGATTGTGACAGCGCCCTTCTGCCCCGCATTCGCGACGATCTCCGCCTCCTGTTCATGGAATTTGGCATTGAGGACGCTGTGTCGGATATTGCTACGCTTCAACATCCGCGAAAGCACTTCGGAAGCCTCCACCGATGCAGTACCAACCAGAACCGGTTGCCCTTCTTTATTGGCTGCTTCGATTTGATTAATCACCGCATTGAACTTCTCGCGCCGCGTTTTAAAGACGACATCATTGAAGTCTTTACGAATGTTTGGTTTATGGGTTGGAATAACCATAACCGACAAGCCATAGATTTCACTGAATTCGGATGCTTCTGTCTCCGCTGTGCCCGTCATCCCGGCCAGTTTTTCATACATCCGGAAATAATTCTGAATCGTTACGGTAGCATAGGTCTTGGTCTCCTTTTCGATTGTGCAATTTTCCTTGGCTTCGATCGCCTGGTGAAGCCCATCGGACCAACGGCGACCGGGCATGACCCGACCCGTATTTTGGTCAACAATATTAACCTTGCCGTTTTGCACCACGTATTCCTTGTCGCGCTCATACAGGCTGTAGGCGCGGAGCAGTTGACTAATGCAGTGAATACGCTCGCTGGTTTTTTGAAAGTAGGTTTCCGCTGCCTGCTTGGCTTTTTGTTTTTCCTCGGCGGATAGATTGTCCTTCTTGTCGATCTCGATGAATTCCGTCGGTAAGTCCGGAAGCATGAACGCATCCGGATCATCCGGGTTCATGAGATTCCGCCCTTTTTCAGTTAGGTCCGCCTGTTGCTGTTTTTCATCGATGACGTAGTACAGTTCCTCTTTCAGGGCATACCGCTGGGTTTTATTAAAGTCACTGTTCATCTCCAGATCAAACTTATCGATCGCCCGGCGAAAGGCAGGCACCTCGTTAAGCCGGTGAAATTGCTTGTTCTTGGGCATGCCCAGCTTGACTTGATAGAGCTTCGAAACCGCGTCATCCCAAGCATCCGCATCAGCGTTTTCGTCTTCCAGGACCGTTTTCGCCTCAGCGACCAGTTGATTGCAGAGAGCCTGCTGCTTCGAGGTCAACTTTTGGATAATGGGTTTCACTTCGTGAAATGGAAGCGGGTTGTCATCCTGCATCGGCCCCGAGATAATGAGCGGGGTGCGGGCCTCATCGACCAAGATGGAGTCGACCTCGTCAATGATGCAGAAATAGTGATCCCGCTGCACCTGATCCTCCTTTCGGCTGGTCATCCCATTATCACGGAGGTAGTCGAAGCCGAATTCAGAGGCTGTGCCGTAGGTGATATTGCAAGCATACATTTCGCGGCGCGTCTTCGGATCCATTGAATTCTGGATGCACCCGACTGTCAGGCCAAGGAAGCGGAAGAGATGGCCCATCCATTCCGAGTCGCGCCGGGCGAGATAGTCATTCACTGTGATCAACTGGCAGTTTCTTCCGGTCAAAGCGTTTAGATAGAGGGGACAAGTGGAGACGAGGGTCTTTCCCTCGCCGGTGGCCATTTCCGCGATGCGCTTTTCGTGTAGGGTAATACCACCAATGAATTGCACATCGTAATGGACCATTTCCCAGGGTAGTTCGTGGTCACAAACGGTGTACGATTTCCCGCACATGCGGCGGGCTGCGTTCTTCACGACTGCAAAGGCCTCCGGCAATAGATCGTCGAGACTCTCGCCATCCTCCTGGTTACGCTTCATGAATTCGGCCGTTTTGGCACGAAGCTGCTCGTCGGACAGTGACTGATAGTCCCGTTCAAAGGCGTTAATACGCTCAATGATAGGCTGACACTTCTTGAGGTATTTACCGTAATGACGGCCGGAGAACTTTTTAAGAATGGATGCGATCATAAGATCTTTGAGAGTCTAAAAATGATGAGTAATCGGGGAAGATGGACCTCTGAGGAAGCGCAGTCCCACGAAGAGCAAGAAAGATGGCGGAACGGCCACGGGCTGGCAAGAGTGTTATCGCAAAGAACTGAGACCCCTAATACGCAGGATACTAAGAGATTGACTCAGAGCCGCTTTCCGGCGGATTTAGGACGATGAATATCGTATGTCTCGACCTCGAGGGAGTGCTTATCCCGGAAATTTGGATTGCATTTGCAGAGCAGACCGGAATTGAAGCGCTCAGGCGCACCACCCGGGATGAGCCGGACTACGACGTGCTGATGCGGTATCGCCTGGATATTTTGGACAATGAGGGTTTCAAGCTGGCCGACATCGAGGCAGTCATCGGCACGCTCGATCCGCTGCCGGGTGCGGTGGACTTTGTTGAGTGGGTCACCTCGCAAACGCGATTGGTCATTCTCTCAGACACCTTCCGCCAATTCGCGGGTCCGCTCATGGCCAAGCTCGGTTATCCCACCCTTTTCTGTCACGACCTGGTGATCGAAGAAAACGGCCGCATCGCCGACTACCGCCTTCGGCTGAAGGACCACAAACGCAAGGCAGTCGAAGCCTTTAAAGCGCTGAATTTCGAGACCTTTGCCGCGGGCGATTCCTACAACGATCTCAGTATGATCGACGTGGCGGATGCCCGCGCACTCTTCTGCCCGCCCGAGCGACTCACCACCGAACGACCGGAACTCCCCGTCGCCCGCAGCCACGGCGAACTCCGTCAACTCATCGAGCGCGTCTTATAACACCAACAGCCCCGAACCCATGCTCGTTCACAACGTATTCTTCTATCTGCGCAAGGATCTTGATGGTCCCGAATTCACTGATTTCCGCATAGGCCTTGAGAGCTTGAAAGAAATAGAGCACGCCGAGGCGGTTTATATCGGTAGGCCCGCGCCGGTGGCTGAGCGTCCCGTGCTGGTCGCCAATTACGATTTTTGTCTCACGGTTTTGCTTAAAGACGTGGCGGCACACGACGCCTACCAGCAAGACCCAATCCACCAAGCATTTCTCCAAACGCACAAAGAGAAGTGGGATCAGGTGACAGTGTTCGACGCAAATTAGCCAGCATTGGACACCTTTTTGCAGCAACTCGCCGCGACTCCGGCAGTGGAATGGATCGGTGCCGTAACCGGCATTACGGGTGTCTGGTTGAGCATTAAAGAAAAGATTCTGGCATGGCCGAGCTTCATCCTATGCTACGCCTGCTATGTTTATATCAGCTATGACTTTGGCCTGCCCGCGCTCATGGGGATGAATATCGTTTTTATTGGGATCTCTTCCTACGGCTGGGCGAAGTGGACCCGATCCGGCAATAATGAAGCCAAGGTCCACGTTTCAACAACCACACACTCCCACTGGCCACGGGTGATCGCCTTCATTTGTACGGGCACTATCGGGCTGGGTTGGTTGCTCACGCAATCCGGCGGCGCCATCCAACCGTACGCAGATGCATTTGCCGCCTCCTGCGGCCTCACCGCTCAGTGGATGCTCAGCCGTAAGCACATTGAGACCTGGATCTTTTGGCTGATCAGCAACGTTACTTACCTCATCCTCTTCGCCCTCGGCGGGTTATGGCCGACGGTTGTTTTATTCACCCTTTTTATCGGCCTTGCGATCAAGGGCTGGCGCGACTGGAGTCGGCAAATCAGAGCTTAGAAATGATCAAGCGGATCGTCATCACAGGCGCGGAGTGCACTGGTAAAAGCACATTAGCCCAGACGCTCTCAGGCTATTACGGAGAGCCTTGGACGCCGGAATTCGTGCGCACCTACGTGCAACAAGTGCAACGCGAGCTCCGGACGGGGGACTTGCCGAATATCTTTGCCGGGCAGCTGGCCACAGAAGACGCGGCACTAGACAGGGCCAAGCGCTGCATCCTCCACGATACCAATCTTTTATCCACACTTCTTTACGCCAAGCACTACTTTGGGCGACGGGACGATGCGGAGGAGGCGAAATTTCTCTCGCGCGATTATGCGCTCTATTTGCTCTGTTCGCCGGATGGGGTCAAGTGGACCGAAGACCCCGGCCAGCGCGAGGGCCCCGAGGCCCGCGACGCCTTGCAGGCAACGTTCCGGGAAAGTCTCAAAAAAATGGATCTGCCCTACCTAGAACTGAGCGGCGACCTGAGCACCCGCGTCAATGAGGCAGTTCAACTGATCGACCAGTTAATCTGAGCTCTGAGACGGCACTGGTTGACTGGCTTGCACGATCTTCTTTTTAGCCGTTTTTTTAGCCGCTTTTTTGGCCGGCGTTTTCTTTGCCGCCTTTTTGGCAGCCTTTTTGGCGGGCGTTTTGGCTGTCTTCTTTACCGTCTTCCCCGGCGCCTTTCTGGCCGGGGCTTTCTTCGGCTTGACGGCATCCGTCGGCTGCATGGCGATCGTCTCCACTTTCCGGGCGGGCTTCCTCATGGATTGTGCTGGCCCATCCTTTTTGGGCTCGTTTGCTCCCGAATCATCTCGCCGCGATCGCTTGGGCATTGCCTCAACTTGCTGAACTGGCTTCGTTACCGACGCCTTCGGACTCTGGTCATTACTGCGCTGTCCATCCGATTGACTGGTTGGCGGTTGGGATTCACCGGATACCCGGTCCCGATTACGATTGCGTCCACCGCGTCGGCGACCACGGCGGCGCTTATTGGAACCAGCCCCACCCTCACTCGCGTCAGTATGTTCGGGCCGTGCGTCTTGTTGCTTGGAACGCTCCACCGGGGGCTCCTTCTGTTCATAGCGTTCGGGGTGGGCTTCAAAGTCCTCAATAGCGGCCGCGATTTTATCCTCCATCTCATCGTCGGTATAGGGGATGGTGCGCTCGACCTTCTGCTTCTCCTGGGTGGGGATCTTTGGCTGCTCTGGTGGGCTGTATTCCCTGGGCGGTAGGAACACCTCATTGTAGGGGTCCATCGGCTCTGGCAAGCCGGGTAATTCGTGCGCGGACTGCGCGCTGGCGCGCGGGTGCAGGACAATCTCGGAAGGAACGTTGACCAAGTTTGGATCGATCAACTGCTCCAGGCTGCGCGCGACATCCTCAAGGTCGATGTGGGTCTGCTCGCTACTCTTCACCTCCAACCCGTCAGGCTGTGGGTTTTGGCGAAGAATCAAATTGGTCACGCGCAGACCGGCATCGCGGGCCTGATCAAAGAGCGCGCGATTCATATCCCGAAGCCCCCCCTCGATCAGGGCATTGACCGCACTTGCCGGGTGGCCACTCTTGTTCGCGGGGATGACGTTAATAAGCTGCCCGCGAAAACGCAGCAGATTCGGCATCGCGAGGCGCGTGAGCATAACGGGGCCCATCAGGCCGACCTTCAAAATCGCCTCCAGGTTACCGACAGACAGTTTTTCAAAAGCGGCGCCGGGCGTCACATCGATGGCATGAACGAGGAGATTGAGCGACTTTTCCTTGGCGAGGATGCGCTGCATGACCTTCACAACCTCGGCGAGTTGGCTGAGGTCGACCGGGTGAGCAGCAAACTGGGCATCCGAGTAAGTGATCTTTGAAAAATTATTCCCAATCCCGTGAACGCGATAGCCCTGGCGGACCAAGCGCTGAATAAGGTTGAGGCCAAGAGGCGTCTCCGCACCGGTGACGATAGCAATGTCCATAGAAAATAAAAAATAATAATAGGGCGTTCAGCCCAGCGGTCTAAATGCGCGAAACCCCGAGGTAGCTTAGCCCCAGGGTCTCGGAAAATAACGTGGCCGCATCAAAAGGCGGCCGGACTAGAAGCGAGGCGGACTAGAAGCGATAGGCCAAGACAGCACCAAGGGAGACGCCGTTCAGTTCATCGCCAGAGTAGATGCTCACATCCGCTCCAAGCGCCCAATTATCGTCGAGGGCATAGTTCGCGCTCAAGCCGCCCTTGAAGACGCTTTCACCGACGTCTGGCAGGGTAATGCTTCCAGGATCGCCGACCTTATCGACACCACTTAACGTTGTTTCATCATTCTCGAAATCGTAGTGCCAACCCAAAGCCGCGTTTAATTCAAGTTTTTCATTGGCCTTCCATCCAAAGATCAGTTCCAGGGAAGCGATCAACCATTCACGATCCATTGAATCGAGGACCCCACTGTCTGCTGGCGCTGTGGTTTCAGTGATGGGATCGACATCGACCTTCGTATAATTCAGGCCGACGCGTGGTGTAATGGTGAGGGCATCCTGCTGGTAGATTGTGTAATCCACGTTCACACCGAGGGTATAAAAATCCGTATCAGTATCGCCTTCTTTCGGTGGGGTGGTAGAGTCAACCCGCGAGTATCGCTGGAAAGGCCGCCGAGCCCGGCAACAAAAGCAAAATCAAAGCCTTCCAAAGCGTAGGCGATGGTGGACGCGATCAACCAGCCATCTGAATCAAATTCAACCTTCCCGGGAATTTCTGGATAAATTGACTCTGCTTCCGAATCAAAGTAGGAGAGCTGCAGGGCAGCGACCAAGCCATGACCAAAAGCGTGACCATAATTAAGATGGACCGCCTGTTGATCTACCTCGCTATCAAACGGCCGTTGATCGGTCCGGTCTGTTTCCAGGTTGGAAAAGCTGTATCCCAAAGCGGCGCCGTTTGCTAAATGCGCATTCGCCCGGGCAAAATCGACTGCGCTGCTTACAGCGAGGTGCCCCTGCTCAAGGGCCACTGCGTAGCCGACTGCTTCACGCGAATTGGTCGACGACAAAAACTGGGCCTGAAGTGTTGATGCGGCGGCAAGGCAAAGACTGCCAATGGCGAAGGTTTGAAGTGGGTAAAAGTTCATAGGACTGGGTTATTTAATAGATAATTGGGTTAACTGATTGGATGAAGACGCGCAAGGAAAATAAGACTACAACTCCACGACCCGCCAGAAAAGGCGAGTCCCCTCTTCCGGGAAGGTCCAGACTTGGGCGGCACCATTTCCGGTGCGTTCGCTTCCGGAGACATCGGACCAGTCCTGCAGATTGATGGAGGATTCAATGTGATAATTGCGGTCTGTCAGTGTCTCTTCCACTGTCAAAACAAAGTCACCGCTATCCGCATCGCGGGCAACTAGAAGTCGAAATGGAATGGAGCGCTCCACGGTCGCGGGTGGTTCGTAAACACCACTGACGAGCAATTTCTCATCCCCCAGGCTCAACACAGCCTGAATATCGGGCCCATTGGCGAGGGAACTATCGACAGTGCCATTGCTATCCAGAGTGATCAGCGCACCTGAATCTCCCCCAGCGACAAAGCTGCCCGAGTCTCCGGCGATGACCGCGTGTAGGTCTTCGGAGACAGAGTCACCGGCGGGCGAAATAAAATCGGAATTGGTGGAACCCTGGAGAAAGAGGCCTCCTTCGCCCACGACAGCGATCTGTCCCGAGCCATTGATCGCAACAGCGTTAATCGGCGCGGCCAATCCATCTGCGAGCAGCTCCCAGGTGTCCCCGTCGTCTGAACTTTGATAGACAATGCCCTCGCCGAATCCTCCCTCACCTGCCAGGATCCACCCGGTATCGGCCTGCCAGGCAATTGCGCGCAGGCCGGTTGCAGTGGGTGCATTGGGTGCATTTAGTTCGGCCCAGGTTTGCCCGTCATCGGTGCTCCGCCAGATATGGGCGGCCCGTCTGTCTCCTGTTGCCAGCCAGACCCCGTCGCCGCGCGATGCAACCGAAATCAAATCACCGAACAGACTCGGAAGACCCGATGCGTCGACTTCAGACCAATTATTCCCGCCATCCGTGGAGCGCGAGACCGAGCCGCTCCCACCCACCGCGATCACCGTATCTTCGGATGGTGCCAGCGCGAAGCAAGGAACCGAAGCCTCGGAATAGACATGACTAAAGGATGCCCCATCATCGGTTGAAAGCCAGATGCCGTCGGCATCGATACCCAGTATCCCGGCCGGAGCTTGCACAATAGCGGTGAATGACTTGCCACTCCCGACCGCGGCGGCCTGTGCAGGCGTCGGCCCACCCACGATCAAAGCGAGGCTAAGGAAACACAAAAACTGTAGGATTTGCCTCATTAAAATCTTAGCGAGATAGTGATCAGCGCATCACCGGACAAGCGGTTAAAGTTAAAGCCGTTGACCAAGACAGAGTTGGTATCGAGCGAGAAGCGTGCTTCCTTGGCGACCACAACGGTTGGGCGGGCGGACGAAACAATGTTAGCAAAGCCAGTGGAGAGCCCTGTGAGCCGGCGGACCGACTCGCTATCGCTGCGAACGGAGATCAGCCCACTGGTTGATTCTACACGGGAGAGCCATACATTTGACGCGGCACGCAGATCCATGGCGCCGCTGGTTGTTTCGATCCGGGCGCTGGCGTCCATGGTCAGGTGGCCCTCATAGACGCGGGCGCTGAGGGACCCTCCACTATTTTGGCGGATCCGATCGTTGATCCAGAGATTGCCGTTGAAAACTTCGAGCTCAATTCCGCCACTGCCCATTTGCTGGATCGGGGCATCGACTGTGAGGTCGCCGGAGTTGGAGCGAATATTGAGAATTCCCGCACCCTCGTTGATTTGCACACCCTGACCGATCAGGGTGGTCGCCTGCTCAAGCGTGAGATGAATGCTACCACTATCCGAGGTGGCCGTCAGTTCATTCGCCGCGACAGACACCTCTGCTTGGCTACCGCTCGCTGCGCCAATACCGGAAACGGAGGTGATCGTAACGCGTCCGTTTGTTGCCTGAAGGATAACGCCACTGGCAGATTCACTGAGGCTGAGCTGATTGGTATCAATGGTAATGTCCCCATCCTCGGCGACCACGGCAGAGCCGAGGCGTAACTCTCCAGCAACATCGATAAGGAAGGTGCCGCCACCGTCGAAGCGCATATCACCTTGAGTGGAGGTGAGTTTTCCGCTTTGAACGGCCAGCGAAATGGTCTCGCCACTGGCGGCAGTTGCGAGCAGGCCAGCCCGGCCGATGGTCACATCGCCCTGCTGGATCAGGTAGAGGCCGGTGGCCGAAGAGACATCGAGTCGATCGGCAGCGAGCAGCAATTCCTCACCTGCGGCACCGAGAGAACCCGTATTGGCAACGAGCCGCATAAATGGGGCTTCGAGAGAACCATCCACACGCAAAATAGAACCGGCAGCCCGCAGATCCATCCGATCGCCTGCGGTCAGGGAGGCCACACTCAGATCAGCACCGGCGAGCACTGCCAGGGAATCCCCTGCGACCGCGCTGCTACCGACACCAAAGGCAATGGCATTTCGTGCGCGCAGAAGGATGTCGCCAGTGGCATCCAGCGAAACGCCGGCAGTCACTGAGATGCTGTCACTGGTCAGGCGGATATCTCCCCCAACCGTCAGATCAGCAGCAACCGTCATGACCTCGCCAGTTTGGAGAACAAGGCGGCCATCCTCCAGGTTGATAGCCCCGTTCAGGGACACCGCATGATCGGGTTGGTTAAGGTAAAGATCCCCACGACCCGCCATGGCGATACCCTCGATGGTCGCAGCCGAGAGCACGTTAACGTAAATATTACCCGCGACCGAATTATTGATCGTCAAAGCGGAGGTCTCCAAGCTCAGTGCACCGCTGCCGGTGCGACCGATCCCGTCGGTTGCGTTGAGGGTGAGCGCGCCGGAGCCAGCGTCGATTGAGGCAGCGGTCTCACTATGGAAAATTCCCCCATCCGTAGCGACCAGGTTAATTGTGGCATCTGTGCCAATGGTGCCGGCGAAGGAAATACCGGCACCTTGCAAGGCGATCGATCCGGTCGAAGACAGGATGCTCGCCTCGGCCGTTAGCGTGCCCGCCAGGGCTTGAATGACAATGGCTCCGCTGCCGTTGGCATTCACCGTTTCACCGGCCGCACCGCCGCCGTCTTTGAGGGTGATGTTACCGAGTGTGGCGATCAGGTAGATGTCCCCATTCAGGCCAGTGCCAAGGTCGGGCTGGGCCGAGTCGGTAGTCGTGGTAGCGGTCGCATCGATGAGCAATTCAGAGACGGTAACCTCAACAGCTGTCACCGTGACGGTATTCTCCTCGGTAATAAAGATCGAGCCCGTCGCGGAAAATCCACTCAACTGGTCGATATTAGAAGTCAGGTGTCGGCCATTGAGGCCGAGTGAGCCTGCTGCGGCAATACGCAGATTATTTGCGCTGACATTCTTGCTGCTACCGGCGGCGTTCAGGATGTCACCCCCGGAGATCAAAGAAACATGGGTCGCCGTCAGGTTGCCGATGGTCAGGTCAAGCGCGGAAGACAGACGAATTGAGGCAGCAGTCGCTTCCACCGCGGCGGTGCCAGCCACCGTCAAGCTACCGAACATGGCCTTAATGGATGTATCGGCGGCGGTCATGAGGTTCACCTCTGCGGCCAGCCCGATATTTTCCCTTGCGAATACAGTGATCAAGCCCGTGCCTCCAAGAACGTCCGCGTTCACCATGATGGATCCCGTCACGGTTTCCAAGCGGATACCACCTGAGCCGCCAGCCACGATTGCTTCATTGGCACCCGCACCGGTGAGCCCGCCATTAAGGGTGAGGTCGCCGGTATTCACTTTGAGGACGATCGCGCCATCACCTCCGGTGCGGAGGTCCGAACGGGCGTCGACCGTCGTGGAGCTGGTTCCCGTGGTGGCGTCCGCAGCCACCCGATTGACGGTGAAGCTCGCGACTGTATCAATTGACAGACCCGCAGATTGGCGAATGTTCAGGCTTCCGTTGGCAGTGGTCTCGGCGGCCAGCGTGAGGACGTCCGTTTCGACAGCATTATCGACCCCCGAGCCCAAAATCCCGATAGAGCCCGCCGCGGTCAGGTTAGCGGCCGATGCAAGAATATTGACGGACGTTTCGCTGCGCACTTTGGCATCGGTGATGGATCCGGTGGAGGCGATTACGCCGATACGACCCCAGGTCGATTGGCCGGCGTCATTGCTCGTATCGAGCAAGCCCAGCTGAACGTTGTCGCGGGCGCGGAAAAGAATATTCCCCCCGGCGGTTTCGGCCCGCAGGGAGGCGGATTGGGTGATATCACCCCGCGCCGCATCCAGGTCGATGGTTCCAACACCGCCGGCAACGATCAGATTCGCGTCCCCCGCGAGGGTGATGCCCCGGCCGGCGAGCAAGGAAATACTTCCCGCTTCGGAAAGGACCGCCGCATTGGCCAGAACATTTCCGTTGATAGCGAGTGCCTCGATGAGGACGTTGCCACTACCGGCGGCAGCGACCGCGGTGGTTGCGTTGGGACCGGCGAGACCTCCATTTAGCGTCATCGAACCGACACTACGAAGGATAACATGACCATTGCCTGCGGTGCGCACATCCGACCGGGCTTCCATGGTAGTCAGGGTGGTGCTGGTGGTGTTGTCGGTGGACACACGATTGACCGCGAAAGAGGCTACAGTATCGATGAGCAAGCTATCAAACTCGCGGAGATGGATGGAACCATCGACAGTCGAGGTAGCAGAGAGCGTATTGACCCGAATTTCGATGGCATTGTCGATAGCCTCACCGACGAGCCCGATATTCCCACCCGCGATGAGGGTGAGCGCATCGGCTGTAATATTATTTGGCGTGTTGGCGGTGCGATCCTTGTTGTCCAGGATCGAACCCGACGCGCCGATAATACCCACCGAAGCGCTCCCGGCATCGATTTGCCCGAGAGAAACATCGCCCGCAGCTTGCAGGAGGATGTTGGCATTGATCGTTTGAATACTCAGGGCGGCGGCTTGGTCGATGCTACCCAGGCGGGCCTGCAGGTCGATTGTGCCGGAGGCGGCGGATACGCTGACGTCGGCCGTGCCGGAGAGTGTCAGATCACGGCCCGCGACGAGTGAGAGATTGCCACCCGCTGAGGAGACAGGCGCGCTGATCAGCAGATCGCTGGCGTCGGCACGTGCCTCAAGGAGAACATTGGAAGCTGTCGACGTGGAGACTGCTTGGTCGATGGTGAGGGAGCCTTCAGCGGTCAGAACAACCGCCCCCGCCGCAGTCAGACCCGACAGGCTGATGCCGCTTTGGAGCGAGCTGGAGCTGTCCAAGCCGATACGAAGCACATTGATCGGGGCAACGGTGGTCAGCCCGAGGGCGCTGCTGTCATCAATGAAGACGGCCCCACCCGACTGCACGGCCAGCGCGGCAGCCGTAATATCCATGAGGCCAAAATTCGTCCCGGCTGCTTCACCGATGGAGCCTGTCGCGATCAACTGGACTTGGTTTGCGATCAGATCTGTGTGGGCATCGCCATTGTCGGTGAGGGCACCCCCGGTGCTGAGGTAGGCATTGGCGGCAGAGATACCACCCAGGCGCATATCTCCAGAAGCCAGCACCCGCAAATTACCGGACGCATCCACGACGGCGCCATCCGCCATGGTGAAGGCCCCCGCAAAGGCCTGAATGTCGAGCGAGCCCTCCACATCCAGCAATGCATCCTCGCTCAGACGAATGCCCGCGCTGGACAAGAGGCTGGCGTTGTCACCCGCGGTCACCGCAACATTCACGGTCAGGTCACCCGAAAGTGCCTGCAGGAGCAGGTCGTCATTTTCGGCAGTGAGCGCCGCGTCAATCGTGAGATTGCCGTCGGCCACGACTTTGCCGAATTGATTCGCACCAATACCAGCCAGGGCGGCACCTGCCTGCACCGGAGCTGTATTGTCAATCCGCACACGATTCACGTCGATCGCCGAGACTGCGGCCACAGAAAGCGACTTATCATTGGAAAGGTAGAGGCTGCCGGTCTCCGCAGTTGCGGCGATTGAGTTGATACTGGTTTGCAGGGGTCCGTTGGCGAGCCCTTGGGCCTGTCCGATGAAGCTACCGGCGGTCAACTGCACCGTGTTCGCGGACAAGTCGGTATGGCTGGCCCCTGCCGTATCGATCCAAGTGCCCGCATCCAGACGAATGTTAGCGGCACTCAACCCGCCCAACAGAATCGAAGTGGCCGCAGTGATGCGAGCGTTCCCCGTAGCGATGGCGGTGATCCCGTCGAGCATGGCGACCGCGCCGTTGGTTACGGCGATGTCGAGCGCCCCTCCGGCAGAGAGGTCGTTGTTCAGGAAGATGCTGCCATCCGCAAGCAAGCTCAGGTGTGTGCCTGCAGTCACGGCTGCATTCACCGTCAGGTCCCCCGCGAGCGCCTGAAGCAGCCCATTACCCGAGGTCGCAGTAAAGGCCTCGTTCAGAACAAGGTGACCATCCGCCTCAATGAAAACACCATTCTCGGCCGTCGCGCCGTTGGTGCCACCGACGGCGCCGATAGTTAGATCCGAATTATCGGAGAGGAAGATGGAGCTGCCAACGGTGCTCCCGGCAGACGCGGCCAAGGTATCGATTTGAGTATCCAGTCTACCGGCACCGGCGGCACCGATGGAGTTGGCGGCGATGAGTTCAGCTTCAGAGGCTACAACGTGCGTCGTGGTGTATGCCCCGTCACGAATCGAACCCGCCAGCACGTTAACGTAAACGGATTCTGCGGAAAGTTGCCCCAGGGTGAGATTTTCGCTCTCTACGGTTAGGCGGATTTCACGTTGGGCCGCGGTCGCCGTGAACGCTCCGGTCGCGTTAAGCGAGGACTCGGCTGCGAGGCTACCATCAGCGTTCACTGTTTGGTAGGCAACCGTCACCGAATCAACCCGCAGGGCCGCGGCATTGGTCAGGTAAACCCCATCGAGGGATTCCGCGACGGCGCGTGCGACCTCGGTGCGCAGCGTTTGGCCGACCCCAGCGGAGCCGACGCTTCCGTTCGCGGCGCTGAGCAAGAGTTGGCTGCCTATGATTTCGCGTTCGAAGGCATCTGAACCTGCGCCCAAAATAGAAGCATTCGCGCTTGAGACAAGAACCGCCCCACTCGATCGCACGCCCCCGACGGTTATGGCCTCCTCTGCCGTCAGCACGACGGAGCCGGTTTGATTGATGAAGCGGGAGTTGGCAGCGGCGGTCAGAAGACCGCCCGCCATGACATGGATTTCACCATCTACTCCGGTGGTGGAGGTGATTCCAGCGGCCAGGTTAAAATCATTTCCGGCACGGAGCGTAATGCTACCCGCGTCCGTGGAGCTATTGGCGTTGATAATTAAATCATTCGCCGCATCCAGAAGAATGTGCCCGTTGGCCGCGGTTGTGACAGTATTCTCAGCGACAACAGTGATATCACCCGCCCCATTAACCAGGGCGATGGAGCCACTATCCGCGGCGGCAAGGCCTGACTGGGGCGCAAGCGTCTTGAGCTCAGTGGATGCGTCCATGGAAACGACCGAGGTCTCCGCTGCAGTCGCGGTCACCTCGATCGCATCCACCTCACTAAGGAAGATGCCCCCGGCCAGGGCGACGGCAGAGACGGCAGCCACATCAATTTCAATGGGGTTGTTGCCACTGCCGATAGCGGCACCGGCACTCAACCGCAGATCATTTGCCCCGATAGTGCTGCGCGCGGCTTCATTATTGATCACCGAGCCGGTGTTGGAGACAACACCGACATTACCCGTGGTCGTGATCCCGGCAATGCGAATGTCGCCATTGGCTTCAAGGATAACGGCTCCATCTACAGCCGTGAGGGTGCCCCCTGCATTTTGGGTCAAGGTGCTGTTATCCGAGACAATAGTGAGCGAGCCAAGACCTGCGCTGGTGATCGAGACGTCGTCAGCGAGAAGCACAGCACCCGTCGCGAGCAGGGAGATGTGACCGCTACCCGATAGCACATCCGCACTGGCGGTGAGGTTTCCATCGAGGGTTTGCAGAAGAATGTTGCCAGAGCCGTGTGCAGAAACGGCGGTATCATTGGGAGCTGCGGTGCCGTCGTTTAAGATCAGGTTCCCGGCAATTAGTTGAACAACAATGGGGCCATTGCCCGCCAGCGTGATCAAATCGCTCTGTGCCGCGACTGGTGTAGTCACAGTTTGAGCAGCTGCATCGACCCGCTCGACGCTTACGGTCACATCGTCCACGATCAGGCCGTCGTCCTCCCTGATGAAAATACCACCGTTGGCGGCGCGAGCGCTGATCGTATTTACTGAAATTTCGAGCGCGTCCATGCTTGTGCCGATAGCCGAACCCGCGCTCAGGAGCAGGCCGTCAGCCTCAACATCCGGATAGGTCTCCCCACCATCAAGAATTGAACCGGCGGTAGCGAGAAGGGCCACCGAGCCACTTGTCGCGACGCTACCAAGGGTAATATTCTGAGCCGCCTGCAAAACAATATCACCCCCGCGCGATCTAATGAAGCTGTCATCAGCCATAGTGATCGAGCCGGTCTGCGAGCTTAAATAGACTGTCAAAGCAGCCGAGGTAATCACATCGGCAGTTTCATTAAGCGTCAAATCACCTTCGGCAACGAGGCTAATATGCCCATCCGCACTGCGGACATCCGCATTGGCAACCAGCGCTCCCGGTGTATCCAGTAAAACATTACCCGACCCATGAGCCGATACCGCTGTATTTTCCGAGCTTCCAGCCAAACCACCGTTCAAGGTCAAATCGCCCGCATCCAAAAGAAGCACGATCGAGCCATTATTGGCCGTTGAGGTGAGATCGCTTTGTGCGGCGACTGTGTATGCGGCGCCAATTGCGCCGAGCAGCGTAACGGTATCGACATCAATCGCGCCTACGGTATCGACCCTAAGAGAATTGGCGGCTTTCAGGAAGATGGAATCCCCTGCAACCGCGCTGATGCGGGCGGCATCAAAAGTAACCGGATCGGACGCACTGGCGATAGCGCCACCAGCGGAAAGCCGGATTTGAGTGGCCTCGATTAGCTGATCGCTCTGTTGAACAATGCCTGCGAAGGCGTCGAGGACCAGATGACCAGATCCCAGGTCGATAGAGCCCACCGTCAGATCCGCACCGGACTCGATCACTGCGTTCGCATCCGTAACGGTGATGGATGCGGCGGCTGCCTGCGTGAAATTGCCCTCCGAGTCCAGGCGGGCGGTGCCACCCGCAACAACGAGATTGGCATTCAGAGTGAAGTCGGAGCCAGAGAGCCACTGCAGGGACCCGCTGGTCAATTCGACAGCACCATCGACCGTGACATCACCGGCAACATCCACGAGTAAATTACCCGCCACGACAAGCGTTGGCGAAGCGTTTGCGCTTGTCTGAATTTCAAGCGCACCTCCGACGCGCAGCACCGAGTCACCGAGCCCGGCCTGCGTCCACTGACTTCCCTCAAAGCTATCCGAACCATGACTACGGGCGGCCTCCGCAAACGCAACCGTTACGGAGCTATCACCAATCGCGAGACCATCGCGTTCGCGTATCGCGAGCACACCACTGGCTGCGGTGGCATTGAGCAAGCTGACCTCAGTAATGAGTGCACCCTCACTGGCAGCCAAACCACCAACAGCGACCCCCGCATAGAGCTGTAAATTTGTAGCGAGCACATTTGTGCGTTCATTAAGGGCGGCCCGCAGGACAGAGCCGCTATCGGAAGCTATGCGGAGGGAGCCACTTGCCCGCACCTGAGCAAGGGTTACATCGGTTTCTGCGGAGAGAAATCCATTACCGGCCCCGGTATCCAGCGTGGTATCGGCAAGCATTTCCAGCGAGCCAGATCCGGCCTCCAACCAGGCATCACCACCGGCAGTGCCCAGGTTTGCCCTTAAATCGATGGAATCACCGGCCAGGAAGGTCAGAAGCCCCCCGTTCAGGGTAATTGGGGCGGCACTTTCGACGATAATAGAACTATCAGCCTGAACCCAAAGGGCACCATCAGAGGCATGAAAGACCGGGCCAGCAAAGCGGACATCACCTTGAGCCGCGCTCAGGATGGACCAGCCACTGACCGCGTTTTGCCGCAGTCCACTAATGGAGAGCGCCTCGCCGGCAGCGGATTCGGCGACCACGACATCACCACTATCGCCAAAGTTACGCAATTGAACACTTCCGGAGCGGGTATTAATGGCGGCGGAACCGGTGGCACCGATACCACTTTGCGCGGTCAACGCAATGAAGCCAGCCGTGGATAGATTCAGGTTCTCGTTAGCCAGCGCATCGGAGATCGCGGAGCCACTGACAAGGTCGATACGGGCTGCACCACTCGAGGCGATCGAGACAATCTCAATCGCGCCTTCTGCCTGGTAGAAGACAGGGCCGCTGGCGCTGATTGTGGACGCGGATCCGGACATTTCGATAGCGCCCCCTCTGCTGACCAGGCTAATGGCCCCGGTGCCGACGGCTTCAATGGAGCCGGATTGCGTAATAGAGTTTTCAGCAAGTAGATCAATGGGGCCGCCCTCAATCGAACCAGCGATCGCCAGGGCATTCCCAGCCTCGAGATCAAGCGTGCCCCCACCCAGTAAGCCACTGGAAGTGATGCGTAGGTCATTCCCCGCGGCCAGGCTAAGCCCGGCGGATCGGGCAGCAATGGCAATGGCAACGCCGTCCACCGTAAGCGTTGCCGAGCCAAATACGCCCTGTGCACCGTAGCTCAAGGAAGCGGACGCACTCTCGGTATCATCCGAGATCACAGAGCTCAAACTGTCTTCAAAAGTGGTCGTGGTGTAATCAAAGCCAACTGAGGGGGTCAACCAGTTCAGGGCAATGAGCATACCCTCGACCTCAAAAAGAACATCCGCAAACACACCTTCCGACCCCACTGGGAAAGAAACGCTCAGCGTGTTCTCCAAGGTGAGTACGGCTTCGCGGGTGTCTGCAGGAATCACCTCTAAATCTGCGACCGCTGATTGCGGATCGACCACTCCACTTAAATCGGAATCCAGTGAATAGACAATAAAATCGAGTGCTTCCAGTGCGTCGCGCAGATCCTGGCCGGAGGCGGCATCGACATTATTAAGCGTTAGCTCAAGCGCACCAGAGTCCTCATCAAAATTTGCCTCCACCGTGCCCGCTTCGACGAAGCCGACCTGTACATTAACACTGGCCAAAGCAGCTCCGCTGTTCAGGTAGAATGTAAAGTCACCCACATTGAGTCGGGCATCGAGATTCGGAACCGAGCCAGCGAAGAGCCCGGTATCGATAAGGGCATTGAGCAGATCCAAGCGGGTTGCGGTACCGGGAAGCGCGCTCAGCGAGAAGGTGTTGTCGGCCTCATCGAGAATAACCGCTTCGGTCTGTTCGGCATCCGCGATGACTTCCAGTGAGTAATCGCTCTGGAAATTGCGGGCTGCCTCCCCTCGCAGGAAGCTCGACGTATCGACGGTTGAGGTCGTAGCAGCAAAGGCACCAAGCCCGTTGAGCGCCTGCAAGACATCCTCAACCGTGGCCGCATCCGCGGCATTCAATAAGAGTGTAAGCGTGGATCCGGCAAAACTGGCGAGAACCGGAGCGGCCTCCAGATCGGCGAAGCTGATGGACACATTTTGGATGACTGCATCCGTCAGCGAAGTGATGAAGAAAGCGTGTTCGCCGATGGCGAGCGTGCCGTCTTGGCGCCCCAAGTTGGCGAAGAAGACCGGAAGCTCATTCATTTCCAGAGCATTGATCGCATCGATGATGTTGGCATGGGTAGCCACATCGGGCAGCACGTAGACGTTGTAGTTACCGTTGTCGGCTTCAATCGCGACCGGCCTGGAGGCGGAGAGCGGATTACCCTCCCCATCCAGCTCGGCCTTAAAGATGGTGAAGATGCTACCATCCGCATCAATGGAGGCGGCAACCGTCCGGATAGCCGCATCGACCGTAAGGTCATTGCCCGCTTCGAAACGAGCCGACTGCTCCCGGTCAAAACCATCCAGAATGGCGAGCCCTTCGCCCGTAATAGTCAAATCGCCACCGCTCAGGAAGTGAACTGATTCAGTCGAGACCAAGCTTTGGCTACCCGTTGTGAGTGCGAGCGGGGACTCCCCGAAAACGCGCACCAGCGGTGCCTCCACTGAGGCGAGGTTGGCAAAGCTGCCGGCGATCTCGAGATTGACCCCATCGATGGCTGCAATCCGCGCGGTTTCGGAATCGAAGGTCAAATCAGCAGAGCTGCCGCCCGTAGTGATGAGTTGCACGGCTCCCGTTTGGCTTTCAACGCGCCCGCGCAGGCTGATGGCGCCACTGGCCGCGAGATTGATGCGTCCTTCGTTAGAGGCCCCATCGGTGGTGGCGAGGGACCCCACCGCAGTCGACAAGTCACCGGACAAGGTAAAAGGACTATTTGCATCGGCCGCCAGGGCGTCTGCGATGACGGACCATTCGGTAGTCGCATCATCGACCCGCAACTGGAGGAGACGCTTGCCGCCGACTTCGAACCAGTCGACCGAGGCGGCATTAGCGCCCAAGGACGGATCAATGGCCAGGGCAAACTCGATACCATTTGCGCCGACTCCGCCCTCGTCGGCGGTCAGAGTAAGCGCCACACTGGAAGGCAGGCTAAATGAGGTTGCAGCGGAAATAGCGTTAATGCCTCCGGCAAATGCGGCCGCGTTCAGTTGGTAGACTCCAGTGCCATCATTCCCGCTGAGCAAGGTAGCGGTCATCGGGATGGATGCGTCATTAATTGCCGCGAGCACATCGTTTGCGGTCGTGACACCGCTTTGCAGATTGACAATCAGGTGGCGCGGCCCGCTCAGGTAGGTCGCCGTGGCGCTGCCATTGGCGATGCTTCCGTCGTCGATGAGGAAAACCCGCGTGTTGATCAGCGCGGTGGAAGCCGAGTTGGCAACGATCTCGAAATCGTTCTGATCACCTGCGGCGATCCATTCAGCCCGCGCGACCTCACCCGTGCCGCCCGAGCTGACCGGGTATTGAACCAGAGCGAAGGTACCGGAACCGTTGGAGGCGGCGGTGAATGGAACGGCGGCTGCATTAACCGCATCGACGACCTGAGCAGCCGAGGTGAACAAGGGATTCACGGTAAGCGTGAGTCGTTTGAGCTCACTATCGTAGTCAACATCCACAGAGCCCGGCGCGGCGCTGCTATCGCCAAGAGTTCGGATTTCAATCCCATTAAAGTCGTCGCCCAGATCTTCGGCCGTCAGTAGGACATCGTTATCGGAGCCAACCATGCGCAGGGAAGCGGATGCTCGCACCGCGACAGAGCCGCCCGTGGTTAGGAAGCGCTGCGCTTGAACGGCACCATTTCCCGTATTCAGGCTATCGACCTCCGCTACGATTTCTGCAGCAAAGGTGCCCTCGAGATTGAGGGCGGCCACGATTTGGTTGGCGGTCGTGACGCCGCTTTGGATACGCAGCGTCATGACATTATTGATCGGATCAAACGCGGCCTCGGCACCCGCATCCGGGACCGTGCCGTCGTCCAGGAAGACAAAGCGGATCCCGTTAAAGAGTGGACCCGATCCGCTGGCCGTGACCTCAAAATCATTGTTTGGACCGACCGGGCGCAGGTTTGCGGAGGCCAGCAGATTTGACTCCATTAAGACCGGAGCATCGCCGAGCACGACAGAGAGCGAATCTGAATCAAAGGTGCCGCCAAGTTCAGCGCTAAAGGGAATACCCACTTGTTCGTTAATGCGGTCGACAACAGTGCCGACGGTGGTGAAGCCAAAATTCACATAGATTTCCAAGGCGCTCTCCCCGTCCCACTCAATCACGGCGGCATCTGTCCCCGGATTGAGGCGTCCTCCGTCAGCAACTTCCAGCGGCCCCTCGTTCAGCAAGCGAACGGTCGCGTTGTTAATGGCGGCACCCGCTTCTTCGGCGGTGATGCGAATGGTAAAGAAACTATCCGGAATCAGGAGTTGGGCGCTGGAGGCAACCGAATCGGCCCCGCCGGACAAAACACCCGTCACTTCAGAGCGAATGCCATCCTCGCTCCCTCCGGCGGCTAAAAACGCGGTCGATTCAAGTGCCGGCACATCGAACACCGTCGACCCGTCAGCAAGCCCACCCGAGAGAACGGCCTGACCTGGGAACTCAGGATGCTCATTGATCAGGTCGAGGATTTCGCCCAGAGTATTGACTCCATTTTCAACATAAATAAGCAGCGAACGATCCTCCTCGCTGTATTCCGAACTGAGCGGCGTCGCCTCCGAGTCGTCACGGACGATAAAGACACCCAGCCCATTACCAGCGGAGCCAGCAGTATCGGACAAAATGGAAAAGGCGAAATCGCTACCGGGGAGGGCCTCCACCGACGCTGCGATCGGGTCGACTGTGACCGCGCCCGCATTCTCGATCTGAATGGCTCCACCCTGAGCGGTCACGACGCCCCCAAGGAAGCCAGAGAAGGCTGTTTTTTCAAGCGCACCGGGGGCTAAGGATACAAGGCTAAAGCCTAGATTCCCGATAGTGAGGGCGCCGCTATTCTCAAGATAGAGCCCGGCCGCTCCCGTTCGGGCAGCCAGTCGGTCGACATCGGTAACCAGGGCCTGGCTGGCCGAGGCGATGCCCTGCGCACTGCTGAGGAGCAGGTCCGTAGCTTGCAGGCGGTTGGCAGCGCCAACTAAAATAAAATTCCCGGCGAGGAGGGCCGCATGGCCAGTGCCGGTGATTTGACTATCCAGGGTGAAATCACCGGCCGCGTCGATCAGTAGAGGGCCGCTGCCCCGGCTCAAGACGCTATTCTCAGCCAATGTGAACGTGGCCTCCGTTTCGATGAGGATTGATGCATCGGCACTACTGAAGGTGGCAGCCGCATCCAGAGTGATGGCACCCCCTGCCCGCAGTGTGACGGCGCCGTCCCCGAGGCTAAAGCGTCCATTCCAGGTTTGGCCGGCGCTGGTTTCGAGCAATAGCGGTAGCCCCGCCGCGGTTTCAATGGACGCTTCGGAAACGCTCTCCGTAGTCAAGCTGCCGTCGACTTCGATAAACACACCTGTGCCCGTGCCCGTGACGGCCACCCGATCGCCTGACTGGCTCCGGGCGCTCAGGGGTAGCGTATCAGCCGTGCCGACAGGAATGGTTTCCACCAAAACAGGGCCGATAGTCAAATCGCCCTCATTAACCAAAGCCAGCGCGCCTGCCGTCACCTCGGCGGCCAACCGATCCACATCGGTGTGCAAGGGCTGCAGGGCGGTGCCGACCGAGCCGACTTGGTTCAGGAGGAGTGCCTCAGCCGCTATCGCCGCTTCAACGGGTTCAGCGTAGCCCATCAAGGAGCCCGCCACTTCGAGGGCCACGGCATTCGCAGTCTCCACCCGCGCGAGGGTCATATCCACACCGGACTGCAGGGCGACATCCTGCCCACCAATAATTGCAGCGTCCGCCTCTTGAATAAAACCAAGCTCCCCGCGCAAGACCAGATCGCCCGTAGCCTCGACATTTCCAGTGAGGGTCAACGACCCGGCTGAGGTCATGACAATCGGCGCGAGTGAACCGCTGGCGACGGCTTCCCGGATGGTAAACGCGTTGGCCGAGCCGATAAAAATGCCCCCCTCGGTCGTGACCGCGCGGAGGCTTCCAATCGCGACCTGTAGGGTCTCGCGGTCGCCCGCGTTGACACCGATACCATTCAAAGCGATCAACTCAAGGTGGCCTGCGGTGGCAAAGTCCACCACCGTTGTCTCATCGGGGTCACTGTCCATGAGAACCCCGTTCTCGGATTCGACCCGAATCGCTCCCTCGCTGGAGGCAATCCGCGCCACCGCAATGGAAGCACCCGCGGTGATATTCAGGTCACCATTTTCACTTTCCACAAGCGAGCGTGCGCCCATCGTCATGGCACCACTGACCTGCAAATCGATTGTGCCGGCTGCCGTTGTGCTGAGGCTGCGGCCTGGAGCCAGAGTCAGGTTGCCCTCGACATTCAGATCGACATGCCCCCCGCCGCTGAGCGCAAAATCACTCTGTGCTGAAACGCCCAATACACTGGAAACCAAGAGACCGTCGAACACCTCAGCACTTGCGCTGGTGGTATCTATGAGGAGATCCTGATCGTTATCAACCCGGTAGTCACTGCCCGAGCCACCCGTCAAACTGATCGTATCCACGGATACCCGAAAACGTTGCTCGCTGCCGGTAGGCCCATTGACTTGTCCACCGGCAACAATGGCCAGAGTGTCGGCCGTGACCACAGTCCGCGCGTCATTACCGGAGCTCTCCCCGCTCGCGGCGGCCCGCAGAGAGCCATTGGTCGCCGACAAGCCAACCGCACCGCCCGGAGCCGAGACCGTGCCCAGTTCGATTGAATTGTGAGCGCTCAAAACGATGGCCGTATCGCTCACCGTGAACGCACTATCTGCGGCGGCCAGAATTGAGCCCGCCGAGGAACGCAGGGCCATCGTCCCCAAAGCGCTGGTGCGCACGGCGGCACCAGGGCCCACCGTTAGATCATTCGTACTATCGGCAGAAATCGAGCCACCATTGGAAAGAATCGCGTCTTCGACCACGAGTGCATTCGCGAGCAGGACGACATTCCCTGCCCCAGCGGTGGAGATGGCCGATGAATTGGCCACCAATTCATTACTTTTAAGGGTCAGCGTACCCGCGGCCGAGAGACGAATCACGCCGGCAGTCGTATTTCCATTCAACACTCCGCCCAGAGGATCGACGCCCAGCGTCCCGGATGAAATGTCTCCATTGGCGGCGAGACGATCAAAAGCAAAGGTTTCGGGCACCCCGGTGACCAGATCCGCGATCGCGTGCAGCGCAAGATCCCCGCTGGAACCAAGCACGGCGGCGAGGAGTGCTGCATCCACTTCGATTGTGCGTTCGTCGCCCTGATCGGGAACTTGCCCAATACCGCTTTCTGCCGACAAGTGCAGCTGATTTGCATGGATATTGACAGCCGAACTGGCAGCATGATCACGCAACCAGGAACCGGCGAGAATGGCAACATCGCCCCAGGTGGACTGCGCACCCGGTGTGGTAGCGTCGTCGCGCGCATCGACGATGCCAATCAAAGCACTGGTTTGAGCGGACAGGATAATTTGCCCGCCGCCGGAGAGCACCGCTGCATCGGCCGCCATAACAATCCCCTGCCCGGCCCTTAGTTCAACATCACCGCCGCCCGATTGAATCGAACTCGCTGCGGCCATTTCAGCCGTTCCTGTCGCGGAGACGCGCACCGCGCCGGCCTGACTATCCAGACTACCATCCAACAAAATATCACCCACCACATCGAGGTAGCTCCCGCCATCACTCAGATTCGACATTTCCGTGAGCACCAGGTCGGCCCCGAGTACGTCCAGCGAGATCAAATCCCCCTGCCCGGTCGAGGCATTATGCAGGCGGGCGTTCAAGGCGTCCCGTTCCGCATCGTGCGTGATACGAATATCGCCTCCGCTTAGATTTTCCGCATCGAGGCCATTGCTACGAATTAACAGCGGGGCCGCCACGGCGCCGATACCACTTTCGGCAAGCATCGTCAGCAGATCACCGACGATGCGATGATCCGCATCGGCCAACCCGTCAATCCGGGCGATGGCATCCTCCGCACTCAAGGTAACCGCACCCTCGACACCCGCGAAAATTTCACCGACCAGGATGGATCCAAGCGCTGAAATAGCGATTGCGTTATCGGCATGATCGGTGCGGGATTGGGCCAAGTCCACCCGCGTCAGGCCGCCGGTATCAAATCCGATCGGCCCATCTTGAGTAATGGCCGAGTGGATACGAAGGCCGTCCAACTCAAAAATTTCAATAGCGCCGGCCACCGTGGACTCGGCCCAGATATTATCAGTCCGGGTGTAAAGGCTGATCGCGCCACCAGCCGTGAGCCTCAAATCGCGGGCCTCTTGGAAGCCTGGGCTGGCGGAATCATCGCGAATAGCGCCCACCGTGGCGGTCATCGTGATCGTGGACGCCGGGGTCCCGCCGACGGGGTTGGCGGTATTTCTGATTGCAGTGAAGGCACCGTTACTGAAAAGGATATCACCCGCAGCCGCGGTCATGGTGATAGCGCTCTCCTGCCAAAGGTTGCCTAGTTGCTCGTTCACAACCGAGGTTTGGGCCCCATTAGTGAAAGTCATATCACCCGTTGCCGCGTTCATCGTTAAGCTCGTGCGAGCACCGAGCGGGCCGTTGACCAGGGTCGAGCCAGCGTGGATCGTGACCGCGTCGAGGAAGGTGGCCGAGCCGATCCGGGCCAGATTGGTCGCTCCGGTTTCGTAGCCAAAGGTGATCGAACTCCAGCCATTTTCCAGTGCGGCAATATCTGTGGCTGAGAAGGTAAAGAGACTCCCGGCGCCTTGGGGCGAGCCGATATTCATCTCAACGTCCGCCGAGCTCGGCCGGAAGAAGGCCTCCGAAATTGACTCATTTGCCTGGTTGAAGGCCCCGCTGACCGATGCATTGCCACCGCGGAAATCGATATTATTTGTGACCAGGGTTAAGTCACCACTCAATAGCTGCAAGCCGCCCTCGAAGCGAATCTGGTTATGGGCGCGCAGATCCATCGACCCGGCGCTAACATTACTTTCGAAGCGAGTCGTATCGAGACCCACCAACTGCGAGAAGGTGCCCGAGACCGACAAATTATTAGAGACCAAAACACGATTGGCACGTTCGATGAGCAGGTCACCCGCATCCACGCCGACCTCGCCCTTGATCCACAACTGCCGTGTGCCGCTGCTGCCGGTGATGTCGAAGGTGGCGTCCCCGTTCACCATCTCAAAATCACCCTGCACGGTAATTGAACCGGCGGTCCTCACAAGGAACTCACCGCTTTGCGAGTCGAGGCCCTCCACGTTGACAAAATTGGATGCATCTGTGCCGAGGATCACATCGCCGGCCCCATTCACAATTTGCAGGCCCTGCAACTGAATATTACCTTCAATAATGACCTCGGCGGCATTCTCGATAACAATTTTCTCCAGGGCTTTTGAGGTACCGATATTCCCACCAATCAAAATAGTGCCATCGGTGCCTGCATTTAAAATGAGAGTGCCCCCGCCCGCCTCATCCGAGCCACGCACATCACCCGTGATGGAGATATCCGCCCCGCCGGCGTTTCCTCCAGCGGTGGTGTCGATACGAATCGTGTTTTCGTTGTCGACGGTATAAACCAGCTCCACGCTATCGTCGACCGCGACCGGCACGGCCTCGGTCAGGGTATCCGCGCTGGTGAACTGGGTATTTCCAGTGCCGATGTAATTTAAGGTGCCCCCGCGATGGCTTACTTCACTGAGGATATTGAACGAGCCGTCACCCAAGGGCGCCTGCAGCGTCAAATCACCCTCGTAGGCAAGACCATCAATCATGAATAAGTGACTCCCGGTCGCACGCCCAATCGTAAGGTGCGCAAAGCCCGCATCGGATAGCCGGGAGAGCGCTTGCGAATCCAGGGTAAAGGCATCGCCATCTGCAGACTGGCCGAGATAAATCGGTGCTTCGTCGGCCCCCGGGCTAAGTTGGAGCGTGGCCCCCGGAAGGGCGGCTTGCGCGCCATCGATAAAGAGCTCTGCCGCATCGATCCGATTTGCCCCGGACCAGGTAACCGCACCCAAAGTGATCTGCTCGGCACGGAATGCCACTGAACTCAGGACTGTGCCGTCCGCGACATGAATTTCGCTGGCGACGAGCGTCATGCCCGATTCAATTGCCTGTAGAAACTCACCTGCTGCATTCAGAACAGCCCCCTCGCTGAGGCGCAGGGCTCCCGAAGCAAGCAATTGATCGCCCGCTGGAGAGAGCGCCGAAGACTCGAGATCGGCCTGGGGCTGAGCCAGGGGCTGGGGCTGAGCCAAGGGCTGGGCACCTTCCCAGAGGGGGGCCTCTCCTTGGGTTTCACATGCATCCTCGAAGCCCTGCGCACCCTGCGCACCCTGCGCGTCCTCCGTGATGTATTGGATTTCGTAGGACGCCGTCATCTGCCCGGCATCTAATCCGGTGCCCATCGCGGAATCCGCACTCGGATCCATCCCGTCATCCATACCGGCACCCATACCGGCACCCATACCGGCACCCAGGGGCACTGCGGAGAGCAAGATCCGGGACTCTAAACCCTCAATCGTGAAGCGACTTGAGGTTTGTTTTGGGAAGGCAGGCATCGGTTAAAAAACAGAGATTTTCAAGAGAAAGGAGAGGCGGCTTGATAGCAACTTAAATTTACCAAAGAGGCTATTAAAAAGGTTCAGCGAAGGAGAACGGAAAAAAAAGATTAAAGAGTGGCTGAGTTTCATCGCCAGCCGAGGAAGATGAGTGTAGGGGACTGTCCGTCCACGATGGATGGTGCGAGGGAAAGCGTACCAAGAATATCGAAGCGGCCGAAGGACTTCGGGGCGCGGAAGGTGAAGGATTCCGTGTAGGTCTGCTCGGCGAGGGTAATGACATGGCGACCGTCGGCCCGCCCGATATTGATACCCGAGATTGCGGGCAAAGTGACGAGTCGGCCGTTGGCGATAAAGGTCGCGGGCGTTGAGGAATCAAAAACATTCATAAAGCGGGCGATTTCGGAAGCCGATAAGTGCAGAGTTTGCCCACCTGTGGTGGCCAGACCAATGGAGGTGCGGGTCGAGAGCGGTTGCAGCACGAGAGTGCCGCGGAAGGTTTGGCCATTGATTTCGCGAACGCTGGCAATTGCCGCCTGGACGTCCATACGTTCGCTGGTGATCACAACGCGCCCGCCGGTGGCTTGGATCGCCTCATTAACGGTGAGAACGCCCGCAAGGTTGACCAAGTGGATATTGCCGCCGGCACCCGTCTGCAAGCCCGTGGTCTCCGCACCAATGGCATCAAACTGAACGTTGCCAATAACCGCATCATTCAGCACGACGAGGTAGATTCCAGCCGCGCCCTTGGTTTGGGCTTCGAGCACGCCCGCCTTGATGTAGAGTTGCCTATTGACATCGCCGACTCCATTATCAGCGGCAATGCGCATGCGATCCGCTTCGAGCGTAATCAAACGGCCAAGGCCGGTTTCGATATTCAAATCCTGGCGAATACCGATAATGTTGGTGGCCTGCAAGGAGAGGCCCTCCGCCTTAATGGAGGCACGGATGTCGATGCCCCGTGCTTCGATGCGCAGCTCGCGCCCGCTGTAGTCTTGGTCGGCGAGGACACGGACCACACCGGTGCGATCGCCTGCCTCGTTAACGAAGCGAATGTCAATTTTCTCAATATTGCTATGGGTGATGACGACGCGATCCCAGACCAATTGGCCCGCATCCAGCTCGAGCAATCCGCCCTCCTCGCGATGCAGGTTCATTCTATCGTTACCCGCGCCTCCAATAAAGCGCTCAATCGTGTTGGCCGCATGGCCGACGGTGTTGAGACCGTCCGCCGTGCGGGAAATACCGCGCACATTGATTTCCAGGTTTTGCGCCACGCCGGAGAAGTCGATTGTATCGCGTCCACCGTTGGGGTTTTCGTTAACCAAAGCACTGCCCCAATCATCGAGGAGACGGTAGGTGTCGTCACCACGGCCACCCGTCAGCACACTGTAGCCACCCTGCGCGGTGAGCGTGTCATTACCCGCACCACCGAAGAGATAGTTGTCAGCATGGCCACCCACGAGGTGATCGTTCCCATCACCACCGAAGGCGTAGAGGTCAATGGGCAAGTCGCCCACAATCGTCAACGAGTCGTTGGCATTGCCGCCGTCAAACAGGATTTGATCAAAGTCGGCGAGGCTGAAGCGTTGTTCTTCGCCGAAGGCGCGGACGATCAACTCATTGGTGGACTCGTCGACTTCCAGCTCGAAGTGCTCGTCGGCATCAACGCCATCACCCACGGTCAGGCGGCGCCATGCCCAGGTGCCGGCGCTCAAGACCAGGGTGCGGTCGCCTTCGACGGCAACCACGGTGCCATCCTTGGTGGTGAACAAACGGGTTTGCGGTTCGCTTGGATCGCTATGATCCACGATCACGCCCAGCGTCGATTCCTGTGGATTCACGACACCCGTGAGGTCAATGAAGTTCATCGCCGGCAGGTTGCTGAGTGGATCGAGCACATCGATACGAGTGTAGGCCAAGCTGACCTTTTCGAGCGGCCCCGGAACATTGAGGCGGCCAAGATCGCGGATGATGGTCTGGAAGAGCGTGCGCTCGGGGCCGACGCCGGCAAACTCTGCCAGGCCAGGCGCCGGACGGTTGGCTGGATCCGGCTGCATGAAATTAAAGGCCGGGGCGCGGTCGGCATTTCCACCGCCCATGACGCCGTTGCGGCGGAACAGGCTGTGATCGGTAACAAAGCTACCGGGTGCCTGATCGAAGCTCCAGTAGCCCACTAGCGTGACACGCTCGCCCGGATAGCCGCTGATCATGTCGGCATTGACCAGGACATTGGAGAAGGCCTGATCCCAGATACGCAGCTCATCCATGTCGCCCTTGAAGTAAGCGGCTGAGCCGGGCTTATTCGGGATCCCCCCGGCGACAATGCTGGCGCCGGCGGGCGCATCACTGACCGCATGGGCAAAGCCGAGATTAAAGCCGTCCTGAATCGACATGCTGGAGGAAGTGAAGGTGCCTCGGGCCACCTCAGTGCCGTTGACGTAGAGACGCTGCGCGACATTGCTGTTTGCACTGAAGACGTAGGCGACGTGGTGCCACTGCCCATCGGCGAAGTTGCTATCATCGGCGCTGCGGATCACTTCGTAGCCTTTGTCGGCACCGCCGTAGATGAAGGCACCGATACGGCCCGACGCGTCGAGGAAGATGGAGCGATCCAGCCCACCTTCCCCGCGGGTGCCGCTATCCATTGAGAACAAGCCCATCGGCTGACCAAGGTTGTCCGTGCGGAACCAGAAGGTGACGGTTGTTTGGATCTCGCTGACAAGCCCGGCAAAGTCCACGTATTCGCCGTCGCCATTGTCATCTTCGCCGTTAAAGCTGAGGATGCCCATGCCGTTATAATCCATGCTAAAGACGCGAAGGTTGGACAGGCCGGTGATGGCACCGGAGACCGGATCGGTGGCGGGCACCAGGATGGAGAGATCCTCGACACGATTACCGTTCAAGTTGAGGACTTTCAGGTTGCGGGCAAACTGGAGGCCGACGACGCTTTGGATGCCGGCATTGGGGGCCTGCAGCTCCACAAGGGTGGCCAGTTGGCTCGCCATGATCGTGCCATGGATGACGGGGCGACCGTCGAAGCCTTCGGTGACAGGGATATTCAGGGCCCGAGCGATGGCAGCACGCAGATTGGTGTCCGGTATCCAGACCTCGGTATCACTCGAACGTGGTTGTTGGAAGCTGAATTCCTGGATCGGCGGCAGGGCGAAGTTTTCAAACGGCTGCAAGTCGCGAATTTCTTTGCCTTCCGCGATAAAGAAATTGGTGCCACCACCGCCGAAGAGGCTATCGTGATCGCCATTGCCAATAAGGATATCATTGCCCTCGCCTCCATTGATGCGATCGGCATCGCCGACTGAGTGCGAACGGCCTGCCACAGGGGCTTTCACTTCAATACTGAAGGGCAGACCGACCAGATTACCCTCCGTCATCCAGAGCCGGCCCTTGTCGTCAAGAATGACCAGGCGACCGTCGCTCTCGATCACGTCGACAGCGGTGATTGCCTCATTTGGATTGAGTATCCGGGTGCCTTGAGCCGAACCATCGGTCGCGATAATGCGCCCGTCGAAGGCATAGAAGGCAACGGCACCGACCACTCGAAGTAGTTCCGGACGAATTGGATCGTCCTGAGCTGTGCCGGCCTTGCCGAAAGGAAGCGAGCCTCCATTACTGCTGAGGATGGGATAGGTGCCATCCCGGAAGCCGTTGGAGATCCATAGGCTGTAATCAACGAAGCCGTCGATGACCGCATCATTATTTTGGACGGTGAAGACGATTCCATTGGCCGTCATGGCGATACCGGAAATCCGGCCCGGATTCACCGGAGAGAGCTCAACCACCATGCGGACGCCATCCGCAGTGCCGTCGGTCACATAAAGTGCATCACCACTCGAGGAATCATTTTCAAAGATCGCGGTAAAGGCGAGCTGGTCGCCGGCCGCGGTCAAACTATCCGCAAAGACCGGCAGGAAGCTGACAAATTCCGCACCCGACTCGGTGAGTTTCCAAAGCAGCGGGCTCAGATTCGGCCCGGCGATGAAGTAGGTCTCCCCTTGCCAGACCACGTGATTGCGGGCCTCACCCGGCAAAGTATCGACCACCACGAAGGTGAGCTCGGCCGTGCCCTCGGTGGACCAGAGGCTTTGTTTGTGGCCGTCGTCCACGACGAAGAACATACGGTTATTAAAGCTGCCAACAAAGGCGGCCTCCCCGCCGAGATCTTCATTGATTTGCACAGTGCCCGCGGCTTGACCGCCGAGGAGCCCATCGCCATTGCCGTTACTGATCCAAAGTTGAACCTTGCCCTCTGCGTCCGTCACGGTGAAGAGCACATTAAAGTTTGACACTGCAAGGATCGACCAGTCGACCGCATCGACCGAGCTGAGCGCCTGCACCGCGAGTGGCTCAGCGCCATAATCCTGACCTTCGCCCGGCTTTGCGCGCCAGAGGGTCAGCTGGCCGGCCTTCGCTTCAAGGTAGAAGAGGAAGCCGCCCGCTGCGACCACATCCCCGGCGGATTGCCCGCCCGCATTGACCCCGTCGAGACGAAGGGTCCCCCCGGTGGTGCCATCGCTGGCGTGCCAACGGCCCGGATTGTCTTCCTGCGGCTCCCCATTTTGGGTGACGATATAAACTGCGCGGCCCGCGGCGGCGGTCAGGGCGCGAATCGAGCTATCCTCGTAAACCGCAAGTTCAGTCAACTCAATGCCTTCGACCGCGTAGAGTGTGTTGCCCACATTGAAGACAAGGGTCTCATTGACTGCGACCCATGCATCGGCCTGCCCGCTGATTTCACCCACACGCTGCGCGAACTGGCCGGAAACTTCCCAGAGCACAACGGACTCCGCACCGCTATCGGTGTCGCTTTCAATACGGGTGAAGTAGAAATGGTCGCCCGCGCCACCGATGAGTTGGAGATCAGCACCACGGATCACATCGTTCGCCTCCGGGCCCGACCGGACGACGGTGTCGAGGAAGTCGCTCTCCCCGAGGAAGCCATTGGAGCGGCGCAATTCGTTTTCGCGAATAAAGTAGGTGTAGTCTTTGGCCGCACCGAGAGAGTTCCCTTCGGCTTTGATAGTCGCGCTGCCACGCTGGACCCATTCAATCGAATCCGAGGGACCGTTCACCCGAAGGAAATAGGTCGCGGCTGGCAGTTGGCTGAGGTCGATGACGGGTTGGTTGGATTGCAGCAGACGGCCTTCCTCGCTGTAGAGGGAACCCGTGACCGAGGCCACTGATCCGGTAACCACCTCCAGCTGAGAGCCATCCTGAGCGTCCGCATGGGCAATCGTAAAGCCGTCCGAGGGGACTGCATCGGCTTCCATATCGAGTGAGACCGCAAAGGTGATTCGGGTCTTCCCGGCAGCCAGGTAGGCCCGGATCATTTCCGTGACATCGATCAAGGCCTGGTTGGCCGACTCCGCCGAATAAAGAACGGCCGTCCGTTCCGCCAAACCATCCGCCGCGGATACAACACCGTCACCCTCCTCATCAAGGACGGATACGAGCAGCGGCGGGACGACCGAATCGACCAGATCGACAAGAGGCGCCGTCTCCAGCGCAGCCTCATCATCCGGATCGGCCTGTGAAACCCAGAGAACGCCCGCAGCCTCCACCGAGGGAGCGACAAAGAAGAGCTGGTCTCCGAAGGCCGTCAACTCGCTGGGGTTGAGCACCTGCACGACGGTATCATCCCGCGGGTTGGTCGCACGCTTGGTGCCGCTGAAGCTAAGATCGCTGGACCAGAGGTAGGCACCCCGGGCATTACCAAAGCGGAAGTAAGCACGGTCACCGACCCCAGTCATTTCAGAAACCGTGCCCGAGCCGATGTCCCGAACCTGGCGAGCGGCGGCTGGATCGCTATCGGGCGCCTCGATGACTGCGAGGCGATTGGTCCCCGGCATAGTATAAACAAAGAGAATCGAATCACCAGAATCACCACCAACGGCCTCGAAAGAATGGAAGGAGCCTGCCGTGCTGGTGGTGTCCACCACGGTCGAGCCCGTATCGGTTTCAATGGACAGGGTGACCGCTTCCGATTCCCCGGTCGCGGTGTCCAGGTGGGAGAGCAGCAAGCCATTGCTTGAATCAATCGTCGTGAAATAGAGCTCCCCAGCCACCGAGAAGAGCTGCTCAAAGCGAACGCCAGGCTCCAGCTCAAGCAAGCTCACTGCGCTGCTGCCTTCGACTTTATAGAGCACTTGGCGCGAGCCATCATCATCCACCAGGAAGAACGCATTCTCGTGGGCCGTAGCCAGGGGCAGATCGAGCCATGCTTGCGACCTTACGGCCGAGCGGGTCGATCCACCGGCGAGAGCCAACTGGCGCACACGCCCGTCATTTTCGAGCAGGGCGATTTGCCCGTCTGCCATCAATGCGTAACTGTCGAAGCTTCCAGCAGAGCGCACCGTGGAAAGAAGATCGCTATCCGTATCGAGCAATCGAATACCTCCATTAGCGTCCGCAATAAGGAGTCCGGCATCCGTCATCGAGAGGCTAACCCCGGCGCCCAATTCCAAGTTGGCAGGCTGCACCCGCTCAAGGGAGGTGGATTCGGCGGCGGTCTGGCGCCAGAGCTGTACTTTGTTCACCGGGGCGAGCGTGTCTCCAAGATTGATGTCGTCATAGCTCAAACCAAAATTGGGCAAGGCATCAACCGCATCCTTCAAGTCCTGGAAGGAGGACTCGCCCGACTGGTAGATAATGCTGAGCACACCTTCGCTGGCATTATAATTGACCTGCACGCCATCCGCGGAATTTGCACTAAGCACGACCTCGATCCCGTTAAAGTTAGTGCCCGTTGCATCAGCGCTACCGTCGTTTGAGCCGAAAATAGTCAGACCCTCACTGCCCAGGGTCAAAGAAGCGCTGGCCCCTTGACTATCACCACCTCCGGTCAGCGAACCGGTGAGGGTTTCATAGTAATCGCCCACGAAGAAGAGACGGCCATCGACCACAGTGAATTCCCGCGGGTTGAATAGATTGGGGTCGCTCAATGTGGGCAGCCCACCCAGACGGACGGTAGCCGGGTTGATCACGCCCTGCCCGGCATGCACTTGCGAGGCAGCGATCTCGGTCAGGAAGGCGGCGCCCAGACTCAGAATCGCGTCGGCGGCATTACCACCCGCTTCCACCGATGCGGTAAAGCGGACTTCCGTTCGCTCATCAATAGCCACCGTATCCGGATCATCGATACCGATCTTGGCGCCCTCGTAACTCTCGAGGAAGGCAATTATTTCGCCCAGCGTCGTCACATCCGGGAGATAGGTCACCGTGAGACTACGATTGTCGGTGCCCGGCACGTCGTCGCCGACCCAAACTGCGCTCAAAGCCGTGGCGCTGGCATCACCCACCAGATCAATCCGGATGTCATTAAAGGCCGAACCATTAGCCGTCGCCGCGACCTTCAGAACATTATCCAGAATAGTAAAGCTGCCGGAGGCCGCGTTATCCGAATCTCCCCCTGCAAACGAGGTCGTGTAGGTAAACGGAGTATTCAATGCCTCAACAATTGCATCCGCCTGTGTCGAACCGAAGTCGATCGATATGGCAATGACTCCATCAACGACCTGGATAATGACCTCACTGCCGGGGCCGCCATCTTCAAAGCGAACCGTGTAGTCCTCAAGGCGTGGCGAGGCGAGGATCGTGAAGTCATTGTCGGAGCCAGGAGCGCGGACCTCGGCCGTGGCGGGTTGCGCGGGCGAGCCGGCTTGATACTCACCGAGGCTGCTGATGAGCGGATCACCCGACGCTTCACTGGGGCGATCGCTGCTTGCCACAAGCGCATCGAGTGCAGCGACACCCGCCAGCAGGTCGTTGAGTTGAGCGAGTGTCGTGGCACCATCGACCAGGGCAATGGTCAGTGCGCTATCGGTCGTAGCCGAGGCGGTCGCTGCGGTGGTGATGTTCAGCAGCAGTGAGCTGAAGTCGGCATGGTTACTGTCATCGGTGGAGGTCAGCGTCAGCAGGCTACCATCCGGCAGGGTACTGGTGGCGACCGCAGCAACAGGGTCGACGCCGCCCGCACTTGTCACAGAAGCGGTGTAGTCCAGGACCATTGCGCCATCTGAGGCCGAAGCGGCAAAATCCGCGAGCGCGCTGATCGCGGCCGCGATTGCCCCCAGAGTTGAGGTGCCCGGCTCGTAAAGAACGGTCAGGATATTATCGGCAAAGGAAGCGGAGACACCTGCCCCCGATCCGGCACTCCCGTCAAGGCGCAGATCCACACCGATCTCGCTGTTTCCGGCATTTACAATGAGGCTTTGCTCGCCAAAGGACAGCTCCAGGATGGAATCTTCGAAGAGCGCGAGGGCGATGCCGCTAGTCCAGGCAGTCGTGCCCTCAGAAACCGTAATACTGGCTGCGTGAGCACCCTCGCTGATGCTGAGGACGAAGCCCTCGCTCGATGCGCTGTAACCCTCGGCCCCGTCAATTTCTGCGGCCAGATCGGCAAGCAAAGTAGCCAGATCAGTTGAGCTCGCGGTCACGGTGAAGTCGGTATCGTCAAGACGAATGGTATACTCGTTGCCGCTGACAACAGCCAGCTGCTCATCATCGAAGGTGATTGTGCGGGTGCCACGGTTGCTGTCCAGCTCGAGGCTGCCTCCCAGTTCAAGGGCGGCATCGAGATCACCCGCCTCATCCAGTGGGCTTCCCACCGTGGCATTAAAGTCGGCGAGTTCGTCAATGGCGGCGGCAACGGCTTCGAGTGAGGCCTCACCCGGCAGAATGTAGATGGTATAGGTCCCGTCGGATTCGTGAATCGCAACTGGCGTATTGGTATCCAGCGCGTTGCCTTCGGCATCACTGTAAGCCCCAACCACGCGGAAGATCGAGCCATTCCAATCGCTTCCGGCGGAAGCGGCGGTGATCTCAATAGATCCCGTGCTCAGGCTCAGCGTGGCGGTGGCGTTTTCTTCGTTGGTGCCCTGACTGAACTGACCTGCGATCGCCGTCAGGACGTCCGCGCCATTTCCGACAACCTCGCTACGGAATGGGATGCCGGCGACCTCGGCACCCACTTGACCAATCGCGAGGGCAAGAGCCTCAACCGTGGTCACAGCGGGGACGTAGGTCAGCGTCAGGGCATTTTCGGTGGCATCATAGGCTGCCGAGACGTCGCTGCCAGCAGCCCAAACCACGGTGAGCCCGGCAAGCGCGCTGCGCCCTGCGCGCTCACTGAGGATCAATGACGCGCTGGTACCCGGAAGGTTCAGTGGGCGGGTATTGTCCACGGCCAGGGTACCACCGGTCACGGTGAATTCACCCGCCAGGAGTTCGCCGTTCCCTGAATTTGGATTCGCGCCCTCACTGTCAGTGCCCAGGGTCACCACCCATTCAGTGCTGGCGCCCGGATTACCGGCGGCGAAGTAAGCGACCACATCGTTGGCGGTGGTCACGCCGGGAACGACACGGACGATCAGTTCATTGCCCAATACCTCGGCAACGATCGGATTCAGGTCGGTATCACTGCCCGCGATCGGCGTGGTGATGGTGACGCCCGGTTGATCAGTGCCCTCCGGTGGGGTGAAATTGAGGGCGTTGTCGAGGCCCGGAGCATCCAGATTGATCCCGCTACTACCCGCAGTGAGGAAGAAGACCTCACGGCTTGATGAATCCTCGGAGAAGGCGGAGAAGTAGAGTTGGCCACCGATCACGACCAGATCGGCGGGATCGCTGCTGGCCGCGCCTGGACGAAGATCCACCGCGAGGGCAATGGCGCTGCCGTCATACTTGAAGACCTCACGACCATTCAGACTGTTCGTGGCGACAAAGAAGATGTCGCTGCCCAGCTGGATAAACTCGTCCGGGCGGATCGGTGCATCCGCATCGCTGCTCAGTTGGCTGAAAGTCAGACTTGCACCGTTCAAGCCGGCCTTCCAGGCGACTTCGTTGCCAGCGGCGTTTTCCGCAGCAAAGAAGAAGTGGCCGTCGCTGGCCCCTGGGAGATTATCAAAGGCGAACAGCCGAGCGATGTTGCCTGCATCGGCATCCATCTCCGCGTTTGCGGCGACAGTGCTCGGATCGCTTTCCGTATCGATGACTGCGATACCGTTACGGGCAAAATCCGCACCGTAGTTGAAGGCCAGACGGTTGCCGGACAGAGCCATTAGGTCTGCTGGATTGGCCAGCGCATCTGCCACCTGAGTGAGGACCGTGCTATCGGGCGCGAGATGGAAGAGTCCGGACCCGTCAGTAGCGGCACCGATGAGATAGAGGTGTTCTCCGACGGCCAGCACTTCCGAAATCGAAACCAGATTGCCACCGGTATCATGCGTGAGTGGCATCGCTTCCGCGTTGGGCGTATCACCACCGAGACGGGCAAACCACATCAGCTCCACGCCTTCGACCAGATCCCGGTAGAAGACCCAATCGCCTGCAGCGGCCAAGGCCTCACCACCGAGGACGGCTGCCGAGCGCTCGACAATTGTCGCCGTGCCCGCATCCAGCTTCCAGAGCTGGCTCGCGCTGATAGCATAAACTTCGGAATCGGTGTTTTGAAGAAGACGGGTAACCCCGCTCGGCTCATTCATGGCAACGGCCGAGCCGGCATTCGTTCCGCTGAAGACGGTGCCCCCTGCCGTAAAGTAGAAGCGCTGGGCATTACCGGCAAACTGCGTAGGCGCCTGCAAGAGCGGGCCAACTCCGCTTTCATAGGTCAATCCCGTGCCGGCGTCATTGAGGCTAGAGACCTCATAGCGATCGGTATCGACATCATAATGAACAACAAAGAGGCGCTCCGCGACCGCGTGCAATGCGACCGCTTCATTATCCAGGATAAGAATACGCTGGCTACCAAAGGGAGTGCCATCGCTGCGCCACAGTTCACTGCGCCCATCATCCCGGCGAACGGTGAAGGCCAGGTCACGGGGACCGAAGGCAGCCAGCAGCTCAATATTTTCCGGCAACGCCACATCGCTGCTGCTCAGGCCAGCGAGGCGCAGCGTTACCCGTTTAAGCATATTCGGGTTGTCCAATTGGCCGAGGTAGGGCGTCAAGTCAAATTCGAGAATGGCCTGATCGCTCGGGTTGAGCAAAGTCATGCCCACTCCGCTCAGGTTGACTTCAAAGAGCTGAGGGCTGGTTTCGGTCAAGACACCGGACATTCCCCGGATGACTTGTTCACTTTGCACACCCGCAATCGGGTCGAGGCGGATCATGTCACCGAGAGCGCCATCGCCGAGCGTGGTGAAGCGATACCACTTGTCGCCCTGCCCGGGCAGAAGGGTGTAGCGGTCGCTGTCGAGGTTGCCATCCCCCGTCAGATCCGCATCGAAGAAGGCAGATGGGCGACCAATGCCGGTATCGACGAGGAAGCTACCGGCACCGGCGATGCTGCGATTTGTCAGGATATCGAAGCCACGATCCGGCATGGCCTCGATGGTGCGGCTGCCGTAGATGAGGTAGAGGCGACCCGCGTTGACCGTAACCCCACCCAAGGATCCGTTGGCGGTGGCGGCGCCCATGAAGAGATCATCCACTCCATCCGCGTTCACATCCATAGCCGGGGTCGAAGCAAGCATACCCAAGCGGTCGGTTTCCCCCTGCCCCTCGATCACGATTTGGGCATCGCTTAATTGCAAGGTCGGCGTGGTTCGGTTGGCAATCGAGAAGAATGTGAAGACGGCGCCACTCGTGCGGCTCGTGAGCACTTGGGCGGGGGTGTATTGATCCAACTGCCCGGTCACGCGGATAAACTCGGGGCGTCCAATGACCAGGTCCATACGCCCGTCGCCATTGAAGTCGCCCGCAGTCACCCTGAGGTCACTGAAGATGGAGGTGGAGCCCAACTCGCCCCGGCTGGCTTGGTTAATTCGAACGAAGGTGCTGAGCGCGGCATCGCTTGCGGCGCTCACCGGCAGACGCCAGTCGGCGGACCCGGTGTAAATCAAGACAGCTCCGGAGGCGGCACCGGAATCCTCGCGGCTGCGGGTCAGGGCAAAATCATCGGCACCGTCGTTATTGATATCTCCGAGCGGCTGAATCGGGCCGGCGATATTGGTGCCTTCCACCTGCCAAATAGAGTCCGTAAAGAGTCTTGCCTGGGTTTCCGCATAGAGCGAGACCTCAAAGGCAGACCGGAAGGCATTCATCCCCGTGGCCTGGGAGGTTTGCAGGCGCGTCACGAGATCGTTGGCATTCACACCCAGACCACGGATGGCGATGGTCAGGACCTTGGCTACCGTATCGTAGCTCACCTCAACACCTTCGGTTTGGTCAGGCGCATAGACCGCCTGGATGGCGACCCCATTATTCAGGCTGCCTTGATGGATCGCACGGAAGAGCAGGTTGTTATTGGCTCCGTCTATTTCGAGGATAACGGCTGCGCGGCTATCGATGCCACCGCCGCTGGTCAAGGCAGCCGCGAGCGTCTCGCCGGAAGTCAGGCGGTCGAGCGTCGAGAGCAGGCTACCCACCCCGCTATTATTCGGAAGGTCGCGTCCGGCCAAAATGAAGGCGCGCCCGATTGCCGGGTCGAGACTTTCCTCGCCGCGGAAGCCGCTGACGACAAACCCGAGATCGTCCAAGCCATCGGCATTGACATCACCCACCACCGAAGCGCGCAGCGCGGCAGCATCGATAGGTTCATAGGAGAAGTTGAGGGCCCACGATTCAACAATGCCGGCGATATCGCCCGCCTCATCAAAGATTTCCAAGACCCATTCCCCATTGGGGTCCAGGGGGATGGGATTGCCCAGTTCATCGACCAGGTTAAGGGCATCGACCGCCTGGAAGATGCCCGCGTAAGGGGCGCTGCCCGCAGTGACGGACGTATCACCCGCATCTGAGAAGCGGATCGCGCGCAACGCTCCGCCAAGAGCGGCCCCACTGAGCGAGCCAGGATTAAAGAGCCTGATTGCGCGCTCATCCGGAGCGATTAGACGCATGCCGATACCCGAAAGGTCAAGCGGACGGCCATCCACGGCATTGGGCAGGAGGCGAACATCGACCGAAACATCCGTCGCACCAGCCGGCTGATTGCTCACCTCCAGCGGAATCTCGGTCAACTGAGAGGCAATATCAAGCGACCAGTTGCGCAGGACGCCATCCCAATTGCCCACACGATCCTGCACTTCCAATTTCCAGGTGCCGTCGGCATCCGTGTCGCGGAAAAGATCCAGTGCGCCCAGCATGAGGGTTCCGGAGACGCCATCATCGTCGAAGCGTACATTATTCCAGGACGAAAGCTGAGGCAGGTTGACGATTTGCCCGGTTGGCCCGGTGAGGCGGAAGCGCAAGTCGTTGCCCGCGGCATGGCTGAACTGCACATTGAGCATGACATCGCTCAGCGTACCCTTCTCCTCCACCACGATCGTTGATTCGACCCACTCGTCCGTGCGCAAGCGCAGCGACCAGTCGATATCGGTCGGGGTATTCCCGTCGACCGTGCGATCGGTGACCCGCAGATACCAGGTACCATTCGGGTCGATGTTCCCCCCGCCCTTAAGAGCGAGGCTGCTCAGGTTCCCCTGAGGCCGGAAGGTATCACTGAAGGTGCCACTGCCGGAGTTGATTGAGCGGCCAGACTCCTGACTGAAGATGGTATTTGAAAGGGTTGTGCCCGAACCACCGATGCCATTAAAGAGGCGGGTGCTGCTACCATTCGGAGCGACCAGATCGACCTGCAGACCAGAGAGGCTTCCCGTAGTCAATTCGTTGATCACCACATCAACATCCGTCAAATTACCGGTCAACCCGGAGACGGCGAGCGGTATGTTGACCGGGCCGGACTCATCCACTGCGGTGCTGTCGGCTTCCACCTCAATACTCCACTTGGTGAGATAGCCTTGGTCGCGCCCCGCCCGGTCCTCGATGATGAGCTGCCAGGTGCCGCCACTGCTGCCACCGATGAGGCGCCCGCTTCGGATGAGGAAGCTTTGGTTAATAATATTGTCCGATGAGCCCCCGGTGCGATTGCGTAGCACTTGGGTGAAGCCGTCCGGCGAACGGAGTGAGATCACGAGGTCGCCCACATAGGTATGGCGCAGATCGTCGATGGTCACCCGTATCGAGGAGACCGGGTCACTGCCGCTTAGGCTGATTGCGCCCGTCGTGGTGCGATAATCCAAGATCGCTTTGGCCCCAGGAGTATAGCTTGCCGACCCGGCGATCACACCCGCAACCGGAATGGGGGTATCCACGTTATCGAAGTGACTACCCTGCCCCGATGAGGCGTAGAACCCACTGATAAAGTGCGAACTACTCGAGCGATCCTCCAAAGCGACCCGCACAAATTCACCGCGAGCCAACTGGGCCTGCGACAAGGTGAAGGTGTCGGTATGGAAGTTATTGAGCGCTCTCGTCGACGAGGTGCGAACGACCGAATGGGTTTGTGTCCAGCCGTTTGGCCCACCGACAAAGACCTTAATATTGACACCATTGGAGGCACTGTAGGAACCGCTGGAACTGAAATACCAATCTACGGAGAGGTTCGCACCATTGCTGGAATTCCCGGTCAGGGTGACGGAGCGAATATAGTCATTGGAGTTTTGAGCGGTGGCACCATCACTGACGAGGACACCATTGCCTACGGTGCGAATCCCATCAATTGTGCCGACGCTCAGGGTCGCATCGTCGATACGACCTGTGGCATTATCCGTGGAATGAACCGGCATCGAAATACGGGTCGCATTGCCGTAGAGATCGCGCGGCGGGAAGGGCGCTTCAATCGGGCCACTGCGAACAGTCGAGGTGAACAAATTCAAGTTGACGAGGGCATCGGCGCTTCCGAGCGGCACCGCGACCGCCTGGTTGCGCAGGACGTCACCCGCAAAGACGTAGCCGTAATCGTTCAAGCCATTGGGCAATGGGCTGACGACGATCAAATCATCGTAGTAGTGTTCCGACTGGGCATTGAAGTGGCCGCTCCAGCGGGCCGCCATGACCTGAATATCAAGCGCGCCGGTGCGGTCACTTTCATCACTGAAGGTCCTCAGCTCGGCTTCATTCAGAATAATCTGGCGGGAGTAGACCGGGTCGAGGCTATTGGCAGTGATGAGGCGTGGGAGCACTTCACCACCAAAGATGATGGTGATCACCGTGGCTCCCAGGTCGGCATCGTAGCGGTAGAAGATCAGATCCGTCAGGCCATCGGCATTAAGGTCACCCATACGCTCGGCCGGACGCCCGAGAGAATCGAGATCAAACTGGTGGTCGGCAAAGATGGCGGCTTGCTGCAAACCGCTGGTTTCCATGGGGCCATTGACCAGGAAGGCGTATTCCGGACCACTTAGAAGGACGTCTGCATTGCCATCACCATCGAAGTCTCCCAACTGCATGGCGCGGGAAAGGTTCATGTTAGCCAGGTCGCCCTCGAAGGCGATGGCATCACTCAGTTCAATTCCGGTGACCGTATCACCAATGTCGATACCAGTGTAGGCGCTGGAATCATCTCCACCCAGATTTGGGAAGCCGATGGGGTATTGGAACGGCCGCGGAATTTCCCGCAGGAAGGATAGATCCGGCTGTTCCGGCGCATCGCCGTAGGCGGCACCATCGTAGAAATGGAGTCGATCGCCCAGGAGCTCAGCAAGGATCAGTGTGGAGCCCTTGGCATAGCCATCCTCACCGGCGGTGCCGACTTCATAATCGTAGGCTCCGAACAGGAAGGCAGCGTCCGAAACGTCCTCCACCGAGCGGTAGCCGGGGTTATCGACTTCAAAGAGGACACTAGGTTGGCCCAAGCCGTCGTCAAACACGTGGCTCAAGCCGACGTCAGCATTTTCGCTAAGGAAGAGTTCGACCACATCGTGGTAGATGGCATCGGCCTGCACGCCCAGCTCGAGGAAAGAATCCTCGCCCACGGTCCAGCCCAACAATCCGGCGTAGATACCGAGCGAATCGTATTCGAAGCTGGCGGCGTTAATCAAGGTCTGGCCGGGGACTGCGACCACCCGTGCCAAGTCGGCCGCGCCGTCGCCATTCACATCCCCGAGAGCGACATACTGCGCTCCGCGTGCTTCAGAGATCACCTGCCAGTTGCCGAGGTGCCCGATCAGGTGATTACTGGTAGCGCCATTGAGCCCGAATTCAACCAAGCCATCGCTCGTTAAGTCACCCAGGGCCACCACGCGACTGCCGGAAACATCGGCAAGATTCGTTAAGACAGGCGTCGCGAGACTCAAGTCTGCGTAGCGGGTTTGGTTTGCGGTGGCGACGATCAAGGTCCCCGCATCATGATTCGCCATGGCGCGTCCGACTCCGGCAGCAGACACGACAGGAGCCCCCGCATTGATCACCGTCTCGGCATTTTCCGCCACGAGGAAGCCGTCGACGCGGAAGTTATCCACATACCAGCCCTCAAAGTTATTTTCTTCTTCATCAACACTATCAAAAACGAACATCACATCGGTCGAGCCCTTGTCATCGGTTATGCTCGCGTATTCGCTGCCCAGCTCAATCGCCACACGCTGTGCCTCAGAAGTCGGATCGCTCAAGCGCGTCAGGCCATCGATACTAACCTCGACATAGCTGCCCGGATTATTCGGGTCGGCTACGGTAATGGTGGCGCCACCGGTCGCATTGGTCGCTGCAATGGTCCACTGGCCACCATTGACCGAGTCGTGGCGAATCCAGACATTTGCTTGATCGAATTCACGGGCCAGTTGTTCGGTTTGGAGGAAGGAGTCAAAGCTGACCACGGCTCCATTTTGGCCCACAGCCAAGTCGCTCAGGGTAGCGAAGCCACCGACATGCCCACGGTTGCCGAGGTAGCTATTGGAAGCACCGCCCACACCAGCTGTCCCGAAGTAGAGGGCATTGCCGTCGCCGCGGCCGTTCAAGCCGTCGGTATTGATTATATTCCAGAGATTTTCGGAGGCGCCGATCGAGTTGTTCCCCGAGCCGAGGTCCACATCGTTTCCGTCGAAGTCGATCCGGGTGGATTGGGCATTAAATCCGAGATTGAGAAGCTGTTCGCTGTCGAAGAGGTAGAGCTGATTCCCCTGCCAGAGCACCAGCCCATCGCCACCATCGGGATTCAACACCACATCGGCACCCATGTTGTTTCCGCGGATAATGACATCGGCGGCCGCCGTCAGTTCGGTGACGACCTGCGGCGCTTCGGCTCCATCGGCAGCGGCGTCGACACCCGCGATGATATAGAGCGCGGAGGCCTCACCTCCGACTAAAACAGCAACATCTTCGATGCCGTCGCCATTATAATCCGCAGGGGCGAGAATCCGGGATTGGCGTCCATCATTACCGGCGCTGAGCAGAGGTGCCGGCAGCACGAGGAAACGGCGGCTGCTATCCGCGCCGATCCCGAGGTCGTCAAAATTGGGCTCGCCCTGAAGGATCAACAGAGTGGAGGTACCCGCGGCCAAATCGTCATTCACACCGGCGATATAAGCGTCCACCCCGCTGCCATCGATATCGCCCAAATTGATCATGGTCGGACGGAACGATGCCAGGGTGTCGTCTTGCTCGCTGCCGACGACGAGGAGTGCGGCCTCCGCATCGTCACCATCGACCCGCACTGTTTGGCCGACTGCCTTGTTGAAGCGAAGTTGGTATTGGCCCATTTCCGGGGCACGGATGAGATTGTTTTGCCCATTGCGGAAGCCGAGCTCGCTCGCCGGGTTGCCCTCGGCAATAGTCAAGGAGTAGGTGAAATCGTAGGCGGCCGTCAGCGCGAGGCGCTGGCCCAGAGCGGTGTTGACGACCTCCACAATGAAGAGCTCGGAAAGTTTTTGGCCGTCTGCCGTGGAGGCGGCTTCGAGTGCCTCGGCAAGATCCTGGGCCAGATCAAAAATCCCGGCGCTGTTTGGATCCGGAAGAAGCTCGACCGCGATCGGATCGCTTCCCTCAATAGAGATGCCCATGGTGGCGGTTCCGCTGAGGATGCCGCTGGCGGGCGGGTTACTTTCCGCAGTCAGGGTGAAGGAGGCCACGTTGGCCACTTTCAGGATGTAGTATTCCGGGACGCCGGCAAATTGCTCAACCGGGACGGCCTCGATCACCCCGCTCGGATCGAGGTCGCGGGCGGCGTAGAGGGCCAAGTTACTGCCGAAGCCGCCGTCGCCGTTAAAGAGATCGAAGCGCTCCTGGCTGACGTCGAGGTCGAAGACCACATCAATCATATTGAGCAACAACTGTGAGGAAACCGCACCGGAGAACTCCTGTAAAGCACGCGGTGAACGGATCAGATAGTAGTCAGCGCGGTTCCCTTCATGGAAGCTGAGGTTATCGATGGCCTCACCGGAGAAAATATCCGGCAGAAGTGCGGCGAACTCGGGGCTGTCATTTCGGCTGGTCACACCGCGGTTGACGACAAAGGTGTAGCGGTCGAATGCCGTGGTGCTGTTTCCAGCGATCAGATCGCTGCCGGAGCCGCCATTGAGATCGTCGTTGCCCGGGCCGCCCGCAATAAAGTCATCGCCGGCACCCCCGTCAATGAAGTCGTCGTAGGCGCCGCCGTAGAGTGAATCATTACCGTCACCCCCATAGATCTTCAGGCTGGTCAGAGAACCACCACCCTGCTCGCGTGTGCCGGGCTTGATGCCCCACTCGTCCACCTGGTTAAGGAAGCTATAGCCGGGATCACCACGGAAGACATCGTCACCGCGCTGGAGGTCGATCACCATTTCCTGCACATCAAATGCCTGGAAGAAGTAGTAATGCTGGAGGTAGATGGGGCGCCCGGCATCCTTGCCCTGTTCTGCCTCAAAGCCGAGCTTTTCGGCCCCCAGAACGCCAAGCTCGGTCAAGCCCTGCTGCAGCGCGACGCTGGTGTTAAGGAAAACAAACCGGCCTTCCTGGACCCCCACCGCCAGCAAATCAGAGAGATCCGCCGGCGTGTTGGGCCCGCCGTCGACTACGGTGACCGCGGAACGGAGGGCCGCACGAATGTCTGCGGCGAGGTCGCCCAGGCCATTATTGACCGCGCTGCTGAAGCTGGTGGCGTTGCCATCACCATAGCCGAGCACTTGTAACCCGCCTGCTTCCGCCGTTTCCAGCGACAGGCTGTCCGTTTGGAGGATAGCGATCGGGACGAGCACCAAGCGGTTATCATTATCGAGGAAGAACTGGACACGGGGCGCAATGCCGGCTTGGCGAAGGCCTTCGTTGAGCGCATCGCGGAGTTCGGCGTAGTTTGTGGCGGCGGAAAGGTCGGCCTCGACGGTGCCGAGATCACCGGGGCCAAAGACCACGTCAAATTCGATACTATCAGGGAGTTCGGCCAGATCAGCGAGTGCGTCGGCTCCGATACGACCGTTGGTTTCATCGGCGCGGACGGTGATTTCGTAGGTTTGCGTATTGCTTGGGCTGGTTCCCAAGAGGATGCGGAAGACCAGATCCTCGGTGCCAAGGCGACCGGCACTCAGTGCGGAGTCCACACTGCTGCCAGCCGTCACGACGGTGCCGGGCAGCTCATCCATGATGAACTCCTGATTGGCGGTATCCCAAACCTGGGCGGTAAACTCCCAGCGCTGCAGCAGAGGGTTGAAGCGTATGGAGGCGACATCGGGGACATCGCGCCCGAGGTTGTCGAGATCGCCACCCAGGAAGAGGATGCGGTTTTCGCCGCCGCCACCCATTATGATGTCGTTCAATGTTGGAATAAAGGTTTCGCCGGTGGCTTCAATAATCGGCAGCGCATCGGGCATAATTTGGAAGGTATCGTTCCCCGTGCCACCGAAGAGGAGATCCTGCGCACCACGGTCGTAGCCGCCCGAAATAACATTATTCCCGGAGATACCGAAGATCCAGTCTTCACCCGCGCCGCCCATGAGGCGGTCGTTGCCGGGGCCGCCGATGATGACGTCGCGACGCACTTGATCCGGGCGGGTTGCCATATCTTGCACCAGCGGGTCACCGGGGAGGCCCAAGTCAAAGTTTAGCGAGTAGATCGTAGGCACCAGGTTGGGCGAATCCACCCGGAGGAGATAGGGGACGCCCGCCTCGAGCCCTTCGAGGCTGATCCCGGTTTCGTCTTTACCGGAGAGGTCGCGCTGCAATGTGCCGGGTTCACCGATTCCGGTGATAATCTCATACTGGCTGGCTGCATTGCCGGAAACCCGCATCACGTAGTCGCCAGCGGCGAGACCCTCAAGGATAAAGGCAACCGTGCTTTGTTCAGTGGTGGTCACCCCACTGAAGCGGTAGCTCTCCGGATCGCTGTCAAGGGTCAACGGGTCACCATCGGAACCAAGGATTTGGTTGCCCGCCTCATCGAGTATCTCAAAAGTGATTTCCGCATCACTATCAACACGCAACAGAGTCATCCGGTCACTGGCCTGGCCGTCGGCGTCCAGGGTGAAGCGGAAGTAATCCACATCGTTGGCAGTATCCAGGGTAAGCCCGAAGACCTTGTGATAGGTGTCGATCAGCGCGAGGTAGAAGGCGTCGGCGACTTCATTGTTACCACCATCGAGGTCCACTTGATCCGGGTTGATGGTATCCGGAGTGCCTTCAAAGTCAAAGGGCTCGTCGCCGCCCGCCGGGAAGATAGCGAGGCCAAGGCCATCCCTCGGGGAAGCACTGCTGAGGCGGATCATGGCGCCCGCACCTGGAGCTTCCGCGAGCGTAAAGGAATACCAATCCACATCGTCCGCATTATCAACCGTGAGATTTTCCAGAATCAAATTACTGGTGATCAGCAGACTGGAGAGGGCGGTTTGATTATCCAGTAGGTGGAGTGCTGTGCGCGCCGGGTTGTCCGCTTCCACTTGCACAACAATCGAGGCGCGGGCGCCGCCTACCAGTGTGACGAGGCGCAGGCGGCCATCGGCCAGTTCCGCGCGAACTTGACTGCCCAGCTCAATCGCATCGAGCGCCGCCTGAATATCGGCCACGAGATCCGCGGCGCTGGTGTTGTCGAGCGTGTCTTCGGCGGCGATCCGAACGGTCCGCAGCATGCCGCCGTTGACGCTGATATCGAAGACCGCGTCGGGCAGCGGATTATCATTGGCGTCCACGAGGCGACCGTCCGTGGGTAAGACACCCCGGATGAATTCAGCTGACACAGTCTGCCCCGCATCGATGGCAAAGCCCAGATTGTCACTAAAGTTGTTTTGGCGGATGCCCAGTGTTTGCACAGCGTCACCGCCGTTACTGGTCAAGCGGAGCAGGCTACCGCGGCGGACAAAGCTGATCAGGTCCGCCGCCGTGCCATCGCCGAAGCTGGCATTGGCAAGGGCATCATTGAGCGCGCCAAGCAGGGCGTCCGGAGTGGCGCTACCGGCTGCAATCGTGAGTTCAAGTGTAGTGCCGTTGAGCAGGAGGCTCAGGGTGCCGCCCGCCGAGGGTGAGGTGATGGCCTCTTCTGAATCAATTCGGGGCAGGCTGTCTTGCCCGAGCATCACTGCCTGGCCAATAGCGGCGCCGCTGGCATAGCCCAATTGGCCAAGCGCGCTTTCGCTGCCTTCGACCGAATAGATTTCCAGTGCCACAACATCGCTGCCTGCGGCGGGGCCGATCGCGAGGCGACCGCCCAGCTCAATAGCCACAAGGCGCCCACCCAGGCCCGCGTTGCCGAGTGCGCTGTTTAAATCGTCGAGGAGATCACCGACCTCCTGATTGGTCTCCGTGCCGGCCACCCGGATGCGGATGCGGTCCGAGCCGTTAACGCGCAAATCGAAGACCGGGGCGTCACCCGCCGCATCTGAGTCGAGTCGGAAGTTGGCACCCGAGGGAGCTTCCCCGGCAACCAGCCAGGCGCGGCCCAGCGAGAAGCTACTTTCCGGAAGATCATTGCGGCCGCCTTGTTCTGTTTTGTCCGGAAGGATCGAGTTACCCGAGGCCGTATTGACGACATCATCCCCGAAGCCGGCATCGGTCCAGACGGACACCTGCACGGTCGGCCCGATGTTGATGGTGTCGTTTCCATCGAGGGCATCCACAATGATGGCAAGGAAGTCATCCTCCGGCGGCAGGGTGCCGGAAGGCAGATCGCTGTAGAGGGCATTGCCTTGTGAGTCGGTGGCGCTGAAGCTGAGGTTGACCTGCGCATCAAAAGTGAAGTTGCCGTTATTGTTGGTCAGTCGGGTGATGATATGGCGCCCACCCAGCAAGCCCGGCTCGGTGACGTAATCAACGCTGATTACATCATCGGCGTTGGTGCCACGGTAATACCAGACTTTATCGGTGCCCTTGGCGTATTCCTTCCACTCGTCACCAGCCAGACCGCCTTCGTCACTGTCAAAGCTATAGCCGTCAGCCTTCCAGAGGGTATTATCGCCACCATTGCCATAGAGGAAGTCGAGCCCGGTGCCGCCGTAGAGCTGGTCGTCAAAGTCGCCGCCGAGCACACGATTGAGGCCGGTGTCCTCAAGCACGTAGCGGCCGCCGCCGTCATTGTTGTGCAAGGCCCCGGTTTCAGGATCGACGTAGATGCCGAATTGCGAAACGAGCTGGATGGAATCGATCGAAGAGGTCAACGTGAGGCGGCCGCCGGATTGGCCGAAGCGCAGGTATTGTTCGAGTCGTGCCGGACCGCTCGGATCTTCGGCTGTGGTGAGGAGCTCGTTCAATGCAGCGACCAACTTGCCGATGTTTTCATAATCACCCGCGGCCAGCGTCAGAGCGTAGGCACGGCCACCGTTGAGGCGGATCGTAAAGTTAGCGTCATCACTAAGGAGGGTGTTGGCGACGGCGGAGGATTCGATTGAGCCCCGGCCAATCATTTCGGTAATAAAGCCGAGGTCCGTGATGGCTGGATCACCGGCACCCGCTTCAACTTGGAGCAGCGTGCCCGTGGTTTCCAATACAATGCGATTGCCGTCGCGCACGGCCTTAACCGCCAGCCCGAGGTTGGCGTGACTGCCATCCGCAAAGGTGGCCTCAGCGAGAGCGTCATTGATGTCACGCACCAGCATATCGATCGTCAAATTCGCGCGGGTGGCGGAGAACGGCACCTTCACGTTCGCCGGCTCCCCGTTCGCACCGACGATCAGGGTAAAGTGAGCATCATCGGAAAGGATACCGGTGAGCGGCACATCTTCAGAGCCAACAATACGAAGCACATCGGCGCGATCGACAACCTGAAGTTGGTCGGTGCGGGCCTTGAGCACATACTTGACGGTATCACCTCTGACGACTTGCATATCAAAGCGCAGGAAGTGATCGAGGCGGGCGGAACGTCCGTCGGCTTCATTGATTGAACTGAGTGCCTCGTTCAACTGATTGCGCAGGTCGAAGATGTTGCGATTATCGGCTGTTTGGTCAGCGCTGAGGCGAAGGGTGTAGGTCTCGCCATCGTTGAAGATGATCTCGAGTTCAAGATCCTCAGTCAATCTGCCATCAAAGCTATCAACAACTGCCTCTTGCCCGGAAATTGTGCCCCGCCCGATCAGCGACTCCGTCCAGCCCATATCGGCACCGCCGCTGACCGGATTGGCTTCGATAAGCGTGCCTGTTGTGCGGAAGGTCAGGCGATTGCCTTCTCGCCCGGCCACGACGCCCCGCGTGAGGTCGACCGTGCGGCCATCCGGCAGGCGGCCTTGCGCCAAGGCGTTGTTGATATTAGCAATGAGCTGATTGATGCCGAGATTGTTGAGAGTGTCCTCGGCGCGCACGATCACTTCAACCGGGACCGGGTTATTGCCGAGCAGAATGGCAAAGCGGGCATCATTCTCGAGGCGGCCATTGGCAGGCAGCTCATCGGTGCCCACGAGGCGCAGGCGATCGAAGCCTTCGATGAACTCATTGGAGAGGAGGCGCGCGGCATCGCCAAGAGGCAGATGCAGCTCAGGCGGCACCGGCACCACCGTCAACAACTCGCCGTCCCGGAAGAAGAGTTCGTTAATCGAAGGATCATTGGGGCCGCCGCGATTCGGGTCGTCGGACCAAGTGTAGAGGAAGTTTTCGCCCTTGCCGCCGATCAAGTCGTCATTGCCCTGGCCACCAAAGATGATGTTCACATCGTCCGGAGAGCCCGCGGCGGGGCCGTCAGCCCAGAGGACGTCATCGCCCCCGAAGCCGTAGGTGCGATCCGAGCCGAACCCACCGAAGACTTGGTCGCGTCCGCCAGAGCCGAAGATGATATCATCATTCGGGCCGCCATCAATCATACTGACAAAATCGCGGCTGCGCTCGTTCAGTGCATCGACATTGACGGCGTTACGCCCGGGCACGAAGCCAAGGATATCGTTACCACCCAGACCGGCGATACGAATCTGCTCCACCAGCGGAACCCCGTCCGCCTGTTTCCAGGAAGCTAAAATAGTCCGCTTCGGCTGTGAATCCTCGGGCGCGTCCGGATGGCGCACGAAGTTGAGCGGGGTATCCGGCGTGTTCCAGGTCGCGAGAAGATCCATGGGATCGATGCTGCTGATATCGACACCGTCATTGGCGACCCACTGTGCGTAATCGACGACGAGTTGTCCGATGCCCAGTTGGCCATCGACGAAACCGAGAGCCGCCAGATCGTTAACGCCGTCGCTGCTGTTCCCTTGCACGTTGGAAAGCGTCAGCGTGGCGTCCGCCCCAAAGCCGCGGGTGACCAGCGCGATCGACTGTCCGCGGGCCACGGCTTCGATCCGCCCGGCCAGCCCGTTGAGCTGTTGGCTTGATTCAAAGGCGGTATTCAGCGCTGTGATGAGAGCGAGTAAATCACCGTTACTGGTCACGCTGAACTGATCGGTGTAGGTAATGCCATCATCCGGATGTGAAAGCGTCAGCGTGAAGCTGTCCTCAAAGCCATATGGCACCGCGGTGACAGCGGCAGGATTGTTACTGATCAGCGCGGTCTCCTCCGAGAGAAGGATCAGATCGTTGAAGTCAGTTCCCTCAATTTCCAGAATATCGGTGGCATTATCATTAATGGTATCGTTGCGGAAGGCGTTTCCGAAGAATCCGTCAATGGTTTCACCAAACTGATTGTAGTAGGCAGCCGTATCAAGAACCAGAATATCAATTCCGGTGCCGCCGTAGAGATTGTCGAGCCCGTCACCGCCGACCAGACGGTCACTGCCGGCACCGCCCCAAAGGGTATCGTTGCCGCCACCGCCGAAGAGAGCATCCTCTCCGGGACCACCAACGAGCAAATTATCGCCGCCGACTTCGAGCGGCCCAAAGCCGACCCCGCGCTCATTGAAGGCATAGGCCGGGCCGATCAGCGCGGCACCGCGCAAAAGGTCATTGCCGCCTTCGCCAAAGAGGCGGTCTTGACGGATGTTACCGTAAATAAAGTCATTACCGGCACCGCCGCGGAGCTCAGTACCGAAGTAGTTCCACTGGTCCGGGCTATCGTTGGGCGCCCAGGAATAGAGCTCGTTGCCTCCATCGCCGGCGAAGACCCGCTGCCCGAGTTGAGAGCCGGGACCGTCCCCGTGATCAGAGAACTCAACAAAGCTTGGGCCGCGGTAACGTGCCCAGGCCTGGAAGGGCGCGTTGGCCGTATTGACGAGCATTTCCTGAACCTCGGCTCCCTCGGTGAAGCCGACGTGGATGAAGATATGCATGTAGGGCGTCTCCGCCAGCGCGTCGAACTGAACCCGCGGATCTTCAAAATCTGCGAAATCAGCCCCCAGATCGATAAAGCGAATTTCCCAATCATTGAAGTCGGTATCGGCGATCAGTGCGCGCAACTCGATATCGTTATTGGCACCGTCAAATTCAAACCAGCTTGAGGAATAACCCAGATCCGGAGCATGATCCACCTTAGTCGATGTGAGCTGAAGGATCGAGTCATACTCGACCCCGCCATAGGTGAATTTTTCTGTCGTATGACCCTGGAAGGTCAACACGTCACTCTGCCCGCCATCGGGGAAGATGCGGTTACTTCCCGCCGTGCCGTAGATTTGGTCACGCCCGGTGTAGAAACCACGGAAAATGAAATACTCGAAGGGATCCGCCGGCGCGCCCACCATGCCGACCCGCATACTTGGGTCGATGGCATCGTAGGAACCAAGGAAGGGGAAGTCGCCCCGCAGGATATCGTCGTTGAAGCCGCCACGGATCACGTCGTCGCCTCCGCCACCGGTAATGATGTTTTGGCCGGCACCCCCATCCACATAGTCGTTGCCGGGACCGCCGTCGATATCCGCATTGCGCCCGCCGCCGAAAACCATGTCATCGCCGAAGCCACCCCGCAAAATGTTGTTCCCATCCTGTGCCGTGCCGCTGATAATTTGGCCGTTGAGCACCTTGGCTGTGATAAGTGGTGGGCTGTAACCGGTTGGATAATCCGCTTCCGCCTCGGCCCACTCCGGCGGCAATTCAAATTTGTCTTCGAGGGTCTCGCCTTCGAGCACACGGAACTCAGCCCAGGGCAGGAGTTGCACCCCGCCCCAGAGAATATCGCTGCCACCGTCGCCCCAGAGGTGGTCGTTGCCGGGGCCACCGACCAGCAGGTCGTCGCCCGCACCGGCCATAAGGATATCATTGCCGGCACCCCCGAAGATGAGGTCATGCCCCCCGGAACCGGGGAAGGTCGAACGGATGCCCTCGACGATGTAGCTGCCGCCGATACGACGGACCTCACCATTGTCGCCCAGAATGATGTCGTCACCCGTGCCGCCATAGAGGACATCGTTCCCCGCGCCACCGAAGATAATGTTACGACCGCCGGTGCCGCCGGTGGTTTGTGCACCGGCATACCAGTTGACGACGCTATCGCTGCCGTAGTCCTGGAAGCGCACCGGCTCACTTTCGGAAATCGGTGTGGCGGCTTGCAAAGTCTCTCTGAACCAGAGGTCGGAGGTCGAGCCGAATTGAGCGGCACCCGCAGTGCCGACGCTGGAGTCATTGGGATAGGCCAGATAGTCACGGCTTTGATCCAGTTCGGGGATACTGAAGCGGGTGCTCAGGAAGAGGATTTCCCCGGTGAGGCTGCGCTGCACGTAACCACTCGCAGCAAATACAATATCGTCGAAGGAGCTTCCATTCGGGCTGCTGTAAATTAAATTGCCCTCGGCCGCGTAGCCGCCATCGCGGGTGATGTAGCCACCGAGTGGCTGGCGCATGATGAACTTGCGGTCATTGATCATCCCCTCGGCCCAGATGGTATCGGGGGTCGAGCGCGTAATGGCAAGGCTTTCCAGGAGCTTGGCCTCTGGTTTGAGTCCGGCTGTGCCACCAAGGATGATGTCATTGCCCTCACCCCCGAAGATGGTGTTGATGCCACCGGACTCTGGATAGAGCGAGTAGATGTCACCATCGCGTGCGCTCTCACGGTAGAAGATAATCGCTCCGTGGCCGCCGATCAGAATGTTGTCGCCGGAGACGCCATCGAGATAGTCGCTGCCCCCGCCGCCGATGAGTATGCTGCTGCCCAGATTGCCAACCAGGATATCATCGCCACTGCCCTCGGGGAAGACGGAGTGCACCATGGAGAGTTTGTTAAAGCTATTGCGCTCAAAGAAGACCATGTCGCCGGCCAGGATGCTGTTACCGGGGCCCGAGGTGATGTAATCGTCGCCGGGACCACCGGAAATCATATTGGCACCACTACCGCCATCGATCCAGTTATTCCCGCCAAAGAGCGGGTCCGTCGCCATGGCATTGGCAAGAAGGATGCGCTCTGCCGGTAGGGTTAGATCCACGGAAGCCGTGCGCGCCGCCGTGTAATCAATCAGTGCCCAGCCGCCGAAAATCAAGTCGCGGCCATCATCCATGGTGCCCCCGAATAGAATGTCGTCGCCGTGGCCGCCGATATGCACATCGCTGCCCATGTTGCCGAAGAGGTCCAGTAGATCATTGCCGCCGTAGGCAGGGTCCAACGAACGGATCCGCAGGATGCGGTCGTCCGCATCGCGCTCAATGTAAGCGCCGTCACCCATGAGGTGGTCATCCCCTCGACCGCCACTGATAACGTCGCCACCGAGCCGGAGAATGACCGAACCGCTGGTCGATGCGGAGCCAATGCCGGGCAAGTCCATGCCCATCCAATTCATGGCTACGAGACGGAGCGAATCCCCATCAACCGACGCCACTCGATAGAGGCCATTCTCGGCGCTGCCTTCGTCGAATTCAAAATAGGCCACCCGATCAACCACCAGACCGTGATCGGCAATTGTCACTTCAATCTGTCCGGAGCCGGCGCTGAAAGTGCCTAGAAGATTGCCGACGGTAGTCGCATCGTTGCCCCCTGTGCCGCCAATGATGAGATCATCCCCGCCGCTCCCGATCAAAACATCACGTCCGCCCCACTCCGGATGCTGGGTAAAGATGTCATTTGCATACGCGGTGCCGTCGGCACGCACCACCACCGCATTGTCCCCGATAATGGTTTGTGGATTATTTTCCCAGCCGCCGTGGATGATGTCGTCACCCGTGCCACCGATGAGGATGTTTTGTCCACGGCTGACCTCGGGGCGCAGCCCTTCAGCCACGTTGATCCGGTCGTTACTGCCGAACTGCTCGAAGATCGTTTCGATGCGCAGCACTGTCTTGGCGGCGTTGCGCTGGATGTAGGCATTGGTGCCGACGATGGTATCATTCCCGCGATTGCCCTGAAGCACGTTACCACGATCCTCCGAGTTGGGAGTGCTGAAGTCGTGCATCGAGCCACCGACAATAATGTCGTCGTTGCGCCCACCGAAGATACTGTCCTCACCACCCATGCCAGGGTCTGTCGACCAGAGGTTCTGTGAATGGAAGGTTGTCAGGGTGCGTGCCTGGCGTCCGGGCTGGGTGTCGCTATTCTTTGACCATGTGCCATCGCTGTTGCGCACCAAAGGCACTGGCGAGGAAAGGTTGAAGGTGGTTGGTAGGAGGATTTCAAAAATCGCCACGGCATTGTCGCCGAAGAGCACGTTGCTGCCAGCGGTGCCGCCGGTGATGGTGTCGTCCCCGACGCCACCAAAGATGTAGTTCAAGCCATTACTGCCGCCGTGAATCACATCGTCGCCGCCATGAACATCGTTGATCTTCGACTCCATCACGCGGATCACCAAGCCGCTGTCGCGGAAGAGGCGTCCGTGGTCGCCGATGATATGGTCACTGCCCGAGCCCCCGCGGATGGTATCTCTTCCACCACCGCCGAGAATCCAGTTGGTGCCGCCGCTGGTGGCGAGGGTGTCATTGCCGTGCACATCATCAAACAAGGTCAATACATCATAGAAGGCATCGTAGCTGGAACCATCCGCGCTGTAGGCGAAGCCGCGGCCGACCACCCCATGGTCGCCCAGGATGGTGTCGTTGCCCGAGCCGGATGTGATGGTGTCGGAGCCCTCGCCACCGAGGATCACGTTATTACCGCCGCTTGCAGAGATGGTGTCATTGCCACCATGCTCAGTCGCGCGGACAAAGTCGGAGCCATCATAGATCTCGCCGGAAACGATGCCGATGACCGTGCCATTGTTAAACATCACCCGGCCCTGATCGCCGATGATGATATCGTTGCCGGCACCACTGCCGATGGAGTCACCGCCGAAGCCACCGATAATAATGTCGCTGCCAGAACCTGTTGTGATGGTATCCGAACCACCCTGCTGCGGCGCGATCGAGGCGATCCATACCGGCACGGGCGCCGTGTCAGCGAGCGAGCCAGCGGTCATTTCAATCTGCGCGTTATCGCCAAAGACGATGTTGTCGCCACCACTGACCGTGATGCTGTCGTTGGCAAAGCCGCCGACGATGAGGTCGTTGCCCGCGCCTGCACTGAGGATGTTGTCCCCGCCGCGGCCAGTATCTATCGACTGCAATGTCAGGGTGCCGGCAGCGAGCAGGATGTCTGCACTGTCACCGAAGATGACATTGTTGTTCTGGCCACCATCAATGGTGTCGTCACCATCACCGCCAATGATGATCGAGCGGCCGCTGCCGCCGTCTGCCTGGTCGTTACCGGCATAGACATCATTGAGCAAACTCGTCGCCCGATACGGCGTGAGAGCGGCGTCGCGCAGGATCGTGCCGTTGTCGAGGAGGATCAGGCTAAAGGTATTGCCGGCATTGACCTCGTCATCGCCCGATCCGGCAATCACCTCATTGTAGCCACTACCGGTATGGATTACATCATTGCCAGCGAACTGCGTATCACTGCTGATGATACTATAAACGCCGTCGCGAATGCCGATGCTGCCGTTGTCGCCGATAATGCTGTCGTTACCGGAGCCACCGGTGATCGTGTCGTTGCCACGTCCGCCAATCAATGAGTTGTTGCCGGCAACCAGCGAGATGGTGTTGTTACCACCCAGCGATGGGTCCGTCGACTGCATGAACTGGATATCGCCCGGACCGTCGCGCTCGATGCGGCCGGAGTTGCCGATGATAAAGTCGTCGCCGCTGCCGCCGGTGATGGTGTCATTGCCGAAGCCACCGAAGATGATATCGGTGCCGCTGCCGCCAAACAGGACATCGTTGCCACCCGTGCCGGGATCGCTTGTCCATGCATTCCATTCATCGCCCGAACCATCGTCGAGCACAGCGATGCCGTGGTCACCGAAGAGCAGGTTGCTGCCCGAGTCCGCGTAGATCGAATCGCTACCACGGCCACCGAAGACGATATCATTGCCACTACCGGCCCGGATGGTGTCGTTACCACCGATGTCGGTTTCGATTGTCCAGGCGCCGACGACGCGGTTGTTGACCAGCGTGGCCGCGCCCTGATCGCCGAAGATCACGTCGTTGCCGCTGCCGCCATCGATTTCGTCATCACCCGCACCGCCCAGGATGAGATTGGTGCCCGCGGTGCCGAAGATCCGGTCATTACCACCGACATCGCGATGCGTCGCGTTAAAGCTGACCAGCTCCCCGGCAGCTTGATTGAGAACGAGGCTGGCGTGATCGCCAAAGATAAAGTCATCTCCGAGTCCGCCGGTAATGCTGTCGTTACCGCCGCCGCCAAGCATGAAGTTGTTGCCGTCTCGGGCACGGATGCTGTTGTTACCGGCCGCTGCCGTATTCGTGCTAATTGAGCTGGCGAGGCCACCAGCGGTCCAGCTATTCGTCAGGGTGACCGATGCGGTGTCACCAATCAAGACATTGTTGAACCCGGTATCTGCGATTATGCTGTCGTCTCCGGCACCGCCCAGCACGATGTTTAGATTGCCGCCCACCCGGATGGTGTCGTTGCCGCCCTGAGCGGAGTTAGCCACTACACTGGTGCCATTAACGCTACCGTAGTCCCCAAAGATCAGGTCGCGCCCACTGCCTCCGGTAATGCTGTCGTTACCCGCGCCACCAAAGATAATGTTAAACCCAGTGTTTCCGGTGATGGTGTTATTCCCACCTGGAGCAGCGATGGTTGCCGGACGGTCAAAGCTGCCCATGTCACCATAGATGACGTAGTTGCCACTGCCACCGTCAATGGTGTCGCTTCCGCCACCGCCCCGCAGGAAGCCAGTGCCGGAACCACCGTAGATAAAGTCATTGCCCGAGCCGCCGGTGATCAGGTCGAGACCGGAGCCGGCCCGGATCGTATTGCTGCCGGCATTGCCATCGACGACATTGTTGCCGTTGGCAAGAGTGATGAGATCGTTGCCGGTGCCCCCTGTAATGGTATCGTTACCGCTGCCACCGAAGATACGATTATTGCCGGCTACACCAAAGATTTGGTTGTTACCGTTTTCCGCCCGGATGGTGTCGTTGCCGGTGCCACCATAAATAATGTCGTTACCGAGACCACCGTAGATCGTATTATTGCCGGCCTGACCGTCGATGAAGTTGCTGCCCTCACCACCGTAAAGAATGGAATTACCCTCCCCGCCGTAAATTTTGTCATCACCAATGCCGCCGTAGATCGTGCCGCTGCCGTCTCCCAGGTAGAGTTGGTTGTTGCCGGATTCGCCATGGATGATGGCATTGCCCTGACCGGAATAGATGATCACGTCATCGCCGCTGCCGGCAGTGATTTCAGCATCCGCAGTCACGCTTTCGTCAATAAAGAGGAAGTCCTGGCCGTCGCCCATGTCACCGACGATTTTAGAGACGCCGGTAAAGCTCTGCTCATGACCGAGGCCACCGACGACGACTTTGTTCCCGTCCTGCGTCACCCCGTAGGACTCATCCACAATATCCTTATACAAGCTACCACGGCTACCGGCGCGCGAACCCGTGTTTAAGTATAGGGTGCTGCCCACTTGAGTCGCCAGAACGGGTGGAGGCCCCCACGACCAGGCCACCGAACCACCCATGGAAATCGGCCCGACTTTAATCCGCAAGCGGCCCTCCGCATTGGTGAGACTTACCGAAAGTCCGGCAGAAATAGAAGCCAGGTTGAAATTGATGCGGATGAAGCCGATCTTGATGGAGAAGCGGATACCCCCATAGATATCGGCCTCGAAGCCCCGGTGCGAGAAGTTGACCGAGACCCCGCCGAATAGTTTGAAAGGCCCCATGGGAATCGTGAAGTCGACGGATCCACGGACCTGGAATTCACCATTAGAGCGGAAGTAACCATCGACATTGACGTCGATGACATTGAAGAAATTAATGCTTAGCCGATTGATCCTCGCTTCAAAGACTCCGTTTTGGAAAGTAATGGTGAGATCGCCTTGGCCCTTGAACAGGAGGATGGCGACCTCGGCGGCGACGCGCACCTTGAAACTCTGAGCCGCCACCGTCTTGCCCGCGATTGTTGCGGCGGAATTGCTGGTGTTGATTTCGAGGGTGAAGGTGCCTTCCATCGTGATCGGTCCAAGGCTCAGCCGCCGGTTAATGTCGATGGACAAGACCAGATGCCCCGAGCTGGTGATAAGGGCGCCACCCACGGCTTGAAGGCTTCCGAAGGCTCCGAGCGTAAAGCTGGCGTTCATCTCAATCAGCAGGCCATCGCCATCCACCTGGATTTTGAAGGAACCCTGCAGTGTAATGAACCCGGCGATAATCAAATCACCGCCGATGAGGAGCGAGAAGGTATTGGCACTAACCGTTCCATTTTTAAAGCCGCGCACGCTTCCATTCTCGGGGTTAATGTCCAGCATGCGCACACTTTGTGCGCTGCCGGTCGTATTGAGCAAGAGCATGGCCTGCGCACTAAACTCAAATCCGGGGAAGCCGGCATCCAGTGCAATCGCCAGACCCCCATAGATACCCGCATCAATAATTGCCAGGCTACCGCCCGCGGCGGCTGTGATCAGTGGCATCCGCAGGGTCGCATCTACCGCGAGTTCAATCCCGTCGGAGCGAATTTCCAATCCAAGGTTTCCATCCAGGGTGAGCGAGTCGCCAAAGAGCCCAAGCGATCCAGCAATGGTCAGGCGGAACGGCGTGTTGCCAGCGACTGTGATGCCGCCGTTCGTGTAGGTTTCCGAACCGGTATTAAACTCAAGCACACCGTCCCCCTGCAGGCGGGCCACAGGACCCAGATTAACGTCCAGACTGATGTTGAGACCCATGGCGACGACCAGTCCACTGGGTTTATCAAGGATGGCGAAGGCGCCCTCGACCTCGAGCTCAGCCAATCCGATGTCCAGCAACATAAGCATATAGGCATCAAAACCATCCTTATTGACCAAGAGATCCAGCTTCCCCCTGAGGGTGATAAAGCCAAGTAGCACCATCTCGCCTCCAATGGCGAAGCGCAGCGTCAAGCGATCGACCGTCCCCGTGGTGGTTCCCGTTACATTACCATTGGCGTCCACCTCGAGCATCCTGACTTCCTGGGCCTCGTTGGTGGTATTAATTTGGAAGAGCACGTTCCCGGAAATCAAGACGGGGCCCAGGTCCATGATCTTCGAGCCATCGGGGGCGCCTAATTGAAGCGAACCGTAAATACCGCCGTTGGCCCCGACAATGATACCGAGCGTGCCGGCCGCGGAAAGTGGTTCCAGCAGCGGCATATTAAGCGTCATATCAAGATTGAAAACCGTCCGCAGAGCGTCGCCTTCCAGACTGATCAGCATACTGAAGCCCCCCGTCAAGCTAACCAAGCCAAGAAGATCCAAGCGGCCCTCGCCAATCACCGCAAAGTAGGCATCGGAGGCAACACTCGAATCGGGTGGGATGTTGCTAATGGTAATCGTCGCCGGCAGCCCGCGGCTGAGCTGGAATTCCTCGGGCACTTCATATTCGATCACCTGCCCTGTGGTGTTAATTGCCAGCTTCAAGAGGTCGACCTGCAGGGACATTCCTGGAACCCCGATAAATACATTTTCGATGGTCGCTTCAGCGGCGAGCCCACGGGCGTCAATCACAAGCAAGGCCTGAGCATCGCCTTGAATAAAGCCACCGATGTCCGCCGAGGCATCGATGAAGAGCGTAAACGACTCATCGGTCAGCTCCATCGCAACAGCGCCGTCAAGGGTGGCGATGCCCATGAGCCCATACTCTGCCTCACCCTGAATCCGCACCAGACGTTCATCAAAATCGAGAATGATCGGATTGGCCAGATCGCCGGTATCTAGGAAATAGCCCTGCGAAAAGTCTTCTTCCAGGACCGCGCCATCCTCGAGAATCCCACGATCCACCGTGCCATCCGCATTCACCCGATAGGTCGAACGACTAAAGTCGACCGGTGACATATCTGCGCTCACCACTTGGTTGAGTTGGAAGATGAGTTCCCGCACCTCCATGGTGAGGAAGTCTCCGGTGCCCACCAGGCCGGCTTGATCGAGGCTGGCATCGACGGCGAAGAAAACCCCGGGATCCGAGAGCGTGGTGTCCAGCATCATAACCGCCCCGATGGAGAGGTTGTCGATAGCCACCCCGATCGCGCTGTCATTGCGACGGCTCCCGTCAATCCGGTTGGTTTCCGGGTTGACCTCCCAATAGCCGCCTATGCCGGCAAATCCATACACATTGGTGATCCCCAAAGCCAGCGAGGTGACTGAACGCACATCGCCCTTGGCCGTCACCACATCTTCAGCGCCGCGTTTGGTGAAGCCCATCGATCCGGCGATTTGCAGCACCCCGAAAATGTCGCCGTGGATATACTCGGCCTTGGCCTGAATAATTTCCGAATCAAAATCGAGGAAGATGGATGGCTCATCCCCTCCGGTGCTGATTTCAAGACCATCCGGTCCAAAGACCGGGCCAATCAGTTCACCCAGGAGCCCCAGGTCCGCATCGGGGTAGACGAGATCCAACAAGGCGGTAATTTCGCCCAGACCATCAATGCCAAGGCGGTTTTGTGTGAAATCAATGTAGGGAAGCGGCAGCACCGCAAGCGCGGGCGGCAAGCCCGGAATGGAGCTGGTGTTGATATTGACCTCAATGCCCTCCACCCGAACGTCCATAAAGTCTTCGAAGCCGACCAGCCCGGCGGACTCGACCTCCGCCTTCACCGCAATGTAGGTTGGTAAGACGGCATCCAATCCGGGGATAACCAGACCGCCCAAGCCCGTTGGCTTTAAGAGTGCCATGCCAAAGTTTGCATTGTCGATGGCCAGTCCGACCCGGTCATCCGATTTCCAATCCCCGATGCCCGCAAAGCCACTGACATTGATGGCACCAATCGTCATAATTTCGAGGTCATGGTAGAGACGGTCGATACTCACCGGCAGGGTGCCCTCGGTCAAATCCTCGATGAAGCCTGTCTGAGCAGCGACAAATTGCTTTTGCTCACCCTGGGCAAAGACAAAGGAGCCTTCCAGATAGAGGAACTCAGCAATGGCGAACTCGGCCCAACCCACGCTGGCCCGGATTCCGATCCGTTCATCAAAGTCGATAAAGACGGAGTTCTCACCACCCGTGACCAACTCAAGCCCCTCCGGCCCGAAGCTGGCTTGGTAGTCAATGTAGGCATTGCGCCACTGCAGGGTCTGAAATTCCGCCAGACTGTAAACCGGAGGCTCACCCGAAGCCGTTTTACCGGGGGGCGGTCCCGTTGTTGGGGGCGGGGTAAAATCATTCAGGGCCACAGAGACATCCTGTAAATTCACACTCAACAAATCGCCAAGTCCAACGAGGCCGGCTTCTTCGACAGTAAATTTCACGCTGCTGTAGCCGGTCGTCCAGCGAATGTAGCCAAAGTTCACGTTCCGCGCAAAAACGCCGACTGCGCCACCCTCAGCGCCCTCCCCGAAATAGGGGTCGCCAAAACCAATGAAGGCGTCGGCATTGGTCGCGGCGATCGAGAAAAAGCGCATCAGAGGAAGCGTTCCTTCCTGCAAGCCCTGCGTCACCATAGTCGCGCCCGAGCGCGAGCCCAGCCCGAAGGAGAAGTCGCCACTCAAGTGCAAGAAGTTATTAATGCTCAGCAAACCGCCGCCGATGTAGACGGCCAACTGCTGTCCTAAGCTACCCGGTGTTTCGATCAGCACGCTGCCGTCTCCCGCGGGGAGCGTTAGTTCAAATTCCCCAAGACCGAGCCCGAAACCGAGCGGAACTTCCAAAGGCTTCGCCTCCAAGTCCAGCACCCGCCCCTGCGAGTCGGCCGAGTTGAGCACCACTTCCACAGTCTGAGCTTGCAAGGAGACGCCCGGAACCCCGACCAGCCCAATGAAATCACTTCGGGCGAAGCCAGTCACCCACGCCGAGCCAGTTGTGGGCCCGATCACCAGTGCCGCTGCAATCGTCAGATTATCAATCTGTAGGCCCATATCCCCAAAGCCGGCAAAAATATCGATCCCCGACAGTGCAAAGCTGGCATAAACCACCTCGGTCTCCGTTTCGTCACTGAGGAAGAGCGTTTCGAATTCGAGCTGGATATCCATCGACTCTTCGAAATTAACCAAGTCAAAGAGGTTGATGTCGAAGTCACCGATAAACTTAAAGAGGCTACCGAGATCGGGCACCCCGGGGAAATTAATCTCTATTTCCAGACCCGGCAGGTTTAATTCAGGCAGATGGACGATGAATTCGTAAAGCGTGAGGGACTCCCAATCGATATCCAGATCAGGGAAGGCGTCGGCCAATTCAGCCAAAGTCAGGTCCGGCCATTCTACATCCATATCCACATCCACATCCGGCAGCGTGATCGACACACCCGGCAATTCCAGAAGCGAAAGCTGTACCAATAAATCGCTCAGATTCAAATTATCCCAATCCACACTCACTTCAGGAAAGGCCAGACTGAGCTCGGACATGGTAAAGTCGGGCAGTCCAAGATCGAAGCCAATATCGCTCATCGACAGATTCACCTCAAAGTCAGGATTGCCGAAGTTAATCGCGGAGAGATCGAAGTTGATACCCAAGCCTCCCGGCGCGGGACTAAAGTAGCTCAGAACGACATCCGCCGCAGATAGATCGACCCCCGGCAGCCCGGTGAAGCCCAGTGTGCCGACCGCAACGTCAAGCAATGTCCACTCAGCCGATGAATCGTCCACATCAGTATAAATGCCCAGCCCCAAATTCAGATCCTCGATAAAGAATCCAATCGGGTCCAGACTGTCATTGCCCGCGAAGCCAAGGAAACCACTGGCTCCCACAGCCGAAAATTCGATGGCGTTGACCGTCACCTCCGAGCCGTCGGTCAAGGTCAGGGACTGCAGGCCGGAGCGGAAACTGAAGCTGCCGTCGATGGTCAAAATCCCGAGGAAATCGAGGGTTAAATACCCCTCGATGCCGAGTTGCTCACCGGCCAAATCAATCACGATGTCGGACAAGGCACCGCCCGTGCTGGCGCCGCCGATGGCCGCACCCAGTCCTTCCCGCAGGCGTAGGGCATTGCCCGAGTAATCTGCGCTGACCCCATCCGATGAGGCTGTGTTGATGACGAGATTCATGGCATCGGCCCGAACGCTGAATAAATCACTCCCGGCAAAGCCCGCCGATTCGGCACTGGCCACCGCGCTGACCCAGAACCGGCCAAAGCTGGTTGGATTGACATCAACCGCAACCACCAAGCCCAGGCTGGCATCCTCGAGGAAGATACCCACATCATCGAAACCGGCAAGGAAGGAAACATCCTGCACCGCGAAGGTAAACATCCCGACCTCTGTGCTTGTACCGTCGCTGAGATCAATCGAGAGGAAACTTTGCAAAATGTCCAGGTCGACCTCGATGTCGATGAGACCAAAGGCCTGCACCCGGAAGGTGCCGACCACCTTCAGAGTGGTCTGATTGCTTGCCTCCAAAGTATACAGCATCGCATAGTCCGAAATTTGTAGGGGTGTGCCACTCTCTTCACTGAAGTCGACCACGGTGCCACCCGCCGCCTCCCGGTTCATGGCCAGCAGCAAGTCACGCCCGGAGATTTCAAATTGATCGATGCCCACGAAGCCCAAAGTTCCGATTTCCGCTTTCATCGAAGACCAGCTGCGCGCAGTTTCCCCGACCGGTGGATTTGACTCTGTCATCGTCAACAAGAGGAGGCTCGCCTCAGTCGCCCCGAAGCCGATTGCATCGTCTTCCCCGGGATTGAAGCCAACAAAGAATTCCACGCCCACCGCGCCGACAGCCAGCACATCCACCTCAACTTCCTCACCAGTATTCAGGCGAACCGTTTCCGTGCTTTGCTCAAAAATGACCTCGGCCTCGATGTGAACGATATCAAAGGCGTTGATTTCGACCCGGCCCAGCGCCTGCACATACCCGAAGGCCTCTCCCGGCATGCTCATCACAAGGGTGCTCTCCGTGCCAAAGGTATTGCCCAGTTCAGCTGACTTCTCAAAGTCAATCGTTGTCCCATCAATCGGCACCGGCCCACCAAGCAGGATAAAGGATGGCAGGTTTATTTGAACCTGAAGGTCCTCGCCACGGATTTCCAGCTGGTCGATGCCCTCAAAGGCGATGAGCCCGGCTTCGGCTTCCACTGCAATCCAGTAGCGGCGGAGCTCTTCGACGACCGCTTCTTTTTCGCGAAGGAAGACAAAGGTAAAGGCGACATCTTCCATTGTCACCCGCGGTCCACCCGGTATCCCGATAAAGGCATTCAGCTCACCCGCACCAATCGTGAAGCCCTCAACCGTTACCCGCGTGAGAAGTGCAAGCTGGCCGTTTTCATCCGTGCTTTCGAGTTCCGTGGTGTCGTCGGGAACCACCAGCTCGTCGAGGCCGGGCACTTCAATGCTGCCGTTCACCACATTAAGCGGACTAGCGTGGGAGAGTTCGACCTCACTCTCAATGATCAACTGGAAGGCGAAGGTACCCGACACCTCGAAGAAGTTGGCAATGCGAATGCCGATGTTTAACTCAGCCCCGAGGAAGCGGCCCTTGCCGCCATCGATATCCATAATGAAGGTGTCCGCTGAGCCGATGGGGTTGCCGAGGAGCTCGTTCGTGCGCTTGAAGTCAACCACGGAACCGTCATCACTGAAGCCCCAGTTGAGAAGCACTTCGACATTTTCGATGTTTTGCACCTGAAACTGACTCTCCGGGAGACCAATAAATCCGATCTCATCCGCCTGCGCCTGTGCACCAAACCAACTGCGGCTTCCCTCCTTTTCCTTGATGTAGGAGAAGCCGAAGGCGATGCCGGAGGCGATGAAGCCCATGCGCTCGTCCGGGTTTGGATCATTGATGCCGACGAATAATTCCACATCGCCCGCGCTTAAGGTGATGGTTTGCGCGGCCACCACTTCCTGGCTCAATCCTTTGCGCACCACCACCTCGGTGTCGGTCTTTTCGAAGCCGACGCTGCCCTCTATGGTGACGACATCGAAGATATTGATCGAGGCCCCGATTACGCGGAAGGCGATTG
>JAGYJE010000011.1 GCA_018402305.1 Puniceicoccaceae bacterium | reverse complement strand
ACAGGCTGCTTCAGCTGCCCCACGTCCTGCAAGCCCCCCAAGGACAGGCTGCTTCAGCTGCCTCACGTCCTGCAAGCCCCCCAAGGACAGGCTGCTTCAGCTGCCCAACATCCTGCCAAGTCTCCCAAGGACAGGCTGCTTCAGCTGCCTCAGCCCCCCACCCTACACTTGACCTTCCCAGTTCGGCCCTATCCCATCCCACCATGGAACAAACCGTTGCGGTCATCGATGTGGGGAGTAACTCGATCAAATTACTGGTAGCCTCTGCGCAAACCCCGGCGAGCCCCCTGACGACACTTTTCAGCGAAACCATCGAGACACGGATCAGCGCCGGAATCAGCTGTGAGCTGCCCAGCCTGAGTGATGCCGCGATCCGGGACGGCACTGCCACCATCGCGGAACTCCTTCGCATGGCGCGAAGCTACCAACCGGCGCAGACGGTTATCGTCGCGACCAGCGCGGTGCGGGATGCCATCAACGGCGATGACTTCGTTAAATCGGTCGATGCTGCCTACGCCCTCCCCATCCGCATCCTCAGCGGCTCAGAGGAGGCGCACTACATCGGCCTGGGCTTGAGTCACGACCCGGCGATCCACGGCACCGCCCGTTTCATCCAAACCGACATCGGTGGCGGCAGTATGGAGCTGATTCGTTTTGAGCAAAACCGCATCCAGCAAGCACTCTCGCTGCAGCTCGGGGCAGTGCGCCTGAGTGAGCGCTTCATCGCGGACCGCGAGGCACCGCTCTCCCCCGAAACAGAGGCGGCTCTGCGTAACCACGTAACGGAGAGCATTCTGGCGAGCGGCTTCGATTTTGGTCCCGGCGACCAGCCCTTTGTTGCAACGGGCGGCGCCTATACCGTGAGCCGCGCGGTTCTGGCCGCACAGGCCGGTATCGGTATCGAGGCATCGTCGCCGCACATCCGCCGCGCGGACTTGGATGCACTGCGCCGCAAGCTGGTTGCCCTGCCGCTGCACGAGCGCCTGTCCATACCCCACCTGCCCGCCGCGCGAGCCGATATTTTGCCAACGGCCCTCATCACCATCGATACCCTCCTGGACTGCGCCGGACGCGAGCAACTGACTCACTCCTTCTACAACCTCCGCTACGGCATCGCGGCTGAGTTACTCGGGCTGCACCCCTAGCGCGGCGCTTCAGCCCACGGTTAGTCCCGCCCGAACGGCCCGGTCCAAAACTGCGGCTAAAGCACGCAGCTACCCCAAAACTGTTCTGAGTCCCCATTCAGTAACAACCAGGTTAATTTTTGGTGACAGAATAACTCCAGGTTTGCCGAAAATGCCCTCCATCTTTTGTTTTTTTGTAACAATAACGGTCCATATATTGCTCCCGACAACTCTGCAATGCCTTCAATTTACCGCCAGACCACGCCCAAAACGCGCCTTCCGCGCCCCTCACAACGGCTCCCAGCCCGGCTCCCCGCCGAGAAAAAACAGGGCTTTGCCGTGCTCATTGCCCTCAGCTTGATGAGCTTTGTCCTGGTCATCGTCCTCAGCCTGATCCTCATGGCCTCCGTCGAAATAGCCAACGCCGCCAACGCCAAAGACCGCCTCCTCGCCCGCGAAAATGCCCGCCTCGGTCTCATGATCGCTCTGGGTGATCTGCAGAAGCACGCCGGCCCGGACCAACGAGTGACCGCGCGGGGGGAGATTGAGCCAGGAACACTCGACGGTGCCAAAATGTGGACCGGGCTCTGGAACACTGAGTCGGGAACCCCCACAGCACCTGTCTGGCTGGTCTCCGGCGATAATCCAGACCCGGTAACAGGGGCCTCAGGCGGGGATTCAGCGACGCTTTATCCCGAAACAACAAATCAAGCTGCCGTCCGCGCCGAGTGGGTGCCAATATCTGGAAGCGGAGCATCCCAACAGGGCAAATTTGCTTTTTGGGTCGAGGAGCAAAGCGTTAAAGCGCGGATGAATCGAGCTGACCGGACCCAAAAGATGACTTATTTGAGCGGTTCGGACGAAGCCCAAGACGTCCGAGAGCGACTGCTCCTTTTCCCCTCTCAGGATTTCGTTTTCGATACACTTATCTCCGTGGACGATCCAGAGGACACCCCGTTAACTCCTGAACAAGTGGAATCATTCGGACGTGCTCTGACTGGTGCGCAACTTGGTTTGACTTTTCCCAGCGATGAGGATTCGGCTCCCGCACTTCTGGATCGGCGACATGACTTCACGGCCTACGCTTCTGCGGTTCTGGAAAATCCACTTAAGGGTGGCCTGAAAACCAACCTGACAGGACGCAACCAAGAAGAAATCGATGATCTCCTTGCTCTACCCGGAAACAATAAGGATCATTATCTCAAGGGTGATTTCCTTCTCCATTACAACATCGACCCAACCACCGGAGCCCCCTTCCCCCAAAACGCAACCGCTAACGCCGCCGACAGTTCGGGCGGCTCCCTGACCTCAACAGGCGATCTCGTGCGGGTGCCTGCATCCGACTTTTTTGACTTGCGCGCCAATGCCAACGATCCGGAAGACGGGGAGACCCAGGTTGTGCGGAACATTATGCCGATCATAACCGAAGCCTCATTCCGCCTCGGTGCTTTTCACAACCAGGTGCCAACGTTTAACTGGCACCGGATTCGCTTTCATGCTGACGTTGAGTTTTGGAACCCTTATCCTTTTCCGATTCGCTTCCCGGGCGAAGGGCAGAACCGCGCATTCGTAGTTATGCTACTACCATCTCAAATGGGTGGCCTAGGGCGCAGCGGCAGCGAGCCCGAAAGAATGATTCTCAGCATCCAAAAACTTGGCGGAGGGCTTGGACGCGAGGGAGGCGGCGTTCAGGAGGAGCTACACACCAACCTTTTCAACTTTGATGAACAGTTGTTCCAAGATCGCGCCGCTGGAAACACAATCAACGAGACGGTAATGACTAGCTGGATGGAGATCGAGAACGTAGTTCTACAGCCGGGTGAGGTTTACCACGCAACCACAGGGCAAACTAGCGGACTCGCTCGTGATTTGGGAGGCTACGTATTACCGCCCGGCGGAGACCCGGAAAATCCGGCAGACTACATCGTCGACTCCTCTCACACCCTCAACCGATGGTCTTGGGACGAAAACCCCAACGAAAATGAATATCCCGTCCTAACACCCAGCGACACAATACGCATCAGCCTGCGGATGCCGCCGAGCGGGCTAACTTTTCGACTCATCCCCTTTGATTCAAGATCCCAAAATAGCACCCCGGTCTACGAAGAAGACACATCTAATGAGTGGGCGAAGCCAATATTTGAGCTGAGAAATCTCTACGCGTTCGACAACCCCTCTCCTCTTATCTTACGGGGCGACGAGTATTCACGAGCAAGCAGTGGAAGCTACACCGAAGATAACTATAATATTGGGTTTCATTTTCGTCTGGATGACGAATTGATCTTCATCGATGAGAATGCTTTGAATTTGGGAATTGGCTTCGATTTGAGACAGCCCGTATGGGATTACGAGAATCCTGCCGTTAAGAAAGCAATTGTTGTTGGCGGCCTCGCACCAGAAATCATAGCCGCAGGAACTCAACCCGATCCCTTCGACACGGTTTTTCAAAAAGATAACTTTTACAATGAAGAAGATGTCTTCGCCGACAGCAATCTAGACACCCACAGCGGCAACTACGAGCGCGTATTCCTCTATCCGAAGCAGGTCGGCGATCCGCTTTCCGTAGGCAGCTTCCAAAATCTTCCCCTTAGCTATGAAACCGTCGAATATGATGCCGACGGTGACGGCACGGACGATTTCGTTCAGCTTAAAGCAGGGATGCCCTGGGGCGGATCGCTGAATGAAGCCTTTGATAAATATTTCTTCACCGGAGTTCCTTCGCTTGGATGGACGAACAACTTGCCCCTCCCCGTCCCTGCCGAAGTTCGGTCCGGAACCACTGGGGGCGACCTGCGTCTGGCTGAAGCAGCAGGCGATTTCCTGATCGAAGGCAGTTTTAATGTCAATTCCCGCTCCCCCCGAGCTTGGGCCGCCATGCTCGGACGGACGCTGCACGATTGGGAGCACGGTGGACCTGACGCCATCGATCTGAAAAACGGCTTTCTCAACCTGAGTCACTCTACCGATTCCGCTATCGAGGTCCTCGGCGGTCTTTCGGAGGAAAGCGCCCTCACAACCCCGGACTCCGAGGATTTGAGTGGAGAGAAAACCGCTAGTCGCCTCGCCATGCGCCACCCGCTACGGCGCCTCACTGATACCTCGATCTACAACCCCGACACGGCAGAAGACGACTCCCTCGTCGAGTTTGTGATTGAGGAATTGGACACCTATTTTGAAGCCAACCCACCATTCGCCTCGGTCTCTGAGTTCATCGACAGCGGTATTCTCGCGCGTGCCATCCGCCGCTCGGAAATCAACGGTAGCATCGCCAAATTTTCCCCTGCCTACATTTCTCAGGCCAACCTCCTTGAGCCGATCGCGCCCTTTTTGACCGTGCGCAGCGATACCTTTGTTATTCGTAGCGTCGGCCAACAGGTAGACGCAATAACCGGAAACGTCACCAGCCAAATCCTTTGCGAAGCGGTTGTCCAGCGCTTACCCGACCGCGTCGATGTTGACGATTCCCGTCTTATGGAGAATGCGACTTCAAACAACAACACCTTCGGTCGCCGATTTGTGATCAGGGAAATTACATGGAGAGGTGATGATTCATGACCCGAACACTTGTCATTCTTAGCCTCTTTTTGAGCGCAGTTTCAGCCCTCGCCCAAGAGCCAAGCTCGCTGATTCGAGCCGAGTTCCGCGTCTTTCCAGTTCTCAATATCAATACTACGGGCGTCCTCTACCGCCCGGCCCCTGATCAGCAAATGGTCGAAATCGAATTTCGGCCTCGTGCCCGCTCTTTTGAGACTTACGCCTACAGCGGTCCACCCAAGCTTAACTTCTACCGTGAAGATGGCCTCAACGAGGACAACGAAATGCAATATCGCGTCGTGGGCCAGTTGGATGTCGATACGCGTGAGTCATTAATCTTCTTCGCGGAGAACCCTAACTCCGCAGACGAATCCCTTGAATTTGCCCTACTCGGGGTTGATGACAGCCCACGCGGTTTGCCAGTCAACCATGTGTCTTTTCTTAATTTCACAAGGATACCCTTCGCCTGCCGCTTTATGGACCAAAACATGATGCTGCAACCGGGCGAAAACGAACCCATCTCCGTCGAGCAAAAGCTTGAAGAAGACGTCCTTATCGGTCTCGCCATCACCAATGAGGTAAGTCACCGGGTAGTCCTCAAAAGCCGCTGGAAATTCCATCCAGGCAACCGCCACCACATACTCCTCCTCCCGCCGCAGCGCGAAGGCTCTTTTCGCATTCGCGCCTACCGAATCACCGAATTCGTCGGCGATAATGCGCGATTTGTCGGGCAATAAATGTTACAGGATTATTTCTATAACCACCGAGAAACTTAACCATTTACTCGTAAACCTACTAATCATGAAAAAACTATATACACTACTAGCTCCGCTCTTCATCGGGGCAATCACTTGCTTTTCACAGGTTTGGATCAACGAATTTCACTACGATAACGATGGGGCCGATGTCGGTGAATTCGTCGAGATCTTTGTCCCCGCGTCCTACAGTGGTCCACTTTCCCAATTACGGCTCGACCTATATAACGGAAATAACGGAGCTTCCTACGGCAATGAAACCGTGGATCCTGACTTTACTCAGGGAGCAACAATTAATGGGGTCGGCACATTCTATTCAATTGAAATATCCGGCATCCAAAATGGGGCCCCCGATGGATTCTCCCTTTCAGACGGCAACGGCCTAATCCAATTCATCTCATACGAAGGAACATTCACAGCTGTCGGCGGGCCTGCCGATGGCGCTCTCTCGGAAGACGTTGGTGTCGAGCAAGTTGGAACGACACCGGTAGGAGCCTCAATTGCACTTACGGGAACCGGATCCCTTTACAGCGACTTCGCTTGGGTAAATGACGACACGGCGACTCCCGGCGCGATCAACAACGGTCAAGTCATCGAAGCAGGTGTGGCACCCACAGGACCACAACCACCGGCCGGGCTCTCGGCAAGCAATGTCGCCTTCCCTAGCAACAAAGACACATTGGAAGTATCATTTACACCGTCTGGCTCGGACGACGTTCTTCTCGTTTACAGCACTGAGGATGTTTTCGGAACACCGGTTGATTCGACAGCCTATGCTGCAGAGGATATCCTGCCCGGTGGCGGTATCGTTGCAGGCATTTTCCCGAGTTCCCCGGCCACGGTCGATGCGCTCATACCCGGCACAACCTACTTCTTCAAAGCTTTCTCCGTGGATGGATCGAATGAATACTCGGCGGCTACATCCAGCGTCAGCGCATCTACCGATACCTTCGCACTGCAATTTGGCGCGTTTTCGACCTGGACGGCTATCGATGTATTGGGCGAAGATACTTGGAATATTAGCCCTAATTCCTCCGACATCAGTGGGTTCGATGAATTCGATGGTGGAACAAATCCGGAGGAAGACTGGTTAATTTCACCCGAAATCAACTTGGACAACTTCGAGGGAGAAACTTTTGAATTCGACTACAGTAGTCAGTTCGTTGACCCCGCCGCAGTAGGCTTGGAGCTTTTCTACACGACCGCCTACACGGGTGATCCAACGACAACTTCTTGGATCCCGTTCACGGATATCAATGCTGATTTTGACACCAACAAATCGATAGATAACAGCCCTACCGACACCTTCACCGCGTCTGCTGACCTATCTAGCATCAGCGGGACAACGGTTCGCCTGGGCTTTAAATACACGACTGGAGGCGTAGAAGTCGATGCACGCACATGGAACCTCAGTGATCCGCTTATCAGTGGTAACGGAGTCTCCGAAGAGACGATCACGTTGTCATCTGATCCTGCAGCGGTAGACGAAGGTCAATCTCAGACGGTGACTCTTTCCGTGCCCACAGCAGTTGGAAGCAACACAGACTTTTTTCTCAGTAGCAACGGTGATGGGAGCGAGCTGAACTTCCCTTCGATTGTAACAATCCTGAACGGGGCCAACAGTGTTGATTTTAGCGTCAACGGTCTTACTGATGACGTAACCGATGGTGATATCACAGTTGATCTCATCGCAAATCGCAGCGGCTACACGGTAGGCTCACTGCCCGTAATTGTGAACGATATCGATGAACTTTCACCTGCCAATGAAATCGCTATAACCCAATACTACGAAGGTGCAGGCAATGATAGATACCTTGAGCTGACCAACGTCAGCGGAAGCCCTGTCGACATGACAGGCTATACGCTAGTTAGATGGGGCAATGAGCTCGCAGAAGACTACAAGACAGCAACAGCAGTCCCTGCAGATGACAACTACAGCCCTCTGGATCTTACACCACTTGGCACCTTAGCCGCAGGACAAACGGTCGTGCTCGCGAATTCCGAAGCGGTCGCACCAATTGCTACAGCTGATGCCGCTTTGACTCAAAGTTTTGACGAGGGAGGCGCGTTGTCTTTCAACGGCAACGATTCCCTCGTGATTTATAACACATCGACGCCCAGTCCTGCAAATATCATCGACGCTATCGGTTTTACAAATACCGGCTTCGAAGGGAGTAATACCAGCTTCGTGCGAACAAGCTTGTTTCTCGGTTACGACCTTGCAACCGGATCTAACGTAACTTCACCTGGTTTTTCAACCGTTTGGTCAGAGATAACAACGGCAACTGTGGATGCCGCACTTTTTGGCGAGGATGCTTTCCTCGGCAGCACAGATCTTGTGACGGCGCCCCCCAGTGTGCGTTTCCTAGAAAGTAGTCAGATTGTCGATGAAGCTGAAGGAACGGTTACATTGACAGTTGTCATAACGAGCCCAGACGGCAACGCAGTCGATGTTGACGTCGTCTTCAACCCTACAAATTCAGATGCAGACGCAAGTGATATAGGAAACTTCACAACCCAAACCGTTTCTTTCGGGTCTGGTGCATCGGATGGAGATACTCAAACGGTTATCGTTAATCTGACAGATGATGCGATCGAGGAGCCGACCGAATCTGCTGTCTTCGATCTTGCGAACTTGACGACTAGTGGAGCTATTAGTCTTGCGAATCCCTCCTCGACTACAGTGTCCATTCAGGATGATGATACCGTTATTCCAGCCCTTCTTATCTCGGAGGTAGCGGACCCTTCGGATGAATTTTCGGGTCGTTATGTCGAAATCTTCAATGCGAGCGCAAGCACCGTTGATCTCACCGCTGGTTCGTGGACGCTCACGCGGGTTGTGCAAACTGGAACTATTGGAAATATACCCTTGACTGGCAGTATTCCCGCTGGAGGAACCTATATTGTCGCCAATAGCGATACCGGCTTCGCACTATATGGCGGAAATCCAGCAGATCAGACCAGCTTTTCAATCTCAGGAAACGGCGACGATAGCTACTCCCTCTATTTTGGAGGGGACAACGCAACCGGGACATTAGTCGATATCTATGGGGTTGTCGGTGTCGATGGTTCGGGAGAACCTTGGGAGTATGAAGATAGTCGCGCATACCGGAATGCGGACGTAGTTGCGCCTAGCGATGTATGGAATGCAGCCGAATGGACGATTGAGCCAGCCACAATTGCGGACATGACTCCCGGGATTCACCCGGAGTCAAGTGTTCCTAGTCCGACCGCCGTTAGCGCAGCAGCGATCAGTGAAAGCGAGATTGAAATCGCCTTCACGCCCGCAGGCAGCGGCGACGTGCTCGTCGTTTTCAACCAAACCGGAAGCTTCACCACGCCGAGCGGCACACCACCCGCAGCAGGACAGCCCTTTGCGGGCGGAACAGTCCTCTCACTAGGCACAGCATCGCCTACACTACACAGCGGTTTGGCATCAGAAACCGAATACTTCTACTCCCTCTACACCTTTGATGGCACTGATTATTCAAACGTCGTCTTGACCAGCGCAACGACACCGATTGCCGGTCTGGTTAACATTGAAGACTTCGAGGATCCCGCGGGCGATGCAGACGACTGGTTCAACGCCACCGTCACGGGCACCGACGTTTGGGAAATCATTACCAACGCTGGCAACAGGGGCGCCCGCATCGATGCCTCTCTCAACGCGGGCGCCGACCGCCAGTATCTGGTATCACCCGAGCTAAATCTCAGTTCAGCTACCGATGTCACCATTGCCTTCGATTTCGTCGGCGGCTACGACGATGGCGATCCGGACAGCATTGAATTGGTCTACTCAACCGATTATAGCGGCAATGGGGACCCCGAGGCATCGGCCCTCTGGACCGAAATCCCATTCGATTTCAGCAGCAACCTTCAAGCTGGTGATCCCACAAGCGTGGTGAATTCGAATCCGGTCGCGCTTCCTGGTATCCTTGAAGGGCAATCCACAGTCTACCTTGCCTTCCGCTACACTGGTGACGGCACACTGACTGGCTCCGAACAGTGGTTCGTTGACAACATCTTGGTCCAAAGCTCTGGCAGCACGCCACCAACCGCCCCCCTCGACGACTACCTCACGCAGCGTAGCCTCTCGCTTTCTGACCTGGAAACCGATACCAACGGCAACGGCTTCACGGTGATCGAAGAATACTTCGCCGGGTTCGGCGATGGGGCTGGGGGCGACACCATCGTCTACGGCAGCGATCCAGCCGGTCCGGCACTCACCTTGACCAGCGATCTGCAAGCAGATCCCGACGGGGTCAGCGTCCAACTGCTCGCCACGAGCGACCTCACCACGGCCTTCGCGTCGGTGGCGTTTACCGTGAGCAGCGTGGCCAACGGAGACGGCACCTTCACCCGGAGCTACACGGAGACCAATCCGCCGGCGGAGGCCGACACCCGCTTCTACCAGCTCAGCATCACCATAGAAGTGGAATAACCGGCACAACTCTAAGTCCTTAAAAATCAAGCCGCCGGTTCACCCCGGCGGCTTTTTTGTGGGAAAGTCGTAGCCGGGTTGGCTCCGCCGCCCGGTCTGCGTTGTTGGCCGACCCCAGGCTTCCTGCCCCTTGCTCCGCACCCTCACTCGGCCTGAGCCAAGTCGAAGGCGCGAACTCTGCGGTTAAACCCGCGCCTGCGCGGCCAGCAGGTATAAGCAGGCGGCGAAGCCAACCTGCCTACGCTTCACTTCGTCTTCGCCCGCGGGTGATACAGGGCGTGCTCGTCGGCCAGGCGGTTGGCTTGCACGGAGGTGTAGATCTGGGTGGTCGAAATATCGGCGTGCCCCAGCATTTCCTGGATAGCGCGAAGGTCCGCCCCACCCTCCAGCAGGTGCGTGGCGAAGGAATGCCTCAAGAGGTGCGGCTTGATCGGCTTCGTAATCCCCGCCCGGCGGGCCTGCTCCTTGATCATGACCCAGACCATCTTTCGCGAAATGGCCCGCCCTTGCTGACTGAGAAAGAGCTCGCTGCCGGTTTTCGGTTTCACAAAGCGCGGACGCCCACCTACGATATAGGCCTCCACTGCCCGGATCGCGGCGCTCCCGATCGGTGCAATCCGTTCCTTGGACCCTTTTCCGAAGACCCGCACATAGCCTTCTTCCAAGTTGATGCTCTGAAGCAGGATCCCACACAGCTCCGAAACCCGCAGACCGCTGCTGTAGAACAATTCAAGAATTGCCCGGTCCCGCAGGCCATAGGGCGTGCCTGGCGACGGCGCATTGAGCAGCCGTTCCACTTCCTGCGGCGTCAGTACATCCGGTAGTTGCCGCGAAAGCTTGGGCGAGCCCAGCAGCTCGGTCACATCATCCGGCCGCACGTTCTCACGAACGAGGTGGCGGGCAAACATCCGCAGAGCGGAAAGCTTGCGCGCCTGACTACTCCGGGCAAAGTCCGCCTGACTCAAGCTGGCCGACCAGGCCGCGACATCGGAAGCCTGCACCGCCGACCAATCCGACAATCCACGCGCTTCCAAAAACTCAGCGCACTGCGTCAAATCCCGAGCATAGGCTTGCAGGGTGTTATTCGAAAGCCCCCGCTCCAGCTCCAGCCAAGCCAGAAAACTATCCAACGGCTCAACAAAGCCAGCAGCTGTATTCTGAAATGGGTCTTTCCGCATAGTGTGAAAAAGTGTCGAGTGAAAAAGCGAAACAATGAGTGGGTGTATTTCAAACAACCCGTAAAGTCGATACGGAAGCGGACGATTCCCTACGTAGCTGCGCGCTTCAGCCGCAGCTCCAGATCCCGCCGCCACGCCAGAACTGAACGCGGGCTAAAGCACCGCGCTACGGCTGGCGCCCCCCAAGAAAAAAATACCCCACGCCGCAGCCTAAACATGTGCCTTGCCAGCGCGGACTCGAACCGCACAATTTCAGTCCAAGTAATGACCACGACCGAAAACAACGAATCGAGCATCAAGCCCACGGACCTGCGGGGTATCTTGAAGTATGTCCCGATGTTCCGGGACCAAATCTTTGTTGTTGCTGTCGATGGCAGCCTCGTCGCACACGAAAACTTCCAAAATGTCCTGCTTGATATTGCCGTCCTGCGGTCCCTCAATATTCGGGTTGTACTCGTGCACGGCATCGGCCAACAGCTCCAAACGTTGGCGGCCCAGAAGGGTGTCCAGATCACCGATGCGCATGGCGAGTTAAAGACAGATCAGGGTACCCTTGATTTGGCCACCGAGTCCGCTGCAATGGTAAACCTGCAAGTGATGCAGGGGCTCACCCGGAATGGCCTGCGCTGCACTAGCTGCAATGGCGTACGGAGCAAGGAGATCGGCATCGTCAAGGGGGTCGATCAGTTGAGCAGCGGTGCCGTTGATAAGCTGGACGACGGCCTCTTCCTCAAATTGCTTGATGCTAATACCATTCCCGTCGTCACTCCGATCGCCTTCACGCGCGAGGGCACCCCGTTGCGGGTCAACTCTGATTTGCTCGCCTCCGAGCTAGCCTCGCGGCTGTGCGCCTCGAAGCTGATTTTCCTAACCACCCAGGACGGCCTCATCCTTGACGGTCGCGCGGTGACCAATCTACCGGTGCGCGAACTGGAAACGCTCCTCGGGAAGAGCCCGGAGAAGATTCCCGAGCGCCTGCTGAGCAAAGCGCAGCACGCCGTCAAAGCGATCCATGCGGGCACGCCACGCGCCCACATCCTTGATGGGCGGCTCTTCGGCGCCCTCCTCAACGAAGTTTTCGACAAGGTAGGGATCGGCACCATGGTTTATAGTAACGACTACCAGTCCATCCGCCGCGCCGAAGCGAGCGATGCCCATGCGATTTATAATATCACCCGGAATGGCGTCCGCTCGGAGAGCCTCCGGGAGCGCCCGCTTGAATTGATCGAAGCTGCAATCGGCAACTACCTCGTCTATGAGATCGACGGGAGCCTCGTCGCCTGTGTCCACCTCGAGGAGTACGCGACGGAGCGGATCATCGAGGTCGGCAGTGTGTACGTGCAACCCTTCTACCAAAATAAGGGTGTGGGGCGGAAGATGGTAGCGTTCGCCTGTGCCGAAGCGAAAGAACGCGGCTGTGAGCGAGTCATCGCATTGACCACACAGGCCAGCAAGTTCTTTTCAAAAGTCTGCGGCTTCTCCGAGGGCGGTATCGACGACCTGCCGCCCACCCGCCGGGACAACTATATCGCGAACGGCCGAAACTCCAAAGTGCTCTATCGCGATTTGTAGGCCGATGGACCTCTACCACACGACCGACACCGATGGGATCACCGAGCTCAATCCCACAGTCGACACCATGCGCCACCTGCTGGACAGCCTCGATGCGATGGACACCGATGAGGCCGAGCACCCCGACATCTCTCTCGTGCACGATGCCAGCGGCTGGTCCCTCTCGGTATTTCCCAGTGGTGTGGTGACCTTTGAAAACCTCGACGAGCCCGACGACATGCCGCGCTTCATGATCGGCGTCTCACGCAATGAGGCCCTCGCCCTCTGGCTCGACCTCTCCCGCGGCCGCATCGACCACCTCCGCAGCCAACCCTGGCTCCGCGAAGAAGCCTGATCTCACGGTCTCCCATGCCTCCCTACGGAGGGTGTATGTCCCCATGCACCACACGCCGGACCAGCCCCGCCCAGCGGCTCCATTTCGCAATACACATTCCGCGCCGAACGCAGCCCACCCGCCGACAAGGCCTCCGACCACAAGCTGTTGATTTGCGATGTGCAATGGAGCGCCCCTCAACCAAAGCGTTTTTTTCGTGGCGTCTGCGCTCGCGCAGGCCCTAACGTCAGCCCAAGCACTCCGCACAGCCAACAACGCCGCAGGCGCTCGCAAGCGAGCACACCACGCCCAAACTATTCAGCAGCCAGCAATTTCTCGAAGTCCTTCATCACCGCCGTCGGACCAATGAAGTTTCCACTCGAATCATAGCTATCCAGCAACTTGTTACCCTCGGCATCGGTGATGATCAAATTCGGGATTCCATTTCCATTGCGCTTCACGATGTCTGTGTTCTTGCCATGCTTGAAGGCAGGCCAGTCCATCTTGTATTCGTTCATATAGTTCGCCATGTCATCCTCACTCCGATCACTGCTGATGAACACAAGCTCAAACGAAGCCCCGCGGCGCTTCTGCTTCTTGTAGAAATCGACCAGATCGGGCGTGAACTTCCGGCAGGGTGGGCACCACATCGCTGACCGATAAAAGGCGAAATACTTAGGCGAATCCGTCGGCTCCGGTGAGAACCGCTTCAGGCGACTCCCCTGCGAGCTGACGAGATCCCGGTAAACCCGCTGGGCAAACGCACTCCGCTCCGCTGATGCGGCAGAAGCCGACGATCCATCGCCGGACGTCGTTTGAGCCAACTGCCAATCCTTTGCGAATGTCTGATCCGAAAGCGTCAGATTCCCCAGAGGATAATCGACCACCTTCCCAGCACGGTTTTCCAGGACGAGCAAGGTCCCCTTGACCGCATTCAGCTTGGCCTCAAATTCTCCGCCTCCCATGACGTTCCAAATGCGAAACTCATCCGCCGCCAGACTGACAACCGCGAATAAACCAATAATGAGTACCTTGAGTGAGTGCATGGTTGCCGCTTTCTGTTTATGGGTTAATTGCCTTCCGCGCGTTGGCGGGCGTCGCTTTCAATGGCCTTAAGAATGCTTTCCATCTCCTCGGCAGCCCGGGCTTTGATCGCTTCCAACTCCTCGGGGTCGGTTACATCGGAGCGGCCGAATACGTAGAACTTAATCTTCGGCTCGGTCCCTGAGCCGCGCACCGCAAAACTATACCCGTTACTCAACTCGAGGAAGTAGAAGTCCTGCGGGGGGATGCGTTTGCCATCCGCATCGATGATCTTGTCTTTTCCGAAATCAGTGAACCCGGCCACGCCGACATCACCGAAGGCCTTGGGCGGATCGCTGCGGTAGGACTCCAGAATGTTTTTGATCTTCTGCGAGCCGGCCGCCCCTTCGTAATAAATGTTCAGCGTCCTTTCCTCGTAGTAGCCGTGCTGCAAATACAGTGAGTCGAGGTATTCCGGAAAGGTCATCTCCTGCGCATCCAGGTAGGCCGCCAGCTCGCAGAACATGACGACCGCCGCCGCCGCGTCTTTGTCACGCACCTTGTCCGAGGCCAAATATCCGTAGCTTTCCTCGGATCCGAAAACAAAATACGTCGAATAATCGAGCATCAGGTCCGCCTTCGTCCAGACGTCGCAGGCGTCATAGTCCACGGCCATACCCTCTTCTTCGAAAAGATCGGACTTCATCTTCGCCTCGTAATCACCCAGCTTTTCCCCGATCCACTTGAATCCGGTCAGCGTGTTGATCGTCTTTAATCCGTGCCAGGTCGCTACTGCTTCCTGCATCGGCGTCGTCACAAAGGTTTTAATCAAAACCGCATTCTCACCGCCGTCCTCGGGGATGATTTCCGCGTCTTTTAGCGTCGAGATCCGATACTCCGCGAGGAGGGTGCCGGTTTGATTTCCCGTCAGTAAGACCATCTCCCCGGCGCGGTTGCGCACCGCCACGCCCATCCGATCGCCGTCCGGGTCGGTCGCGATGACCACATTGGCGCCGACTTCGTTGGCCCGCGCGATGGCCATTTCGAGCGCCTCGGCATTCTCCGGGTTGGGCGATTTTACCGTTGGGAAACGACCGTCCGGGGCCGCCTGCTCGGGAACCTCAATAACCTGAACTCCCAGACGCTTCAAGACCGGTAGCGTGCTGATGCCGCCCGTACCGTGGATCGGTGAAAAAACAATTTTCGGCGACACCTTCTCCATCAGCTCGGTATCGATCACCATCTCCTCAACAAGATCGAGGTAGGGGGCATCGGCCTCCGGCCCCAGCTCAATGACTGGCCCCAGGTCGATCTCCAGGAAGGGTATGAGTGCCTCCAGCGGTACTTCATTAACCTGGCCGACGATCCCCTCGGCATGCGGGGAAACGACCTGTGCCCCGTCTTCGAAGTAAGCCTTGAAGCCGTTGTCGTGCGGCGGGTTGTGGCTCGCTGTGATCACTGCGCCACAGGTCGCTTTGTAGTAACGCACCGCAAAACTGAGCTGCGGCGTGGAGCGGGGTCCATCAAAGATCAGCGCCTGCCCACCCAGCTTGCACCAGGTAGAGGCCGCCAATTCACAAAAGTGCCGCGAAAAGTGCCGCACATCGTGCGCGATGACGAAGCGCGGCAGATCGTGCCGCCCGCTGTCCTGCAAAAATTTTTGCGTGTAGCGAAACAAACCAATCGTCGCACGGATGAGATTAAAGTCGTTCAGCACATTCGTGCCAACAGCGGCGTGCTCCGGGGAGCCCTGCGGCGACAGCGTGCCCGTCTCTACCGAAGTGCTCACGCGCCCGATCGTGCGGCCCCGGATACCACCCGTGCCAAAGGCCATGTTTTGGTAGAAGCGGTCATTCAACTCCTCCCATTCACCCTGCTCGACCAGCTCGGCGATACTGCGGCCGACCCACTCCGGAAGGAAATCCGCGCTGGCCCAAATCTTTAGATTGGCCACGGTGCTCTCAAGCAAGGAACCCTCGGCCCCGGCTGTTTCAATTTGTTCGATCAAATCCATAAAGCGAAAACACAATTTCGGGTCGGAATTGCAAGACTAGGATGCAACCACCTCGACCTTTGGATTATTCAAGACGCAACCACTGGGAACGGCTGCCGACCGCGCAAAGCAGAACCACTGGGAACGGCTGCTTCAGCTGCCGACAACCAATCCGTCATTGATATTTACGCACGAACAACCTTTAAACAGTGAACACCACCAACATTACCGGCGATTCGTCGAATTCGCTGGAACCATTCTCTAAATAAACACCTTTTTCCGCTGCGCCTCATCACGAAACGAAACCACATGATTTACGATCCCGAAAAACTCCTCCTTCTGGTCGGCCCCTGCTCCCTGGAAAGCCTCGATACCTGTCGACCGGTGGCCGATGCCCTCGCCGGGCTCCAGCAGGCGCATCCCGAACTGAACATCCTTTTCAAAGGCTCCTTCGATAAGGCCAACCGCACCTCGATCCAAAGCGACCGGGGTACGGGGCTGGAGGCTGGCCTCGCTATCTTTCAAACCATCAAGTCCGAGTATGGTTTTAAGACCATCACAGACGTCCACCTGCCCGAGCAGTGTGCCCCGGTCGGTGCCATCGTCGACGCCCTGCAGATCCCCGCCTTCCTCTGCCGCCAGACCGATCTCCTCGTGGCCGCCGCGGCTACGGGCTGTGCGATTAATGTCAAAAAAGGCCAATTCCTCTCACCCTACGAAATGGAGTTTGTCACCAACAAGCTCGAAGAGGCCAAGGCCCGCGAAATCTGGCAGACCGACCGCGGCACGAGCTTCGGCTACCAGAATCTAGTCGTCGACATGCGCAGCTTTAGCATCATGGCCGGAAACAGCCACCCCACTCTGATTGACGCCACCCACAGCGTGCAACTCCCCGGTGCTGCCGGCGGCATCAGCGGCGGTCAGCGCGAATTCGTCGCCCCTCTCGCCCGCGCCGCCCTCGCCGCCGGAGCCAACGGCGTCTTTATCGAAACCCACCCCAACCCCGAAAAAGCCATCTCCGACGCCGCCAGCCAAGTCCCGCTCAGCGAACTGCCCGCCCTCATCAAAAGCCTCCTCCGCGTCTGGCAAGCCGTCAGATAATCCTAAGCCCCTCAACCCCTCAAGTCTCCCGCCTCAGGTTTCAGGTCTCAGGTCTCAGGTCTCAGGTCTTCCGCCTCAAGTCTCAGGTTTCAAGTCTCATCCCTCTAAAGTCTCAAGTCTCATCCCTCTAAAGTCTCAGGTTTCAAGTCTCAAGTCTCATCCCTCTCAAATCTCATCCCTCTAAAGTCTCAGCCCTTATCACCCATGCGTATCACCGGAGGCACCGCACGCGGTATCCCGCTCAAAGCACCCAAAGGCGACGCCACCCGGCCCGCCACCGACCGACTGCGCGAGGCCATCTTCTCCAGCTTGGGCCCCGCCGTCGAGGGTCGCTGCGTCGCGGACCTCTTTGCCGGCACCGGCAGCTACGGGCTCGAAGCGCTCAGCCGCGGAGCCCGGAGCGTCACGTTTTATGAAAATGACCGCGCCGCCCTCGCCTGCCTCCGCCAAAATGTGCAAAGCGCCCAACGGAGTCTTCAAGCCACGACATCCGTCACGCAAATTTGCGCGCAGGATGTGTTGACCCTGAAATCAGCCGAGCCCGCATTCGATTTAATCTTCCTCGATCCTCCCTATGCCATGATCGCGGACAACCTTACTGGGCTGTTTCAATCGGTCGTCGGGCCACTCACCCTCAACGAGGCCAAAGTCATCGTCGAGCTCCCCGGCAACCTCAGCCCCGAAATCCCCGGCTGGCAAATCCTGCGGCGGATCGGAAAGTCCGGCCGCGACAAACCGACCGCACTCATTTTTCAAAAGGATACAGAAGGGCAACCATGAGAAACATCAAAGCAATCATCTACGCCATGCTCGGCGGCATGGTCGCCTACGGCTACGGGCAACGGGGCCAAATGGGCATGGCGGGCTTTATCGCCGTTTTCACTATGGGCATTATCGCGCTCACCTTGTCGCCCATCGGACGCATGAGGATCCGCTGGGACGCCGACGGCATCACCGTCTCCGTATTTCCCAAAAAACCCGTGTATATGGCCTGGAGGGATCTCGAAAGCATCTCACTGGACCACCTCGGCTACCATATTAAGTCCCGCAGTGGCCGTTTCAAAATCCGTAAACAATCCATGCCCGAGGATCTCCTAAAGCGGATCCGGGAAAACATCCGGCAAAACAATTTGCCGAACGACATGCGCCGCCAAAAAGAACCCGATGGTACCGCTCAAAAAGGCGGCTGAGCCAAAGCCGGTATCGCAGTTTAGGCGATAGTCCTCGCCCCCCTCGCGCTCACAGCTGACCGAGCCATCGGCCCGCGGATAGACCGGCAACTCGTCGGAGTAAACGCAATCGACCTTGAACTTCTGTCGAGAACGTTTCGGGAAGCCATAGTCCCGTCGCAGGCGCTTGCGGACCTGCAGCAGCAGCGGGTCGTTGATCGTTCGCGCCAGATCGCTGATTCTCACATGGCTTGGGTCGACACAGCCGCCCGCCCCACCACAAGTAACCAGCCGCAGACCACGCTCGCGGGCCGCCACAATCAGTCGGCATTTGTGCTTCGTCCCATCAATCGTATCCACCACGTAATCGTAGTTTGGGGCCAAGAGCCGCTCAGCCGTCGCTTCAGTAAAAAAAACCTCCTCTACAGTGACGGCACATTCCGGAGCGATTGCCGCCACACGTTCCGCCAGGACGGCGGCTTTGCAGCGCCCCACAGTCCCATCCAGCGCGTGGATCTGGCGATTCACATTGCTCAGGCAGACCTCATCCATGTCCACCAGAGTAAGTGCACCGATGCCCGATCGGGCCAGCGCCTCCACCACCCACGAGCCCACGCCCCCGAGTCCAACGACGCACACATGCCCCGCCCGAATGCGCTCCAGCCCAGAGCGCCCGTACAAACGCCCCATCGCCCCAAAACGTGTCTCATAGTCCGACATGACTGGGAATTCCGCGAGCCGACACCAAAAAATGCAAATCAAAATCTAGATTTCAATAAATAGCCTGCGTAATTATTGTCTAAATCTCAATAAATAGCCTGCGTATTTATTGAAGTTTATTGACAGTTTGTTTTGGGATTCGGGCACATTTTGCCGAGGACAAGGTTATTTCGGGCTTCACAGAGACCGCCAGTGCCCCCACTCTATCACACATGCCAACACTCCATGAAATTGCCCATTTTTGCGATCAACGCACCCGCCGCGGCGGGGTAAAGGACTTCGCCGGCGCCTACAATGGCCTCCAGGTTGAAAATAACGGCGAAGTCAGCCGAATCGGAGCCGCCGTGGATGCGGGGCAGCGCCCATTTGAGGCGGCCATCGCACAGGGAATTGATTTCCTCATCTGCCACCACGGCCTTTTCTGGACGCCACCCACGCCGTTGACCGGGCCCGCCTATCGCAAGGTCAAGACCGCCCTGGACGGCAATCTGGCGGTTTACGGTGCCCACCTCCCGCTGGACTGCCACCCGGAGATCGGCAATAACGCCCTGCTTGCCAAAGCACTGGGCCTTCCCGTCGTCGGGAGCTTTCTCAACTACGAGGGAAACGACATCGCCTCTATCGCCGAAGGTCCGCGCGGTGGGCGCGCCGAACTCGCGGAAAAGCTACAGTCGCTCTTCCCCAAAACCTACGGAGCCATCGAATACGGGAGCGAGCGCCCGGAGCGTATCGGCATTCTCACCGGCAGTGGCCAGAGTGCCGTCCCCCACCTCCTGGAAAACGGCATCGACACCCTCGTCACCGGGGAGTTGCGTCAGCACCACTTTAACATGGCCCAGGAGCTTGGCCTCAACCTCTACCCCTGCGGCCACTACGCCACCGAGGTCTTCGGCGTGAAAGCTCTCGCCGCCGAGGTCGCCGAAACCTTCGGTCTCGAATGGCAATTTATTGAACAACCCTGCGCCCTCTAGCTTCAGCCGAAAACTGGCCTGCTTCCCCGCACTCAGCCCCCACCCGAAACTGATCCACCACGCTCAGGATGTAGGCCGCCGCCGTCTCCGAACGGAGCACGTTGGCCCCCAGACGCACACTCTGAAATCCCGCCTCGCGCAACGCAGCGTATTCCTTTTCGGAAAAATCCCCCTCGGGTCCCACCGCGACAACCACCGCTTGCACCTCGCCCTTGCCTGCTAACACCTCGCACAGAGGCCGACTGCCGCCTTCCAAACTCGCGACCAACCGCAACTCACCGCCACTTACCGAGTGCCCAGCGAGCCATGCGTCCAAGGAAACCGGCATCGACAAATCCGGCAGATGCGGCAGCCCGCATTGCTTGCAGGCCTCGATCAGGGTGCTGCCCCACTTTTCGACTTTCGAATGGAGACGCTCTCCCCGGATCTGCACCTCCCCATGGCGGGTGAAGACGGGCTGCACCGAACTGGCCCCGATTTCTGTGGCCATGCGTAAAATCAGGTCCATCGTCTTCCCCTTGGGAATTGATTGGAGCAGCGTAACCCGGCAAGACGGCGGCGCCACGCGTCGAACCACGCCCAAGTCCAGCACCACCTGCTTGCTATCCGCCAGAGTAATTCGCCCCGGATAGACGCTGCCCCGCCCATCCAAAACCTCGACCGAGTCGCCCACCTTAGCTCGTAAAACCCGAATCAAGTGGTGACTCTCCCTCGGGTCCAAACGCAGGGAATCCCCCTCCACGATTGCTTCTGGAAACAAAAAAGCTCGATAGCCTGCCATAATTGACAAACACCTAACCCGCCCCAACCCTTCCCGCAAGTCTTCATCTATTCTCCGCCCATTTCCCACCTCCAATCCCCCATCTTCTATCTTCCAACTCTCCGTCTTCCAGCATGCATCCATTTCTTCAAAACGACTTCCACATCCAATGGTCACGCCTTACCCCCGATCACGTCGAGGCGGACATCAACCAAGCGCTTGCCGACGCCAAAGCCGCTGTCGATGCCGTCGCGAACCAAGCACCACCGCTCACGTATGAAAATACACTGCTGGCCCTCGATGAAGGCCTCGAGCCGCTGAACCGCGCCTGGGGGCTCGTCAACCACCTCGATTCCGTTGTAAACAGCCCCGAGCTCCGTGCCGCCCATAATAAAATGCTGCCCAAGGTCAGCGAATTCTACGCTGGGATTCCCCTCAACGAGGCACTTTGGAAGACCCTCAAAGCCTACGGCGAAGCCGATCTGGACGACGAATCCCTCAGCCCCACCAAGCGACGCTATATCGCCGAGACCTTGGCTGACTTCCGCGAGGCCGGTGCGGATCTGCCCCCGGAAAAAAAGAAGCGCGCCGCCGAAATCCAAAGTCAACTCGCCGAGCTCACCCAGAAATATTCAGAGAACTGCCTCGACGCCACCAACGCCTGGGAGCGGATCGTTACCGACGAGGCGGAACTCGCCGGCCTACCCCAGTCCGCCCTCGATGCCGCCCGCCAAAGCGCCGCGAAAAAAGATGCCGACGGCTGGCGCTTCACCCTGCAGGCACCCTCCTACATCGCCGTCATGACCTATGCCGACAACGAGGCGCTCCGCAAAGACGTCTGGCAAGCCTACGCCGCAATCGGTCGCGGCTGCGACCACGACAACCGCGAACTCGTCCGCGGGATTCTCGATCTGCGGCACGAACTTGCAAATCTGATGGGCAAGCAACACTTCGCCGACCACGTCACCGCCCGCCGCATGGCCGGCTCCGGCCAAGCCGCCCTCGATTTCGGCCACGCGATTTTCGAGAAAGTTCGCCCCGCCTTTCAAGACGAAGCCAAGCAACTGCGCGAGTTCAAAGCAAGCAACGCGACGTCCCACGTTCAATGTTCAGAAGAGCCACCCCTTCTCGAACCCTGGGAGGTCGGCTACTGGGCCGAAAAGCAACGCAAGGTCCATTACGCCTTCGATGAAGAAGCCCTCCGCCCCTACTTCCCGATCAACCGCGTCATCTCCGGCCTCTTCGATCTCGCCGAGCGCCTCTTCGGCCTTCGTATTGAGACTGCTGATGAACATCGAACATTGAACGCCCAACATCCAACATCGAATGATGACAAGGCCTCCCCAACATTCGACGTCCAATGTTCAACGTTCGATGTTGAACGTTCGGTGCCCGAAGTCTGGCACCCCGAGGTCCACTACTACGATCTCTACGACGCCGACACCAGCGAGCACCTCGGTGCCTTCTACGCAGACTGGTTTCCGCGCGAATCGAAGCGCGGCGGCGCCTGGATGAACTATCTTATCACCGGCAATTGCGATTCCGCTCAAGGCCCCCGCAGCCCGCACCTCGGTCTAATTTGCGGCAACCTCACCCCCGCCATCGGCGACGCACCCGCCTGCCTCACACACCGTGAGGTCGAGACCATTTTCCACGAGTTCGGTCACCTCCTGCACCACCTCTGCGGCGAGGTCGACGTCAAAGCGCTCAACGGGGTCAATGTGCCCTGGGACTTCGTCGAACTCCCCTCCCAGATTATGGAGAACTGGTGCTGGGAGCGCGCCAGTCTCGATCTCTTCGCCCGCCACCACGAGACGGGCGAGCCGATTCCGGAAGAGCTCTTCGAAAAGATGCTGGCCGCCCGCAACTACAGGAAAGCCAGCGCCAACGTTCGCCAGCTTGCCTTTGGCAAGATGGATCTTGAGTTGCACATCAATTGGCCGGAATCGGGCAAGGAAGACCTTGACGCCTTTATCGATGCCACCTTGCGGGGCTACAGCCCGGACTACAAGACGAAGCCCAAGAGCAACGTCTTCAACTTCGGCCACCTTTTCAGCAGCCCTACCGGATACGCAGCCGGCTACTACAGCTACAAATGGGCCGAAGTGCTCGACGCCGATGCCTTCACCCGCTTTCAAGAAGCAGGTATCCTCAATCCGGATACGGGCCGCGATTTCCGCCACAAGATACTGGCCAAGGGAAACGCTGCCGATCCAGCCGAGCTTTACGAGGACTTCATGGGCCGGGCACCCGACCCCGATGCCCTCCTACGTAGGGACGGACTGCTCGCCTAAGTGGCGTCCGAGCTTGTTTCGGACCTTGAGCTTGTCGAAAGGCTCGGGCTCACCGCATTGCCGGCTATGGGCAGACGCGCCGCATTCCCGCTTCGCCACTCTGTTCTTCTCCCCCAAAAAGCCACAGAACAAACTAAGACCCTTTCGGGTAGCCCACCAGCTTACCGCTCGACTCGTCCCAAAGCCTTAAGTGCAGTGACCGCAAACTTCGCTTCAAACCGATCTCCGGAACTTGTTGAAAGAAAGGCTCCGCCTCGTGACAGGCCTTCAAATTGTAGTTAGGGATACGGGAGCTCAGATGGTGTATGTGGTGATAACCGATGCTCCCCGAGAACCAGTTGAGCACCGCGGGCAGTTTGTAAAACGAGCTGCCCTCCATCGCCGAAGCAGTGTAGTCCCAGGAATCCCCGGACCTCCAGTAAGTGTCTTCAAACTGATGCTGCACATAAAAAAGCCAAACCCCAAGGGTACCAGAAACCCCGGTAACCGTAAGCTGAATACAGACAAAATTCCAAAATCCGAAAATCCAGCTCAGCCCAAAGGCATAAACCACAATCGAAAAATTCATCCAATGCACCGAGTTGCGATCCCGCCGACTGGCCTTCGCATAGGGGATGCGCTGATAGATGAGAAACAATCCCAGCGGCACCAGGCCAAAAAGAATGAACGGATTGCGCGCCACACGGTAATGCAGCCGCTTCCACTTTGAGGCGGATGCATACTCTTGCACCGTCATCGTCCAGACATCGCCAATTCCCCGTTCGTCGAGATTCCCCGACGTACCGTGGTGCACCGCGTGTTGCCACTTCCAATGTCGATAGGGCGTGAGCGTTAGCAGTCCGGTGACAAAGCCGACCGCATTATTCAGCCACTTCGACCGGAAATAAGCCCCGTGCCCGCAGTCGTGAAAGATGATAAACACCCGCACGAGAAAGAGCGCCGCCAAAGCCGCCAGTGCCAGCGTCAACGGCCAGGACCACTGGACCGTGTAATACATCAGCCCCCACAGCCCGACATAGGGGATGAGGGTGTTGCCGAGTTGCCAAAGACTCTTGGAAAGCGAAGGCGCCTGGTAGCGCTTCACCAGCTGACGCCAGTTTGCAGTTTCCGGCGCTTCCGGGCGGGGTGCAATTTCGTTCGCGTTCAAAGAGATATTTGGAGGGGGGTGAGCAATAAATTCATTAATCGGGCCAAGTTACACACCACCCTTCCAATAGCAAGCAGGGTCATCCCGATTTAAAAATGGTGCCAAGGGGCAGATTTGAACTGCCGACCAAAGGCTTATGAGTCCTCTGCTCTACCACTGAGCTACCCTGGCTTGCCATTTTTTAAATTTCACCAATCCATATCGCGCAACGAAAAAATTGCTTCCATCGCAGCGACGACACAAATTAATGAAATGTACCGTCCAAAGAAAAGGGAGAGAGGATGTAGCCGGCATTCCCGGATACTGTCAAGCCATCAGTTCTCTTAAAAACGCCGGCGAAGTCGCACTGAAAGAATGGCCGGAGTGATCCATGTCCTCACCACAAACATATTCCAGTGCCTGCGGCTTGGAAAATCGACCGGATTTTCTCCAGCGCGGGGTGTGCGCCGTTGAAATCGATCCCGCCCCCACCGGGCAGGCCGTCGAGGCGCTCAATCATTTGAATCCCATGCGTCGCATTGGTTGTGAAGAACGCCTCAGCCGCCTGCAAATCGTCGAGGGTGTAGTGCCCCGTCTCGATTGCTAGCTCGGGGCTGCGCAGCAGGCGCGCGCGGGTGACCCCAGGCAGGATGCCTGTATCGGCCGCCGGGGTGCAGAGACGCTCGGCCACGACAAAAAAGCAATTTGCCGTGCTGGTCTCGGCCACGCGCCCCTGAGAATCGAGCCGCAGCGCGTCGGCGTAGCCCCGGGACCGGGCACGCCCAAGGCAATGCATCGACTCCAAGTAGTTATGTGTCTTGTGGCCCGCAAGCGGCGAGCGCTCGAAAATAGGGGCCTCCAGATCCAGCCAGAGGCGGCGGCTCTCCGGCAGCGGAAACAGCGGGCGGGTGTAGACAAACAACTGACTATCCTCCGCCCCCTTGAGCAGTGAGAGCTTAATCGTGCCTTCAAGCAAGTCTGCCTGCTTCACGAATGACTGCATTGCTTCAATGACTTCGGCTTCCGCAGGCAGGGACAATCCAAAGGTTCCGGCCGAATGCTGGAGGCGCGCCCAGTGGTCACTCCAAGCATGGAGCTGGCCCTCCGCATAGCGCATGGTTTCGAAGAAGCCGAAGCCATGGGCGAAGCCCGATGCCGTCGGCGATAAGGTCACCGATTGACCGGGAAGGACTAGGATGATCTCTGGCATAGCTGATCGATGGTTTCGCGAATGGCGCGGGCCTTGTCGAGAGTTTCCTGATACTCGGCCTTGGGCTCGGAGTCCCAGACGATACCGCCCCCGACTTGATAGTCGAGCTGCCCCTCTTTAAGGTGCAAGCTCCGGATCGCGATATTGAATTCAGCGTCCCCATCGAACCCGATGTAGCCGATCGAGCCGCAATAGGCCCCGCGCCGCGTCGGCTCCAGCGTTTCGATGATCTCCATGGCGCGGATCTTTGGGGCACCGGTAATCGAGCCTCCCGGAAAGAGCGCCTCCAGGGCGTCGAAGAGGTCTTTATCCGGCCGGAGCCTGGCCTTGACGCGCGCGGTTTGATGGATGACCCGTGCGTAGTGCTCGATTTGATACAGTCCCTCGACATGGACCGATCCGAACGCTGCAATACGCCCGAGGTCGTTGCGCTCCAGGTCGACGATCATGAGCAGCTCGGCGCGGTCTTTTTCGGAGGCTATTAACTCAGCCACCATGGCCTGGTCCGCTTCGGGCGTGTCGCCCCGGGGACGGGTGCCCTTGATTGGCCGGGTTTCCAGAAGGTCGCCCTTTTTTTGCAAAAACTGCTCCGGCGAGGTGGAAATCAACTGCCAGTCACCCAAGTCGAGATAAGCGCCATAGGGAGCGGGATTGCCCTTCCGAAGCGCTTGGTAGAGAGCCAGCCCATCGCCTTCGTAAGCACAGCGAGCGCGCTGCGAGAGATTGACTTGATAGACGTCGCCACTGCGGATGTAACTCCGGACCGATTGGACTGCGGTGCAAAAATCCTCCCGACTCATGTTCCACATCCATTCGCTGCGGCGGGCTGGTGGGGTTTGCTCGGTTATTGGCAGATCCATCGAACTGCCGATGACTGACCGAAGTCGCTCGATCACCCGGTCGGCGTCCACGTGAAAGCCATGCCCGATCAAGTAGAGCCGGCCGCTGCGGTGATCGAGTGCGGCCACTCCATCGTAGAGCCCGAAGTGCATATCCGGAATACCCCGGTCGTCCACGGCTTGCGCCGGCATTTGCTCCAGGCGGCGCCCGTAGTCGTAACTCAGGTAACCGACTGCCCCCCCCGTGAACGGTATCTCCGGGTGCGCCTCGATGGCAAAGGGCCGCATGGCGGCACGCAGCTCGGTCAAACCTTCCGTGACGACCGCAAAGGGATCTGATCCAAAAAAACTCCACGTCCCCAGCCCGTCATTGGTCTGGGCACTGTCCAATACAAAGGGCAGCGACCGTCGCCCAAAACGTTCAATCAGGACCTCCGCGGCCGGAGGCCTTTCCACTTCGACAACTCGCATCCCAAATTCCGTGTCCCGCCGCGTAAAAGGCTCGGCCTCACGCGGTTCCGCCCCAAATTCCTTATCTCGCCGCGTAAAAGGCTCCGCCTCACGCGGTTCCGCCCTGTGTCTCCTATCTCGCATCTCGCATCCCATATCCCGCATCTCGCATCTCGCACCCCGCCTAATGTCGGCTGGCCCGGTGCAGCATCCAAAAGCCGAATCCTTGAAAGATCAAATTGGGTAGCCAGATGAGCAGGTCCGGGCGGAGGGTGGGCTTTTCCTCCAGCCAGCTGACCATGATCATGAGAAAGTAATAACTCATGGCAATGACGAGGGCGATACCGAGGTTGGCGTAGGTTTCCTGCCGGCCAACGTGAATCGCGAGCGGCACACCAAAGACGGCCAGCGAAAAAACGGAATAAGCCATGGCGAAGTTTTTTTGCAGGTGCATCTGGACTTCAAGCCGCTCCTCGGTCATGGGCCCGCCACTGGCGGCTTCTTTCTCCAGCTCGCCTTGACGCTGCTCCATGAGCTGGGCAAAGGTCATTTCCTTGGTGCGGGTACGGCGCTGGCCTTTTTCCCCGAAAAGCTCGTCAAGCGGTAGCGCGATGGGGAGCTCACCGAAAAAGAGCGAGTCCGGCATATCCCCCTCAAAGGATTCCGGATTGTCCGGGTTGCGCTGCTCGGCGGTGCCGTTTTTCAGCGTCAGGACTAGCTCGCGGCTGGCTTCGTTGTAGAGCAGCTCTCCCTCCGCTGCCCGCAGGAACACGTTGACGCGCCGCTGCGCATCCAGCTCCCAGATCCAAAAATCCTGCATGGTGGAACCGTCTCGCCCGCCCATGTAGATGACATAGCCGGGAAACTCATGGATAAAGCGGCGCTCCTCAATGAAATCGACCGGATTTTCCGTGATCGCGCTAGCCATAAGCTGCTTGTAGGCGACCCGTGATTGCGGTGCATAGTGCAGATTAACGAGCACGCCTACGACCATGCCGAAAAATGCGATGAGGAAGACGGGGGCCGCGATCTGGTAAAGACTCAGCCCGGCCGCCTTCATTGCGGTGATTTCTCGCTGCGAGGAGAGACGCCCCAGCGCAATCAGTGTGCCGGTCAACATGCCAAGCGGGAGCGCGTAGGCTCCCACATAGGGAATCAGCAGGCCGATCAGTTTAAAAAAAACATCGATGCCCAATTTGCCGGCAGCCACCAACTCGGCCACGTCGCGCAGTGCGTTACCCATAAGGAGGACGAAAACAAACAGACCCATCGCCAACCCCGTCGAAACCAGGATCTCCTTCATTACATGGCGATGCAGCAATCTGAGCATAGGATCGTAGTGACAAGCTTCCAGCTTCACGTCCAGCGCGAATCTGGCGATGCCTGCTGGCGCCTTCAAGCAGATACATAAGCTAGAAGCTTGTCACTAAAGTCTACGGCCGCACACTGCAACCCTATGGACTTAAAAAATGACGAAGTTATCCAAATCTTCAAAGACAGCGGCGCTTTGCTTGAGGGCCACTTTTTACTCCGTTCCGGCCTGCACAGTGCGCACTTTTTTCAATGCGCGCAGGTCTGCCAATACATGGATAAGGTCACCCGCCTTGCCGAGCTGATGGTGTCGAAGCTAAAGGATTACGGCGCCACAACCGTGGTCGGCCCGGCCATGGGGGGGCTCGTCATCGGCCAGGAAGTCGCCCGGCAGCTGGGGCTTCGCTTTATCTTTCTGGAGAAGGTCAACGATCGGCTGGCCCTGCGCCGCAATTTCAAATTTGCGCCGGGCGAAAAGGTGCTCATCATGGAAGACGTCATCACCCGAGGAGGCCGCGTGGTGGAGGCGCTGGAGCAGTGCCGCGCCCATGGTGCCGATCCCGTTGCGGTGGGTGTAATCGTCGATCGCAGCGAAGGCAAAACACGATTCGACGTGCCGCACCACAGTCTCGCAGAGCTCAGCTTCCCAACCTACGAGGCCGACAAACTGCCACCCGCACTGCAAGGCACGGAGGCCATCAAGCCGGGAAGCTGAATTGCACCCGCTATCCGCACCCTATTTGCCCGCACGCTCAACCCGGAGGCCAGGCCATCGCCCTGCCGCCCAATACGTGCACATGCAGGTGCGGCACGGTCTCGCCGCCGTTTTTTCCGTTGTTGATGACGATGCGGAAACCGTCCTCCAGAGAAAGCTTCGCTGCTTGCTGGCGCGCCGTCAAAAGGAGATGACCCAAGAGGTTTTGATCGTCATCACTTGCCTGAGCGACCCGCGCGATGAGCTGCTTTGGGATCACCAGTAAATGCACCGGAGCCTGCGGATCGATATCGTGTATCACGATACACTGACCGTCCTCGTGTTCGATTTTTGCCGGAATCTCCCGGTCAATGATTCGCTGGAAAAGTGTCTTCATTTTTAAAAGACATGTAGCGCACAGCTTTGTTCGCGTGAAGCTTAAAAACACCGCCTTGCCCTTCCCCAACCACAGATGCACCGTGGTGTCTGCGCTTGCGCAGGCTTCCAACCAGTCCGCGGCTCTCGAACCAATATTAAAAGTTTGAGTCCCCGAGACAATCGGCATTCACACTCAGCGGTGCGCCTGCTTCGTTTATTTTTCCTCCTGCCGTTCTTATTTGCCATTGCCAGCGGAACGGAGCCTTTTCCGCGAGCCGAGCAGTTTGGCAGCCGCGAGGCTTTACTGGAGGCTTACGCCGAGATTCTACAGCCCATGGGTTTTGACTACCGCCAGGTAGGCAGCGTGCTGGAAGGCCTGGCCCTCGCGAAGTTTCAAGCGGAGCACTACCCGGAGCCCGACTATCGCATCCTTTCCGGCGTCCAATACTTCGAACGCGGCGGCCGGACCATCGGTGAGCTGGACCTTGTCGTCTGGTCGGAGCGGGAACAGCGGGTCATTGAGGTTTACGAGGTCAAGCTAAGCGGCAACCTCGATCGGGCCGGTGCCCAGGCGGAGATGCAAATCAAGCGTTTCCAACACACCCTGCGGCAACGGAAGATCGATCGTATGACGACTAAAGTGGGCGCAAAGCGCGACCTGACCGCCCGGGATTTCAACGGGCAAGTCGTTTACGGAGTCATCGGCGGGAGCGGTGCCGCACAAGCAGGCTTTGGCATGAGATTGCGCGTCTCCCCGTCTTTTTCCAGGAAACTGGCCGAAGACTACTCCGTGGCTCTGGTCGGTTCACCCAACCGTAAAACGCTCTGGCTCTTGGCGAGGGACCCGAACCTTCCGGAAGAAACAGTGCACCGCTATCTGCAAGTCGCCCGCCAGCAAGGCTACGCCCTCGATGAGATCGATTCGGCACTAGAACGGTTGCCACTACCGCAATGCCGCGCTTTCTCAAAGCGTCGAGCCAGGAGCCGCGACCATAATAACCACACACAAGAGCAGCACGAGGCTCGCCGGAACGAATTTCTGCGCCGCGTCGTTCACCTTAAAGTGCATGGCGACAGCACCCAGCATCAGCGCAGCAAGCACTGCAGCCGCCGGGAGCACCAAGGCGGGCAAGGCGATTCCGATAAGCAGGGCGATTGCGGCGGGCACTTTGATAATTCCAACCACATAAACCGACCACGCAGGCAAACCGTAGGCTTCAAATTCCTCTTTCAGGTTCGTCGCCTCCCGCCCGCGATACGGAGTCGACTTGTTGAATCTTAAAAGCCAGACGTTTAAGATTCCCAGACCAACGACTATTTGGCAGATAAGTGATACGATCTCCATATCCAGAAAACTAGACGCATCCTCTCTGAATACAAACAAAAGCGCGGGTTTTACCGTTTGGGTGCCGATTTTATAAGACGACCTTCTAAAGTAGCCACACTGTAAAACGAAGCCAAGCAATCCATACGTGAACCAAGAACCCTACACACCTCCAACCGGCTTTGGCAACGCCCACTTACAGACGATCTACCCCACTCTCTTTCGTCGGGTTCCGCTTATCACAAACGAGCGGGAACGCATCGAAACGCCCGACGATGATTTCCTCGACCTGGACTGGGCGCGGCGACGGGGGTGCCCACGCCTGGCGGTGATTACGCACGGGCTCGAAGGCCACGCACGGGGGCACTATACCCAAGGCATGGCAGCGGCCCTGCAACGCGCCGACTGCGATGTGCTGGCTTGGAACTTCCGGGGCTGCAGTGGTCAGCCGAACCATCGATTGAAAAGTTACCACAGCGGCGCGACTGAAGAGCTTCAAACTGTTCTCGACCACGTCTTTACCCACTACCAATACGAGACAATCCGTTTGATCGGCTTCAGCCTCGGGGGTAATCTCACGCTGAAATACCTCGGTGACCGGGGCGCGGCTGTCGACCCGCGGATACGCCGTGCGGCAGCGATCAGCGTGCCCTGCGATCTGGCCAGCAGTGCCAAACGTCTGGAGCACTGGCAAAATCGCATCTACGTGGCGCGCTTCATGCGGAGCCTGCGCGCGAAAGTGCGCGCGAAGGCACAGCGCTATCCGACCGAACTGGACTTGAGCGGACTCGACCAAATGCGGACTTTCGCTGAATTTGACGACCGCTATACCGCGCCGATTCACGGGTTTCAAAATGCCGAAGATTATTGGGCGCGCTGCAGCTGCCGTTTTGTCCTGCACCAAATCGCGATCCCCACATTGCTAATCAATGCGCTCGATGATCCCTTTCTCACCCCCGATTGCTACCCCAAAGAGGCCCCTGAAACCAATCCATATTTTCACATGGAGACGCCCCGGCACGGCGGCCACCTCGGCTTTGTGAGCTTCAAGAAAAGCGGCGAATACTGGTCCGAAGAACGCGTCGTGAATTTTCTTCACGCATAGTACACCCGGTCGTCGAGTCGGCCGAGCTCGTGGCGTGCTCGCTTGCGAGCGCCCCCGCCACGTTGTCGGTCAGCCAATCGCTAGCCCCCGGCTCCCCGCGGTGCTCCCCAAGGGAAACCCGGCAATCGATCTACGAAACCCGAGCCCGCATGAAGGCCTTAATCGCCTCGGGGGTCGGCTCGACACTGTGCTTGATGATCGGGCGCGATTTTAGAGCCTCCAGCGATGGATGCGTTGAATCCTGGCCGATGGCCGCCTGAATCGTATCGGGGAATTTTGCCGGATGCGCTGTTGCCAGAATAATTTCTTTACCGCCCCCCACGTCACTGAAACCACAGGCGGTGTGGGGATCCACGATATAACCATAGCGCTCATAGACGCTCTGAATGATCGCGGCTATTTGCGCATCGTCGGTGCGCGAGCTGGTGAAGCTCTCGCGATCAAAGTTTTCGAAGCGGTATCTACCCGTCGCTTTGAAGGTCTGGATGATCGCTCGCACTCTCGCCGGATCACGCCCCTCTGCGTAGTAAATGAAACGCTCAAAGTTGGACGCCACTTGAATATCCATGGAAGGGGCCACGCTCGGTGCCACGGCTTCGAGTTCGTAGCGGCCGGTCTGGAAGAGCCGGTGCAGAATGTCATTTTGGTTCGTCGCTACGCGAAAGCCCTTGATCGGCACACCCATGCGCTGCACCAGCCAGCCCGCGAGCACGTTGCCAAAGTTCCCGGTCGGCACCACAAATGTCAGCTCCTTGCGCACCGCCTCCGGCAAGCGAAAATAAGCCGACAGATAGTAAACACACTGGGCCAGAATCCGGGCGAGGTTAATTGAGTTGACCGCCGATAAGCCCACTTCATCGGCGAATTCACGATCCTCAAACACGGTCTTCATGGCCGTTTGCGCATCGTCGAAACTGCCCTGTATGGCCAGTGGAAATACGTCGTCGGACCCGGTGCAGGTCATTTGCCGCTCCTGCAGCGGCGAGATCCGGCCGTCCGGATACAGGATAAAGGTGGTCACGCCTTCCTTCCCGAGGAGCCCGTGGATCGCTGCCGCCCCGGTGTCGCCGGAGGTCGCCCCCAACACTGAAATGCGGCCTCCCGTGCGGGCGATCTGAGACTCGTAAAGATTTCCGAGCAGTTGCAGCGCGAAGTCCTTGAAGGCGAGCGTGGGCCCGTGAAATAGCTCTAAAACGTAGCGGTCAGCATCGAGCTCCACGATCGGCGCAATGTCGACGTGATCGAAGTGAATATAGCTGCGTTCGACGACTCGATGCAACTCGGCCCGATCGATATCCGTCGCGAAGACTGCAAAGAAGGCCTCACAGAGTTCCGCATAGCTGAGCTGGGACCACGCTGCCAGATGTGGCTTGAGGTCCGGTAAAGTTTCCGGCAAATAGAGGCCGCCGTCGGGGGCTAGACCCTGCGCCACTGCCGTCGAAAAAGAGACGGCGGGCACTTGGCCGCGTGTGCTGATATAGTTCATGGATCGATTGAATTCCCGCTTGTTTTTCTTCGGAATGTTGCCTGCTCCGCGCTAGTCTACTTCCCCAAAGCAAAGGCCGCGTGCACCAAACGAGTCGCTTCTTCAGCATCGGCCGGATCAATTCCCACCGAGATTTTGATCTCGGAAGTACTGACCAATTGGATATTGATACCTCCCTCAGCGAGTGCTTGAAAGAGCGTGGCGGCAACGCCGGAGTGCGAGCGCATGCCCACGCCGACGACGGATACCTTGGCAATATCACTGGCCTCGAAGAGCTTACCCGCAGCCTTGTCAGCAAATGATTCGTTGACGGCTTTCTCCGCGCGAAAGATGTCCTCACGGGGGACCGTAAAGGTCATGTTGGCCTTCCCCTCGCGGCCGAGGTTTTGCACAATCATGTCCACGCTGATGCCGGCGTCTCCAAGTAGCTGAAAGAGCTTGGCGGCTGTGCCGGGGCGGTCCGGCAAATCGCTCACAACGATCTTGGCCTGGTTTTTATCGAGTGCGACGCCGCTCACGACGACGTCTTCCATGGAGGCGACTTCTTCTTTCACAATTGTACCGGGGTTGTTGTTAAAACTGGAGCGAACTTCAAAAACGACATTAAACTTCTGCGCAAATTCCACTGCGCGGTTTTGCATGACCTTGGAACCGGAACTAGCCAGCTCGAGCATTTCTTCATAAGAGATTTCATCGAGCTTCCGTGCATTTGGCACCAGTCGCGGGTCTGCCGTGTAAACCCCGTCCACATCCGTGCAGATCTGGCAAAGGTCGGCATTGAGCGCGGCTGCAATGGCGATCGCACTGAGGTCCGAACCGCCGCGGCCGAGCGTCGTTATCTGACCATCCGGCGAGTGCCCCTGAAATCCGGCAAGGATGACTACCTTGCCGCCCGCCAGTTGCTCTTTGATATCCCCACCCGATATTTTTGTGATACGGGCCCGAGTGTGCGCCGGATCCGTTAGAATACCGGCCTGTGCTCCCGTGCGCGATACCGCTGGCACCCCAATGGCATGGAGCGCCATGGCCGTGAGCGCGATGGTCTCCTGCTCGCCCACGGTCAGCAGCATGTCCATCTCGCGGTCGTCAGGATTCGGGTTCAGAGCCTTTGCACGTCCTATGAGCTCGTTGGTCACCCCTGAGCGGGCGGACACGACCACCACAACCTGGTTGCCCGCTGCATGGGCTTCTTTCACGCGCTGGGCTACATTTTTGATGCGGTCTATGTCGCCGACGGATGTGCCGCCGTATTTTTGAACAATGAGTGCCATGGGAACCGTCACGCAATACTAGCCGGACGAAGTTTCAAGGAAAGATTCGTTCAAAGAAAGACATAGGTTGACGAATCCCGGAAAAACGGGTTTAAGAATCCTTCGATGACAGACTCAGAAAACCCGGGCCCTCAGCCGAAGTATCGGCGCATTATCCTCAAGCTAAGCGGGGAAGTACTCCGCAATGCCGAAGATGGCGAGCCCATCGATCCCACAACGCTCAAAGCGATTTGCGAAGAAGTTAAAAAGGTTTACGACATCGGCGTGCAGATCGGCCTGGTGATCGGCGGTGGTAACATCTTCCGGGGCCTCAGCGGCAGCGAGATGAAGGGTGTCGACCGCACCACGGGCGACTACATGGGGATGCTCGCCACGGTCATCAACGGCCTCGCCCTCATGGACTGCCTCGAAAAACTCGGTGTCACCGTCCGCCTACAAAGCGCTATCCCTATGGATAAGCTGGCCGAGCCCTTTATTCTGCGCCGCGCGACCCGCCACCTCGAAAGAGGGCGGGTCGTTATTTTCGCCGGCGGCACAGGCAACCCCTACTTTTCCACTGATACCACTGCTGCACTGCGTGCCAACGAGATCGGGGCCGATATGCTGATGAAAGCCACCAAGGTTGACGGGATCTACGATAAAGACCCCGCTAAATACCCGGATGCCGTCCGCTATGACCACGTGCCTTACATCGACGCACTGCGTGACCGTCTTAAAATCATGGACTCGACCGCATTTTCGCTTTGCATGGAAAATAAACTGCCTATTCTCGTCTTCAGCATGCGCGAACCGGGTGCCATCTACCGTGCCGTCATGGGGGAAGAAATCGGCACTTTGGTGGACTGACCCGTAGTATTCTCCGTTGAAAAACAAAAACAACTTTTTACATCTTTTTACGACCTCGATAGCTATGGAACCTAAAGAAATCCTCAAATCAATGAACGCCGACATGAAAAAGGCGGTCGACCACACACTCCATGAGTTCAGCAGCTTGCATACCGGCAAGGCAACTCCGGCCATGCTCGATGGCGTTCGTGTCCATGCCTATGGCAGCACGGTTACGCTTAAGGAAGTCGCTGCGGTGACAACTCCGGACGCCCGCACCATCATGGTGCAACCATGGGACAAAAGCGTCATCAAAGATGTCGAAAAAGGCATCCAGGAAGCGAACCTCGGTCTCAACCCTATCGTGGATGGCGGGATCCTTCGCGTTCCCGTCCCTGAACTGACAGGCCAGCGCCGCCAGGAACTTGCCAAAACCGCAGGTAACATGGCCGAGGACGGCCGCGTCCGCATTCGTCAGGGGCGACGCGATGCCCTTGACCTCCTGAAGTCGGCCAAAAGTGACGAGGGCCTCCCTGAAGACGATTTCAAACGTCACGAAAAAGAAGTTCAGAAGGCGCACGACGATTACATTGCCGAGATCAATCAACACCTCGCGCATAAGGAAGCTGAACTCAAAAAAGTCTAATCGGCGGCAGATTGCCGACAACGGTTCGGCGGATTGACACTTGCCAGTTTACCGGGTCTGCTGTTTAACCGAAGACCGAAAACGAACTAACTGATAAACCAAACCAAGTGGTTCCTCTTTCACAGGCAAAACGCGTAGTCATCAAGGTTGGAACCGGCGTCCTCACTTCGGGTATCGGGCAGCTGGATACCACTCGCATTGAGGCACTTTGCCAGCAGGTCAAGACACTTAAAGACCGGGGTATTGACGTGATTCTCGTGAGTTCCGGTGCGGTGGGCTTGGGCATGGGTAAGCTCTCGCTAAAAAAGCGCCCGAAGGACCTTGCCTCCCTCCAGGCCTGTGCTGCGGTCGGTCAGAGCATTCTGATCAACACCTGGCAAAAAGGCTTCGATCCACACAACTTCACTGTTGCACAGATCCTCCTAACACGTGAGGACCTTCGCGCTCGTCATCGTCACAATGCGGTGTTCAACACCTTCGAACGCCTCCTCGCTAAAGGTGTGGTGCCGATTGTTAACGAAAACGACACGGTCAGTGCCGCAGAGATTAAGTTTGGCGACAATGATACACTGTCCGCTCTCGTCGCCAGTGTCGCCAATGCGGACCTTCTTTTCATACTTTCGAATATCCCCGGACTGATCGATATGCAGGGCACCGGGGAGGTGATTCCGCGTGTCTCCGTCATCACACCTCAAATCGAGGCGATGGCTCAAGGCACCAAGCACACCACTTCAGTTGGCGGTATGATCAGCAAGCTATCCGCTGCAAAGATTGCCCAACGCGCTGGCTGTGGCGTTCTTATCGGCAGTGGGCAAGACCCCGAGCTTTTCGATAAACTCCTGCAAGGGGAACCGGTCGGCACCTACTTTGAACCGAGCGACCTTCCCATTAAGTCACACAAGCGCTGGATCGCCATCCAGGATCACACGCACGGTTCCATCACGATTGATGCCGGGGCCCAGGCCGCCATTCTGGAGCACGGTAAGAGTCTCCTGTTCGCCGGGATTACCAACTGCTGCGAAGACTTCCACGCCGGCGATATTGTTCAGATCTGCGCTCCCGACGGCAAGATTCTCGCAAATGGTATGGTCAGCTACGACAAGGAGCGGATCGCGACGAATGCGCCCGAGCTCGAAAACAACGTCGTCGTGCACCGGGACCATTTGGTCCTTCTCTGAAGGGGAATCACCAGGTCAACCGCAGGCCATCATAGGCCAAATGAATAGTTTCAGGCAGTGACGCCTCGGTTGCCTCGTGGTCGACCATGAAGGTCATATGGGTGAGAAAGGAGAGCGGAGCCCCCATCTCCTGCGCCGTCTGTGTCGCCTCCTCGATCGTCATATGCGAGCTATGCGGCTGGGGTCGAAGTCCATCCAGCACCACGACGTCCGAGCCCTCCGAAATAAGGCGGGCCTCTTCCCCAACGCACTTGCAGTCGGTGAAATAGGTGAACTGCTTGCCCGTTTCGGCTTCCGTAAAGACCAGACCGAGCACCTCCAGTGGACCATGCGGCAACAGCACCGATTCGACCCTCCCGCCGGGCAACTCCAGCGTCCGCGGCATCTCATGTAATTGAAACGCGGGATAACCGCGAACCGCGGGCTTGTCCAAAATCGCATAAGGGTAAATCTCACGAATCCGTTGAAGGCCCTCGCTGCTACTGTAAACCGGCAACGCCTGCCCCCCGTTTAAATCGCAGAAGCGGCGGAGGTCGTCCATACCCAAAATATGATCCGCATGTCCATGCGTCAGAATGAAGGTATCGATCTGTCCGACCCCGTGCTGGATGCACTGCATACGAAATTCGGGTGCCGCGTCCACTTGAATGTGGTGGCCGCCCATCACCACATGAATCGAGGTCCGCGTCCGCCAGTTCTTTGGGTTGCTCAGGTCGCAGCCTCGCCCCTCGGGTTGGGCGATCATGGGAACCCCCTGCGAGGTCCCGGTTCCTAGAAAAATTATCTCCATGATCGATTGGATGCCGCCGAATCAAACCCTTGGCAAATACCATAAGGGGCTTTTGCCAAAATTTAACGCTCCTGCGGCCAAGGCGAACGAGCGCGCAACGATCTTTCCCGCAAGTTCAGAAGATCACTTTACCACAGGCTCCGAGACCGGGGCTATCTGTAGGTTTCGGTAACTACGCAATTCACCCCACTCCCCCGCTCGCATGCGGTAGGCATGCTGCGTGCGCGAACCACCCGACTCTTGATTCCAGTGTTTACCCAGGTTTTCCAAAAAGTGCTTCGAACCCAAGGCGGTCCCATCGCTGAAATAACGCACCCGCCAGCGCAAAAGCTGCCAGACCGGCAATCGCCCACCGTTATCCAGAACTTTGGCCGCCTTTTCCGCATCGATGCGTCCAAGGTCCTTACCAGGAACACCTTTCGGTCCCTCACCTTTGCCATACAAGATGAGATTATAGCTCGGCAGCAGGCCTTTCCAGTCGCGCTTTTGACAGAAAACTGCCTCATAGCCGCGTCGTGCCGCCCGGTTCCCACCGACCGCGCGCCCGAAACTGCTAAAGCGGTAGTCAGCCGGGTCGTCGACGATCTTTGCGCGAACCGGATTCAAGTCGATGTAGGCAGCCACCGTGGAAAGCGCTTCCGCAGAAGCCTCGACAATGGTGCTGCGGAAGCGCTCCGCCCAAAGAGTGCCTTTATTATCGTGCCGGTGGTTATACCAGATCCCGAAACGTTGCTTCAGCTCACGCACGAAGGCAGGCAAATCATGCATGCGGGCCAGAATACGCTCCCTCAGTTCCCGACCCTCCGTTTCGTTTTTTCGCAGAAGCGTCTCCAGAACTTCTGGGCTGGGTGAAGACGGCGGGCAAGTCCGGCCCCCGTAAAGCAAGCGGTAGCGCCGGAGCAACTCAGCATCGCCAATCGGCCCCGGCTCCGGCACCTTGACCAGTAAATGGAAATGGTTGCTCATCAGGCAGTAAGCCAGAACCTCCACCCCGCAAAATCCCGCTTGTCTCTGAAGAATACGGAGGAAGTGCGCCTTCTCCGCCGCCTCAAAAGTAAACCGCGCAAAAGCCGTGCGGCTCACAACATGATACACCGCCGCTTGACCCCGCACCAAATGACGCCCCCGAAAAGGAATTCGCTTTGAAAAAGACATGACCCCCACGAGTGCTCAAATTCAAACCGAAGGCAAGCAAAATTAATTTAAATAGCCTGTGTATTTATTGACAGTGTATTTATTGCCATTCTCAAAGCTCTCCCCTCAATTACATTTCGCGGTATTGGGTTGGCGATTTGCCGGTAATGCGCTTGAATGAGCGGTTGAATTGGGAGATGGACTCGAAGCCGGTCTCGAAGGCGATTTCACTCACCCGTAAATGCGGATTTTGCAGGAGCTGCTTGGCTTTCTCCACCCGGGTCCGGGCGAGGTAGTCGGTAAACGTCATGCCGGTGGCTTGCTTGAATACTTTGCAGAAGTGCCGGGTGCTGGCATTGACCGCCTGCGAGGCCTCGTCGAGCGTGATCTTTTCCTGAAAGCGCTCTTTTATGTATTTCTTAGCCCGACTGACGACTTGGTGCTCTGGCTTCTCGAGTGATTTCGGCTCGATGCTGTTGCTGATGGTCGCCAAATGCTCGGCAAAAGTCGCCAACAACCGAAGCATGGCCCCATATTGCGTCTCATCGAGGACTTTCGTCTGAAAGTAAGCTTCTTCGAGTGCCTTTAAATTAACCTCGCTCCCCCAGGCCAACAATTGTCGTGTCGTGCGGCTAAACTCTTCCTGATTCGGCTGGTGCAGCAAAATTTGCCCGGTTTGCAAAAAGGCGATGAGCTCCCCACCCACCCGAATTGGCACTGCGCTATCACAAAGGCCCGCGAAGCAGTGCAGCGATTTCGGCTCCATCCCTGCCTCCCTTTCTAAATCGGCCTGCATTTTCAGGCAGTTGGCGCAGCCGGCATTCGTGCGCGCGAGCAGCATACAGAAAGGATTCCCACCTTCCTGCTTCTGCAAAGCCGAACGATATGACTTGGCGGGTCGTATGGCCAGGGGCAACCCGGTGGCTTCGAGAAAGGCTTTTTCGTAATCTTTAAACAGCTGCGTCTCACTGAGAAGCGATGTTGCGGCGTCTCGGCTTTGAGCTGTGTCGTCGGTTAAATGAATACTGTCTTGGGACATTGGGAATGGGGTAAAAATCCAGTTTTTGCCGAATATGCGCAGGCTTGTGCCGAATATGCTGAGACAGCCTAGGGCTGGGTCTGCAATAATCAAGCCATGCATACACGACTCGTCAGCTACCTTGAAGACAACCGCGATCAGATCATTGAAAACTGGCTGACCGAGATTGAAGTCCCCGCCCCAACAGGATCCATCGGCACAGAGGAGGGTGTCGTGCCCTATGCATTTCTCGCAGGCGCTTTCGACTCGGTTCTCGATATTCTGAGAAACAAACCCGCCCGACCCGTGCAGACTGTCCGCGCCCATCTCGACACTTTTCTCGGCATTACCTGCGAGTGCAAGGAGCGCTGCTTTGGCGGGCGCGTCTGCATGGAACTGCACGACTCGGGCCTCAAAGGTTTCATGAGCGTCTTTGACTCAAGCTGGGATACCGAACACGAATTCAACGCGCTTGATCGGGAGTGTAGCAAAGACCTCATCAATCAAGCGCTCTCCGGTTTTTTCGGCCGGGAGGTCGAGCTCTGCCCCCATCGGAAAACACGCAATGACTGCCCCTTTGTCACTCAACACCTCCCGCAACTATGAATGTTTTAATTTTGACCGTCTTTTTGAGCCTGCTGCTGGCATCGCTTTTCTTGCTTTTCTTCATCCGTGAGCGGCGCACTCAAGGCCTCAGCTCCCCTGAACAGGACGCACTCCGCCCATTTGATAAGGAAGCCCCGCAAAGCGCACTGCACCGATAACGAGACTACTTTTTACCCAGATGACTACAAACAACTCGACCACTACAATCGTCTACGACGACGATTCCGTAAGAAAATTCATGATCGCCTCCATTTTCTGGGGGCTGGTCGGCCTGGGTGTCGGCGTGCTCATCGCCTTCCAGCTAAACTACTGGCAGATGAACGGCAAATTCCTGGAGTGGATCACCTTCGGCTGGCTCAAGAGCGAGGGTGTCGAATTCCTAACCTTTGGTCGCCTGCGCCCCTTACACACGAATGCAGCGGTTTTCGCCTTTGTTGGCAACATGATGTTTGCTGGGGTCTACTACTCGACACAGCGGCTCTGCAGGGTGCGGATGGCTTCGGATTTGCTGAGTAAGATCAACTTTTGGGGCTGGCAGTTCATCATTGTTTGCGCTGCGATTACCCTCCCCGCCGGTTACACGCGCGGCAAGGAATACGCCGAGCTGATTTGGCCGATCAACATTCTCGTCGCGGTCATCTGGCTGGTGTTTGCGGCAAACTTCTTCTGGACCCTGGCGAAACGCAACGAGCGCTCCCTCTACGTGGGCCTTTGGTTCTACATCGCCACGATTGTGACGATCACGATGCTCTATGTCGTCAATCACCTCTCGATTCCGACCAGCTTCACGCACAGCTACCCAATCTTCGGCGGCGTTCAGGATGCCCTGGTGCAGTGGTGGTATGGGCACAACGCCGTCGCCTTCTTCCTGACCACGCCGATGTTGGGCATCATGTATTACTTCGTCCCGAAGTCGGTCAACCGCCCGGTCTATTCCTACAGGCTCTCGGTTATCCACTTCTGGTCGCTGGTCTTTATTTACATCTGGGCCGGCCCTCACCATTTGCTCAACACATCGCTCCCCGAGTGGCTGCAATCCCTCGGCATGATATTCTCGCTAATGCTTTGGGCACCCTCCTGGGCGGGCATGCTGAACGGGCTCCTTACTCTACGGGGCGCCTGGGATAAATTGCTGACTGATCCGGTCGTCAAATTCTTTGCAGCGGCGGTTACCTTCTACGGCATGGCTACTTTTGAGGGCCCCCTGCTCTCGATCAAAGCGGTTAACGCACTCTCCCACTACACCGATTGGACGATCGGCCATGTGCATGGGGGCACCCTCGGCTGGAACGGCTTCCTTGCGGCCGGCATGTTCTACTGGCTGGCCCCGCGCCTCTGGAATACCAAACTATACTCAACAGCCATGGCCAACGCGCACTTCTGGATGGGCATGGTCGGTATTCTTCTCTATGTCGCCTCCATGTGGGTTTCGGGAATCACCCAGGGCCTCATGCTGAATGCGACAGCGGAGGGCGGGACGCTTCTACAGTATCCAAACTTCCTCGACACACTGCAAGCGATCCGCCCGGTCATGCTCTTCCGGGCGATTGGCGGAGGCCTCTACTTGTTCGGCTTTGGATTGATGGCCTTCAATATTTGGAAAACCGCACGATCCGGCGAAGCCGTCAATGGAACGGTCGAAATCGGCAACTCCGCCATGGAGGAAATGGTGCAGCACCCGAAACAAGGTTTTCGCTCATTTTTAAACGCGCCGGTCATCTATGCCTTCCTTCTCATCTTCTTTGTTTGTGTGACGATTTTCAGCAACGGTGCTCTCTTTATCTTCGGCATGCTGATGACGATCTTTGTCAGCGTCGGAGCCATCGCCCACTTTGAATTCAGCAAAGTGGCCTGGACCGTGTGGTATGAGAAACTACTCGACCATTCCTTTGCTTTCACCGCGCTAACAATCATCGCAGCAGCGATCGGTGGGGCCATACAAATCATACCCACCGTGACGGTTCAGCGCGCCGATAATATTGAGGGCCGTATCCAGATTCCCTACACCCCCCTCGAGTTAGCCGGGCGGGATATCTACGTGAGCGAGGGCTGCTACAACTGCCATTCACAGATGATCCGCACAATGGTTCCGGAGGTTCTGCGCTATGGGGATTACTCGCACTTGGGTGAGTCGATTTACGACTTCCCCTTCCAGTGGGGCTCCAAGCGCACCGGCCCCGACCTCGCCCGAGAAGGCGGTAAGCGCTCAGACGATTGGCACTTCTATCACATGCAGGACGCGCGCAGCGTTTCACCCGGCTCGAACATGCCCAACTACCCGTGGCTTTTTGAAAAAGAAACAAAAGTCAGCCAGCTACCGAGCAAGATCAATGCGATGCGCATGCTCGGTGTGCCTTACCCGATTGATATATCCGAAGAGGACATTCAAGCCGAAGTCGACGCGCAAGCCGCCGAGATCGTCGCGCGACTTGCCGAGAAGGGCGCCTTCGTTGAGCCCGAAAAGGAAATCGTGGCCCTCATCGCCTATCTACAAAAACTCGGAGCCTATCGCGAATCCGGCGAGGAGATCGAAGCACCCGAGGCCCAGGAAACCAGCGAGCTCACCGCCGCTCGCTAGGCATCCACTTTTAAAACCCAACCCATACCATCATGTTTAAGCGAATCATCTACGAAGACTGGGCCAGCTATATCCCCATCATCTCCTTTTGGTTAACCTTCTCTGTGTTTCTGGCTATCAGCCTGCGCGCCCTTTTCATGAAAAAGGATAAAGTTCAGCGAATGGGGAATTTACCCTTGGACGACGATCACTCAACAACCCACCAGAACAAAGCATGAAGCACGGACTTGAACACAACAAACCGGAAGACGTCACCGAGGAAGACCTGCCCGAGGGCGTCATCCTGCGTGACCATGTGGTGGATGGCATTCGTGAATACGACCAGCGTCTGCCCATGTGGTGGTTGATCATCCTATTCGGCGTCATCATCTACTCGATTATTTACTGGGTCGTCATCGATGATCGCAGTTTCACCGGCGGCATCGACGAGCGGTTGGAAGCGAAACTTGAGGCCGTGGCGACAGCGCGTCTGGCGAGCTCCATCGACGTGACCGACGACGCCCTCTTCTACGAGATGGCTTCGAACCAGAGCTTCGTTTCTGCCGGGAAAAGCAGCTACGAAGCGAACTGCGCGGCCTGCCATGGGGCGAACCTGCAGGGCGGCATCGGCTTCAACCTCGTCGACGACGAATGGATCCATGGTTCGAGCCCTTCGGAAATCTACGTCAGCGTAGCCGATGGCTTTCCGGAAAAAGGCATGCAACCCTGGGAGACCCTACTCGGGCAGAAGCGCGTCGCCGAGATCGTGGCCTACGTGCTCAGCGAAAACCCGGAACTGGTGAACGTCGAACGTTGAACATCCAACGTCGAACATCGAATACCAAAATTTGAATTAAAATCACGCGCTGAAAGATCCAAAACATTCAACATTTAACGTTGGATTTTGACGTCCCCCATGAAACCATCACGTCCCAGTAAGCACACACCCACGACCATCAATCAGGATGGCTCGCGCTTCTTCATCCACCCTGCGGATGTAAAAGGCTTTTTCACGCGTTGGCGGCGCGTCTTTGCCCTGCTTTTGATCGGGATTTACGTGTCGCTTCCATGGATACCCATTAACGGTCACCCAGCGGTTTTCCTCGATGTAATCAACCGGCGCTTTCACTTGTTCGGGCTTACCTTCGCCGCGCAGGATCTCTGGATGGCCTTTTTCTTTATCACCGGACTGGGCTTTTCCCTCTTCTTTGTGACCGCACTCTTCGGGCGAATCTGGTGTGGTTGGGCCTGTCCACACACGGTTTTTTTGGAGCATGTCTACCGCCGGATTGAGCGCTGGATCGAGGGCGACGCCACTGCGCGGCGCAAGCTGGATACAGCACCCTGGGATTCTTCAAAGATCACTAAACGCCTGACCAAAAACGGCATCTTCATTCTGATCTCAGCAGCGATCGCTCACCTTTTCCTCGCCTACTTCGTTTCGATCCCGGAACTCTACCAATGGATGACATCAAGCCCGACGGAGCATTGGGGCGCATTTGTCTTCATGTTTGTTGCGACCGCCATCATCTATTTCAACTTCGCCTGGTTTCGCGAGCAGCTTTGCTTGATCATTTGTCCTTACGGACGGCTCCAATCCGCACTTATCGACGACGACTCCCTAATCATCGGCTACGATGAAAAACGGGGCGAACCCCGGGGACCCGCCACAAAAGCCGGGTTTGGTGACTGCATCAACTGCTACCGCTGCGTTCAAGTCTGTCCCACAGGGATTGATATTCGACAGGGCTTACAAATGGAGTGCGTTGGCTGCGCGAATTGTATCGACGCGTGCGATACAATAATGAGCAAGCTTAACCGACCGAAAGGCCTTATCCGCTACGATTCGCAAACAGGCCTCGACGGTAAAAAGCGCCGCGTGATCCGTCCGCGCATCTTCATCTACGGGGCCCTCATGCTCGCTGGCGCGACGGCTTTCACACTTTCAGCCATGCAGCTGCGTAGCGCAAACATGAACATCGTGCGAATGACGGGGAGCCCCTACTATGTGACGGATACCTCGGTGCGCAATCAATACATGGTTCGCGTGATCAACAAAAGCAACGAGCCGAAGACCTTTATACTCAAAGCCGTCGCCAGCGAACAGGGCTTCACCATGGAAGGCAATGAAGAGGGCATCACCGTCCCGCCCTTAGGTGAAGAAGTGCGTCCTGTCATCATCAGTGTCGCGCGGGAGAACTATGCGGGCCGGTTTCCACTGGAGTTCACACTGGTCAACCCATCCGGTCAGGATGTGCTCAGTCGCGAGGCTGAATTCCTCGGACCCGCCCCTCAGCTCTTAAAGCAGGAGGCACCATGACTAAGCGGGGCAAACAACGCAAATTCGCCTGGTCACTATGGATTCCCGTCATTCTGGCCTTTCTTCTCGTGATCAGCGCATGGACCGTCCTGATCAAAATCGCGGGTGAGAACCCAGTTGAACTGATCAAGACAAATACCGGGCCGTAGTCGACGACCTCGCCCGGGCCCTGCCAAGGGAAGTGCGAGCAAACTCGCAAGCGACGCATCTCACATTCCATGACCACCGCAACGCAAGCCACCTGCACACACTGCGGCACGCCCTTTACACCAGGGGCTGCCGAGGCTTACTGCTGTCATGGGTGCGAGTATGTAGCTCAGGTTTTAAGCGACAACGATCTGACGCGATTCTACGAATTAAAGGGCGAAACCACCGTTCCGCCAATCGGATCGAAAGCCTTCGCGGAAGCCGATGTGGCACCGCTGATCGCTCATCTGGAGAAAATTGAGCAGTCCACCGTAGACTCGTCGGCCACGACAGCGTTCAATCTCGAAGGCATTAGTTGCATCGGCTGTGTTTGGCTCATCGAAGCGATTTTTCAACGCCAGCCCGGCGCTATCCGAATAGGGATCGACCCGCGCACCAGCACCGTGGAGCTACAATGGCAGCGTGGGCGATTTGAGATCGCTGAACTCGCCCGCGAGCTCCAGAGGATCGGCTACCGGCTGAGCCTTTACGATGAGGACTCGCGTGCGCATTCGCAAAGCGGGCAGCTGACCAATCGACTCGGGCTGTGTGGATTCTTTCTCATGAACACCATGCTCTTCACCCTGCCGAAATACCTCGGGATGGGCGAAGACTTCTTTCTCGCACGACTCTTTCATTTACTCGCCGCGAGCTTTGCCACACTGAGCCTTTGTATCGGAGGCGGCTATTTCATCCAGCGCGCCTGGCAAGCGATACGAAACCGGGTGCTACACATTGACCTACCAATCGCCGCCGGTCTACTGGCGGGCTACGCCGGCTCACTCGTCGGATGGATCACGGGCTATTTGCCACTGGTCTATTTCGACTTCGTGGCAACTTTTGTGTTCCTGATGCTACTGGGCCGTTGGCTGCAAGAGTATGCACTCGAGAAAAACCGCACTCATCTGCAACGCCAGAAGACCGGGCCCGGCGACGTCACACTGATGGGCGGGTCACGCGATGGGCAACGCATACCTGCGGCTGAAGTCGAAACCGGCATGGTTTACAGCCTGGCCCCCGGCGCGATCAACCCCGTTGCAGGGGACCCACTAGACGCCGAGGGGAGCCTTAGCCTGGAATGGATAAACGGGGAGGCGGATCCGGTGACCTGGCCGGAATCGCGAACGGCCCCGGCCGGGGCGATCAACGTCGGCATGCACGGGCTGCGCTTCCGAGCCCGCGAGTCCTGGTCGGAGAGCCTATTGGCACAGCTTTTGCAGCGACCGGAGGACAATTTTCAGGCCAAGCGCTTACAGACGATATTAAAATACTACATCGCGAGCGTCCTCCTCATAGCCTTCACCGGCAGCGGTCTCTGGGTTGCCCTGAGTGGCGACTTGTTGAAGTCCATGCAGGTCCTCATCTCTGTATTAATCGTCTCCTGCCCCTGCGCGCTCGGCGTCGCGCTGCCCATGTGCGACGAGTTTGCCAATGCCCGGCTACGTCGCACGGGCCTGTTTATCAAGACCGGCCAAATCTGGGAGCGGCTTCGCCAAGTCCGCACCGTCGTATTCGATAAGACTGGCACGCTCACCATGGATATCCCCCGGCTCAAGAATCCGGATGCAGTCCGGGCGCTCGACCCGCTCACCGTCCAAGCGCTCCATAATCTCGTCGAAAACAACCGCCATCCCATCGCCCGCTCGCTGCGGGAGGCGCTACTCGCGGCATTTCCCAGAATCGGAGCCGGGGCATTCTGCCCTGACCGGCCGGGAGCGCAGGATGCCCCGGCTCCATTGGACGCACCCATCCGCGAAACCATCGGCCAAGGCGTGGCCTGGACGGATGCCGGGGGCAACGAATGGACACTCGGCAAGCCTGGTTGGGAAAAACTGAAAACTGAAAAACCGAAAACCGCAACTCCGTTGCCCCACACCGTCCTTCGCCAAAACGGTCTCCTGGTTGCAAGCTTCGACTTTCAGGAGGATGTGCGTGACGATGCGCGCAGCGCCGTTGATCAGCTTCGCCGCGATCATTTCGAAACGATCATCCTGAGCGGGGATGCACCCCAGCGCGTCGGTCTCATTGCCGAGCAGTTGGGGATCCAAGGCAAAGCCCAATGCAGCCCCCGGGACAAAGCCGACTGGATCGAAGCGAACGCGCCCGGGCAGGCCCTCATGATCGGCGATGGTGCCAACGACAGTTTGGCCTTCGACAGTGCCGTCTGCCGGGGCACTCCGGTGGTCGATAAAAGCATTCTTGAGGCCAGCGCCGATTTTTTCTTTTTCGGCAGGAGCCTGCGCTGCCTACCCGAACTTTTCCGGGTCGCTCGTCGGCGCCGTCGAACGGTGACGACCATTTTCGCCGTTGCCGTGGCCTACAACATCGTAGCGGTCGGCATTTGTCTTGCCGGGCTCATGCACCCACTCCTGGCCGCCATTTTAATGCCGCTGAGTTCGCTCTTCACCCTGGCTTTGGCTTGGGTTGGTTTGGGGCGACGGGATAATTCCGACGCGGAAGTTGCGCCTGCCTAGCGGCTGGAGTTAAATAGGTTGAAACTTATGTCGCTTCCATGCGATTACATAAGGGCTCAGTTTGCTCTGTTCTCCTAAAGCCATGCTACGCTCTTCATTCCCACTCTACCTGCTCGTCTGGTCCCTCAGTTTGGGAGCGGCCTACTATATTGGTTCCCGAGGCTCAGCTGAGAGCACCCAAAGCGATGCGCCGAAGGAGGCCGTTGCGTCGGCAAAAGTGAGGGCTCCTCTGGAGACGCGAACCGATCCCGTCTCGATAGTCGCGGAAGGACCGACCCCCTTGGAAGCCTACCTTGACGGGCAGGCCGTGGCACTCGAAGACGCCCTGCGCGACGTTGCGGGATTGTCCGCGCAAAACAGCCGCCTGTTATTAGCCGATGCCTTTGCCTTGCCCACATCGGACCCCAATCGCTCGCGGCTCATTCGGGAGCTGCTTTCGCAGCTAGCGAGAACAGAGCCCTTGGCCGCTCTGGGGATCGCCTCGCAGATACCCTCGCTCCGCGATAGCGAGGATGCCCGAGTTGCCATTCTTGAAGTCTGGGGTCGGAGCGATCCCGCCGCCGCGATCGCATGGGCCGGCAACGCACTTGCGGGCGAGCCGACCCGCGCCCGGGCCTCACAACTGAGTGCGATCTTTCGGGGCTATGCCGCGACGAATCCCCAAAGCGCCTTCGCCCAAGCTCTGGCTTTGGACGAAGGCAACCCATTGAAAACCCGGCTTCTCGGTGATGTGATCGAAGCACAGATTCAATCGGGCAGCCTCGATGTGGCCAAAATGTCGGTCGATTCCATCACCGATCCGGAACTCCAGGAACGGCTGCGCGATGATTTAATCGATGAATGGGCTGAATTCGACCCGGAAGCTGCCGGTGCTTACCTGGAGAGCCTGAGTGAGGGTGCGACAGCCCGTTTGAAGGAATCCCTCGTCAGCGAATGGGCGGAGAGCGATCCCGTGGCAGCGGCCGCCTGGCTGAGCAAGCTGGATCCCGAGGACCCCGCCGTCGCCCGGGCCAGTGCGGCCATCATCCAAGAATGGACGCGCTACGATCTCGCCGCCTCGGCCGAGTGGCTCAACAGCCTGCCGGACAGCCCTGAGCTGGACCGCGCGGTGGCCAGCTATGCCTTTCGTGCAGCCGAGGAAGACCCCGAGGCCGCCATGACCTGGGCGGGCTCTATCAAAGACGACCGGCGCCGCTCTTGGATGATGGAGCGTGTCGCGGGAACTTGGAAGGAACAAGATGCGGCTACCTTTGAGCTTTATTTGAACACGGCAGAGCTAACAACCGAACAGCGCGATCGACTGGAAAACGCACAATCCGGCGGCCGCGGCTGGGGCCGTTGGCGTTAGCTCCACGCTTTTTAAAAAACTGGTTGAACCAGCGAGGCATCTCCTCGCCGATCTACTTTGCGACTGCCTATTCGGTTGATTTTCTGAATTACATGTTCTTTTCTCATTCAATGAACCAGAGCACAACAAAACACGCCCTTGTTGGGGTGATCATGGGGAGCCAGTCAGACTGGAGCACGATGGGGGAGGCTGCTGCCTTGCTTAAGCAACTGGGAATCCCATTTGAGAGCAAAGTCGTGAGCGCACACCGCACGCCGCACTTGCTTTACGACTATGCGGAGACCGCTGAGTCACGGGGCCTGCAGGTGATCATCGCCGGAGCCGGTGGAGCCGCCCACCTGCCCGGTATGACGGCTGCCATGACGCACCTGCCCGTGCTCGGGGTGCCCGTGCAGTCCAAAGCACTGAGCGGGCAGGATTCGCTGCTCTCGATTGTTCAGATGCCTGCCGGCATACCGGTCATGACGCTGGCAATCGGCGTGGCCGGGGCAAAAAACGCCGCGCTCTCGGCCGCAGCCATTCTGGCGCTGGGAGATGCGGGCATCCGCGACCGCCTGAAAGCCTTCCGCGCAGAACAGACGCAAACCGTCCTCCAAACCGAGCTACCTGAAGCATGATTCCGCCCGGAAGCACCATTGGAATTCTCGGTGGGGGCCAGCTGGGGCGCATGCTCATCCTCGCCGGCCGCAGCCTCGGCTATCGCTTTCATGTCTTTGAACCAAAGGGCCCCTCTGCGGCGGGAATGGTCGCCGACCGTGAGATCAACGCCGAATACACAGACCGGGCCGCACTTCAACGCTTTGCCGAGGGCGTCGATGCCATCACTCTCGAATTTGAGAACATCCCTTCCGACGTGATCGACGCCCTCAGTGCGATCCGACCGGTCTTGCCGGGCAGTCGCGCTCTGCATATCTGCCAACACCGCCAGCGCGAAAAGGACTTCCTAAAGGAAAACCAGCTTCCCTGCGCACCATTTGAATATGCCGACTCCCCTGAGAGCCTGAAACCCGCTCTGGCCGCGATCGGTTTCCCCTGCGTCATTAAAACCGCCGCCTTTGGCTACGACGGCAAGGGCCAGGTTAAACTCCGATCACCGGAGGAAGCCGCCGACACCAATTATCTTTGGGACTTTCTCGGAAAGCCACTACGCGTGGTCGTGGAAAAGTGGATCGACCACATCGGCGAGTTTTCGGTGATTTGCGCCCGCAAGGCGGATGGCCAGATGGTCACCTTCCCCATGGCAGAAAATCTGCACGTCAACCACATTCTGCATGCCTCGATTGTGCCGGCACGTGTTACCGAGGCGACCCGCGAGACGGGCGTCGGTCTGGCCCGGGCCATCGCTGATAAGCTCGATGTGGTCGGCTTGATCGCGGTGGAGCTGTTTCTGTGCGCTGACGGGCAGTTTATCGTCAACGAAATGGCCCCGCGCCCCCACAACTCGGGTCACTACTCAATCGATGCCTGCCTGACCAGTCAGTTTGAGCAACACATCCGGGCCGTCTGCGACCTGCCCTTCGGGTCGGTTGAGCTGCTCAAGCCAGTCGTGATGATCAATCTCCTCGGCGATGTCTGGACCCAGGGCACCCCCGACTGGGCGGCACTACTCGACGACCCCAAAGTGAAGCTGCACCTCTACGATAAAGGCACCCCCCGCCCCGGTCGCAAAATGGGCCACTTCACTGTATTGGGTGAGGAGATTGACGTCACCCTCGCGAGCGCAGAGGCGTATTTTAAGAAGCTCGCGGGGCGCGTATGACCGATTCGGCCAACACTGGGGACGGCTGCTTTAGTAAGCCACTAACACAACAAAGGGAGGCGACTTAAGCAGCCTGTCCCCTTGCGCCTGAAACCTGCTTTGCCGCTCTTAGGCAAGTGGCCTTCAAGCCAAAGCTGAAATTAGATTCGACCTCGCGCCATCGATGCTCAAACCTTTCGTGCTGCATCCATGAACCTCACTCCGACAAAATCCGAATTTGCGCAACTCGCCAAGCAGGGGAACACCATACCGGTCTACTTCGATCTGACGGCCGATTGTGAGACCCCGCTCGGCGCCTACGCGAAAATCCGCCAGGAGGGCCCCTCCTTTCTCTTCGAATCGATCGTCGGCGGCGAGCGGATTAGCCGCTTCTCCTTCCTCGGGGCCAATCCGCGGAAAGTTTTTCGCATTTTCGAAGACGAAACGCGGATCGAGCACAAAGACGGCCACCACGAAACCGTAGCCACGCCCAGCGACCCCCTCAAATTGATCGAGGCAGAAATGGCGTGCTACCAACCGGTCGAAATCGAGGACATGCCCCCCTTCTCGGGAGGGGCGGTTGGCTTTGTTGGGCACGAGTTTATTCACTGCATTGAGCCGACCGTCAGCAAGCCCTCGGAAAACCCCCTTGAGGTGCCGATTCTTTACTACATGATCACCGATTCGGTGCTCATTTTCGACCATGTCCGTCAGGTCCTCCGGATCTGCGTTCAGGCATCGACTCAGCAGACGGATCCGGGTCTCGCCTACGAGGCTGCGGCCGCAGAAATCGAGCGTATTTACGCGCTCCTCGAGCGCCCGCGCCCCTTCGGTCACCGCGCCCTCGCCACCGCTTCCGATGTCTCCGTGCCACCGGGTAATTTCACGAAGGAGCGCTTCGAATCAGCTGTCAATAGAGTCAAGGACTACATACGTGCAGGCGATGTCATACAAACCGTTCTATCTCAACGCTTTGAGAAAGCATTTAAGCCCGCCCCGATCGATCTGTATCGGGCCTTGAGGACCGTCAATCCTTCGCCCTACATGTTCTTGCTGGAGGACCCCGATTTTTCGGTCGTGGGCGCCTCGCCGGAAGTTCACGTGCGGCTGACCGGCGATCACGTCGAGATACGCCCGATCGCAGGCACGCGCCACCGTGGTAAAACAGAGGCGGAGGACCTCGCGCTGGAGCAGGACTTGCTCGCCGACGAGAAGGAAAAGGCCGAACACCTCATGCTCGTCGACCTGGCGCGCAACGATCTTGGCCGGGTCTGCCAATATGGCACGATTCAAGTGCCGGATTACATGAAGATCGAACGTTATTCACATGTTATGCACATTGTTTCTCAGGTGGTTGGGACTATCCGTGAGGAATGCACGGCCTTTGACCTGATGCGGGCTACATTTCCGGCAGGAACGCTGAGCGGCGCTCCAAAAGTCCGGGCCCTGCAGATTATTTCGGAACTCGAAGCCAGTCAGCGTGGAGTCTATGGAGGTGCCCTCGGCTATTTCGGCTTCAACGGCAACCACGACTCCTGCATCGGCATTCGCACAGCCGTCATTAAGCAAAACAAGATCTACATTCAATCCGGAGCGGGCATCGTGGCGGATTCTGTCCCGGAAAGCGAGTTCATGGAAACGGTCAACAAGGCGAAGGGCATGCTCAAGGCGGTTGCCCTGGCCGAAAAGCTCTTTGGAGCCTAATTCTTGTAAGTCTGCCCGACCGCAGTCGATTGGTTCGAGGCGTTGGGAACAATTTCCGCGTCTGGCGCGTCCTATTTCCAGCAGGGGCGTCGACAATTAACCAGGGAGCTAGACCACTATGGCAGACAGAACAAAAAACAAACGTTCAAAGACGAATCGGCTGCAAGGCGTCCCTCGTCTGCAAACGGATGATTCGGAAGCAATTACCGACGTGCGTGAACTCCCTGCCACCGACCGCAATGTGATGCGGACCTATATGCAGGAGATCAGCAAGACGCCCCTGCTCACGAAGCAGGAGGAATTCGACTTGGCTGAGCGGATCAAAGCAGGTGACAAAGCCGCCCGCGACCACATGATCTCCGCTAACCTTCGCCTCGTGGTCAAGATCGCCTACGACTACAACAATTTCGGTCTTCCCTTGCTCGACCTCATTAGCGAAGGAAATATCGGGCTCATTAAGGCGGTTGAGCGTTTTGACCCCTCAAAGGGCGGGAAGCTCAGCACCTACGCCGCTTGGTGGATCAAGCAGTCGATCAAGCGCGCGCTCGCCAACCAAAGCAAAACGATCCGGTTGCCCGTGCACCTGGTCGACCGCATCGCGCGAATGCGAAAGGTCACCGCCCAACTCGCCGATGAGTTGGATCGCGAACCTACAGATGAGGAGATTGCCTACGTCATGGACATGCCGATCAATAAGGTGGCCCACCTTAAATCGGTCAGCGTTCGACCCGCTTCCCTCGACGCACCCGTCGGTGAGGATGGGGATACTACTTTTGGAGAGCTCGTCGGCGACGAGCAAGGCGCCACTCCCTACGAAAACCTTCAGGAGAAATCAATGAGTGACGACATTAAATCGGTCATTGGACGCCTGGAAGACCGGGAAGCCGAGATCATCCACCTCCGCTTCGGTCTCGATGGAAATACACCACTCACCTTGGAGGAAGTCGGAGAGCGCTTTGACATCACCCGCGAACGGGTCCGCCAGATCCAAAATATCGCCATTCACAAGATGCGCCGCCTGATGACAGACAACGAGCGTCAGCGGTCCAAGGAGGAGATTCACGAGGAGCGGATTGAGCAAAAAAAGATGGAGGTGCTTCAAGAGTTCGTCGAGGAGCAAGTCGCGTCTTAATGGTGTTTTCGTAAGGTCGAAAGGACGATGTAGAGCCCAAGCAGGCCAGACCCCAGAAAGCCGACAATTCCAATCGCCGGATAGCCCCAGAGCAATGGCTTGACGCCAGTCGTGATCACGAGTGACGACCCGATAAGGAGTGACCCGAGGATAATCCCGATGGTCAGACGGTTCATTGAGGAGTTAAACGTATCCTCCATGTTTTCCGTTCCTGTATGGTGGAAGTTGATTTGCAGCTCCTCGTCCTCGATGCGCCTAAGAATCCGTTGAACATTCTCGGGAATTTTCTGCATGCTCTTCATCATGCGCAGCATCGGATAGATTGTCTGACGTTGGATGCTTCCGAAGCTCCAACGCTCCTTACTCAACTTTTCGAGATAGGGACGAGCCACCTTTTGGATATCAAAATTAGGGTCCAAAATACGCGCCGTTTCCTCGACGCAGAGTATCGATTTAGAAAGCAGCGCGTAATCGGGCAAAACTTCGATTCCGTTCATCCCGAGCAGGTAGAGCAGCTCCAGTCCAACCGTGCCGATCTTTGTGCCGGAAGGTCCAAAGCGCCGGTGCTTGTTGAGCAAATACGTGATGTCTTTTTCCAGGCGGCGACGGTCAATCCGCCGGTTATCCATAGCCATCTGCTCCGCCACCCGAATGACCTTATCCGCATCGCGACTCGTGATCGCTGCAAACAGGTCTGCCAGATGGTAGCGCATCTGCAAGGTAATTTGCCCGGCCTGCCCCCAGTCGATAAAGCAAATCCGCTGATCGGCGGTGATCAGCATATTGCCCGAGTGCGGGTCAGCATGAAAGAAGCCGGTGCCCACAATCTGGTGAAAAACAGACTCCCCACCCAAGCGCGCAATCTGCTCCGCTTCGTCACGCTTCAAGGTGACCGCATCCGGAGCAATGCCGTCCACCCATTCAGTCACCAATAGGCGACGCGATGTCAGCTCCCGATAAACCTTCGGCGCGAAGACTCTTGGTTGCTCCGTATTCAGTGCGATGAAAATCTCGGCATTATCCGCCTCGTTATTGTAGTTAAGTTCCTCCTCAAGACGCTTCTCTGCCTCACGCAAGAGCGATGGTAAATTATAGGGCCGCAACTCTTCAACCCGCACATGCAGTTGGCGGGCAAACCAGCCGATAATTTCCATATCGGCCGAAATCGTTTTATGGATGTCGGCCCGCTGAATTTTTACGGCGACCTCTTCTCCGGTGGAAAGGAGTTTCGCACGGTAGACCTGACCGAGCGAGCCTGCGGCTACCGGCGTCGAATCAAAGTCGGCAAAGACCTCTTCAATCTCCCGGCCCAATTCCTTCAGGGCGACTGGCTTAATGCGCTCAAACGGCTGGCACTCCACGTCGTTGCGCAGTTTCTTCAGCTCCATCAGGAGCGGCTCCGGCAAGCGGTCAGGGCGCGTGCTCAGGATCTGCCCAAACTTGACAAAAATGGGGCCCAATTCCTCGCAGGCGTTACGCAATCGCTCGTAAGCCGTGAGGTGCGCCACTTTTTTCCGCACCAGATTTTTCAGCAGAAACTGAGGTGTATCCAGCTGGAGCAGGAGATCCTCGAAGCCCCAACGCACGAGGATGGCCACGATCTCGGGAGCCCGGACCGCATTGGCTAAGTAATTAAAAGGCTTCATTCCCCGTTGGGAAATTCCTTATGAAGCCTTCCCTCCAGAGCCGTGACTCTGGCAGCCAGTGCCTCATACTGGTCTTTCGTTACAACATTCGCCCGATGCAGCATCTCGTTGAAGAGTTTACTGGCCTCGACCTTCGCTTTTTCGGTCTCCGCCTGCCCTTCTTCGACGATTTTATCAGACATGGCAACCGCTTCGTCTTTCGTCAGCTTGCCCTTTTCCACTAATTCATCCAGTGACTCCAGAACCTTATCCTTCGTCACGACTCCGATACCGATACCGGCCAACATGGTTTTTTTCACGAGTTCGATCATAAGGCAGATAGGCTAGCGCTGATTTCCCCTAAATACAAGAGTGCATATTGGAATCATCGGAACCGGCATCAACTTTAACCTTGTCATGCCGTCACGACCTGTCAAAGCCCTCCGCCTCACTCGGGCAGCGACTTCTACGAAACAGTCAGGCCCACCACGCGCTCAAGTATCGGTAAATGTCCGGTCAACGGGCAACTCTACACGATACTATGGACACAAAATTTACCGACCTCGGGCTGCGCCCGGAACTCATCGAGGGCATTGAGCGCCTCGGCTACGAATCCCCCTCGCCGATCCAGGCCGAAACCATCCCAGTCGCCCTCTCCGGTAGCGACATCGTCGGCCTTTCCCAGACCGGCTCGGGCAAAACGGCCGCCTTCGGCTTGCCCGCCCTCAACCTCATTGAGATCGAGCGCAATGAGACTCAGGTTCTCGTGCTCTGCCCCACCCGCGAGCTGGCCGTTCAGGTTTGCGAGGAAATTCATCGCCTGGCTGCCTGCCTGAGGGGCTTGGTCGCGGTGCCCGTTTACGGGGGTGCCCCGCTCGACCGCCAGATGCGCGCTCTGCGCAAGGGTGCCCACATCGTGGTCGGCACGCCCGGTCGTGTCATGGACCACCTGCGCCGCAAGACGCTGCGCACCGACTCGATCCGCCTCTGCATTCTCGATGAGGCCGACCGCATGCTCGACATGGGCTTCCGCGAAGACATGGAGATCATCCTCGGTGATATGCCGGAAGACCGGCAGACTCTTTTCTTCTCGGCGACGATGAACAAAGCCGTCGAGGGCCTGATAAGAACCTTTAGCCGCAACGCCAAGCCGATTTCCATCGAGCGCAAGTCGCTCACAGTCGATACGATTGAGCAGACCTACTACGAGGTACGCAACCGCTCCAAGGTGGAAGTGCTTTGCCGCCTGCTTGACCTCGAAACCAACCCGCGGGGCATCGTCTTCTGCAATACCAAGCAAATGGTCGAAGATGCCACGGAGGCCCTCTCCGCCCGGGGCTACGTAGCCGACCGTATTCATGGTGACATTACACAGGCCAATCGTGAGCGTGTCATTAAGCGCTTCAAGGACGGCTCCGTCGAGCTCCTCGTGGCAACCGATGTGGCCGCCCGCGGCCTTGACATTGATGATGTGGACATCGTCTTCAATTACGACCTCCCCCACGACCCGGAAGACTACGTGCACCGCATCGGGCGGACCGGCCGGGCTGGCCGCTCGGGCAAATCGGTCACCTTTGTTTACGGGCGCGACATCTACCGGCTTGAGGCCATCGAGCGCTATACGCGCCAAGTCGTGCGCCGCATGCCCATCCCCAGCTTGGAGGATGTGGAAGGGCGCAAGGCAGATAAGGTCTTCAACCAGGTCCGCGAGACTCTAGAGGCGGGCTCGTTCAAGCGACACGACGATCTGGTGGACCGCCTCCTCGACGTCGGTCACACGCCCACAGACATCGCCAGCGCACTCTTCGACCTCCTCGGCAGCGGCGAAGGCCGCGACGGCGAAAACATCGCCGAGGATAACGAAGCCTTCGACCCCAACCCCCAACGCAAAGGCGGCGGTCCCGGCGGCGGCAAAAAGAAGGGCGGCTTTAAGGGAAAAGGCGGCTTCAAACAACGCGGCGGTGGCGGCTACAAAAAGCGCGGGAATGACGCCGGAGGCGGCGAGCCCTCATGGAGCGCCGGTGCCGGTAAACCAAAACGCCCGTTCAAAACAAAAAGCAAGATCGCCGGAGCCAAGTTTAAAGGCAACCCAGGCAGTGAAAGCGGCGGCGAGAAGAAGCCAGCCCGTCGGTTTAAGCGGCCGGATTGAGCGTTAAACGGTTTGCATTCCCGGCAGCTCTGATTTGTCTCCCTGTCATGCCTAACATCATATTTCAAAAATCCGGCGTCACCGCTCCTTGGACCGGCGACGAAGAAAGTATCCTTGAACTCGGCGAAGCGCACGATCTCGATCTCGACTACGGCTGCCGCATGGGGAACTGCACCGCCTGCCAACAACCCATCGTCTCCGGCGAGGTCGAGTATCCCAACGGCCACACCGGCGAACCGGAAGAAGGCAACGCCCTCCTCTGCTGCTGCCAGCCCAAGGGCGATGCCGACGTCGTCGTCGACGCATAAATACGGAGAGCGGGTGCCGTAGTCCGGCGTAGCCCATGTGGCGAAGACGGGTCCCCACCCGCTGTTTCAGTTACCAAAACGATGCCGAACCGGTGCGTGAGGACACACACCCTCCGAAGCGCGAAACCCAAAAACGTTTCACAATCCCTTCGCCAGCCACTTCGCTGCGCTCGCGTCACTCCCTGCGTGCAGCAATTCACGCAACTCGGCGGCGCTGGCCGCCGCCTCCTCTTGGGCTTCCCGGCTTTGCAGTGCGCGTAAAAGTTGTTCGCTGAGTTTTCCCGAGCTCGCCGCCCCTTGAATAAACTCCGGGTGCAGCGGTCGGTCTAATAGCAAGTTAGCGATGCCGATGTATTTGACCTTGATCAGGACACGCCCCAGCCAGTAGCTCATGGGATTCAGTCGATAAGTGATGGCCCCGGGAATCGCCGAAAGTGCACAGGCCAGCGACATTGTGCCGGAACTCATCAAGACCGCGCTGGCCGACAAGTTTTCCCTGCCGTTGCGAATCAGTTCGATACTCGCCGCCAGATCCGCATGATCCTGCAAGATCGTCTCCAGAAGCGCGCGTATCGGCGCGCTGGGATAGACAACGGTCGCTTTCAAATCGGGCCTGGCCTGCTTCGCCTGCCGAAAACCAGCTAAAAGAAGCGGAAAAATTCGCCCCACCGCCGCGCTGCGGCTCCCCGGAAGCAGCAGGACCGGTGCCGCCGCCTCGTATCGAAACGGCGGGCGCCAACTGGCACGCACGAACGGGTGCCCCACAAATTCTGTGGGCAGGTCCGTATCCGCAAAGCACGCCACCTCAAAGGGAAATAGCACCCCGAGCCGATCCAAAAGCGCGGCCATCTTGAAGCGCCGCTTTGCCTTCCAGGCCCACACCTGCGGGCTCACATAATAACTCAGCCCAATCGCACCGCCGCCCTTTTTACTCAGCCCGCGCGCCGCCAGTTGCTCCGCCAACCGCAGGTTAAATCCGGGGTAATCGACGAAACAAATATGCCGGGGCTGGTAGCGCTCGATCCAGTCAAGCGTCCGCTCAAAAATTCCTTTGAAAAAACGATAATGCCGCACCACTTCGACGAATCCCACGATGGACACCGCCGTCAGGTCATAGAGCAGTTGCGCCCCCGCTGCCTGCAACTCAACACCGCCGAGGCAGGCCACCTTGAGCTCGGGATGCATCCGGCGCAGATCGGCCAGCAAAACCGCCGCATGCTCGTCGCCTGAATGCTCCCCTGCAATAATCAGCAAATCCGGCCGCCCGTCTACAGGCTCGGGGAAGTTCGTGGTCACTAGTGCAGCGTCGGTCATGGTTGGCTATGTCTCGGAGCCTACAGTCAAACTCGCAGCGAGCCGTTCATCCTACTTTTGGTGGATCAGCTCGGTGATCTGGATTGCCAATTCAAGCGACGACTTCCCTAGCTCTGCACCGACCTTGGGCTTGCCCGCCGCACGCACGACCTCGACAAACGACTCCAGCTCAAGCTTGAGGGGCTCGTCTTTCTCAATCGGAATTTCTTCCCGCACAAGCTCCGCGCCCTCTTTCCGTAGAAAGTGCCCGCTCTGTTCCTGGAAGTTGAGCGATAGATAATTTTGCGGCTGAAACACCCGTATCTCCCGCACCTTCTTTTGGCTGACTCGGCTCGTATTGATATTTGCCACACAGCCGTTTTCAAAGGTGATGCGCGCGTTGGCTATATCTTCCGAGTTCGAGAGCACGTTGACCCCGACCGCGTCGACTTGTTTGACCGGTGATCTCACCAGGGCAAGTATCACGCCGATGTCATGTATCATCAAGTCCAATACCACACCCACCTCGGTGCCCCGAGGGTTGAAGGGTGCCAGCCGATCCGCCGTAATGTATTGGGGCTGATTCACCGCATTTTCCAAATAGCCCATCACCGGATTGTAATGCTCGATGTGACCGACCTGCACAATGCAGCCGTTTCGTTTGGCAGCCGCCAAAATTAATTCCGCCTCGTCGAGACTGGTGCACAGGGGTTTCTCAATGAGCAGGTGGCAGCCGCCTTCCAGCAGCGGCACCGCCACTTCGCAGTGCTTGTCCGTCGGCACAACCACGCTGACCGCGTCGCACTCCGCTGCCAGAGCTGCCGCCGTGTCAAAGCGCTGACAGCCATATTTTTCACAAATCCCGGATGCCCGTGCGTCGTCAAATTCCACGATGCCGACCAGCTCGCAGGCCTCCAGCGCCGCATAGATCCGTGCGTGATGCTGCCCAAGATAACCCGTGCCCACCACGCCACAGCGTATTTTTGATTGATCCATCATCCAAACAGGAAAACCCACCTCCGCAGAACAGACAAGGCGAGAATCAAAGTCTTGAATAAATCAACGCGATCTCAAAGGAACTTTTGCCGCTCGCTGCAAGGCAATATTACTGGCTTCGAAAACCGAAAACCTCAGTTGACCTCCTCAGCGTTTTAAACAATTGTTTGAAACATGCCCCAATCGAAAATAACCAAAAGCCCGACGGCTGAACAGACGGCGGTGCGCATTCTCCATGCCGCCGAACGAATCTTCGCCCGTGGCGGCTACCGCGCGATGACCCTGCGAGAAGTCACGCGCGAAGCTAAAGTCAACCTGGCGGCGGTCAATTACCACTTTGGCTCCAAGTCGAACCTTATGCGCGCCATCATCCGGGAGCGCTTTGAGCCGATTAATGTGGCGCGCCTCCGCCTGCTGGATGCATCCATCGCCGCTCACAGCCCAGACCCGGTTCCCCTTCCGGAAATTTTCAATGCGCTGCTGCGGCCGATGTTTTTGAGCAGTAAAAACCCTTCTCCCGAAGGGACTACACTGACACAGATTATCGGCCGTGCCCTCGCTGAGCCTGCCGATTTACTCCGTAATCTACACCGGGAGTTTTTCGAAGAACTCTCCTGCCGATTTATGTCCGAACTTCGCCGTAGTTGTCCAAGCCTGGATGAGACAACGCTCCAATATCGTTTCTTCCTCTCCATTAACACGATGATTGGAACGCTCATTGACCAGGTTTGCCTTGAAGCAATCTCCGGCGGTAAGCTCAACCACTCCGAATCCGATAGAATCCTCCGCGAATTGACCGATTTCACGGTCGCGGGATTTCAACAGGGATGACCATTCAAACACAGTTAAGAGCAAACCCGAGGCACCACGCAGTCGCCGTGCGGAAGCCCGGTCCGCACCCCTCACCCGACTCATGGGAAGGGGCTCTCAATCCCGTAGCTTGGGTTTGTTCCGGGCTGTGTTTCACAGCGCCTCTGTTCTCCCTTCTTTTCCTCACCGCCTGCGCCTCCTCGCCGGAATCTAGCGCACTGCCAGCCATCGAAACGCCCGAAGTGTGGTCCACCAAATCGGCACCGGCAAACCCCACCTCTTGGTTGTCCGACCTGAATTCCCCGGAGCTGACGACGTTCATCATCGAAGCCATGGAGCAAAACCCGGAGCTGGAAGCAACCGCTGCCCGCTTCGCCCAATCCATCGCCGAAGCCCGGATCGCGGGCGCCAACCGCCTACCGACCGCCGGATTAGGCCTCAACGGGAACCGCCAAAAAATCAGCACCTTCGGCCCCACCTCGACCGGTGGCGTCATCTTTGAAAATTACGATCTCGCACTCAACCTGAGCTGGGAACTCGACCTTTGGGGCCGATTGCGCGACCGAACGTCCGCCGCCCTCGCCCGGGTGGAAGCGAGTCAGGCAGATTTGGCCGCCGTCCGACTTTCGCTTGCCGCTCAAACCGCCAAGGCCTGGCTCAACCTTATTGAAGCACGCAAGCAACTCGCTCTCGCCGAACGCACCGCCGAGGCCTACCGCGACAACCAGAATGCCATCGAGTCGCGTTTCCAGCGTGGTCTCTCTGAAGGCTTTGACCTGCGCCGCATTCGCACGCAAGCCGCCTCCGCCCAAGCGGATGTCAGCGCCCGCCAGTCCGCCTTCGACCAGAGCGTGCGCACGCTCGAAAACATCCTCGGCCGCTATCCATCCGCTACTCTGCAATCCGAGGCCAGTTTTCCGGACCTACCGCAAACAGTCCCCGCAGGCATCCCTGCCGATCTTCTGCAACGCCGCCCCGACCTCATCGCGGCCGAACGTCAACTCGCTGCCGCAGAGCGCGAGCAAAGCGCCGACCGTAAGGAACGCCTTCCGCAGATTAGCTTAACCGCTTCCGGTGGCACCGCCTCCCAGGATTTCGGCAACCTGCTCAATGGAGATTTCAGCGTCTGGACCCTTGCCGGTAACCTCGCACAGCCTATTTTTCAAGGGGGACGTATCGCGGCCAATATCGAAAGCAGCAACGCACGGCTCGACCAGGCAACAGCGAATTACCGCGATGCCGCCCTGCGCGCCTTTCTCGAAGTGGAGACCACCCTCGCCGCAGAGCATTTCCTCCGCAATGAAGCGGCTCAACTCCGCCTCGCCGCCGACGAAGCTTCTGCCGCGGAACTCTTGGCTTGGGAACGCTACAGCAAGGGCACGGGCGATTTTCTCAGCGCCCTGGATGCCCAGCGCACCGCCGACAACGCCCGCAGCCGACGCCTCGCCGCCGAGAACAGAATCCTCCAAAACCGTATCGATCTCTACCTTGCCCTGGGTGGTGATTTTTAAACATGAAAGTCCTGCTTCCCATCCTGATCCTCCTCGCCGCCGGCGGGGCCACAGCCTTACTTGTCGTCTTTAAGCCAGAGGCTACAGAGGTCGCTGTCGAGCGCCCCATTGCCAGCGTGAAGGTGCTCACCATGCAGCCGGAATCCGTTCAGCTGACGGTCCGGAGCCAAGGCACTGTCCTTCCACGCACGGAATCCGATCTTTCCGCCGAAGTCAGCGGCCGTATTATCGAAGTCGCCGACGCGTTTCGTGCCGGCGGATCCTTTCGCAAGGGTGACGTTCTGTTAAAAATTGATCCGGCCGACTACGAAGCTGCCGTCGCTGCAAGCCGCGCCGATCTGGCCAACGCCGAGCTCGCCCTAGCCCAGGAGGCCGCCTTGGCTGAACAAGCCGCCGCCGATTGGGCCGCCCTCGGGCAAGGTGAGGCCAGCGATCTCACCCTGCGCAAGCCACAGCTCGCACAGGCAAAAGCGGCCATTGAAAGCGCACGGGCAAACCTCAAACGGGCCGAGCGCGACCTCGCCCGCACCGAGCTCACCACTCTCTTCGATGGACGGGTTCTCCGCACCGCCGCCGACCTTGGTCAATATGTCAGCGCGGCCCCAGCCACACCAGTCGCCCGTATCTTCGCTACCGACCGCGCCGAGATCCGCCTCCCGGTCACCGCCCGGGAGGCCGAGCGCCTCGATACAAATGACCGCGACCCACGCTCCATCACGCTCGAAAAAGCCAATACCCCGAACTCGCCTACCTGGACCGCACGCGTCGCCCGCATTGAAGCGACGATTGATCCCGATACACGCCTGCTCTACGTGGTCGCTGCGCTCGACACCCCGTTTGAGCCAACTCCCGAACACCCGGAGCCCTTGCGCCGTGGGCAATTTGTCACTGCGGAAATCGAAGGTCGCGTCCTCAGCGAAGCCTACGTCCTGCCACGCTACGCCCTGCGCGGCTCAAATTCAGTCTATGTCGTGAGTGAGGCCAATACCCTGGAAACGCGGGCCGTCGTGATCGCGCAAAGCGATGCCGAGCAAGTTATCGTAACGAACGGACTGACGCCCGGCGACCGCATCGCTCTAAGCCCCATTGCCTACTACGTCGAAAACATGCCGGTGGAGGTCATTGAGGAATGATCCGCTGGTTCACCGAAAACGGCGTCGCCGCCAACCTGCTCGCGGGTATCGTTATCATCGCTGGCCTCTTCACCGCGAGCAATATAAAACTGGAGCTGTTCCCTGAGCTGGACCTCGATTTGGTCAATATTTCCGTGCCCTATCCGGGGGCCGCGCCGGAGGAGGTCGAGAGCGGTATCGTCGAACTTATCGAAGACCGCATTCAGGATGTCGATGGCATTAAAAAAATGACCGCTACGGCAGGTGAAGGCCTCGGCTCCGTTCTAGTCGAGGTTGAACGCGGCTACAATGCCTCTGATGTGAGCGATAAGATTAAGGTTCGCATCGACACTATTGACAATTTCCCGGAGGAATCTGAGGAACCTACGGTCGAAGAGTTGCTCATTCGCAATGAGGTCATCTCACTCGCCGTCTACGGCGATGCGGATGTCAAGACACTCAAAGACCTCGCTGAATTCATCCGGGATGAACTTAATGTGCGCGAACGTATCACCCAGGTCGATATCAAGGGAATCGCGCAGTTCGAAATCTCTATAAATGTATCGGAAATTGCGTTACGCCAATATGGACTTACCTTTGACGATTTCGCCGAAGCCGTGCGGCGCACCTCAGTCGATATCCCGGGTGGCTCCATTCGCTCGCGTGGCGGTGAAATCCTCCTGCGCACGACGGGCAAAGCCTACGACGAAGTTGACTTCGCCACAGTTCCCGTGCTGACCGCAAGCGATGGCACCACCCTGCGCGTGCGTGACCTCGCCACCGTGGACGATGGCTTTGTCGACGACCCGCTCATCACCGAATTCAATGGCCAGCGAGCCGTCTTGCTGCGGATCTTTGCCGTGGGCGACGAGAGCGCCCTCGACATCGCCGATCGCGTTCAGGAATTCGCCCGGACGATCGGCAACGATCTCCCGCCCGGCATTCAGGTTGAGGCCTTTCGCGACTTCACCTACTACCTCAAGGGCCGCCTTCAGATGCTCATTCAAAATGGCGTCTTTGGCTTGGTGCTGGTCTTGCTCGTTCTAACCCTCTTCCTCCGGCCCTCGCTCGCCTTCTTTGTCATGCTGGGCATTCCTATTTCCTTTTTGGGCGCGATCATCTTTATGCCAGCTCTGGGTATCAGCATCAATCTGGCCTCACTTTTCGGTTTCATTCTCGTTCTCGGGATCGTTGTGGACGACGCCATTATCGTCGGCGAAAGTGTCTTTACCCAGTTTCAAAAACACGGTGGACCGGGCGTGGCCGCTTCCGTTGCCGGCACCAAACGGGTTTCCATCCCCGTGACCTTCGCTGTCCTCACCACCATTGTCGCCTTTCTGCCCATCCTCACCATACCCGGCTTCCTGGGTAAGTTCTTCTACCCGATCCCCGTGGTCGTGATTGCCTGCCTCGTCTGGTCACTCATTCAATCCAAACTGGTGCTCCCCTACCACCTCACTCTCTGCAACGTTGGCGGAGGCGGACGCGATGAAATTAACTGGCTACAGCGCCAACAGAGGAAAATCGCCGACGGCCTGGAACGCTTTGTTGAACGCCGCTACCGCCCCTTCTTGAAAAAGGCCATCCAGTTCCGCTACGCCACCGTTGCAGCCTTCGTGGGAATTCTCTTTATCATGTTCGGTGCTCTGGCGGGCAAACACCTTCCCTTCGTCTTTTTCCCGCCCGTCCCCTCCGACTATATTGTTGCGAAGTTGGTCATGCCCGAGGGCACACCCCCGGAGCAGACCACCCGAGCGCTCAATCAAATGCAGGAGGGCCTCCGGAAACTCATCGCCGAGACCAATGAGAAAGGATTCGGCGATCCCTTTGACAATGCTGTTGTTACAATCGGTTCCCAGCCCTTTGAGGGAAGCGGCGGCCCCATGGGGGACGCCATCCAAAATAACGGATCGCACCTTGCTGAAATTGCGGTGGAACTCGTTAAACGCGAGGACCTTGTCGATGGCGGCAACATTGAAGTCCTCTCGGCTCCGAACCTCGCCAACCGATGGCGTGAATTAATTGGACCCGTGCCCGGGGTCAAAGAACTATCCTTCAGTGCCAACGCCGCCGGAGCTGCCGGGATGCCTGTCGATATTCAACTCGCTGGACGTGATTTTGAAGCCCTGCAAGCTGCCGCGGAGGCTATTAAGGCCAAACTTGGCACTTATGAGGGGCTCTTTGATATTGTCGATAACTACAGCAACGGTAAGCGCGAGATACAACTCGACATCCTCCCCAGCGCCGAAGCATTGGGGCTTCGCCAAAGCGACCTCGGGCGTCAGGTTCGCGCAGCCTTCTACGGCGTCGAAGCGCAGCGTATCCAACGCGGCCGGGATGACATTAAGGTCATGGTCCGCTACCCACCGGAGGAACGCCGCTCAGTGGAAAACCTATCCGACCTACGCATCCGCACACCAAGCGGCCAGGAAGTGCCCTTCGACGAAGTCGCCGACTTCGAGATAACCGACGGCTTTTCCGCCATTACCCGCGTGGACCGCCGTCGCGTTATCAACATAACCGCCGACGCCGACAAATCGCTTGCCGACCTCGGGCTGATCAAGGCCAACCTCATTGGTGCCGACGCAGAGGCTGGAGCCAAAGGCTTCTTGAATGAAATCGTTGCCGAGCATCCCGGAGTGACCTGGTCCTTCGAGGGCGAGGCCCGCGAGCAGGCTGACATCTTCAAAAGCCTCCAGCAGATGACCCTGATAGCAATCTTCATCATCTATGCCTTGTTGGCCATTCCCCTCAAATCGTACATGCAGCCGATCATCGTCATGATTGTGATTCCCTTCGGGTTAATCGGAGCCATCGGGGGCCACATCATCATGGGTCAGCCCATGAGCATCCTCTCCGTGCTCGGCTTCGTAGCTTTAGCGGGCGTTGTGGTCAACGACAGCCTCGTCCTCGTCGACTTCATCAATCAAGAGCGCGCCGCCGGCAAACCACTACGCCTTGCCATTGAAGAAGCCGGCAGCCTCCGCTTCCGACCCATCTTCCTAACCTCACTGACCACCTTTGCAGGACTGCTGCCAGTACTCTTCGAAACCAGCCTCCAAGCCCAGTTCCTGATCCCCATGGCCATCTCTCTTAGTTTCGGCGTCCTCTTCGCCACCTTCATCACCCTCCTGCTCGTCCCCGCCTTCTCATCCATTCTCGAAGACATCCGAGAATGGATGAGCCAGTCCTAAAACAGACCCACCCACCAATCCCAGCACCTTAAAAAGGGACAGGTTATTTGTAGTTGACACAGAGCGTGTGGGGGCTTTGATTGGTATTTATGCGAACAAGACGATTGAAAATTACGGAGCCGGGGGTGGATGCGGTGTATCATTGCATGACGCGGACAGTGAATGGGGAGTGCCTTTTTGGGGCGCGGGATAAGGAGCGGCTGCGGCGGATGCTTTGGCAAATTGCTGATTTCTCGGGGGTGGAGGTGTTAACCTACGCGGTGATGAGCAACCACTTTCATGTGCTGGTTTATGTCCCCTACCAGGAGGTGGTCTCCGATCAGGAGCTGCTGCGGCGCTACCGGGTGCTCTACCCGAGGCCGACCAAATACGAGACCGCCTCGATCAAGATTCTGGAGAAGACACTGGCGCAGGGCGGGCGTGAGGCCGCGGAGATTCGGCGGCGGCTGCTCGCCCGCATGGGTGATGTTTCCCAGTTCATGAAGACCCTCAAACAGCGGTTCTCGCTCTGGTATAACCATACCCACGAGCGCTTTGGCACCCTCTGGGCCGAGCGGTTCAAGTCCGTGCTGGTGGAGGGCGGGGGCAACCCGCTCCAGACCATGGCGGCCTATATCGACCTGAACCCCGTGCGAGCCCGCCTGGTGGGCGACCCGAAGGACTACCGCTTCTGCGGCTATGCCGAGGCGGTCGCCGGGGGCAAACAGGCCGTCGCCGGACTGCAACGGGTCTGGAGCACCTCCGATCCCGGTGGCGCCGAGGCCGCCCTGGCCGCCCACCGCAGACTCCTCTTTGGCAAGGGGGTGATCCCCCGCAAAGGGGCTGCCTTTGACCGCGAACAGGCACTGCGGGTTCTCAAGGCCGAAGCGGGGGAACTCTCCAGGGCTGAGATGATGCGCTGCCGGGTCCGCTACTTCAGCGATGGCGTCATCCTGGGGTCCAGGGAGTATGTCGCCTCTTTTGCCGAATCCTGGCAGCGGCAGCGCCAGAGGAAATACCCGCCGAAAGTGCACCCGATGCAGGGCAAGGACTGGCGAGGACTCGCCGTCATCCAGGGGCTGCGGCGACGTGTCTTTGAGTAGGCGCGAACGATGCGCGAATGGCTCTACAAAGACGCTCTATATTGGTTGCATGGCTATTTAAACAAGCCACTTAGGAAACATGGTCGGGGTGACAGGATTTGAACCTGCGATTCTCCTCAGCGGCGCAGGTTTGAGTAAGGAAGCCCTAAAGGAACGGCTCAGCAATCAAACCGCATGCTCGATCACCCAAGAACGCGGCCCGTTATAAGACTGCACCTTCGGCTTTGGTCGCATATTCGGGGGTAACATAACTTTCCCGTTATGCTCATAACCGCAACTCGGCCCACACACGTGTGGCTCGAACTGGCTTTTCTCATTTCGCTCAATTGCCGATTTCTTGGTCGGATCCAGCTGAGAATAGTTTGGCATGGAAAAGGCACGCGCCGAGAGCTTGCCGCACTCGGGACACGGTGCGGGATGCTTTCGAAGGCCTACGGGACGAAGCTGTTCAAAAAGGCCGTGTGCTTCACAATTATATTCAAAAAGTCGCATATTTTAAAATTTAGGTTCATGGAAGAAAATCCCTGCCGAAAGTAGGCATTGCCAACCCACTTCCGACAGGGACTCATTGGCTATCTACACTATGCTTTCGCAAGATCGGAACCGGGCGTGACAGAAGCCTTTGGCCCGTGCGCATTCGGCTTAATATCAAAATCGAAGATTTCCGTGGGCAGGTGGAGCGTCGCGCAGGCATTCGGAATATCCACAATCCCGCTGATGTGCCCCTGCACGGGAGCAGTGCCCAAAATGGCGTAGGCTTGCTCGCCGGTGTAGCCAAATTTCTTCATATATTCGATCGCGTTCAAACAGGCGCGTCGATAGGCCACATGCACATCGAGATATTTTTGCTCTCCGGTCGTTTCATCGACCGAAATCCCCTCAAATATCAAGTGCTCACTATACTCCGGCTTGATCGGGCTGGACTCAAAGATTGGATTGATCACGCCGTACTTCTGAACGCCTTGCTTGATCAGGTTGACGCGGATATCCAGATAACCTGCCATTTCAATAGCACCGCAGAAGGTGATTTCCCCATCCCCTTGGGAGAAGTGGATATCACCCATGGAGAGCCCTCCCCCTTTCACGTAGACAGGAAAGTAGACTTTCGACCCACGGGTCAGATCCTTGATATCACAGTTGCCACCATGCTCACGAGGCGGCACCGTCCGCGCTGCCTCGGCCGCCGCTGCCTTCGCTGCGTCACCTTTCATCCGGCCCATGTGCGCCGTATCCGCGTAGGGCAAGGCACACAGTGGAGGAGTCCGCCCGGGATCGGTCTCAAAGAGCTTTGATTCCCGCTTGTTCCATTCATCCAGTAGTTCCTGCGACGGAAGACAGCCAATCAGGCCTGGGTGCATGATCCCCGCAAACTCGACGTTGGGGATGTGCCGACTCGATGTCTTGACGCCATGGAAATCCCAACAAGCCTTGCGCGCCTCCGGATAATGTTCCGTTAAGAAGCCCCCTCCGTTTTCCTTAGCGAACAAGCCGGTGAATCCCCAATTGGAATCATCCCGCACACCAACATCCAAGATTTCAACCACAAGTAAATCACCGGGCTCGGCACCCTCAACCCCGATCGGCCCACTCAGGTAGTGAACTTTGGTTAGATCGACCTCCTTGATGTCGGTGGCATCATCGTCGTTGCTTATTTGACCTCCGGTCCAGTCCACACACTCGACCCGGAATTCATCTCCGGGTTTCACCGTAGCCACCATCGGAATATCGGGGTGCCAACGGTTGTGTAGAATATCCTGCTCTTCTGGTGGTGTATTTATATCGACTTTGATCAGTGTTTTCATGCTTTTCCTTTATTCGTTCGTTTATTTGAATCCCGCCCGAACTTACACGGACAGAAATTTTGTTATTTTTTCAGCATCCACATCCTTACGCAGACTTGAATGCACGATCTCGCCGTTTTCGATGACGAGAAAGCGGTCACAGGCCTCAAGCGTGAATGAGAGAACTTGCTCGGCGACGATGATTGAAATATCATGTTCATCGCGAATTTTCTTCAAAGTTCTTGCCATTTCTTTAATAATTGAAGGCTGAATTCCTTCCGTCGGTTCATCCAGCAGCAGAACTTTAGGCTCGGTAACGAGTGCCCGTGCAATGGCTAATTGTTGCTGTTGCCCGCCCGAAAGATTACCGCCCCTCCGCTTGGCCATTTCTGCAAGCACAGGAAACAGTTCATAAACGTAGCTCGGAATCTTTTTTGATTTCGCGGTTTCCAAACCCACGCGAATGTTGTCTTCGACCGTTAAAGACGGGTAGATCATACGCCCCTGCGGCACGTAGGCCAAGCCGTAACGGACTCGCTTGTAGCTCGGTTCCTGAGACACCTCGGAACCAGATATTTCGATCGAGCTTTGCCCGGTGCACCCGAGAACGCCAATGAGCGACTTGAACAGGGTTGTTTTACCCATGCCATTACGCCCCATGATGGCAAGAATTTCTCCCTGAACCAGGTCAAGTTCGAGCCCCCGGATGACTTCGCTTTCGCCATAGCCAACTGTAAGATTTTTTACGTGAAACATAAATTTTTGAATTTTGGGTTATTAATGTCCGAGATATACTTTTTTCACTGTAGGATCATTTTGAACCGCCTCCATTGTGCCCTCTTTAATAATTTTACCGAGGTGCAGGACAGTCACTTTATCGGCAATCTTCCCGACGAATCCCATATCGTGCTCGATGATCACGACTGAGCGCCGCTTCGCTATTTTCTTAAGAAGAAGCGCGGTCGCGTCGCGCTCCTTCGCCGTCATTCCGGCAACTGGCTCATCCAGCATGATGAGTTCGGGGTCCTGAACCAGGAGCATCCCGATTTCCAACCATTGCTTCTGGCCATGGCTTAGGAATTCTGCCTGCTTTTCGAGTAGCTCCTCTAAAAAGATTTCCTCCGCAACCTCGAATATCTTTTCAACGACTGCCTGGCTTCGTTTGAAGCGTAGGGATCCAAAAACATTTCGGTCGTATGGATACGATAATTCAAGGTTCTCAAATACGGTCAAATTTCCATAGATGGAAGGTGTTTGAAATTTCCGACCGATGCCCGCCCGAACGATCTGATGCTCTTTCATTTTCGTGAGCTCGATATTGTTGAAGCGAATGCTGCCTTCGGTGGCGCGGGTTTTACCACTGATCAAATCGAGTACCGTTGTTTTGCCGGCCCCATTGGGCCCGATAATGACTCTCAACTCACCTTTATTGATGTAAAGCGTCAACCCATCGACTGCTTTAAAGCCATCGAAACTCACGGTTAAATCCTCAATCGCTAAAATGAAATCCGTATTACTCGACATTGTTTACCTCACTTTCTTTAATTTTCAAAGACTCGGGGTCCGTTTCTGGTTTCCGCATCCAATTTTTGACCCAGACTTTAATGTTGTCCTGGTAAAGGCCAGCTAACCCCTTCGGCAGAAAGAGAACGATAGCGATGAAGACGCCGCCGTAGAAGAACATCCACAGGTTCGGGTAGGCTTCCGAGAAAATGGTTTTTGCGTAGCTCACTGCCAATGCGCCATACACGGCGCCGAGTAAACTTTCCCGTCCACCCACCGCCGTGAAGATAACCATATCAATGGACGGGACCACCCCGATCAGATTCGGTGACATGAACCCGACTTGCAGGGTAAAAAGCGCCCCCCCGATCGAGCTGATGACCGCAGCAAAACAGAAGACAAAGACTTTGAATGAAGTGATGTTATAACCGGAAAACCGCACTCGGTTTTCCATATCTCTCTGCGCGACGAGCACCCGACCCAGACGGGAGGACAAGATATAACGACTCAACAAAATACAAGCAAGTAGGAGAAGACTGCAGATAAAATAGAGTATTCTCTGGGAAGAATCCTCTCTGATATCCCACCCATTAAGTGTCTTTAAATCAGTTATTCCATTGATTCCTCCGAAATAACCTTGGTTCCCAACAATAAAATACCAAAGGCAGGCCACCATGGATTGTGTCAGGATGGCAAAAACGACTCCCGTTACGCGTCCCTTGAAATAGAAAAAGCTCATAACAAAGGCCAAAACAAGCGGAACGACAAGGATCAGCAGAACCGTTAACGGGAAACTTTTAAAGGGCATCCAAAACCAGGGGAGCTCCGTCACCTGATTCCAATCCATAAAGTCCGGGATACCCGGAGTTGTCTGAATCGCGGTGGACTCAGGATCTGATGCCTCAAGTTTGAGGAACATCGCCATGCAATACCCACCGGCACCAAAGAACATCCCCTGGCCCAGGCTCAAAATACCTGCTTTCCCCCAACACATCACGAGCCCCACTGCTACGAAAGCGTAGCATAGATATCTTCCCGCAAGCCCCAGCCGGAAGGGACTTAAAAACAAGGGAAGCACCAGCAAGAGAAGCGCCGTTAGTATGAGAAAGCCGACCAACGCTTCCTTATTCGCAAATAGGCGCTGATAGAGTAGCTTCGAAAAGCTGGGGTCTGTATAATCTTTCAGAGAGTTCATAAATAGAGATTCCGTGATTACAGATTAGGTGCGGATACGGGCTGAAAATAATCCGCGTGTAAATTTCATCAGCACAACGAAGATGATTAAATAGAGCCAAACCTTGGCCAAAGATCCCGACATGAAAAATTCAAGAACCGATGATAAGATGCCAAGAAATGCAGCCGAGATAAAGAGTCCGAGCAGACTCCCCAGACCGCCCAAAACCAGAACCAGGAAGGAGTCCACAATGTAATTCGTGCCGGCTGTTGGCGAGGTGGACGCCATCGTCGTGAAAAAGGCGCCGGCTATGCCGGATATACCGCATGCGAGTGCAAAGGTGAGGCGGTCTGTCATCTTGGTATTCACTCCCAAGGCATTGGACATTTCACGATTTTGAGTTGTGGCTCGCATTCTCAGTCCTAAGCGGGATTTCGTCATAAACAGAACTAGACCCACTGTGATGGCGATTGTCAGAGCCAGCAGGACGAGCCCGTTCACGGGAATGAAGATCGAATCGGTTGGCATCCAGGTGCCCATAAGCCAATCCGGCAAATCCGCGCTAATTTCACGGGCACCGATAAAAGAGCGGAAACATTGCTGAAAGATGAGACTCAAGCCCCAGGTTGCCAGTAGCGTGTCCAGTGCCCTTTTGTAGAGCCGACTAATAAGAAGCCACTCAACCAGGTAGCCAACCCCGAAGGCCACCGCAAAGGACAAGGGAACAGCTAAAATTATGTAGTAGTTCATCATCCACGGGAAGTTTGCGGAAATGAACTTTGAAAACAGGCACATGGTATAGGAACCCATGACCAGAAACTCGGCATGCGCCATATTGATGACGCCCATTTGACCGAATATAATATAAAGCCCTAAGCCCATTAAGACGAAGATACAGAGTAAGCTCAGACCGCTGAAGGATTGCATGACAACAACCGAATAGATTTCCTGAATGGTATAGTCTCCCATGAATTAATAACTTCTCTTTGTGATAAATTTTGTGAGTTTATGGATGCTTTCACCTCCTTAAGCCGCTACCCGGGATTCCCGAATAGCGGCTGTAGAGAATCAATTTATCCAGCGATCAACTTATTGATAACCTTCAGGGAAGGGATCCGGCTCAATGAGCTCATCGGATACAGCAACGACTTCGAACTGACCGTTTTTCAGAATCCTACCGATCTTGGCTTTACTCCAGAGGTGCTGGTTTGTGTCGTGAACGCGGACGTAGCCTTCGGGGGCATCAAGTTCGATTCCAGGGTGGGCTAAATGAATTTTGTCGATGTCAAAGCTACCCGCTTTTTCCACAGCTGCTTTCCAGATCCACGGTCCGAGATAGGCCGCTTGCGTCACATCCCCGATGACAGAGTCCTCGCCCCACATTTCTTTGAATTCTTTAACAAAAGCTTCATTCTCTGGATTATCCAGTGATTGGAAGTATTTCATGCTGGCGTAAAAACCCTCCGCATTCTCACCGCCGATCCCCAGAAGCTCATCCTCCGTCGTGGAGATCGTGAGCATGGGATAATTCTTGGCAGTAACCCCGGCCGAGCGCAATTGACGATACCAAGCGACATTGCTCCCACCGACAACGGCCGTAAACATCAAGTCTGGCTTCCGCAGTCTGACTTTATTGATTAAAGAGCGGAAGTTCGTGTGTCCAAGTGCATAATATTCCTCACCGACAACCTCACAGCTGGGATCTTTTTTCTTGAGCACCTGCTCGATATGTGTGCGGGCGATCTTCATGGATGTGCGCGGCCAAATGTAGTCGGAACCGATTAGGTAAAACGTTCTTGCGCCCAGCTCTTCGTACGCCCAATCCAGCCCCCAAATGATTTGCTGTGTCGCCTCTTGGCCGGTGTAAACCACATTTTTGGATGCTTCGAGGCCTTCATAGAAGGTCGGGTAGTAGAGCATATTATTGTGACGTTCAAAGATGGGGAGCACGGCCTTACGGGAAGCGGACGTCCAGCAACCAAAAACAGCGGCCACCTTATCGTTAATGATCAGTTTCCGCGCCTTCTCAGCAAACGTCGGCCAGTCACTGGCACCGTCCTCCTGGATAATCTCAATCTGCCGACCAAGAACGCCGCCCATTTCATTAATCTGCTTGATCGCCAGTCGCTCCGCCTCGACCGATCCGGTTTCACTGATCGCCATGGTTCCGGTAATCGAGTGCAACTGACCCACGGTAACCGTGTCATCTGTCACGGCGAGGCCCGTTGTGTTGACTTCAGCGGTCGGATACTCCGCTGCGGATAAGCTTCCGAATGCGAATGTTGCCATACCGCACAGAGCCAGAAGCTGCTTTTTTGTCGTTTTTATTATTTTCATGTTTATGTTATGGTTTTGTGGTTATTAGGCGGCTTGGTAGCACCGCCCTGCTTCCTCATAGAGATCCATTCGGAAATAGCTTTGTATTTGCTCACCGCTTAATTCCAGGGGTTCGGGAGTGAGCTTGTTTCGATTGATTTCGCTCAAGACCCACCGTGCCTTTTCGAGGCTGGGCTCGTTGGCGTGATTACGCTGAAAGACAATTGCATCCAGCGCACTGGTCTGTCCGGGCAAGCCGAGCTGAAAGGGGCCGCGCAACCCGTTGAGCAAAGACTCTTTGCTCACGTCAAAATAACAGGCCTGCGAAAGTATCTGTGCGAGTTCGTGGCGGTTGACCGGCTTGTCGCAGTATTCAGCCGCCCCCATCAGCGCCTCAATAATCGCTAGGTGCTCTTCGTGCCGCATCGCTTCAAACTCTTGACGCACCAACAAGACTTTCTCTGGGTGCATGTGCTCGACATCCGCTGTCAATGCCGCACACCAGCAAATACCTTCTAGCAAACCAATCGAACCCCATGGCTCGCCCGCGCAATACCCATCGATATGGCCTTGGAGTAAGCAGGAAAACACTTGAGGAGGTGGAACGACCACTAATTCGACATCAACATCGGGATCAATACCCCCACGGCGAAGCCACTTGCGCAGCAGGTAATTCTGAGTTGAAAACTTCAGCACTATAGCAAAACGAAATTTTCGTTTACCCCTATGCTCCTCGATGACCTGCTTCATGCTCCGGGCATCCCGCACACCCAACTCCCAAAGCTCATTCGAAAACGATATCGCGCTGCCGTTATGAGACATCATAAAGCCGGTCAAACAGGGCGCACGACGAGACCCCAGTCCTAGATTCAATTCGTAGACCATACTTGCGTGTGCATGCGACGCATCCAGCTCCCCATGTATCATGCGTTCACGAATCGTACCCCACCCAGCTTCTCTGGATAATTTTACATCCAGGCCAGCACGCTCGAAGAAACCCATTTCCTTGCCTATGATCAGCGGGGCACAGTCCGACATCGGGACAAATCCGATATTCAAACTCTTTCGCGAAGACTGGATCGCAAAGGTTGGTGGCGTTCTTGGTTGACTGGTTTTTGCTGCAGGCACGCCTTCCAACTAGCATGCCAATCGCCAGATTCTCTAAATTTCTTAAATTTTAGGCATCAACTTATTTCACAGTGTATCAAATTTCGTTCAATACCCATGGGTTTTAGCTCTCTGAATGGGATGTGCGCGGAATTCATTGATCGGCATAGGAGATGCTTTCGGTTTTTCTTATGCACCATCCGTTAGAAACGCGCCATCTATTAAATTTTCGTGAGATCGCGAATGCACGCAGCATCCGCAAAGCCGCTGTTCATTTGAACTTAACGACTTCTGCTGTTAGTCATTCGCTTAAACGCCTGGAGGAGGATTTGGGATCTAAGTTATTTATTCGGGACACGCGGAAAATCGAGTTAACGTATGCGGGCCAGCGCCTCTTGGCTTATGCAGAAGATATACTGAAGAATTTAACCAAGGCGCGGTATCTGGTCAAAGAATGGAGCAACGCGTCCCATCAAACGCTTCGCATTGGTGCGAGTACTGCCGCCTGTCAATACATCATCCCTCTCGCGTTGAGAGAGTTAAAGGAGAGCCTTCCGAGCATGAACATCCAGATCATCCCGGGAAACACATACGAACTCATCGCACTTCTTGAAGGGAATAAAATCGACGTTGCGATCTATCCCTCAGGAAGTTTCTCCAGGCAAAAAAACAAAACCTGTATCGGGTCTGACTGTCTGCAGTTCATTGTGAATCCCATGCATGAGTGGACCGCAAACAGTAAAGCAAGCATTCGTGAAATTGAATCTCAACGTATTATTCTGAGTGGCACAGAGGACTACACTTTCAACCTGATAGACGAGTATTTTCGTAGCTTCGGTGCATCGCTGATGCCTTTCATCGAAATTGCGAATGAAGAAGTGATCAAACGCCTCGTCGAACTCGATATCGGCATTGGCATTTTGCCCAATTGGATCGTAAAAAAAGAAATCAGCAACGGCAGTCTCCGAAGCTTCCCATTGGGCCGAAGGACCCTCCGTCGTCACTGGGTGGTGGCGCACCCTGAAAAAAAAGACCTCAATTTCAACGAAACCCTCTTCATTGGGATCTGTAAAAATGTCGCCCAAAACCTATTTTCGGGACTCTCACAGTGAATGTCGTTTTTCAGAAGTGCCCTCAGACCAAACAGCTATTTCGTTTCGGTCGCCAAGCGGGCTAACTGATACTCCAAGCCATCCGGCACTTGAGAGCTGTAAGGAAGCAAACAGAGCGCCACACAAGCTATCAAAATCAGAGGTCGAAGCGCGATCCGGCTCGATGATTCCACGGAGGTGTAGCTGCGCGTTTCTCGGGGAACCAAGAGGATGCAGGCAAGCGTCGCAATCGCCGCCTCCATCAGCCCCCAGACGATTGCCATGGAAACCATCCCCCATAGGGGACTTTCAACCATCAGATATATGCTGAGCGCTGCCGCCATCACGGAGCCAAAGGCCGCCAAAGCCGCCAAAGCCGGCCCAGCCGGCCCAGCGAGCGCCCGTGGGTTAGGCTCGCCTTGAGAACGGCCACGCGTCCAACGCAGAAGCGCATAGGCAACCCAAGGCGCGGCCACGCCCATACTCAGGAAATTAGCCCCCAAGGTGTGCCAGGAACCATCGCTGAGAAAACAAAGCTGTAGCGTTAATATGGATGCCATCGATAACATCGCGGCAAACGGCCCAAACATCATAGCGAGAAGGGACGCTCCGATTAAATGGCAGGAGAAGCCCATTCCGGTTGAAAAATTCAGCATCTGAGCCAAAAAAACCAACCCGGTCATGCCCAATAAAGCGGGCATTTGTTTTCCGGAAATCTGCCGCCGCACGCCGCCGCATGCGACGCCAATTGCAATTGCGCCCAAAGTACTCGTTAGTAGGACGGTGGAGGTATCGATGGAGCCTTGAATCAGATGCATAATTTACGGTTTTAATTAAAATAAGTTTGAGCACGAAAAAGTCCTTTTGGAAAGATAACACCCGCGTGTAAACTAAGCAGATTCCGAACCAGAAAGATTGCTTTGCGCAGACAAATCCCATCTGCAGCCAGAATTTTAATACCCACGCCACCCTCGCGAAGTGGACTGGCGCCCATCATCCCGTCCGAAATGTCCAGTTCATGAAGTGCTTGAATCAGATCTGGCAACGGCTTTGGGCTGAGGAAATAGATGTTGGCATAGCTCCCCCCGGCATATAACGCCCGCCAATCCGCGACATCCCCTCGCTCTGGCTGACAGCTGAAATTCTCAAAAGCCCGCAGAACCCCTTCACGGTAAATTCTAAGCTGTGAAAACCATTCCCTGAATGCAAAGGCCTCTCCGAATGCAGCGCGCCCTGGGGCGACGATTTCGCAAAGCAAAACAGTTGCTTCAGCCGCGACATCTAGACGCGTGCGCTGATGCAGGCAGGCATCTTTTTGCAAGATCAAAGGCGCCGGCCACACATCGAGTAGCGCGCCCGCCTCGACCACATAGTGCTGTCTGACGGTGGCATGCCCGGAAGGCATCGTATGCACCCGACATGCGGCTGGGCTGATCACGGCGGCCTTGGCTCCCGCCGAAACCCTTGCGTCGATCTCCAACAAATCATTATCAAAGAGGCCCGCCGTGGGGCTCATCAGAAGACTGATCGCCCACTCGTCTTCGTGATACGCTTTATTTAAGTGCAGCGGCGGGCGCACCCATTGATCTGTCAAGCGTGTCCCGATGGACGGCCTGTAGGTGTAATGCAGGCGCGCACCTCCCAAAACACCGGGACGGGAAGCAAGGCTATCGGTCGACACACCCGCCATCAGCTTTGGATCGGAAAAAAGCATTCTTTCTCTAACCAGGCGACGACCTCATCGAGGCCTTTGTAGCTCTTAAGGTCACAAAAAACAAATGGCCGCGCTCCACGCTGTATTTTTGAGTCCCGGGCCATGACATCGAGATCAGCCCCGACATAGGGCGCCAGGTCAGTCTTATTGATGATCATGAGGTCGGAATAACGAATCGCAGGCCCGCCTTTTCGCGGAATTTTATCCCCCTCCGCCACATCAATGACATAGATGAACGCGTCCACCAAATCGGGTGAAAAGGTAGCCGAAAGATTATCGCCCCCACTTTCCATCAAGACCACTTGAGTGTCGGGATGCTGGAGGATGAGATTTTCAATGGCCGCTTCGTTCATACTGGTATCGTCGCGAATCGCGGTATGCGGGCAGCCGCCCGTCTCCACCCCGAGAATACGGCTCGCCGCCAGCGGGCTGTTTCGAACGAGGAACTGCTCGTCTTCTTTGGTATAAATATCGTTAGTGATCGCAACGAGGGAGTAGTGCTCGTGCAGCTTTTCGATCAGACGAAGGAGAAGCATCGTCTTTCCGGAGCCTACGGGCCCCCCGATACCAATGCGAACAGGCGATGTGGGTGGTGGATTTTTCATAGTCGGTATTAAGAAATAAAGAGTCGGGAAAACGCGGTGGCATGGCGCGCCGAGGCAATCTCAAACGCCGGCGCCAACCAGCCCACAGTCTCGCGGTCAACCTCTAGCGAAGCGGCCACCCACCGAGGGAGCTGCGCCAAGCCTTCGGCCAGCACTTGCTGGCCCGATTCAGGACTGATCCGCAGGAGCTTGATCGACGCAGAGACAAAATTAGCGAGGCTCTGATAGCCGTAAGTCATGAGGCCCGCTTCGTTCGGGACCTTTAGAAGTTCAAATTGCAAGGCCGCCACCACGAGGTGGTGCCCCCGCGCCCGGCCCGAGACAAAGGCCGCCGAGTAGGTTTCTATCTCCGGCGAGGCCGTCCATAGTTTTTTCAAAAGGCGCAAGCGCCCGCGCCCCTGAGAAATACTGGCTTCGCGTAGTTCACTCGCCCATTTCCATGCGTCAATTTCCGCATCCAGATCGAGCACAGCCGGCCAATCGTCAGCCACAATAGCCTCGCGCACCATTCGCAGATAAGGCAACTCCAGACGTGCCAAGGCAGGCCCGACATGTTCTCTAAAAAACTGAAGCAAATCATCGCCGTTACGGTAGCCGCAGGTTGCCGCCCACTGCTCCAAACCCATCGAATGCGCATAGGCTCCCGTTGGAAACAGTGGATCCGAGACCTGCAATAACGCGGGCACCCATGCAACCGACTGGCCTGAATCGTCCATCCCTTAATGCGAATGCCTCGGACTAGAGCCATGCGAATGGCCATGCGAATGGTTGTGATCATGCGAGAGCCCTCCTTGCTTGCTGGGCTGGAAGACGTGCCGCACCCGACGATAATAAATCCCCTCACGTTCCAGCATTTGCTCGACCGCAAGATCGTCCGGCACGAGCACACCTGCTTTGCCAAAGGCGGCTTTGAAATGCAAATTGCCAATCATCCAGCCAATCCAGGCGGCTTCCTGCACCTCGCCCAATCCGATCAACAAGCAGTCTTCGGGACTTTGCTCAATCACATAGGCATTTGTCTCTGTCCAATAAACGCAATCCCCGTGCGAGAGTGCTTCGCTTACATCAAAGCCAAAATCGCTACCATCCGACGCCGAGCCGCGCCAACGACGCCGAGCTAGCTTATGCCGATCCACGGGGATCGCAACCACTTCGAGGTGCCCAGGAGTGCATGAAAGTGCTTTGGTAATTAAGTGCATAAAATGAGGAATGAGCTATAAAATGTAGGGTATTATTTAGCGAGCAAAGGCATGTTAGTCGGCAGCTTTCGGATAAGCTACAAATCATCCCGTATCCCATATCTCTAAAAAAGGAAGTAGCGCTGAGCGAGCGGCAACCAGCCGGCAGGCTGGCAGCTTAGGACTTCGCCATCGGCGGTCACGGTGTAGGTCTCCGGATCAATTTCTATCTCGGGGAGATAGTCATTCAACACCATGTCGTGCTTGGAAATATTGCGAGTATTCGAAACCGCACGCATGAGCTTTCTTAATTCGAGCTGATCGCCGACTCCGGCATCGATGGCCGCCTGGCTCAGGAAGGTAATCGAGGTCTTGGAAAGTGCTTTGCCGTAAGCCGCAAACTGAGGACGGTAATACATGGGCTGTGGTGTCGGAATGGAAGCATTTGGATCGCCCATATTGGCCATCGCTATAAGCCCTCCCTTAAGCACCAGTTCGGGTTTAACGCCGAAAAAGGCTGGCTTGAACAGAACAATATCGGCCAGCTTGCCCACTTCCAGGCTGCCGACATCGGCCGTGCAACCACAGGCGATGGCGGGGTTGATCGTGTATTTTGCGATATAGCGCAAGACGCGAAAATTGTCTGCTGCGGGGTGTCTTTTAGATTCAAGTTTCCCGAATTGCCGCTTCATCTTATCGGCGGTTTGCCACGTGCGGATGATGACCTCACCCACACGTCCCATCGCCTGACTATCACTGGAGATGATCGAAATCGCCCCCCGATCGTGTAAAATATCTTCCGCCGCAATCGTCTGTGGGCGGATTCGGGATTCGGCAAAAGCCACATCCTCAGGGATCTTCGAATCGAGGTGGTGGCAGACCATCAACATGTCGAGGTGCTCGTCGATCGTATTCACCGTGTAGGGCCGCGTAGGATTGGTTGAGGACGGCAAAACATTTGCCTGCCCACAGACTTTTAAAATGTCCGGGGCATGCCCGCCCCCGGCCCCTTCCGAGTGGAATGTATGGATCACGCGATCTTTAAAGGCATCTATCGTAGTCTCAACGAAGCCCGACTCGTTCAGCGTATCCGTATGGATGGCCACTTGCACATCCAGTTCGTCGGCGACCGTTAAACAGTGGTCAATCGCGCTCGGCGTGGTGCCCCAATCTTCATGCAACTTGAGCCCCATGGCTCCGGCGACGACTTGCTCGCGCAAGGCTTCATAGTTGGAGGCATTGCCCTTTCCCATGAAGCCGAGGTTCATGGGGAACGCTTCGGCCGATTCCAACATCTTATGTATGTTCCATGCTCCCGGCGTGCAAGTGGTGGCGTTGGTGCCCGTAGCCGGTCCGGTGCCGCCACCGACCATCGTTGTGATCCCACTGGTCAACGCTTCATTGATTTGCTGTGGGCAAATAAAGTGAATATGTGAATCAAATCCGCCAGCGGTGACGATCTGACCCTCTGCCGCGATGACTTCGGTGCCCGCGCCAATCACCATGCCTCCGGTCACGCCGGATTGAATGAGCGGATTACCCGCATGGCCGATCCCCGCGATGCGTCCATCTTTCACCCCGATATCGGCTTTAATCACCCCCAGGATTGGATCAATGATTGTCGCATTGGTTAAAACCAGATCTAAGCAGTTCCCATCCAAGGCCAGCGGCGACTGCCCCATGCCGTCTCGGATGACTTTTCCGCCGCCGAATTTGACCTCGTTTCCATAACCAGCCGCATCCGCAATCAGGTCTCTCTCGACTTCGATGAAGAGTTCGGTATCAGCGAGGCGTACTTGGTCGCCGGCGGTTGGACCGTACATTTCAGCGTATTGGCGGCGGGTGAATTCGAGACTCATAGCAAATTGCTTTTTGGAGAGGGTGACTGACTAATCGAGCAAGGCATCTACTTTATTATTCAATCCGTAAACCTTTCGCTCCCCCGTGAGCGCGACCAGTTCGACCTCCCGAATGTCGCCCGGTTCAAAGCGAACCGCATTTCCAGCGGCAATATTGAGCCGAAAGCCTTTCGCCGCAGCGCGGTCGAAATCAAGTGCTTCATTCACTTCGTAAAAATGGAAGTGACTGCCGATTTGCACCGGACGGTCACCTCGATTGGCCACCTTTAGCATAATGGTTGCCAAGCCAACATTACCAACGAGCAAGGCCTCCGAATCCAGGTATCTATATTCTCCGGGAATCATCGTATTGGGTTGTGAACCGTTACTAACTTGGTCCCGTCAGGAAATGTTCCCTCTACATGCACCTCTTGTATCATTTCAGGCACACCTTCCATCACATTCTCACGCTGAAGAACCGTAGTACCATAACTCATCAGGTCCGCCACGGTCTTCCCATCACGGATTCCTTCCAATAGCTCATAGGTGATCAGAGCGACCGATTCCGGATAATTCAGCTTCAAGCCACGGGCTTGCCGGCGGCGCGCTAGATCCGCCGCCACGGTAATCATGAGTTTATCTTGTTCTCGTTGTGTAAGGTGCATCGAGGGTGACTAGATTGAAAATCCCAGCTCTTCATAAAAGAGCTGGGATTGGAAGGGCCCGTTTAGAAGCTGACACCAAATCCAAGATTTGCCGTCAGGTAACCACTCTCAGCGTTACCAGTGGCGCTTTTATCGGTATCATAGTAGGTAAGCCCTCCATGGAAATCCCACGCCCCGTAGGCATCGGAGATCGGCAGGGGATAGCTGAAGCTCGCACCAATGAAACTGTAAGCATAACCATCTTCTCCAGCAACATGATAGTCATCCAAACTAAAGCCCAATCCAATAGGGAAGCTGAAGCTCAGTTCAGTATCTTCGACCGTGTATTCGTAAAGGGTGCCGCCGACCTCGATCATCGTTCCTTTCTCCTGATTACCAACCACTTCGATCCGATTGTGAAACCTAATGTAGGGCGCGAACATCGTATCATAAGACACTGTGAAATCAACGATACCCTCATTTTCACTGGCATACATCCAAGCTTGATAAGCGAGATCAAAAGTAAAATCGCCCATGGTTATATAATAACCCAGCCACACATCAACCTCCTGAACATTGCTGCCAATATTGGCATCCGCCAGAGAGTTTACGTCCGCCCAAATCCCGAAATAAAGTCCCGAGTTTTCGTTTAAGGTGATATCCACATTAGCCGATGGTTGAAAGAGGAATTCATCACCTATATCCTCTGTGTTCGCACCCCAAACGTTCAATCCATAAGACATGAAGTGTGAATTATAATCGAAAGAGACCGATGCAGAGATGTTCTCGTTGGCAGCTTGTGCGTGGGCACCCAGTAGGAGAGCGGAGCAAACTGCTCCCGCGCTTAATATATTTTTTATTTTCATTTTTGATCTATGTTTGTTGTTAGTTGCAAGAAAACGGTTTCAAGCAGGTGCGCTTTAGCTAAGAGGATGCCAAGACTCCGCATACGCTGTAAATTGAACGCCCGCAGGGGTGCTCAAATAATTCCACAATTCATGTAATGAAATCGAATGATTGAAGCCGATTGGCTGTCCCGCTAACAAAAACGAAGACGGATCTCTTTAAGGGCACTTCTAAGAAATTCTTTTTTCAATCTTCACATGGCTGCGCCATGCGTAGCTCGAAGAGCGAATCATGGTCGGGGTGACAGGATTTGAACCTGCGACCTCTTCGTCCCGAACGAAGCGCGCTACCAGGCTGCGCTACACCCCGATAAAGCCGCGCATGAAAGCCCGTTTGACCCGAATTGTCAAGTGCCCGACATCAACCTTGGCTCCCGTGGGTCTCATCAGAAGCCGTAATTAAACTTGCCCCAGCCTTCCTGTTAGTCAAAGAGGTTTGTGTTTTCGTCCCCCTCACCCGGCCATGCTAAAACTCCTTTCGCATATCCACCGCTCCTCGAGCCATAAATCCACCTTCGCCCGCTTCGCTTGTGTGGGGGCAACGATCTCTCTGGTCGACATAGGAGTTCTCTATTTGACGCTCGCGCTGGGACTGCATCCACTTCCAGCCAGATTAATCTCGCTTCCTTGCTCGATGCTCGTGGGTTATTTCCTGAATCGCTACTTTACTTTCCACCAATTCGAGACGGGTCGAGCGCTTTGGCATTCTTTAACACGCCACTTCGGGGTTCATTTGGTGGGTGGGCTCATTAACATCGGCGTCTACGCCCTGGTCCTGGAGTTTGGGCAGACAATGGGCGGGCTTATTGGCGCCTCGCCGGCCCTGCCGATTCTCGGCGTCTGGATTGGCGGTATTATCGGTTTATGCTTCAACTATTTCTTTTCCCATAAAATGGTCTTCGACCGCTAATTATGGTCGTCAGCGCTTGCCTACGCAGCTTTCACCTCTACCTGACATGGTGGTGGTCTGCGCTCAGGCCCGGACAAGACCAGAGCTCACCTCATACACTGCGGCGGTTTCTGTTTCTCTTTGTATTTTTCCCGCTATTTCTGCTTGTTCAGATCGTCCATTGGTTTTGCTGGTCTTTGGATGCCATTCTTTATCCGTCCGCCGGTCGGAAGGTTGTAAAACAACCCATTTTCATTACGGGTATACCCCGGAGCGGGACTACCTTTGTCCATCGTTCCCTTGCGCGAGCTTCGGGCCTGACAACATTCACGACCTGGGAAACCATCCTCGCCCCCTGCGTCTGCCAAAAGCGCCTACTCCGTTTCCTGGCGCGGATGGACGCACGGATCGGTTCTCCATTGCGCAAATCGGTTGACCGGCTGATCTGTTGGGCCAGCGGTGATTTCAGTCAGATTCACCGGGTCGACTTAGCGGCGCCCGAGGAGGACTACCTGGCGCTTTTACCATTCGGCGGCTGCTTTTTGCTCGCACTGGCTTTTCCGGGAGTTCGGGACCTGCGCGATTTGGCCCGTTTCGATCAGCTGCCGGAAAAACGGCGCGCAGAGCTGCTTGATATTTATCATCAGTGCCTTCAGAAAAAATGCTACACCGCTCCTGCGAATACCCGCTTACTTTCGAAAAATGCCGCTTTTGGCTCTTGGGTGCCTGACCTTGCAAAGCGATACCCCGACGCGACTTTTTTGCTCTGCGTGCGTGACCCGTTGGAGGCATTGAGCTCTCAAATCAGCTCACTGGAGGGGGCCCGTCAGCTATTTGGCACCGACCCTCACGGAGGAAAAACCGCCACGCTGATGCGCGGGGTTTTTTGCCACAACTACGGCCAGATCGCCAGGCTCGCCGAGTCACCCACGCTCGGGAAGCGCTGCTGCGTCCTCGACCAAAACGACCTCAAAATCCACCCGAAAGCGATGCTTACTGCGGCGGCAGACTTTGTTGGCCTTTGGGCAAACGCCCGATTGATGGCACACATCGACCAGCTCGAGTCCGCCGGGCAAAGCACCCATCGGCATGAGGCCAGCAGCATTCCGGGAGATTGCCAGGAATTTCAACGGGAGACGGCCGTTTCTTATGCGGCAATCCTTGACCTGGACTGTCGAATTCACCCAACTTATGCCATGACTGCCTCACCACCACGACCACCGGACCCGTCCAGCTTGGCGCGCCCGAGTTTGGAGGCAACCAAAGGCACGGATCTACGGGTGGCCTTCTTTTCCGACTCGCTCCCGGAGCGCAACGGAACGGGGGCCTATTACCATGATCTCATTGAGCAGCTCGCTCCGAGGGTGGGCGCTGTTGAAATTTTCCAACCCAAGCCCCGCAAGGGCCGGCCACTACTCTCCCTGCCGATGCCGGGCGACCCGTCGCAACGACTTGTCGCACCGAATATCTGGCGCATCCGCCGAGGCTTTCGTCAACTGCAACCAACTGTCGTGGTTTCCATCACCCCGGGCCCTTTTGGACTGCTGGGCCTCTACCACGCCAAGCAACACGGCGCCTGCTTTATCTCCGCCTTCCATACCGATTTTGAAAAACTGGCGAAACTCTATTGGCGGCCTTTTAACCGCGCCATTGCGAACGGCTTTTTGCGTAACGCCAATCGCCTGCTCTGTCGCCAAAGCAGTGCGGTTCTCATTAATAATTCCGAGCTGCATGCCGATGTGAAGGCGCTCGGCGCCAGTTCCGTCGAAGTCATGGGGACGCCTATCCAGCGTGCTTTTCTTGAGCGGCCCCTTAAGGCTCCACCGGGCAAGGTCAGCCAGATTTGCTTTGCCGGGCGCCTCGCCGCTGAAAAGAATGTCGACCAGATCATTGAAGCCGCGCGTCGTTTTCCGGATATCCATTTTGTCATTGGTGGCGACGGCCCGCTCCGCAAACAGCTTGAAGGCAGTGCGGCCAACGCGCCTAACATTGAGTTCCCCGGCTGGCTAAGTCGAAACGCCCTGCTTGATTTAATCGACGAATCATCGCTACTGCTCCTCCCCTCCAAACTGGAAACCTTCGGCTCGGTGGCACTTGAGGCCATGGCGCGCGGTCGGCCGGCCCTCGTATCAGCCAATGCCGGCATCCACGACTGGCCTCTCCTGCGCGAGGGGCTTTTCAAATTGGAATCCACCCAAACTTTGGGGGACGCTCTCAGCGAAATTATTCTGTTACCTCCCGAAGCATGGCAAACTAAGGCCGCAGCGGCGCGCCAGGCCGCAGAAGAGCTCAATAAAGCAACCATCGACCAATGGGTCGACGTATTGCATCGCTTCGACAAAAGCAAATGAGGGCTCTGGTCTCCATCCACGACCTCATGCCTGAGACCATGGATCGGGTCCACGCCATCCTAAAATGGCTGCAGCAACAGTCCATCCCACCGGTGACGCTCCTCGTCGTACCCAACAAAGCTTGGTCGTCTGCGGGCATTGACCAACTGCGCCGCCTGGCCGAGGTGGGGCACCCGCTCGCCGCCCACGGATGGTGCCACCAGACCGAACCCCGACGCCCGTGGCATCGACTCCACGCCGCCCTCATCTCCCGCAAGGTTGCAGAGCACCTCGCCCTGGACTCAGCAGGTATCCTAAAGCTTATGCAGCAGAGCCATCACTGGTTTCTGAAACAAGGCTTGCCAGAGCCCACACTTTACGTGCCGCCCGCATGGGCGCTGGGCGGGATCACTGCAAAACACCTCGCCAAGCTGCCCTTCGCGCAGATCGAGACCACTTCCGGCTTGCTTCAGCGTGATGCATTCGGCCGCTACGTGATGCGAAGACTCCCGCTCACCGGCTACGAGGCGGACACTGCTTTTCGTGCCGTGAGCCTCCGGAAATGGAACCGCTGGCAGGCCCGCTCCGCAGAAAAAAGACACAACCCCCTACGCATATCCATCCATCCTGACGACTTCCAACTCCGCCTACAGGATCAGTTGGAGGCGCAAATCCGCAGCGCGCGCAATTTTATTGCCTACGATTCCTTGATCTCCCGCAGTTCCGCCGAATAGGCTCGTTCCTGAAATATCTAAGCCTCGTAGTCGAAGCATGCCCTCCCGCGGACGCCATCAAAGCACCTCAAAAGAGTGCAAACGGACCATCGAGCAAATTGAAGCGATTGACGGGGTAATTGGCGTGATCATTGGTCACTCCTACGGAGGTAAATCGTTAGGACAAAACAGCCGCACCGGCGCGGTCAAGGTGCAGCGCATCGAGAGCGCAGGAATCAAGGCCGCCACTCAGAGCGGCAAGGGCCTGCAGGAACTCTTCATTCGCACCGAGCCGGGAGCGGCCGAACGCATCGCCGCTGAAATCGCACGGTTCTCGTAGCGGTTACCGATAAGGCAGGAGACCCCGTTTGGGAGGGCGACCCGTTTTGGTCGGGGCGGAGGGATTGCTGCGCCATCTCGCTTCGCTCGTCGAACCCTGAGGGTGCGACTACGTCGCATCGCTGCTACGCAGCTCATTTCCAATCCCTCCGACCCTCCAGACAAAAAAACCTCCGCTGTCGCGGAGGTTTTTTTGGTCGGGGCGGAGGGATTGCTGCGCCATCTCGCTTCGCTCGTCGAACCCTGAAGGTGCGACTACGTCGCATCGCTGCTACGCAGCTTATTTCGAATCCCTCCGCCCCTCCAGACAAAAAAACCTCCGCTTTCGCGGAGGTTTTCTTGGTCGGGGCGGAGGGATTCGAACCCCCGACCCTCTGCTCCCAAAGCAGATGCGCTAGCCAGGCTGCGCTACGCCCCGATACCAAAAGAAGAGTCGGAGTCCACTGGTTTTTCTCCGACTGTCAACTTACATTTTCAGGTATTTAGGCCGTGGCCTAGTCTAGATACGGAGTTCTTCACTCACGAGTTAACGATGATCCCACGGCAGACAAACGTCAACTGGTTCGTGATCCCAAACTTCGAAAGCATCAAATATTTTACCGGGGTTGAGAATGCCTAATGGGTCGAGCGCATTTTTGACTGCCTGCATGGCCGCAATTTCGGAGGTACTGTGCTGCATGGAGAGGAAGGGGGCCTTGGCCAACCCGATGCCATGCTCTCCGGTGATAACCCCGCCGAGATCGACGACCTTCCGCATCAGCTGATGGATGCCCGCCTTGGCCTTTTTTGCTTCGGACTTACTGGCACGGTTGTACATAATGTGGACGTGCAGGTTTCCGTCGCCAGCATGTCCGAAGGTGGGCGTTGCGAGGCCAATCTCCTTCTTTAGGTCGAGGGTGTAGCGGATTAGCTCGGCTTGCTTTTCGAGCGGGACGACGATGTCTTCGTTCAGTTTGGTGTCCGCCAGGGAAAACATCGATTGGGAACAGGTGCGCCGCACCTGCCAGAATTTTTCTGCCTGTGCTTCGGTGCGGGCCTCCCGTTGGCCGATCGTCCGATCTTCCATGAATGCAAGCAGGCTCTTGCGCTGCTCGCGAACCTCAGCGGCCCGCCCGTCGAGCTCAATCAACAAAATAGCACTCCGGGCTCGGCCCGGAAAGATCGCGCTGCCGGTATACTGCTCGGCACAAGCGACGGACTGCCGGTCGAGAAATTCAAGGATGGAGGGGCTGAAGCCCGCCTTAAAGAGCGCGACCACAGTTTTGAGGGCGCTGGCTTCGGTCTTAAAGGCAAACATCCCCGTCCAACGCTTTTCCGGTTTGGGGATCAGCTTCAAGTTCGCCGAGGTGATGACGCCCAAGGTGCCCTCCGAGCCGATCAGAAGGTCGCGCAGGTTCAGCCCGGAGACGTATTTCTTGAGCGGGAGCCCAAACTGGAAGGCGCTACCGTCCACCAGGAATCCCTCCAGGCCGAGCACGTAATCGCGGGTGACGCCGTATTTGACGCAGCGCATGCCGCCGGCATTGCAGGCGATATTGCCCCCGATTGTAGAGTATTTTTTGGAGGAGGGATCCGGCGGGAAAAAGAGCCCCTGTGCCTCGACTTGCGCTTGGAGATCCGCCGTAACGACGCCTGCACCGACCGTGGCAATGCGCGCGACCGGATCGATCTTGACGGTGTTCAGGGCCGAGAGATCCAGCACCCAGCCCCCCTTAATCGGGACGGCCGACCCCGTGGCCGAGCTACCTGCCCCGCGGGAAGTGACGGGGATCCCGTAGCGGTTCGCCAGCTGCAAAACCGTTGCCACATCGGCGGCCTCCCGAACGCGGATGACGGCTTCGGGCAGAAACGAAAGACGCAAATTATCCAAAGAGGCGCGGAAGCGGTTCGGCTCGTCCTCCAGGAGACGTCCCGGCAGCTTCCGTTTCAAGGCACGGTTGGCGAGGGATTGATTCCCGGGGGGGCAGGTTGGCTCTGATAGCTTCATGGCAGGATTCTAGGCACTAAAACACATTCGAACCCCTGAGAGCAAGCCATTGGATCTGGAAAGCGCAACCCTTCGAGGCGCCTTTGCGGGCGCTGGGCGGGGTCGACGACCGGAGCCACCCGGCCATCGCTGATCCGCCACGAGGTCGACGACCTTTTGTTTTTAATTGCACTCAAGACTGCGGGGGGCATCTTTGCGCGCTTATGCTTCAAGCTGGTATCGTAGGTCTCCCCAATGTGGGCAAAAGTACACTGTTCAACGCCCTTACGCGCACGCGCAAGGCTGAGTCGGCAAACTATCCGTTTTGCACGATCGATCCAAACGTGGGTGTGGTCCAGGTGCCGGACCCGCGCCTCGAGCCTCTACGCGAAATTGCCAAGACGGACAAGGTCATTCCTGCCGCCATTGAGTTTGTCGATATCGCCGGGCTCGTGGCCGGTGCCAGTAAGGGGGAAGGGCTGGGCAATAAATTTCTCGCGAACATTCGTGAGGTGGACGCCATCGTGCACGTCGTGCGCTGCTTCGATGACGACGACATTATCCACAACATGGGCTCAATCGATCCGATTCGCGACATCGAGATCATCAATACCGAGCTGATCCTCTCCGACATCACCTCACTGGAGACGCAAAAGGAGAAACTGGTGAAGAAGGCCCGCGGCGGCGATAAGGAGGCCGCCGAAAATCTAGCGCTGATCGAGCGCCTGCAACCGCACCTCGACGCGAACAAACCAGCCATCACCCTGAGCATGAATGAAGACGAGCACGCCGTGCTGAAACGCCTTTGCCTGCTTTCGGCGAAGCGCGTGCTCTACGCCTGTAACGTGGCTGAAAGCGACCTGGCGGACCCCTCCGGCAATGCGTATGTGGCTCAGGTGGATCAATTTGCCCGCGAGCACCACGGGGCCGGGACCTGTATCATATCCGCAGCGGTGGAGGCCGAGCTAATCGACTTCGACGAGGCCGAGGCAGCCGAATACCTCGACTCGCTCGGGGTGAAGGACTCCGGCGTTTCCCTGCTTATCTCAGCGACCTATGATCTACTCGGTCTGGCCTCCTACTTCACCGCAGGGGTGCAAGAAGTCCGCGCCTGGACCTTCAAAAAGGGCATGAAGGCCCCCCAGTGCGCGGGCGTTATTCACACCGACTTCGAGCATGGCTTCATCAAAGCCGAAGTCGTGGCCTACAGCGATCTGATCGCGGCAGGCAGTGTGGCCAAGGCGCGCGACGCCGGGAAATACCGACTTGAGGGGAAGGAATACGAGTTCAGGGACGGCGATGTGGCGCTTTTCCGGTTTAACAATTAATTCTTTCTATAAGTTACGGGAATATGGAACCGCCTTCTGTTGACCTTTTCAAAGAGCAAGGCCTAACTCCCCGGCTCCGATGAATTTTTCCACTGAAAGCACACGGCGCAGTCCGTTTTTGGTCCTCTCACTCGCGGCCCTCCTGGCAGGCTGCGAGAAGGCCGCGCCGACCAGCTATCTGATTCCAAAAGAATCCCGGGAGGTTGCGGTGCCCGGTGCGCCTGCCGATCCAAGCAAACAAGACCCTTCGCCCTTTGTCACCGAGCGGGGGATCTCCGATGCCCCAGTCGCTTCGCCCGCTTCGTCCGCTTCGCCCGGTTTGTCGGCTCCGTCCGCCCCGTCCGCTTCGTCGGCTTCGTCCGGTTCAGCTAGCATGCAGTTGCAGGTGCTCCCAGGCATGGCGGAAGCTGCCGAGAAGGCCGGCGAGGTCACCTATGCGGTCCCTCCGGGTTGGGAAGAGCTGACCCCAAGCGGTATCCGCAAAGCGAATCTTCGGGTGAGCGACGAATTTGGTTCTGCCGAGCTGACTGTGCTCGTTTTTCCCGGCGATGTTGGCGGGCAGTTAGCCAATATCAACCGCTGGCGCGAACAAATCGGCCTAGAGGCCGCAGGGCCCGAGGATTTACCGGCCTTCACAGAAGCCTACACCATCTCCCGGCATCGCGGTCTGTATGTCCGTTTGCAGGGCGGTATGCAGAGCATTTTAGGTGGCCTCCTTCCCTTCCATGGCAGCACATGGTTTTTCAAGCTACAGGGGAACAGCCAAACGGTCATGGATAATGAAGCCGCAATGCAATCCTTCCTCGACTCAGTGCGGTTACAGGACAACCACCACTAAAGGATGCGGCCGCTTTTTCAGTTTTTCAGCTCGCTCAAGCTGACCGTGGTCTTGCTCGCCTTTTCCATGGCGCTGATTTTCTTCGGCACGCTCGACCAAGTGCACTATGGGATCTGGGAAACGCAAAAACGTTACTTCGAGAGTTTTCTGGTAGTCTGGGCCTACCCGGAGCAGTGGGTGGGCTACGACTTTCTGTTCTGGCTGCACCTCCCGATGCCGGGAGGCTATCTGCTCGGTGGTTTGCTTTTTGTTAATCTGGTGACGGCGCACATCACGCGCTTTAAGCTGAGCTGGAAAAAGAGCGGCATTTTTCTGGTTCACTTCGGCCTGATTCTTCTGCTCGTGAGCGAATTGCTGACGGACCTGGTTTCCGTTGAGAGTCAAATGCCCGTTGATGAGGGTGGTACGAGTAACTACTCGACCGCGTTTCGTGATAACGAGTTGGTTTTCATTGATCGCAGCCACCCGGATCATGACCAGGTGCATGCCATACCCGCGTCCCTGCTCAAGCCGGGAAAAACCATTGACGTGCCCGACACACCCCTCCAGATCCGCACCCTCAGTTATTATGCGAATGCAGAAGTTGGCCGCTCCACAGCTGGCACAAATGTAGAGACGCCGGCCACGCAAGGCATCGCGCCCCGCATGGGTATCGTTATCAGCCCGAAAGCCGAATCGTTTGCAGATGAGGATATTAACACCGCCACGGCCTACGTCGAAGTGCTCGGGAGCGAGGGGTCGCTCGGGGTATGGCTGGTCTCCAACGTGATCGATGAGCGCTTCCCACCGCAAATAGTGCAGTATGGCAACCAGGATTGGGAAATGGCACTGCGCTTCACACGGAACTACTACCCCTTTGAGATCGAGCTGATCGATTTTTCGCACGACAAATACCCAGGCACCGAGATTCCGCACAACTTCTCCAGCGAGGTCATGGTGCGGCATCAGGATAGCACGAAGAACCAAAAAGCACTCATCTACATGAACCACCCGCTGCGCTACGAGGGCTTGACCTTCTACCAGGCATCCTTTGCCAACCAGGATACCACCTCTATTTTCCAGGTCGTTCGTAATCCCGGTTGGCTCCTTCCCTACGTGAGCGTCCTGCTCATGGGGCTCGGGATGTCCGTCCAGTTCGGCATGCACTTTTTCAAATTTCTCAACAAACGCCGCACCTGATCGAAATCGCCAATGGCGTATTGGTCGGCCAACCACCTTCGTGAAAAAACTCATCTACAGTCTCATTCTTTTGCTCGTCGCCTACATCCTCTGGGGAGGGCTGCGCTCGGCAAAGATCGACTCCGGCTTCGATGTGGCCAGCTTTGCTGAGTTGCCGGTGCAGGTGGGCGGGCGGATCAAGCCGCTCGATTCTGTCGCTCGCAACACCCTGCTCATTCTCTCCGCCCGGCAGAAAGTCATCACGCCCGAGGGGGCGACACTCAGCCCGATTGAATGGTTTATGGATCTGACCATGCGCCCGGAAGTAGCGGATACCTACCGTGTCTTTAAGATCGAGTTTCCAGACGATCTTGGACTGGCCGGGCTTGCGGAAAAGGGGCAGCGTTACTACTCCTACAACGATCTGCAGCCGCACTTTGAGGAGCTCCGGCAGCTCTACAGCCAGATCGATCCGGAACCGCAAAAACGCAGCGCCTATGACAAGCAAATTGCAGACATAAACGACGGGCTCATGCGCTACCACCGGATCATGCACTCGCTGCACCCCGTCGGCGGACCCGACCGGCTGGACCGGCTCGTCGATGAATACCAAAGCTACACCGCGACGATCGGTCCTGGCTTGGTTGAGCTTCGCAAACAGCAGGCGGGTGAGGATTACGACGCCGCTCTGCTCAATCGCTTTATCGCCTTTGGCGACGACTACCTCAAGCTCTCGCAGATAGCCATGTTGCGGGTTGTGCCGCCACCGCCCCCCGTCGATCCGATGGAAGACTGGAAAAACATCGGGCTGGAACTGCTCGATGTAATGAAGGGTGATCCGCTCAGCCCCTACGTGACCAGCTACGCCGCGCTGACCATGGCCTACCGCTCCGGCGACATGGAAACGTTCAACAATGAGGTCTCAACACTTCGCCAACGCTTTATCGGCGACTTCCCAAGCGAAATCGACCGCGTCCATTTTGAGTATGTCTTCAACAGCCTGCAACCCTTCTACATGTCGATGCAGCTGTATGTGCTGATCTTTCTCATCGCCTGCCTCTCTTGGCTACGCTGGCCCAAGGAGCTTGGGCGTGCCGCGTTTTGGCTGCTTATGCTGGCCTTCGCCGTACATACCTTCGGCTTACTCGCCCGGATGTATATTCAGGGACGCCCGCCCATCACCAACTTGTATTCATCCGCAGTCTTCGTCGGCTGGGGAGCTGTATTATTGGGTGTGTTTATTGAGAAGTTCTACAAAAACGGTATCGGTGCCGCCATGGCCTCGCTGGTCGGCTTCAGCACACTCATCGTGGCGCATCACCTTGCCATGAGTGGCGACACCCTCGAAATGATGCGTGCTGTGCTGGACTCCAACTTCTGGCTCGCCACTCATGTGATCATTATCACTTTCGGCTACTCGGCCATGTTTCTGGCGGGCGCTCTGGCCATTGTCTTTATCATGCTTGGTGTCTTCACAAGAAGCTTCCACAAAGAGACCGCCCGATCCCTCAGCGGGATGGTTTATGGGATCACTGCTTTCGGTGTCCTCTTCAGTCTCGTTGGCACCATCCTCGGGGGCATCTGGGCGGACCAGAGCTGGGGCCGCTTCTGGGGCTGGGACCCTAAAGAAAACGGCGCACTGATGATCGTGGTCATGGGTGCGATTTACTTGCACGCCCGTTGGGGAGGCCTCTTTAGGGAGCGGGGCCTTATGGCACTGGCCATCTGCGGAAACATCGTGACCGCCTGGTCCTGGTTTGGTACAAATCTGCTCGGCGTTGGCCTGCACTCCTACGGCTTTACGGACAGCGGATTTTACTGGCTGGTAGCATTCTGGCTCAGCCAAAGTGTCTTCATCGCCACCGGCCTACTGCCTTGGCGCTACTGGCGCAGTGAGTTCGGGCAAGCCAACGACCGCAAAGAGCGCAAACGTATCCTCATCGCGTCGGAGCCGGTGGAAAGCACTGCGCAATCCCGGTAACCGCACCCCCGTAGCGACGCGGCGCTAGCCGGGTCGACGTAGGGGACCGCTCAGATCTCTACCACACCCCCAGACAGTCGACCCCGGATAAATCCATCCCTAGGTAGCGATGCGGCGCTAGCCGTGTCGACGTAACGACCGTTCAGATCTCTACCGGCTCCTCAGGCAGTCGACCCCGCTCGCGCGGGATCGCTACCCCGATCGATTTTCGGCTACCGCACCCACATAGCGACGCGGCGCCAGCCGTGTCGACGTAACGACCGCTCAGATCTCTACCGGCGCCCCAGGCAGTCGACCCCGCTCGCGCGGGTTCGCTACCCCGATCGATTTCCGACAAGCCACGTAGCGACGCGGCGCTAGCCGGGTCGACGTAGGTAATCTAGTCGGCGCCTCCACTAGCCTCCAACGCCTGCACCTCTGCGGCTGCTTCTGCCTCAATCCGCGCCTCCGCCACTGGTTCAATGAGATAGGGGAGAAAGAGCGCCAGCACCACGGCGATGACCGAGCCGAAGAACGCTTTGCCTGCGTCCTTGAAAATCATGTTAAAGACTTTCTTATCCTTGCGCAACCCGAGTCGCAGCGCGATACCGAGTTCACGGCCCGCCAGAAGGCCCAGAAAAACCCAGGTCGTGCTCATCGGCATCTTTTCCGGCCACGGCACGTCGAGGCCTAGTGAAACGAAAAGTTTCGGGATGTAGTCCACTTTGAAGAAGAGCAGAATCAAGCCGTAGAGCAAATCAATGAACGTCGCCGAGCGCACGTCGATTGTATTCGTCTTGCTCGTCACCACCCGCTGGATCTTACCGCCTTTTTCCCGGAACAAGTAGCCTTGCAGCAGCACCATTCCACCAAGCGAGGCAATCAATCCGAAAAGCGACAGCTCGCGCGGCAGATAAACGAAGATATTCGCCAAATCCTGAACCAGCCACATCGACCAAAGAAACCCGGTGGACAGCCATTGAAAAACTGACCAAAGCGGGTGCAGTTCATTGTGCGGCTGCGAGTCGTTTTCCGCCGCTACTTTCCGCTCCACCAGATAAACAACCAAGGCATACAGTGCCAGCCCGACGACAAATGCGATTGCGTAGCCGACCAGCGACTTTTGCATCATCGAATTAAACAGATCCACTGCTCCGCCGGCGGTTTGCCCCTGCTGTGCCGCGATCAAGCCCTTGAAACCAGTCAAAACGAGAAGCGACGTGCTCACCGGAATCCCAAACCGCGTCAAAATAACCAAACATAGCGGCGGGATGGCGAAGAGCCAGGTAAACACACCTCCATAGCTAGTTGGGTGCGGGATCGTCTTGCCATCGGCGGTGAGACGACCAAAGGCCGGGTCTCCCCCGTTCAATACCCAGCCGAGGCTCACCGTGATGACCATGATCCCGGAGATCCAAACCCAGAGGATCCACCAGGGCCGCTTCGCGTTGGAAGCAAGAAAGGTCCCCAGAGTTTGAATCGAATCGTTCGCCACAATCGCATACGCGGCTAAAGCAAACCCTAAAATCATGAAAAGTTCCGACATGGGCATTTGAGTTAGCCAATTCTCCGCCCAAGTCATCTCAAATATAACCCGAATAGGTTACAATTCCGTGACACCACCGGGTCGCTCAGCGAAAATTGCCTTTAGAGTCGCTTCGTAACACGATTGTCATTTTTCCGTAGCAAAAGATTAACTAATCAACACTTTCATTTTCAAATGCTTTCTGTTACCACACTTCCATTTATGAAAACTGCACATGCAAAACTTCTGGCCCTGGGCTGCGCGCTCATCCCCGGCAGCCTTATGGCACAAAACACTATCTCGGAAACGCGGGATGTTTTGGATAAATGGGTCGAAACCCGACAGATCATCTCCGAGGAACGAGCAGACTGGAGGATGGAGCAATCCATTCTCAGTGATACCGTCAGCTTGCTGAGTAAGGAAATTACCCGCCTCGATAAGGCTCTGGAAGATCTGGAAGCCTCGGCAACCGCTGCGGACGAAGACCGTGGTCAATTGACTGCTGAAAAAGAACAGCTCAGCGAGGCCGCCGCTGTTGTTGAAGGCAATATCGCCCGGCTGGAATCCCAAATTAAGCGCATCCTCCCCGCTCTGCCAGCACCACTGGTCGATAAGATCAAGCCACTCATCCGCCGCCTACCCGAGGATTCCAATGACACCAACCTTTCTCTCGGCGAGCGGGTGCAAAACATTGTCGGTATTCTGAGCCAAGCCGATAAGTTTAACACCACGCTCACCGCGACCAGCGAGTCACGGGAGCTCGAAAGCGGCAAGGTGGTCGAGGTCCGCACCCTCTACTGGGGGCTCGCGATGGCCTACTACGTCGATGCATCCGGCCAATACGCGGGGATCGGCTACCCCGGTCCAGGTGGTTGGGAGTGGCCCCAAATCGAGGGCAAGGGTGCCCAAATTAATCAGCTTCTCGATGTTTATGAGGGTACCGGGGAAATTCAATTTGTTGAAGTCCCTGCCCGCATCAATTAACGCCTAATTTTGCCCTATTATGCAAACCTCTGCTAAATCACTCCTCGCTGCGCTCTCGCTCTTTGCACTGCCCTTTGGCCTCGTGCAGACGACTCAGGCTCAGACATTTTCATCCGCCAGCGGACAGGCAAGTGCTGACTTGCAGGCCGCTCTGTCCGAGCTTTCCACAGTGCGGGCCGATATCGCGACGGAAAAAATCCCGCTCATCCGCGAGGTTTCTTCGCTTGAGGATCAGGTCCGTCAAAAATCCGAGGAGCTGAATCAACTTCGCCGTCTGCGCGACAACAGCGACCTCGGCCTCAACCGCCTTCGCGAGCAGGTTGAAGCCATGAAGGCCCAAAATGAATACGCGGCTGGCCTGCTCGACGAATTTGTCCGCTCTTTTGAGACCCGCATCGATTACAGTGAGGTGCAGCTCTACTCCGCTGCGGCCGAAGAGGCCCGGCTCGCTCTCGACGATCCCGATATGTCGCAAGCCGAGCGGTTCAACAAGCAAATAGATGTCATTGGCGTCGCGCTCGACCGACTGGAGCAGTTGACGGGGGGCTATACCTTTGAGGGCAAGGCCCTCGCTCCCAGTGGAGAAATCGAAAACGGCACCTTCGCCGCCTTCGGGCCCGCTGTCTTCTTTGCTTCGGCCCAATCCGACTTGGCGGGCATCACCTTCAACAAACTCAATGCCGCCGAAGCGGCCATCGCCGTGCCGGGCGAACTCTACAGCACGGGTATCCGGGCTTTTGTCGAAACGGGCGACGGCACCATTCCGGCCGATGCCACACTCGGGAAAGCCCTCAAAATAGCGGAAGGGAGCGATACTCTGCTCGAGAAAGTTGAAAAGGGCGGCAGCGTCGGCTATGTCATCATCGGCCTCGGTGCGATCTGTCTTGTCTTCGGCGTTATCAAAATCGCCGAAATCCTCAGCTTTAAGACGCCCAAACCGGAAGCGGTTCAGACCGTCCTCGAACACATTCAAAGCGGCGATATGACAAAGGCCCGCAGCATTGCAGCCGCTATGCCGGGTGCGGGTGGCGAACTCATGGTCGCCGGCGTCGAACACGCCGATGAAAAACGTGGCACCCTGGAAGAGATCCTCTACGAAAAGATCCTTTCCGTCCGCCCAAAACTGGAGCGCTTTTTGCCCTTTATTGCACTCACCGCTGCCGCCGCACCGCTGCTCGGGCTGCTGGGCACGGTCACCGGTATGATCAAAACCTTTAACCTTATTACCATTTTTGGAACGGGTGACGCGAAGAGCCTCTCTTCCGGTATTTCCGAAGCGCTCATCACTACCGCGCTGGGTCTGATTATCGCCATCCCGGCCCTGATTGCTCACGGGATGCTCGCCCGGATGGCCCGCCAAAAACTCGGCGATATGGAGCAGACCGCGGTCGGCTTCATCAACGGGGTCATCGGTGCCCGCAACCAAGACAAAAGCGAATAGCACCCCATGTTCGGTAAAATTATAGACATCTGGTTGAGCGGAGGGTGGGTCATGATCCCGCTCGCGCTTCTGGCCGTCTTGATTTACTCGACGGGCATTCAGATCCTGCTCTTTCTGAGTAAGGGGAATATTCAGCTCGGCCACGAGATGGAATGGATGCAATGGATCTATAACCCGGCACAAGCCACAGGGCGTGCCGGAGAGATCATCCGCTACACTCAGGAGAATGTTACAGCTGCCAAACACGTCCGCAGCCGCTTCGAAGAAGTACGCCAAACCATGCTGCACGATATCGAGCGCCGTGTTAACTTTCTCAATACGATGGTCGCCGCTGCTCCCCTTATGGGTCTGCTCGGCACTGTCATCGGCATGCTTGGCACTTTCGCGGCGATTGCCGGTGGTGGCGGTGCGGAGACCGCCGCGATGGTCGCGGCGGGCATTTCCGAAGCCCTCATCACCACGCAGACTGGTCTTTTCGTCGCCCTGCCGGGCATCTTTCTCGTCTTGATTATCCGCCGCCGTAAGCACGCCGTCGAAGCCGCGCTCGCCCGGATCGAGTCGCTCAGCCTGACCAAACTCCAGTTGGATTAAACTATTTGAGGGATGAAACCTGAAACTTGAGACCTGAAAGCCGCCTCACTCCACACTCCCAACTTCTAACTCCTATTTTCTAACTCCATGCGCCGCAATCTAACAGCCGCTGACCGTGACGATGTCGAGATCAACCTCTCGCCGATGATCGACATGGTCTTCATCCTTCTCATTTTCTTTATCGTGACCACAGTGTTCGTCGAAGAGACCGGGGTCGAAGTCAACAAACCCGAAGCCGCCGCTGCCATTCAGCTCGAGAAAAACAGCATCCTGCTGGCGGTCACCTCGGACAATAAAGTCATCTACGGAGGCCGCGACATTGGCGTCAGCGGTGTCGCCCCTATCGTCAAACGCCTTACACTCCAAGAAGACATTCCCGTGATCATTCAAGCCGACGAAGGCGCCAGCCACGGTGTATTCGCCCGCGTATACGGCGAAGCGAAACAAGCGGGGGCCAAGTCCATCAACTTCTCCACCAAACGCTAGACGCTTTTTCGCCAGTTCCCAGTTTTTCAGTTTTCAGGTAGTCGGTCTAAAAAATTCAGCCCCGCATCCCGCATCCCGCATCCCGCATCCCGCATCCCGCATCCCGCATCCCGTATCCCGCATCATGCCTATCACATTTGACCACACCCGCATCCGAGTCTCCAATCTGGAGAAATCTATCGACTGGTATTGCCGCACTTGCGGCTTTGAAGTGCTCAAACGCACGGATAAGTCCCCCAGCGGCAATCAGTTGGCCCACCTTCAGATACCGGGCAGTGCGCACAAGCTGGAGCTTACCTTTTCCGACGATTACGAAGTGAAGGTCCCGGAGGACCTCGCCCATACCTGCATTCGGGTCGACGACATCGCCGCCTACTGCGAAATGCTGGCGGGACTGGGACTGGAAATCGACCTTTGGCCCGAAAACTGGCGTGAAACGTTCAAGGACGGCAAAAAGATGGCCTTCATCACGGACCCTGACGGCTACGAAGTCGAGATCCTGGAACATTAACATGCGAAGCGGAAAAGAACTCATCCTCGCCACACGCGAATTCGCCAAAGACGACACGGCGAAGAGTTGGTTCGCGGTCTTTTCCACTCTGGGGCTTCTCTCTCTGGCTGCCACTGCCACGGTGTTACTGCCATTTTGGTTCCTTAAACTGGGAGCCTCTGTATTTGCTGGTCTGCTTATGGTGCGGATGTTTGTCATCTACCACGACCACCAGCACCATGCCATCCTGCCGCGCTCGAAAGCGGCCAAGTATTTGATGCGCTTTTGGGGAATTTTTGCGATGACGCCGAGTTGCATCTGGCAGCACTCCCACAACCACCACCACAACCACAA
>JAGYJE010000010.1 GCA_018402305.1 Puniceicoccaceae bacterium | reverse complement strand
CCGCATCCCGCATCTCGCATCCCGCATCCCGCATCCCGCATCCCGCATCCCACCTCCATGAGCAAAATCTACAATCCACCGCAACACCGCAAAGGCATGATGGCCGGTGGCACCGTGCTGGGCATTGGTGTGAGTGGACTGCTCTTTCTGGCAATTCCGCTAACGCAGATTTTCACCTCCTACGAAAAGTCCCCCGAAGAGATTGAGGCTCTGGAAGTCGCACCGCCGCCTCCTCCGCCGCCGCCGGAGGATCCTCCGCCACCACCCGAGCCCGAACAAGAGGAACCGCCCCCGGAGCTCGACACACCGCCTCCACCTATTTCGCTGGAGCAACTCGACATGGCGCTCAACCCGGGAACCGGCGGTTCCATGGCCGGCGATTTTGCCCTTCCCAGCTTTGATGTGAGCAGTAGCGATCTCGGTGGCTTGGAGATTTTTGAGCTCGGCGACGTTGATTCCCCACCACAACCACGCACGAGAATCGAATTCAGCTATCCAGCGGCCGCCAAGCGTCGCGGCATCACCGGTGTGGTTAAGGTGGAGTATGTCGTCAACGAAAACGGACGCGTCGAACAGATCAACATTGTTGATTCTCCAGATCGCAGCCTCTCCGAAGCGACCATTGACGTGCTTGAACGCGCCCGCTTCCAACCGGCCGAAAAATCCGGCCGCCCCGTTAAAGTCCGCATGCGCGCCGCCGTTCCCTATAGATAGCCCTCGCTCAGTTGATCCGTTCTCAGTTATTTCAGTTTCCAATTATTTATATTTCGCCACTCCTATCCGTCGCCCGAATTTCGCATTCCGTCCATTGGATCTTACATCACAAATCTCATGACAAAAAAATTCACCACATTACTTCTCGCCGCAGCCCTCGGTGCCCACTTCCTGGCGGCTCAGTCCACTATCAGTAATCAGCTCTGGAACAACCCGACATTCGTCAACGAATTTCTAGGCAGCTACGGCTTTCTCGCGGGTGCTGAGCCTCCCATTTCAGATGAGGAAAAGGAATCATTGCGCAACTTGATCGACCTGATCAAGGCAAGCCCCAACGCCGCCATTCAGGCACTCGAGCCGCAAATCACGGATAGCAGCAGTGCAGCATTCGACTTCATCCTCGCGAATCTCTATTTCCAAAGCGGCAATCTGCCCAAGGCCGAGCGCTTTTATGGCACCGCGGTCGTCAAATTCCCCGACTTCCGGCGCGCCTACAAAAATCTTGGCCTTGTTCAGGTCCAGCAAGGCAATTTCGAGAAGGCCATTAAAACCATTTCAAGGGCGATGGAGCTCGGAGAGGTGGACGGCCGTTCCTACGGCCTGCTCGGCTACGGTTACCTGACCCAGGAACAATACTACCCGGCTGAGGCCGCCTACCGCCAAGCCATCCTTATGCAACCTGATGTTACCGACTGGAAGGTCGGCCTCGCCCGCACACTGCTCGAAACCCAGCGCTACCCCGATGCCATCGCCCTCTTCGATACCCTCCTGCTTGAGTCGCCGGACAATGCCGACTACTGGATGTTGCAGGGCAATGCCTACCTCGGGAAGGGCGATTCAATGGCCGCGGCAAAAAACCTCGAAGTTGTGCGTCGCATGGGTGCCGCCGACTTGAGCACCCTCACCCTGCTCGGTGATATTTACATGAACAACAATAATGCCGATCTCGCACTCGGGGCCTACCTCGCCGCCACCGAGATCGCTGGAGCCGACGACAGCAAGCCGCTCCTCCGTGCCGCTTCCCTCTTCACCCGCAGCGGAAACTATGAACAGGCGAAAGCCATCATCCCGCGTATCCGTGAGCAGATCGAGCTGGCTGAGGACGAAGCATTGGAGCTCCTCACTTTGGAAGCCAAGATCGCCCGGGCCGAGGGCGATGACGAAGCCGCCGTCGATCTCCTCACCAAAATCGTCGAGCGCGATTCACTCAACGGCGAAGCCCTCATTGAACTGGCGGATTTCTACGCAGACCAGGGCGATATGGCGAAAGCCATCACCCGCTACGAGCAGGCCGAAAAGATCGAAGCCTACGAGCGTGAAGCCCTCGTCGCCCACGCCCAGGCCCGGGTCCGCGATGGTCAATACAAAGAGGCACTCCCTCTCCTCCGTCGCGCCCTGCAATTGCGCTCCGATAACAACCTCGAAGACTACGCCCAACGTGTCGAGCGCGCCGCCCGCGCGCAAGGGTAAGCGCCCTGATAAGCTCACTTGATCCGTCCGGTTCCCGCACCCCAGTAGCGACGCGGCGACAGCCGGGTCGAGGTAAGGGACCTTCAGCCATTATCCACACCCCCAGGCAGTCGACCCCGCTCGCGCGGGTTCGCTACCCCGATCGATCCCATCCCCACGTAGCGACGCGGCGCTAGCCGGGTCGACGTAAGGGACCGCTCAGCCATTATCCACACCCCCAGGCAGTCGACCCCGCTCGCGCGGGTTCGCTACCCCGATCGATCCTATCCCCACGTAGCGACGCGGCGCCAGCCGGGTCGACGTAGGGGACCGCTCAGATCTCTACCGGCGCCCCAGGCAGTCGACCCCGCTCGCGCGGGTTCGCTACCCCGATCGATCCCGCACCCACGTAGCGACGCGGCGCTAGCCGCGTCGACGTAAGGGACCGTTCAGATCTCTACCGGCCCCTCAGGCAGTCGACCCCGCTCGCGCGGGTTCGCTACCCCGATCGATTTTCGACAACCCACGTAGCGACGTGGCGCTAGCCGTGTCGACGTAACGACCGTTCAGGCCTCCCACACCCTCAGGCAGTCGACCCCACTCGCGCGGGTTCGCTACCCCGGATCAACCCATCCCCGCTCTGGAAACCAGTGCCGCGTCTTATTGGCAAATTTCACCAGCGCCAGCATGATTGGGACCTCCACGAGCACACCTACAATCGTGACCAAGACCACCGGCGACGAGGCCCCAAACATCGTAATCGCCACTGCGACGGCCAGCTCGAAGAAATTGGACGCCCCGATCATCCCGGCCGGAGCGGCCACGTCATGACAAAGCCGGAGTTTCCTTGCCATAAAATAGGTCATAAAAAAGATCAGCACTGTCTGCAAAATCAACGGGATTGCGATCAGCACGATGTGAAACGGATTCGATAAAATGACGTCTCCCTGAAACGAGAAAATCAAAACGAGCGTCAGCAGGAGGCCCACGATGGTTGTATTATCAAACTTTTTGATAAATCGCTCATGGAAATAAGCTTCCCCGCTTCGCTGGATCACCGCCCGACGTGTCCAAATACCCCCCGCCAAAGGAATTACAACAAAGAGCACTACGGAAAGAAAAAGCGTATCCCAGGGAATACTCACCCCTCCGATGCCCAGCAAAAAGACCACAATCGGTACAAAAGCGACCAGTATGATCAAATCATTGCTCGCGACCTGAACCACGGTATAGGCCGGATTCCCACGGATCAGGTGGCTCCAGACGAAAACCATGGCCGTGCAGGGCGCCGCCCCCAAAATAACCGCACCCGCCAGATAATCCTTGGCCAATTCCGCGGGGATGAAGGCTTTGAAAACGACGTAGAAAAAAAGCGCAGCGATGCCGAACATGGAAAACGGCTTGACCAACCAATTGACGAACCAGGTCACATAAAGCCCGCGTGGTTCTCGGCGAACGTTTTTCAAGCTGGTGAAGTCCACCTTCATCATCATGGGGTAGATCATCAGCCAGATGAGCAAGGCGATCGGTATGGAGACCCGGGCCACTTCAAATTGACTCAGAAGGTCCGGTATTCCAGGCAGGAATCGACCAATCAGCACACCCGCCACCATGCAGAGCGCGACCCAGATCGTCAGGTTTTTTTCAAAGAAACTAATTCCACTTGCTTCGTTTTTTTTCATGTTTCGGAGTGTTTTTAAATTTTTTGAAAGCTTCTTAAAACGGTTTCACGATTTCGATTCAGACTTTTTCAGGAACCTAAGGAAATGGAACCGGATCCGTTCACTAAGAATGCCCCCAATACATTGAGGAAGTAACCGGTAAAAATAATCGCCAGGGTGGTGATCCCGAAATAAATCGCGATCAAACCAAGCCGCATCACCCGGCGGAGCATGATCGCTTCAGGCAGGCTCAGGGCTGCCATAGCCATCATGAAAGCAAGTGCCGTCCCAAGAGGAATCCCCTTCTCAAAGAGTACCACCGCGATCGGCACAATCGCCGCGCAACTCCCATACATCGGCACGCCAAGAACCGTGGCGATGGGCACCGAGAAGATACCGGTCGCCGCCATCAGGCTGTGGATGGCATCCTGCGGCACGTAATTGTGAATAAATGCGCCGATCCCCACGCCGACCAGCACCCAAAGCCAGATCTGGCGGATGACGCCAGTGGCCTCCGCCCAACCAAATCGCAAGCGCGTTCTCCAATTGTGATCGATCACTTCCGTCTGCTCGTTGGCGGACGTGAGGATATCCTGCTCGAGAAAACGCTCCAGCCGCAGGTGTCCCAGCACCGCTCCCCCCATTGTGCCAATCAACAAGCCGCTTGAAACATAGGCGACCGTGATCGGCACACCAAACTCGCCGGCCATTAAGATGACCAGATACTCGTTGATGATGGGTGAGGCGATGAGGAAGGAAAACGTCACCCCCAGCGGCACCCCGGCCTTGAGCAGACTTATAAATATGGGTATCGAAGAACAGGAGCAAAACGGGGTGATCGCCCCAAAAAGCGCGGCCACGAAGTTTCCGGCAATCCCGCCACGGCTCATCCAGTGCCGCAGCCGGTCTTCGGGCAGCCAGGTTCGAATGACCCCGATCGCAAAAATCATCACCGCCAGCAGCAGGAAGATCTTAACCGTGTCGTAGACAAAAAAATGAACCGCCGCGCCAAATCGAGTCGACGCGTCCAGTCCAAGCCAGTCGTAGATCAGTAGATCCGTAATTTCTAGCAGCATTTGCCGCCCTTACCATTGCTGTCACCACCGCAACAGCTCTGCTGGGATTTTGCGTCCGCCTTCTGCTTCATGGAGTCATCCAGCTTTCTGAAGATTCGCCCAAATAGTCCGGGCTGCTTTTCTTCAGATTGGCTTGGCTTCGCTGCCTCTGTCTCAGTTTTGCTCATATTCGATTCCTCGTTGCTTCTTGTTTATACGGTTCCGGCAAGCGCCTCGCGGTAGCCCGCGGCGTAGGCCTCAAAGACTAATTTTATTTCGTCGCGAATGCGCCGGAAGGCGTCCAGCTCGCTCTCTCCCTCACGCCGTGCATGCGGCGGGTCCTCAAAGCCCCAGTGGTAGCGGGCGACCTGCCCGGGAAAGGTCGGACAGGCCTGATCGGCGTTTCCGCAAACTGTTACCACGGTGTGGATACCGGCATTCAAATAGAGGTCGAGGTGTTCCGACTTGTGGCCCGAGGCGTCAATGCCGATTTCTTTCAGAGCCACGATTGCCAAGGGGTGCACCTCGCCTTTCGGCTTGGAGCCCGCACTGAAGACTTCGAAAAGGTCGCCGGCGGCCGCGCGTAGAATTCCTTCGGCCATGTGGCTGCGACAGGAATTGCCGGTGCAGAGAATCAAAATTTTCCGTTTCATTGCTGTAAGTGGCTGTGGTGTTCGATCGCGCCGATGGATGGGCCGCAATCCGTTGCTTCAAGACGCGCAAGTAGCCGGTCGCGTTTGACCAAGTCCTCGCTAAAGCCGATCTCCTCCCTCACGCAGTCTTGCAGGCACTTTAGGTTTTCCGTTAGAAGCGGATGCGCCGGCTCGGCCAACCGGTAAACCATCCACTGCGCCTCCCGCTGAGCCGACACCATCCCGAGCTCCCGCATATAACGCAGCTGCTTCGATGTCTTGACCTGATCAGCTCCCAGAATCTCCATGATGTGACATACGCAAAGCGGCCCCGCCCGCAGAAGATTGAGAATGCGCAGGCGCTGGTAATCGCACAGGCACTTATAGACGCTTATTGTATTCATAACGATGAATATGCATGTAATCGCATATGACGTCAAGGGCGTATACGGTAAATCAGCGATTTAGGCTGCGCCCAATGTTTTTCAAGCATCCCGGAGCGGGGGCTTCCAGCCCGCGCAGTACTTGCCAGAATAGTCGATCAATGGCTGTCCGGGAGCACCTCCGAGCACCTCCTCCTCCGGAGCGGGGGCTTCCAGCCCGCGCAGCACTTGCCTGAATAGTCGATCAATGGCTGTCCGAGAGCACCTCCGAGCCATTTGCGATGTTAGTCACGGCAATCGGATCCGCCTCGCTCCTTTCTTGTTACCCTGCCGACCTCGATTCCCTGGATGTCGCGTAACCTTAACATTTGTCACATGACTGTTCTTTGCCGTCAGGGGGTGGTTTAGGTTATAATGCCCCGATGAAATTCGTGGTTCCCGTCTTCGCCCTCCTCGTTTACCTGTTCTCATCGGCACACAGCCGTGCCGAGAGCACACCGTCATTAAGCGCACTGATGACACGACATACCGAGGCAATGGGCGGGCTTCTCAACTGGAGCCGCGTCGAAAGCATCCGGCTACTGGGCACGGTTGAGCGGGATGGGCAATCCGCTGAGATTGTTATCGTTAAAAAGCGTCCGAATAAAATCCGTGCGACGGTTACCTTGCCGATACCCGGCACTGAGGGCGAGTATGTACAAATCATTCGCGCCCACGATGGCAAAACGGGCTGGACTGCCACACGCCGCGCCGGGGCGAAGGAGACGGTTAAAACCGAACTGGACCCGACAGAAGCTGCGGGGCTCCTGAGCGACGCCGGTGTGCTTCCAAAGCTACTCCAACTGTGGCGATCCAATGAACCCCTCAAATTGCTGGGCCGCAGCCTATTTGAAGAACAGACTGTTTACATTCTTGAATGGGATGACGGGAACAGCGAAACGCGACACCGTTTCTACATGGACGTCAACAGCTACCGAACCGTGGCTCACGAGGTGCAAACGCCCGCGGATACCATTCTCACCAAATTCTCGGGATACGAGGCCTTTCGCGGTGTCTATCTGCCGACCCGAACTGACATCACTGCGGCAACAACCGGGCGCTCTGTTTTGCTTACCGAATCCGTTGAAATCGGAGTCGGCATTTACAATGGATACTTCAGCAGGAATTCCTGAGGGTTTAAACGCTTCTATCCAAGCAGAGCTTGCCGCTCTGGTTCATCCCGGGCCCAGAGCAGATCGTAACTATGCCCCAAAGCTTCAATGGCGATCCCCTCTGCCTTTTTCAAGCGGGAAGCGTATGTCCCGTGAGCCAAGTAGTGCCGGATTGCTGTGCGCACTTGCCTGATACACTCAGAAAGTTGGTCACAGGAGATTTTTGAGGGTATAATCAACTTCGCTACGTCGGGCGTCCACAACTCTGACCAAATCCAACGGGTGCCTTCCTTTTGAAATTCCTCCGTGCCGATCAGCTCGACCACGAAGGACAGCTCTCGCTGACTCAATCCAAAAGCAAAGGCGCGCACTGATTGCGGTGGAGCCGGGACCAGCGAAGCGTCGAGCCACACCGCGAACTTTCGAGTGAATGGAATCGATCCAACCATTGCCGCAATCTTTACCGGACTCGGTGAATCCGCAATCACCACATTGTTAAGATTCTGTGCCCGGGCCACAAGCCACGTAGCGACGCGACGCCAGCCGGGTCGACGTAGGGGACGTTCAAACATCACCGGCCGTTCAGGCAGTCGACCCCGGATAAATTCCAGCTCCACGTAGCGACGCGGCGCCAGCCGGGTCGACGTAGGGGACGTTCAAACATCACCGGCCGTTCAGGCAGTCGACCCCGGATAAATTCCAGCTCCACGTAGCGACGCGGCGCCAGCCGGGTCGACGTAAGGGACGTTCAAACATCACCGGCCGTTCAGGCAGTCGACCCCGCTCGCGCGGGTTCGCTACCTGGGAGCACAAGGAATATTATCCGCTTATTCATGGTTCGTTCGAGCCAAGAAATAGCCCAGTAGCTTTCAACCCTCCGGAGCGGGGGCTTCCAGCCCGCGCACCGCTCACCTTTGCCCACAATGAATGGATGTCCCTAAAATTCCAATACAAATATTCCTGCTTATAAATACCTGCAGGCAATGCTTGACGCCCCCTCTTTATGCGTTAATTCTATGCGTTATGAAAACGGTTAAAATCATGGAAGCTCAACATAACCTTTCAAAAATACTTCGCTCGATGGGCCCCGGTGACCGAATTGCGATTACCCGCAATAAAAAAATCGTCGCAGAGCTGGTGCCGCCAATTGAAACCTCAGGCCCTTCGTTTCCGGACTTTGCCGGGCGCGCAAGAGCGACCTGGGGCGATCGCTGGAATGGGGCCTCCTCCCAGGCATTAGTCGATGATTCAAGGGGCGAGCGATGACCATTTATTACGACACCGGAGTGCTGCTCAAAATCTATACAGAGGAGCTGGAGTCGGCCCGCGTTCGTGCACTCGTGACCCGCACCGGAGAGGCGATTCCCTTTCTGAGCTTGCATAGAAGCGAGTGTGCTTCTGCCCTCCACCTAAAAGCTTTTCGAAAGGAATGCAGCGTCCAGCAGGCGAATCGGGCACTTGGCGATATTGACGAAGATCTGCGCAATGGCGTCCTCCAGCTGATTCTGCCGGACTGGGAATTGGTCTGGAAGAAGACTTACGAGCTATCGCAAGCCTATTCAGCCATCACCGGATGCCGGACATTGGATACGCTCCACGTGGCCGTCGCGTTGAGCAGTGGCTTCCGGCATTTGGCTACTTCTAACAAACGCCAGAGGGAACTTGGCGACCGCGTGGGCCTTCGCGTTTTCGATCCGACTCGTCCCGAGTAAAAGGCTATCGGCCTTTCATTTGATCTTGTTTCACATCGGTCGCTTTGAATGAGCACAATCAATCTGCACACAAGTATTAATTTTATAACCTGGTACACTAGCGTCCAGTTAAAGGTCATTGAAAGTCAACTGCTTAGAAATCAGCAAATGGCCATCCTTGGAAGTATAATCTGTAAGCAGTTGATTGATAGGGACTTTCTGAAAAACGTTCACGCTCAAAATTTGCAATATCCGGCTCAAACTTTCGTCGATTCCATGAATCTTATTGAGACAGGCGACCATCAGGTAAACGCAGATTGCAATCCAGATTTGGGTGCGAACTGCGTTCTCAGTGGTGCCGAAAAAGGCTTTGATGCGGAGGTTCTGTTTGATCCATTTGAAGAAGAGTTCGATCTGCCACCTGCTTTTATAAATGGCTGCAATGGATATGGCGGACAGTTCGAAGTTGTTTGTGAGGAAGACCAGCCTCTTGCCGCTTTGGGGATCGACATAGCTGATACGCCGGAGCGGCTTGGGGTAATCGCGCTTCCCCTTCCATGTGCTCAGGCGGATGGTTTGGTCGCATCGCAGCCCGGTGGTTTTATCGACGGTCCGGGACTTCTGGACGCTGAACTTGGTGTTGCTTTTTGCACGTATAACAAAGGATGCCCTTTCCTGCTCAATACGATAGAGACGTGCGAAATCGAGATAGCCTCGGTCGACAACGTAGATGCTGCCGGGTTCGATGACGATTTGGTCGAGAAAATGAACGTCGTGGACGGAACCATCGGTAATACTGATGAATACTGGGATGGGGCCGGACAGATCGATTTGGGTATGCAATTTAATCGCGGCCTTGGTTTTCCGGAAGTGCGCCCACGGGAACATGGAAAGGCACAGGTCGATTGTCGTGGAATCAACGGCATAGACCATCTCTTCAAGATCGAGCCCGTTGGAGTCATCCGCATAGAGTTTACGGGCTTTGCGAATGAGAATCTGTCCGAGAGCTTCATAGACACGCCAATCGCGGAACTCGTTCGCATAAGCCAGATTGGTTCGGGTAATGTTGCCACGGATACCCATCGCGTACCTCTGCGGACAGTAGCGCAAGCAAGCTTCAATATCCCTCAAACTCTCGCGGAAGGTGATTTGGGCGAAAGCCATCGCGAGGAACTGGTCGCGGGCAGGCATCCCTCTGCTGGCTCGGGGCATAGGGTAGCTCTCGACGCAACGCGTCAGTTGCTTTGGATCCAGCACATCGCTGACTTGTGTAAATACGAGACGTCCAGTGTTCATCCCTTATTGAGAATGAAACTGACGAAAACCTGCCAGCCCGTTCAAATGCAGGACACGCCCTTCGAGCCATTAGCTGCTTAACATGAACAACCTACAAAACAAAAAACCGTCCTTAACTGGACACCAGTGATTTAAGGTCTTATCCTTTACAGGGGGGTATTTCTGATTTTGCAGATTATTGTCCCTGGGCCTTTTGCATTGCTCGCTGGGCGTCTGCAGGCCGATCGAGCTGCGAGTAGGCTAGGGAGAGGTTATACCAGGCGCGGTAAAAATCGGGCTGCATGGCTACGGTCTCTTCGAGGTAGCCAACTGCGGTTGGGAGGTCCTTGGCCTCTGCGGCAAGAAGGCCTAGCGAATAGGGGAAACGCGGGTCCTTCGGGGCCAGTTCCCAACCGGCGAAAAGTTGCTTTCTTGCTTCCTTATTCAAGCCTGCGCCGCTGAGGAGAATCGCGCCTTGGTGATACATCTCGGGGTTTACCCGGTCGAGTTCGATGGCGCGTTGAACGTGTTGGAGCACATCCCGCTTTGAGTTTTCGTTGCGGTTTGCGTGGTTGGCTTTGATGAATAAGCTCTGAGGGCGGTCTGAATTAAAATCCAGATACTCGGCCCATTCGCGGGCAGCTACTGGATCGACTACTTCTTGATTGCGCATTTCCATTCCACGACTGGCGGCAATTCGCACTGAGCGACTTTCGTCCTGAAGCTGATCCACGATGGCGGGTTCGGCATCCTCAATCCGGGCAATGCCGACGGTGGCGCGCTCGCGAACAAGTTCATTTGGGTGGTTCAACATGGCCCGGAGGTGCGTTTCAGCCTTTGCCTGAGGCAGATAGTTGGCAAGAAGTCCCGTGTAGGTGGCTTGCCAGGCTGGGATCAGCTCCTCTCTAGATAGCTCCAGCAGCGCCGGGATTGCTGCTGGCGCGTTGGCATAGGCCTGGCTGATGGCCCTCGCGCGGGCCCTTTGGCGACCTTGCTCTAGCCTTTCTCCATACCAGGCTTCGGCATGCTCCACCGCCCAATCGACGGTTTCATCCTGGTGGCATTTGTTACAGGCGTTGGGAATGCCGAGCTCTTTGGTCATGAGTGGGTCCGGGGAATGGAAGCCATGATCAGCGCGCCAATCAACTTGCATGTAAACTGTCTCGGACATGTGGCATTCGATGCATTGGTTACCGGTGCTGCCTGCGGGGTGAAAGCTGTGTTCAACAGGTTCGATGATCGGTGCATCCATGACTCCGCCGTCGTGGCAGCGCATGCAGAGCATGTTGTTCTGAACGGGCAGAATGGGCTTTAGGGTGTGCGGGTTGTGGCAGTCCATGCAGGTGACCCCCGCGTGTGACATACGGCTCATCTCGAAGGAGGCATGAACAAATACCTCGTCGAGAATTTGCCCGTCGGCATAGTAAAGGCCCGGCTGGTCAGGAAGGCTGAGCGAAAAGTGGTCGTGATAGGCATCGCCCGGCAAAAAGGCATCGGCCGTGAGTTGATCCCGGCGGGAGTGGCAGGTTACACAATTATCCTGTGTTTGGGTCCGGTCGAGTCGGGTTAGCCCGCTGGTGAAATCCCCGGCCTGGGCCGCCGTTATGTGCGCTTCAAGCCCGGTGTGGCATTCTGCGCAGGCGAGGCCTTGCTGTATCCAGGTGGACTGATAGGTGTTTGCCTCGTAATCGAAGGCTTTTTCATACTCGGTCACGTGGCAGTAGGCGCAATTCGCGTTCCAGTTCATGCCTTGCCCCTCCCAGTGGCCCCATTCGCCGGGCATTCGATCCTCCCCCGCAAAGACATCGACCCATTGATCGTTAATTACGTCGTAACTTGCGCTGATTGTTTGGAAGCGGTTTCCGGGCAGGTGCGCGAGGTATTGGCGGATTGGGGTTTCGCCGATCACGCCAACGAGATCATACTCTTCCGTTGGCGCGCCTTCATTTTTGACACGGAGTTTGAAGGCGTCCCCGACCTGAACCATCTCATAGATGACGCCGGATTCTGTGATTTGCCGAGTCGGGTTGAAAGCAGCGGCGTCCCGCAGGACCGAAACGGGCCGGTTGGCTTTGGCGTGGTGGCTTTCTTTCCAGTCCTGGACCGCCTGCTCGTGGCAGTTCACGCAGGCGTCCGGTCCGGTCCGTGCAAGCTTTTGTGGATTATGGGAGTAGGGAAAGGCCTGCTTTTCGTTTCGGTTTGAGGCGGCTTCTCCGTTTTCCGCGTTGGGTGTATCGCTACAGCCTCCAAAAAAAGAGAGGGATAGGATGGGTAAAAACAGCGGCAAAACTAGTCGGGCAGAAGGGGGCATGACACCTTTGAGTCCAACGCAGAGCAAGGCCTTGGCAATTCCAAAGAAGTCAGGGCCGCCCGGTATTCCTACCTCTATTTCAAGGCATTAAGAAAGGTGTTTACTGTTAGGCACCTTCAATTTTAGCGACGCGTCGGGCGTGACGCCCGTCCTCATACTCAGCATCGAGCCAAGCGGCCACGATTTGCAAGGCGAGGGCTTCCGGAACTGGCCTGGCTCCGATAGAAATACAGTTGGCGTGATTATGTGACTTCGTCATCTCGGCCGACCAGACATCCCAGCAAAGCCCACAGCGGACTCCCTTAACCTTGTTGGCAACAATTGCCTCTCCATTGCCCGATCCACCGAGCACGATGCCGCAGTCTGCTTTTCCGGAAGCCACGGCTTCGGCTGCTGGCCGAATGAAGTCAGGGTAGTCGCAGGACTCGGAGGAATCGCAGCCGAAATCGAGGACGGTATGGCCGCGTTCTTCAAGCAAAGCAATGATGGGGGCTTTAAGGGAATAACCGGCATGGTCTGTGCCGATTGAAACGGTGAGGGCTCTTTTTGACATTGAGCGTGTTGATACAGACAGCAGCGCAATATCAGCAAGCGTTTTATTTCGTTTCGGTCTCACAGAGGCGTAGTCGAGGGTGCCCGCGGACCGATTCAAACAAAGCGATCGAGATCAAAATAAGAACCATCCCGATAATTGCGACCGTCGAGGGCATGGAGCGGCTCAGGATATAATATCCGAGAAAAGGCGCCAGCGTTCCGCGAAGCCCCGTCAGGGCCATATGAATGCTCATGTAGGAAGCCTCTTTTTTCTCAGGGGCGATTTTCGTGACCCAAAGGCTCCAGAAAATTTTACCTCCACCGAAGGCAAAGCCCTGAAAAGCCATAGCTAGACCGAGAAGGTAGAGGTTTGTTGTAAAAAGAAGCAAGCAATACTCAGAACAAAGAAAACGTTCAGGAGATTCCGCGTAGTGACAAAATGTAAACGATCAAAGAAATGCCCCCACATTTTCGTGCTGAGGATGCGCGCGGTCGCCGGGACTACGAGCATGATGACCGCAATCATTGTGTTGCTTGCGTTAACCCCGTAGACCGGGTTCGCCAGATAATCGACTCGAATAGGCAGGGCGATGAGGTTCCCGAGCCCGAGAAGCATCCAGCCGCCGAGCAGATAGCCAAATAAGCGGTCCTTCCAAATAAGACGGATGTTTTGCCAGGGATTCCCAACGTGCTCGCGGGAAAGCGGGCGGCTTGGGATTCGAGCACAAGCCATAGCTGAAGTAACGCTGGCTATGAGCATGATGGCGAAGATCCAGTGATAGGCCTCGATCTGCCGGTCGAGGAGTTGGCCGCCCATCAGTGCGAAGCCGATGGAAAAGAGCGCAGTGAGAATAAATGGCCAGGTCATGCGGGCCCCGCGCTCCGTCCGAGAGTAGTTCTCGGTATAGATTTGCAGCATAAGCGGCCCTTGCTGGACGGCGGCGACCTGGCTGGTGACAGCAAAAAACGTAAAGAAGAGTAGCGATTGGGCAAAGCTGGCTCCCAGAAGTAGGCAGGACGCGACTCCGAGAACAAAGGCGCAACTCAGGCTGGGACGGGCGCGCAGATTCGCAGCGATGTAGAGTGTGATTGGCGTAATGAGGAAGCCGATGGGGCCTGCACCTGCAATGAAGGCTTTATGCGTCTCACTCGCGTCAAAGTAGCGGATAGCGATGACCAGCGCGAAGGTGGCCCATCCGGCTTCGAGGATACCCATGAAGGGGGCCCGCAACAAATCATTGCGGTAGGTGGCCGTTGCTTTGTTCATGCAAATTCTCGGCTCCTGGCGGATATCGCCCGGAATGCACTCGGGGCTACTGGCTCCACTCGAGCATACGCTTGATCGGAGCGTAGGCTTTTTCCCTGACGGCCTCCGGCATTTCTATCTGTGGGCCCATGTCGCGCAGGCAATCGCGGAGTTTTTCAATCGTATTCATCTTCATGAAGCGGCATTCATTGCAGGCGCAGGTGTCGGTGGGTCCGGCGATAAAGGTTTTGTCAGGGATCTCTCGTTGAAGCCTATGAATCATCCCAGTTTCGGTAACAACGATAAAGGCTTGAGCATCGCTGTCCCGGCAGAAGCCGATCATCTTCTCGGTGCTGCACACCTCGTCGGCATTGTCCCGCACGGTTTCCACGCATTCGGGGTGGGCAACGACGAGCGCGTCCGGGAATTTGAATTTGAGGCGCTCAATCGCCTGTTGGGTAAAGAGAACATGGGCGTAGCACGAGCCCGGCCATAGTTGCATCGAGCGACCGGTCTGCTTGCTCACCCACTGGCCGAGATTTTGATCCGGGACGAAGAGAATATCCCGATCGGCGGGGATTTTGCCGACGATTTTCATGGCGTTCCCGCTCGTACAGATGACATCAGAGAGTGCTTTGACCGCGGCGGAGCAATTGATGTAAGCGACCACATAAACATTCGGGTTGGCTTCTTTGTAGGCGGCCAACTTTTCGGCGGGGCAGGAGTCGGACAGAGAGCAGCCTGCTTCCAATTCCGGGAGAAGCACGGGTTTGCGCGGGTTGACGATCTTAGCAGTTTCGGCCATGAAGTGGACGCCGCAAAAAACGATACAGTCCGTATCCGCCGCCTCCGCTTTATAGGCGAGTCCCAGTGAGTCGCCCACGTAGTCAGCCACGCGCTGAATCGCATCCACTTGATAATTGTGGGCGAGGATGAGTGCATTGCGCTCTTTTTTGAGCGCAAGAACTTCTTCCTGAATCGAAGTGAGTGGTGCTTCCGTACCCTGCTTGGGGTTGAAGACCATAGGTTCGTAGTTAAGTGTCGTGGTAGCCATTTGTTCTTAGCTTTCAGTCGAAGACGGTCGTGGGGCAGAGCGACGAAGTCAAGCGCCGCACGAAGTGCGGAAGGCCGGAAAAGCAAAACTTCCAAAAACAGGAGAGTCGGATTTCAAGAGGTGCGGCCGATTTTTGCAGACCTTTCTTTTCCTGACCATTTGGTTGCAACTTCAGTCAATTTGTTTTTAGTTAAGGAATGGCGAAAAGAAAAACACTACCGAAATCTTCGCAAGTCATGAAAGCTCTGCGCCAAGTTGTGGCAGATTCCTACGCCTTGCTTGGTCAAACCCACATTTGCCACTGGAATGTTCGGGGCCCCGGCTTCTTTGCGCTGCACAATGCCTTTGAAGAGCAATACACGGAGCTCTTTACCGCGGTCGACGAAATTGCCGAGCGCGTGCGTGCGCTGGGCGCGCTGGCTCCGGGCGGTCTTGGCAATCTGGCCCGGATGTCGAATATTAAAGAGATCAAAGAAGACGCCACCGCAGAGCAAATGGTTAAGCATCTTGCCGACGCGAATCGAGCTCTGGTCGCCAATCTCGTAGCAGCCCGTAACTCAGCTGCCGAAGCGGGTGATGATCAGACTGAAGACTTGATGATCGCTCGATTGCAGGTGCACGAAAAGACAATCTGGATGCTGGAGAGCTACCTCGCCCGCTAAACAATGTCGGGTCCGGGTTCGACTCCAAAGCCGCTGGTCGCCATTGCGGGCGCTAGTGGCTTTGTGGGGACGCATCTCCGCCGGCATCTGGAAGGCGGCTACCGCTTTCGCGCTCTGACGCGGAGTGCCAACGTGGCTGAACAAAACCCCGACCGATCGAATACGGAGTGGCGTTGCTGCGATCTTTATTCACTGCCCCAGGTGGCCGAGTCGCTTTCGGGTTGTGAGTATGGCATCTACTTGGTCCATTCGATGGAACCCTCGAGCCGTCTCGTGCAAAGCAGTTTCGAGGACACCGATTTGCTGCTGGCTGATAATTTCATTCGTGCTGCGGAGGAGGCGGGTCTCAAACATATCATTTATCTCAGTGGCCTGATTCCCCAGACAGACGAGCCGCTCTCGCCCCACTTACGCAGCCGCCTGGAAGTCGAAAATGTGCTCCGTTCACGCTCCGTGCAGGTCACTGTCTTACGGGCGGGCCTGATCTTTGGGCCCGGTGGTTCTTCGTTTTCCCTCCTCATAAATCTGGTCCGGCGTTTGCCGCTAATGCTTCTGCCCGCGTGGGTGCGCTCGAAAACGCATTCGGTCGATATTCGAAACGTGTGTCAGGCCTTTCAGCTGTGTTTAGAGGAAGCTCAATATTCCGGGCAAAACTTTGATCTCGGCGGGCATCGCCCAATGAGCTACCGGGAAATGATCCAGCAAACAGCTGAATTGTTGGGGAAGTCGGCGCATTTTATCAATTTCCCGCTAAATTGCTTTGGGCTGTCCAAGCACTGGGTGGCACTTTTCGGTAGCGTCCCGCCGGCGCTGGTTGGGCCACTGCAGGAAAGTCTTCAGCACGACCTTGAGGCGAGGCCCAGTGCCTTGACCGATGCCTTGGAGGGGAAGTGGGTTTCTTTTGAAGAATCCTTTCATTCCAGCGTGGACCAATCCGGGCGGCCCAAACCGAATCCACGCGCTACGACGCGCAACTTGGATCGCCAACAAATCAAGCAGGCCCGACGGGTTCGCTCGGTGCAGCGCATGCCGCTGCCTGCCAAATGGAATGCACAGCAAATTGCAAAGGAATACGGCGTCTGGCTGAGTCGGCGCTTCGGGGGAGTGATCCGGGCGAGCCAAGATGGCGAGGGCATCGTTCGCTTTACTTTAGCCGGTGGGCGCCCGGTACTTTTGGAACTGACGCCAACGTCCTATTCGCTGGGCAGTGAGAGGCGCTGTGCATTTTACATAACCGGAGGGGTCCTTTCGCGAAAAGTGGACCCACGCGGTCGACTCGAATTCCGGCTCTTTCCAGAACTGGGCTGTCTGATCGCTTCAATTCACGGATTCGCACCGACCCTGCCGTGGACAATCTACTCCCTAACTCAGGCTCGCCTGCATCTGCGCGTCATGCGGGCTTTCGGTAAGCATCTGCAGAGGCAATCAGCAAAATGAATGAGACCTCATACAAAGAGCCAAGAAAGAGCCAAGAAAGGGCCAAGAAAGAGCCAGGAAAGGGCGTGAAAAAATCAGAAAGATCAGGTACCGAAGAAAGGATGCAGCCAGGCTCATTTTTTCAGGATGATCAGCTCTGCACGCCGATCTTGCGAGGATTCCAATTTTGAAAGCCCGCTGACTGCTTCAAGGCTACCTTTGGAAAGGGTATTAATTCTGGCTGGGTCGATTCCAAGCGTGCCGAGGTAGTCGCTGGCGCTGTTTGCCCGGCGATCGCCCAGAGCGAGGTTATATTCACTCGTGCCATACCAGTCGCAGTGGCCTTCAATTAAGAGATGGTCTCCTGGATTTGCCTCCAGGTAGGCGGCGGCCTCTTGCAGCTTTGATCTTTCAGAGGCCGAGATGGAGGCGGAGTCGAAATCAAAGAAAACAGAGGGTAACTCACCCACGACCATAGTGAAGTCACCAAACTTTCCGTTGCCGATGCCATCGCCATCCCCACGCATCTCCAGTTCGCTATCAGCTCCCCAGCCGTCCATCGTGAAGCCGTCCGGGACGATGTCACCAAAGTTTGCGGCCCGATTGCCACTGTCAGTTGCGCCGCCTGCGGGAGTTGGGGCCTGTTTGCGGGTGCACGCTGGAAGTAGAAGAAGAGCCAGCAGAAGGGTAGAAATGATGCGCGCGGATTTATTCATGGTTCTGTTTGTGATGGAATGATTTGTAACTCGCAAACATTTTCCTTAGCTCTTGCTCTGTTTTCAACTCTAAACACTTTTTATGGCACCTCAGGTAGTTTTCCTCATCGATAACGGCTCGCTTCGACCGGAGGCTACTCTCTGGCTGCGTTGTCTGGCCGAAGGTTTAGGGGATCGTGCCAATTTAACCGTAGAGCCAGTGAGTCTGCTTCACTCGCATAGAGTTCCGGCCGAAAAACTCGGTGGCCGGGGGGCGACGATTGTTCGTCGTCGCTTGCGCGAATGCATTGAGGCGGGGCAGCGAAGGTTTGTTTTTTTGCCGTTTTTTCTCGGGCCGAGTTTGGCAGTTGCCGACTACCTGCCTCAGTTGATCGATGAGGGTCGCTCGCTCGTTTCGGATCTGGACATCCGTGTTGCCGATGTTTTGGCCGGGCCGGATCCGGACACTCCCGACCCCCGACTGTCAGAAATGCTGGCAGATCAAGTCCGGGCGCTCACTCCCGGCAGCGGGACACGGGTGGCTCTGATTGATCATGGCACCCCAGCGAGAGCGGTCAATCGAGTGCGCAACGCAGTCGCGCGGCAACTGCAGGGCGTGTTGGGGGACGCCGTGGCGGGCGTTCAACCGTGCTCGATGGAGCGCCGCGAGGGCGAGGCTTACGCGTTCAATGATCCCCTACTGGAGTCGCTTGGCGAGCGGGCTGATTTTCCTGGGGAGCGGCTCATTCTCGCAATGTTTTTCCTTCTGCCAGGGCGGCATGCGGGAGCTGGTGGCGATGTTGCCCAGATTTGTAACGGTTTAATCGAGGGGGGGCGTTTTAAACGGATCGACTCGACCGCACTCTTGGGAGAACACCCGGGGATTTTTGATATTTTAGCTGATCGCTTGGATGCGGTCGTCTAGACGCTTCCTTCGTCGCTTTTGCCAAAATCACCCGCACCGTCAGCCCCTGGCAAATACATTAGACCGGGGCAATTAGGTTTAAATCGAGGCGAGAGAGCGTCAGACAAAGAGCATCACGACCACTCGGGCGGATTTTGCAGTTCGGGGCGAAGGACTCCGATACAGGGCAACTGGCGGTAGCGCTCGGCAAAGTCCAGCCCGTAGCCGACAACAAATTCGTCTGGAATTTCGAAGCCCACAAAGTCCGCTTCGAACTGCACGCTGCGGGTGGTGTTTTTATTGAGTAGCACGCAGGTCTTAAGCGAGGCCGGCTCCATCGCGCGAAACATGCTGGTAACACGCGAAAGCGTATTCCCGGAATCGAGAATGTCGTCGATAATGAGCACATCAATCCCCTTTAAATCGAGCCGTATTTTGTCGATGACCTCGGGGGTTTGGACCGGCTTGGTATCATCCCGGTAGCTGGAGATTCGGATGCAGTCCAGCTGGATCGGGATACTCAGCTCACGGATCAAATCAGCCACAAAAATGATGGCACCATTGATAATTGCAATGACTGCGAGATCCCGCCCCTCGTAAGCCTCGTTGATCTCCCGCCCGAGTTCTTTAAGGCGGCCTTTAATCGTAGGCTCATCAACGAGAATCCGATCAATGTCATCCATCGGATTATTAGCGGTTTTACTTTTGTTCATGAGGGGGTTATCGCCGAGGGATTCGTAGATTTCAAGCCGTTCTCGTTATTTGGGCATAGTTCCCTGAGGTCGATCGGATTTGCGGATATAAAAAGGCCGGATACGACTTCACATATCCGGCCTCGGGAAAGGGGGGGGTCTCTGTTCTAGACGGTGCCGAAGATCGTATTCCCAGTCGAGCACAAGTCGTCCGCGGCTTGTTGGAGACGCTCAGCCATGCTCTTCTCCGCCTTCTTCAGGTAGCTCCGTGGATCGTAGTTCTTCTTGTTGCCCACTTCGCCATCGACCTTGAGGACGTCTTCGATGTTTTGGCAAATGTGAGTCACAATGGGGCGGGTGAAGGCATATTGCGTATCGGTGTCGATGTTCATTTTGACCACTCCATACTCCAGAGTTTCACGAATATCAGCGAGTTCAGAGCCGGATCCTCCGTGAAAGACGAGATCCATCTTGGCCGCTTCACCATGCTTATCGGTCACAGCTTTCTGCCCGTCGCGCAGGATGGTTGGCTTCAGTTTGACGGAACCGGGCTTGTAAGAGCCGTGCACGTTACCAAAGGTAGCGGCAAAAAGGAAACGCCCGATCGGCTGAAGGGCCTCGTAGACTTCAACCATGTCGCCGGGGGTGGTGTAGAGTTTGTCGATGGGCAAACCGGAGGTGTCGTGCCCGTCTTCCTCGCCACCAACACAGCCGGCTTCGACTTCGAGGATGATATTAAGCTCTGCGCACTCCTTGAGCAGAGCCTTTGAAATCTCCAAGTTCTCTTTCAGGTCGACAACCGAACCGTCAAACATGTGCGATTGGAAGAGCGGCCCTTTTCCTTCAGCGATGCGCTTGCGGGAGGCCTCTAAAAGCGGTTTCAGGAAACCGTCTACTTTTTCCGGATGGCAGTGGTCTGTGTGCAATGCGACCAGCACGTCATATTTTTCGGCGAGAATGTGGGTGGCCTCGGCGAGCACAATCGCGCCAAATGCTGCATCGGCGACATTTAAACCGGAAGCAAATTGACCGCCGCCGGTCGAAACTTGGATGATGCCGTCAGACTTCGAATCGGCGAAGGCCTTCAGGGCGGCATTGATTGTAGTGATCGAAGTGACGTTGACGGCCGGATAGGCGTAGTTACCCTTCTGAGCGGCGTCGAGCATCGCTTCGTATTGTTTTGGTGTGGCTACTGGCATGTTACTATTAGTTTTTGTTATCTAGTTTTATGTCGAACTTAGGTGGGCTAATTTAAAATCACGTGAAATTCAAGTTAAATCGGTATTCCCCCGCTTTTTCAATCTTCTAATTGCGCTCGTTTCGATCTCTGTCTTTCTCCTCTTGTGGATTTTAAGCTTAAAAGCGATTACGCACCGCAAGGCGACCAACCGGAAGCCATTGCAAAACTAATGGATTCGATTCGAGCGGGAAACCGCTATCAGACGCTTCTCGGTGTGACCGGTTCTGGTAAAACATTCACCATGGCCAATGTGATTGAGGGCCTTCAGCGCCCGGCGCTGGTTATCTCGCACAACAAAACGCTGGCCGCTCAGCTCTACTCGGAGTTCAGGGCCTTCTTTCCTAACAATGCCGTCGAGTATTTCGTCAGCTACTACGATTACTACCAGCCGGAAGCTTACATCCCGCAAACCGACACCTATATCGAGAAAGACTCCTCGATTAATGACGAAATCGAGCGGCTCCGCATTTCGTCCTCGTCCTCGTTGATCAGTCGCAACGATGTGATTGTCGTGGCCAGTGTATCCTGCATCTACGGGCTCGGCTCGCCCGAAGATTTCAAGGCCATGATGATCTCGCTACATGCGGGTCTTGAAATCTCCCGGGACAAATTCCTCGAGTATCTCGTCGGCTCCCTCTACGAGCGAAACGACATTGACTTCAAGCGAGGCACCTTCCGCGTGCGCGGGGATGTCGTCGACATTTATCCGGCTTACATGGAGTCGGCCATCCGCGTTGAATTCTGGGGCGATGAACTGGAGAGCATCCGCGAACTTGACCCCGTGATTGGCGAAACCGGGGCGGAGTTGGAATTGTTCAATCTCTACCCGGCCACGCAATACGTTACACCGAAGGACAAAATAGAATCGGCGATCAAAGGCATCCGCGAAGAGCTTGAGGAGCGTGTGGCTTATTTCGAATCGAGGAACATGCTGCTCGAAGCTCAGCGGATTCGGATGCGGACAGAGTATGATATTGAGTTGCTGCAAGAGATGGGCTTCTGCACGGGGATCGAAAATTATTCCCGCTACCTCGCTGGTCGTAAGCCCGGGGAGCGCCCCTTTTGCCTGATCGACTTTTTCCCCGAGGACTTTTTGCTCTTTGTTGATGAAAGCCACGTGACGCTGCCCCAGGTCCGCGCCATGTATAACGGCGATCGGGCACGCAAAGAGCGGCTCGTTGAATATGGCTTTCGCTTGCCCTCGGCACTGGATAATCGGCCACAAAAAATCGAAGAGTTCGAGGCAATCACGCGACAGACCGTTTACGTATCCGCCACGCCGGCCCAACACGAGTTTGATGTCTCGCAGACGATTGCGGAGCAGGTGATCCGCCCCACTGGTTTGGTTGATCCGGAGATGGAAATTCGCCCGATTAAGGGGCAGGTTGAAGACTTTATAACAGAGGTCCGTAAAGCGGTCGAATCCGGTGAGCGCACGCTTGCCACAACCTTGACCAAGCGCATGTCCGAGGACCTGACCGACTACCTTAGGGAGGCGGGTCTCAATGTCGAATACCTCCACTCCGATATCGACGCGATTGAGCGGGTGGAGATTCTACGGCGTCTGCGCAAAGGCGATTTCGACGTGCTGGTTGGAGTAAACTTGCTGCGTGAAGGCCTCGACTTGCCGGAAGTGGCACTGGTGGCGATCCTCGATGCCGACAAGGAAGGCTTTTTGCGCAGTGCAACCAGTCTTATTCAGACCGCAGGTCGCGCCGCGCGGCACGAAAAAGGGCGGGTCATTTTATATGCGGATGTTATTACCCGATCTATTCAAGAGACACTGGATACGACCCGATACCGCCGGGAAAAGCAGCTCCTTCACAATCAACTTCACGGAATCACTCCGGTCGGCGTCAAGCGGGGTATTGATGAGAGCCTGCACGCACCCGGTGCATCCTATGATCAGGAAGCAGGGGATGACTTTTTGGTTGCCGAATCAGACGACCGGGATGTCGCGAGCGTTATTGCCGAGATGGAGGAGGAAATGCTCGAAGCCTCGCGTAAACTGGAGTTTGAAAAAGCGGCAATGATTCGGGATCAGATTGAGACCTTGCAAACAGGCAAACACGGCGGCGGCAGCACCGGAGCGGCAAAATCAAAACCACGCGGGGGTCGAAAATCAAAGGGCGTTTACAACGCAAAAGGCCTACCCAGAAGAAAACGCTAACGAATGGAGAATCATGGCGCGGACTCAAGGCGGGCGACCACTGGTGTGTGTGCCTGGGCCGTTGGATCGATGCCATGAATGCCGGCGTCGCGCCCAATATAAAGCTGGAGGCGACGCCGGCCTCCGTTTTGGAATACCTCGATTTGGAGGTGCTGAAAACCGATGCGCTCTGAAAGCTCATCACAAAAATGGCGCTCAAGGAGACATCGGATACTCCCGACCAAGACGGGAACCCTTGGACACCGCACTTAAGAAAAGACAAAACAAAAAACAAAAAAGCCAGGCTTTTTATAGAGAGGGCTTTGCTTCTGTGCGGAAAATTGCTTTCATTTGCCACTTAACGAGGCAGCTTAGAATTAAGTTGTTAGTAGTAATTTATCATTAGCAGCCTCGATAAAAATAACAGCCAGGCTTTTTATTCTGGGTTTTGTAGAATTAGGGTCTCTCTCGCCGTCTTATGAGGTAGCTTAGAGTCAAGTGTTTGAATTCAACCTATCACAGGCAGAGGCGGGTCTTTACAGGAGCCCTTTTTTTTGTTGGGGGTAGGTTCAAGGGGGCATCTGAAAAATCAGGATCTTCGCTGTTTTAAGCGGCTAGAAGTTTAGATAGTATCCTAGATGAGGGGCTCAACAATCGCAGAGCCGTTGTTGGGCCAATTCATCGCCCGACTGGCAGCGGGCAAACTGCTATGAAGTGCTGTGGGTGATCAGAGGTTGCGAGGGGGGGGGGCTGAAGTGGGTCGCGCGAGTTGAGCGTGCAGGTCCGGGCATGAATGCGCCGGACAACGTAGCCGCTCGCGTCGTATTTGATTCATCGAATCTGGCGGGATGGGCGGGAAAACCGGTATTTACAAACCGACCGCGATACGCTTGGCTTCCACCTATGTTTGCATCACTTTCGAGAAGTTGGGAGTTTACAAAACTGAGCTACGGGCTGTTGCGGGAGCACAAGCATCTGACTCTATTCCCATTGCTGTCGACGACGGCGGCGTTTTTGGTTTTGGCGAGCTTCGCCTTGCCGCTTTGGGGGCTGGGACTTTTTGAGGAGTGGTCAGCAGCGTTGGACAGCACGAGTGAGCAATCACAGGACGCGGCGATGTATATCACGGCATTCCTCTTCTATTTTTGTAATTACTTTGTGATCGTGTTTTTTAACTCCGCACTCTGTGCCTGCGTCATGGAAATTCTTGAACGGGGTGATGCATCGGTCGGATTTGGACTTAAGTTTGCGACAAAGCGGATCTACTCGATTTTTGGATGGGCGCTGGTCTCTGCCGTTATCGGCATGCTGCTGAAGGCTCTGGAGCGGAATCGAAAGTCGGGTCGGTTCATTGCGGCGATTCTCGGCTCGGCGTGGACGGCGATGACTTACTTTGTCATTCCGATCATCGTGACGGATGGAGTGGGGCCGATTGAGGCATTTAAGCGATCGGTGCGAACGCTTAGGTCGACCTGGGGGACCGCCTTGATGGGAAATTTCTCGATGGGTATGATCGCTTTCCTGCTCATGTTGCCGATTTTTGCTTTAGCGGCGGTGTTGTTTTGGTTCGCGGCTCAGAGCCAGTCGGAGATCCTGTGGGTGGTGGCGATCCTTGCGACAATTCTAATGGTGATCGCTTCAATTGCTGCCACGGCTACAGCAGATGGAGTCTTCAAGGCGTATTTATATGCCTACGCGACTGGACGCAGTTTGCCGGGCGACACGGATACGGCCAAGTTTGCCGAGGCCTTTCGTGCCAAGTGAAGGCCCAGTTAGCCTGAACCGTTGCGATTTGGGCGCGACCAGGGTCGCACGCCACGCGGGGTGCCTGATTAAACGTGCAGGGGCAGTTGCAGCGGCATCTTGCCGCTCGGTGGAGTTATGAGCGGCAAGATGCCGCTGCCACGATAAAGCAATCCCGCAGATCTAATCATACCTAATCATACCTGCCACCGGGACGACCTACTTTTCCGAATCGGATTCGTCTTCCTCTTTACCTTCTCCGGTGAGGGACTCACCTGCTTTTGGATGAACTTTTTCGATCAAAATCTTCGTCAGTTCATCGGCTAATTCAGGCGTATCCTTGAGGTGTTGTTTGGCTGCTTCGCGGCCTTGCCCGATCATTTCGCCATTGTAGGAAATCCAGGAACCCTTCTTTTCAAGGAGCTTGTGTTCGACCCCGAGATCGACCAGCGAGCCGGTGTGCGAGATCCCCTCGTTATACATGATGTCGAACTCACTCTCGGTGAAGGGAGGGGCGACTTTATTTTTAACGATTTTAATCCGGGTACGGTTACCCACGACTTTGCCATTGCTCTCCTTGATTTGACCGATCCGTCGAATATCCATACGGACGGAGGCAAAGAACTTGAGCGCGCGGCCGCCGGGTTGGGTCTCGGGACTGCCGAACATGACGCCGATCTTTTCACGGATTTGGTTGGTGAAGAGAACGACACACTGGGACTTACTGATGGCGCCCGTCAGGCGGCGCATTGCCTGGCTCATCATCCGGGCTTGCAGGCCGACTGTGGTATCACCCATTTGGCCGTCGAGCTCGTTCTTCGAGACCAGCGCGGCCACGGAGTCGACAACGATAATGTCGACGGCGCCGGAGCGGATGAGGGTCTCCGTGATATTGAGGGCATCCTCACCGCTTTCGGGCTGGGAAACCATGAGGTTATCGAGGTCGACACCGACTGTCTTGGCGTAGCGTGGGTCGAGCGAGTGCTCAACGTCGATAAACACAGCATTACCGCCTTCCTTCTGAGCCTGGGCGATCGCGCTCAAGCAGAAGGTGGTCTTCCCGGAACTCTCCGGACCATAGATTTCGCAAATCCGTCCGCGGGGCAGGCCGCCGATCCCGAGGGCGAGATCGATAGCGATGGAACCGGTGGAGATGACATCAATCTCCATTTTGGTGGCTTCACCGAGGCGCATGAGCGCACCCGGTCCAAACTGTTTGTTGATCCCGGAGATTGCGAGGTCGAGATTTTTACGGTCAGACTCGGCGTTGCGCTCGGCCTTTTGGATTTGTGATTTTGCAGCCATAATGTTTTGAAGTTGCGTGATTTTTGGTTCGAGAATTTGTGTCTGGCAATCAAGTTCGTTTAAAGAAAAGGAGTTGGCAAGTCTAAATGCTAATTTGTTCACTAATTCTCCGATTGCCCTCACATTCACCGCCGGTTCGACCCTGGGTGCGAAAGCGTGCGCTGCTTGACGCAGAGCGTGAGTCGGGTTCTGCTCTCGGGTCACTATTATTTTAGAAAAACAGAGCAGAGCAATGAGCGGAATCGTGGAAGCAAGTTCAAGTTTGAGCCCGGCAACGGAGCGCGGCCTTCGCTATGCCCGTGTGGGTGGCTACTGTATCGGCGTGCTGTTGTTGGGGCTCGGAGTGGCGGCGCTACTGAAAAGTCCGGGGACTTTTGAGGTCTTTAAGGGCGTTTATTTTGTGGTTTACGGCGTGGTGCTGAGTCTGCCGTTTAGCCAACTGTCCGACCGATCCTGGCGCTTGGCCTACGGATTGCTGGTTGGATTGTCGGTCTTCTTTGTCTTCGTCATGATTGCTGTGGTGATGTTTGCTTACATGGCGGCCGCCGATCAAGGGGAGCGACTCGGGGTGCCCGGGTTTGAGGGGACGTTAATTTTTTTCTCGCTGATGCAGGTGCCAGTGGTGCTTTTTCAACGTAAACCGGAGTTGCTTGATTAATGGTCTATAAACACATCATATGGGACTGGAACGGGACGCTGCTAAACGACACCTGGCTGTGCGTGGAGGTGTTGAATGGTCTGCTGAACCGGCGCGGGCGCAGGGCGATTACGGAGGATGATTACCGGCAGAATTTCGGCTTTCCGGTCATCCATTTTTATGAGTATCTCGGTTTTGATACGGATGTGGACAGCTTCGAGCAAGTGAGTCGCGAATTCATCGGCGCTTACGAGGCCCGCTGGTTCGATGAGTGTGTGCTGCATCCGGATGCGCACGCTATTTTGGCCGCGATCTCGGGGTTGGGAGTGACGCATTCCGTGCTTTCAGCGGCGAAACAGGAAGCCTTGGAGTCAGGCATTCAGCACTACGGGCTCAGCGAGCATTTCATGGGGCTGGTGGGGACGGACAACATCTACGCTCAGGGCAAGGTTGGCCGCGGCCAGCACTGGATTGAGCAGCTTCCGTGGTCACCTGAAGAGGTCGTGATGATCGGCGACACGCTGCACGATTTCGAGGTGGCTGAAGCGATCGGTAGTGACTGTGTGCTTCTCGCACACGGGCACCACAGCCCGGAGCGACTGGCGGCAACCGGTAAACGAGTGGTTCACTCGCTTCGTGAGCTGGTCGAGGTGCTAGGCGGGTGATTCTAGAAACCTAAACGGAAAAGCTGAGTGCTTCCTCATCGAAGTCCATGCCAGCGACGCGCGTGGCGGGTCCGGTCATGCGGACGGCGAAATCATCACCGATATGGATGCCGATTTTACCGCCGGGCATGTGCACGGTGATGTCCTTGTCGCAGAGACCGATCCGGTGCGCGACGGCGGCGGCGGCACTACTGCTGGAGCCGGAGGCCAGCGTATAACCGGCACCCCGCTCCCAGATCTCAATTTGAACATTGTTGCGATCAATTACTTTGAGAAACTGAACGTTGGTTCGGTTGGGGAACTCGGGGTGCACCTCAATGGCCGCGCCATCCGCCTTCGCCGCTTCCGGGCTGATTTCGTCGCGGACGAGGACGCAATGCGGGTTGCCGATGTTAGCTGCGTAAACAGTTTCGGTCTTGCCGTTGAAAGTCAGCGGCTGCCCCAGGTTTTGATCGGTCTGCTCGGGGCCATCGAGCGGGATGTGGTCCATCCCAAAGCGCACGCGCCCCATGTCGACGGTTATAGACTGAGCTCCATCCGCGATCTGACAGGTGACGACTCCACCCGGCGTATCGACCGTGAAGGCATCGTTTTTGACAGCGCCTGTATCGTAGAGATAGCGTGCGAAAATACGCAGCCCATTGCCGCTTTTCTCGGCCTCGCTCCCGTCCGGATTCATTATCCGGAGCCCGAAATCGGCTTTTTCAGATTCAAGTGGTCCGTAGAGGATGCCGTCGGAGCCCAGGCCGAAATTACGGTGGCAGATACGGATAATCGCGTCGGTTCCGGGGAGCTCAGCGGCGTCCTTCGGGTCGAGGACGAGATAATCGTTTCCGAGTGCGTGGTATTTTGAGTAGTGCATGCCAGTGATGTGAGCCATGCGGGAAAGGTCTGGCAAATCTTAACTGTCATCCAGTCGTTTCAACATCAAGATTGAACCGTCGCCTCATCGGCGGAGCGGATCAGTCGCCGAGGAGTTCTTTGGGCATTTCCTTGTCGCTGAGCCGTTGAATTTTTGCGCCGATAGCGCTCAGTTTTTGTTCGAAGCGTTCGTAGCCGCGGTCGAGATGGTAGATACGTTGAATCCAAGTGTCTCCATCTGCCGCAAAGGCCGCCAGAATGAGTGCGGCGGAGGCTCGCAGATCTGAGGCCATGACGGGAGCCCCCGAGAGTTTGCTGGCGCCCTTGATGATAGCGCTGGGGCCTTCGATCGCTATATCCGCCCCCATGCGTTGTAATTCCGGGACATGCATGAATCGGTTGGGATAAATACGCTCGGTGATGATGGAAAGGCCTTCGGTTTGTGTCATCAGAGCGCTGAGTTGAGCCTGCAGATCCGTCGGAAAGCCTGGATGGGGGAGGGTGATAACATCAAGTGGTTTGAGCGAACCCTTGTAGGGCAGCACGCGAATGGAGTCGCTGCCCAGCTCCATGGGGAGGCCCGCCTCTTCCAACTTATCGAGGAAAGCCCCCAAAAGCTGAGGCGCGATCCCCGTAACGGTGACATCCCCGCGCGTGATGGCTCCGGCGATAACAAAAGTGCCCGCTTCGATCCGGTCTGCGATGACGCTGTGCTCGCAACCGTGGAGTTTTTCGACGCCTGCGATGGTTAATTCAGGGCTGCCAATCCCCTCAATCCGGGCGCCCATTTTGACCAGCATACGGCAAAGGTCGACCACCTCCGGTTCGCAGGCGGCGCACTCCAGGCGGGTGGTGCCGGGAGCGAGCACGGCGGCCATAACAATATTGGCAGTACCGGTGACCGTGCTGCCGCTGCGGCCACCGAGGAAGATGGAGCCAGCCCGCATTTCTGAAGCGTCAACATAGATGTAGCCATTGGCGATCTCGACCTCGCAATTGAGTTTTTTCAGTCCTTTGATGTGGAGGTCGATTGGGCGGGGGCCAATAACGCAGCCACCGGGGATGGAAACCTCTGCCTTCCCAAGTCGGGCGACAAGTGGCCCGAGCAGACAGACGGAGGCCCGCATTTTACGGACCAACTCATAGGGCGCAACATGGCTGATCTTTGCGGCGCGGATCTCCCAGACACCCGGTTCCGGCTGGCTAGTCTCGGCACCGACATGGCGCAAGATCTCGAGCATCGAGCGCATGTCGCTTAAGTTGGGCACATTGCGCAGCCGGACTGGCTCATCCGTGAGCAATGTAGCGGCCAGGATGGGGAGCGCGGCGTTTTTTGCGCCGCTCACTTGGATTTGGCCGTGGAGTGGCCCATTACCGCTGACTTTGAAAACGTCCATAATGGTGGCCTGAGCTGGAGGAGTTCCGTTTAAGAGGGAAGGTTTTCGCTTTTCCGGGAGGCGTTACCGCGGGATCCGCTGCCGCTGCGGCGTCGGTTTTGTCCGCGATTCTTACCGCCCCGGGTGTTTGATCCACTGCGCCCCCGGTTTTGGCCGCTGCGTGGGCGGCCATCCTTGCTTGATGGTCGGGAGCTGCTACCGCTGCTCCACTTCTGAGTTGGCTCCGGTTCGCTGCCCAATAGTTTCCCGAAAAATCCGCTGATGGCTCCGAGAAGGCCGCCTTGAGCCTTTTTCGCAGAGGGCTGTTGGCTGCGGCTCCGGCGAGCACCGGTGGATCGCTCCGAGCCCCGATCCGATCGGCGCTCCGATGAAGTGCCCTTGGCGGGGCGGGTTTTCGTACGCTCGGCCCGTCGGGCATCTTTTTCGGCCCTTCGTTTGGCGATTTTTGCTTCAACACTGGCAATCGCCGCCAGTGTTTCCGGGCTCGGCTGCGGATCCACATCCGTGCGGCGCTCCTGAATTTCACGCTCCGCTCTGGGCTGACGCTCCGCTTTGGGCTGACGCTCCGCTCTGGGCTCACCCTCCGCTCTGGGCGGACGTGGCTTGCGTTCGCTGCGTGGTCTTTCCGGCCGCTCGGAATGGGACGTCTCCGGTGATGGCCTGCCGCTCAATTTTTCCTCTTTCAAGGCTTCGGCTGCGCGGACCTCGCCAATTTTAGCGTTACTGATCGGGGCAAGTTCGGTCTTAAAGCCGCCGCTGCGGCGGCGGGTGCGTGGCTTGGTCGAGGCGTCAGTGCTCGGTGTGTAGCTTTGGCTGTGCGAAGCGTTCGGGTTTTCTTCTTCGAATTCTGGCATCTGTTTAATCTAGGTGTGTGATTTTATGGGTCGTCGCGACTGGTCCCGTGGCTAGAACAGTCATAGCCTTGGAAAGCGGGTGCGCAGTCCGTGTCGAAAAGGTCGGTGTGGATGATTGCTTTCGCCGCAAGAAGCACTCAAGCCGTTGAACACGACCGCTATCAACTCTGTATGGGTAAAGAGCCGGAATTTTTTGGGCAAGGGTTAAGTTTGAATAGTTTTTGAGGCGGCCAGAGAAGTCTGCTGGATAGTCAATAATTACACAGGCTATTTATACCCTGGGGTCAATAATTACACAGGCTATTTATACCCTGGCTATGTATACCCTTGGTGAAATCGGCTTGCTAGGGGGGAAGTGAGCGTCTAACCAATCAATCATGGATAAGCTTGACGAAATTTTTAACCTGCAGGACGCCTTAAATAAACGCATCGGGGTCAACACCGACGATATGTCGGATGAGGAAAAGGCAAAGTGGGTCCTCAACTACACACGAGCCATGCAGCAGGAGATGGCGGAGTTGATCGACTCAGTCCCCTGGAAGTGGTGGGCGAAGTATCAGGAATTTGACGAGCAGAATGCAAAGGTTGAAGTCGTCGATCTTTTCCACTTTCTTATTTCACTGGCACAGGTGTTGGGGATGACGCCGGAGGCCGTCTACGAAGCCTATACAAAGAAAAATAAAGTGAATCATAACCGGCAAGACAGCGGTTACGTCAAAAAGGACGAAGATGATTCGCGCCATATTTGATGGGATGCGGGATCGATTAAAGCATGAATGAAAACCCGATAATGATACTGCTCTATGTGGCGGTGGCTGTGTATGTGGGACGAATGTATCTCGCAGACTACCGGGCGGCCTGCGAGGGGAAGGGAACCGAGGGTGCGATGCCGGGTGCGGTAGGGGCGCCGCTTGGATCCTTTCTCATTGGGACGCTTGGGGCACTTATTTTACTGGGTGTGGAGACCGGCGGGGAGATCGCTCTGGGCGTTTCTGCGGAGCAAAGCGATATGGTTTGGTTTTTTGTCTTCGCGATCGTGGCGGCGGGGGTGGTCGAGGAAGTTATCTTTCGGGGCTTTCTAGTGGTCGAAAACCGGGGGCGGGGACTTCTGCTTGGCAGCTGTGTTCTATTTTCGCTTATTTTTGCGGTTATCCATGCGCATCTCTGGAGCCTGGAGGACGGTTTTGAGTGGACCTTCACGGCGAAGGCATGGTTCAGCACCGCCATTCTCTTTGCGAATTCGCTCTGGTTCTACGCGGTGCGCTTTGGGCCCTGGAATCCGAATGGCTCGCTCTTCCCCTGCATGCTGGCGCATGCCGCGAGTAATTTGGGGGTATTTTTCGTTAAATGGGCGCAAGGCCACGTCATCTTCTAGCCGATGGACTCTCTAAAATTAGAAAATAAGACGTATTACCAAAGTCTGCTTCTTTCTTTGGCTCTTTTAACGGGGTCCTGAATCAGTGAGATAAATGATTTTTGCAGCAGGCCAACTTATTTCCGTCGGCGGTGGCAGGATTTTGAGTCAGCGACTGCTGCAATTACTCAACAATTGGTGCAGTGGAAGAACTTCCCCGTTTAGTTGCTTCTCAAATAGACGTTACTTTTAGGATTGAGACACAGTTTTCCCGCTCGTGCTTGACGAGATTCACGGGCGAGTTCGTGCGGAGAAGTCGTTAAGCTGGTCGCAACCGCGATCGGGCGATGTCCTCGATGACATCGAACCACGGACAGGTTTTGCCGAAGTGCAGCTTGATGGATCTGCCGTGGCGGATCACACGCACGGCACAGTAGACGATGTTCTGCAAAACCGTTTTCAGTCGCCAGCGGCGCACCTTGATCTTCACGGGAGCCAGATGGCTGCGGGCAATGACTTCCTGCCCGAGCGTGCGCAACAGGTTGAAGGCGAGCATGCCGCACAGCAGCACGATCCTGTTCACGCAGAGCTTGCCGGAGGGCAGTTGCTCGATGTCGAGGTCACTCTTCAGTTCGCTGTGGAACTGTTCGCTGGTGCCATGATCATGGTAAAGTGCGCATACTTCATTTGCCGCACAGGCCAAGTTCGTCCAGTAAGTGTTCACTTCGATGGTGGGGATGAGCAAGCGGTTGCCATCCGGGTCGGTCAGTCGTTCGATGACCTCGAAGGCCACCGGGACCGGGGACATTGCGGACTTCGCTCCGCCGGGGCAGAGATGATCCACGAAACCAGTATAAACGTTCTTGCCGTCCCGGCTCTCTTGCAGGTCTCCGACCTGGCGGGCGGTGGCCAGCCACTGCTCGGGGCATTCACGGCGCAGGTTGCGTTTGACGATGAAGAACTCTTCGCCGAAGTGCGCGAAGTTTTCCTCCGCATCGTTGCCGCTGTCCAGCCGGATCAGGCAACGTCCGTCTAGCCCCAACGCCTTCAGCTTGTCCACGCATCCGCCGATGAACTGCGGGGTGCCTTCCTGACAGTGCTGCTTGCCCGGACGCAGTTCGTGATCGAGCATGTAGCCCTCGGCGCCGACGTAGGCGAAGATCGGCGCGTAGCCGTCGTGCTTTTTGTAAGTGAACGACACTCCCTGCTTGTGCGAACCGGAGTTGTTCAGGGGGCTCACGTCGATGTCCACAGGAACCAAATCCAGATGCCCCGCACGCACCGTGCTGAAAGTGCGCCCACTCAAAAGCGTTTGGTTCAGCGTCCGCAACGCCGACTGGCTGCGCTGTGCGGGCAGCTCGTCCAGGCGTTGCCGCAGCGTCGCCTCCGAAGGCAACTCGACGATCCCGAAAGAATGCGCGAACACCGTGTCTTCAGCGTAGAGGTTCGCATTGGTGAAGTCCGTGCGGGAGTTACAGAGCATCCCAGTCATGGTCATAAGAATGTCCCGGTCGCTAATCGCACCCTTACGGCGGCTTTGGAAGTTCGAGGGCAAGTGCTCCCGAGCGATCTCGCGTAGAAAATGGCCGAACAAATGATTGCCGCCAGTGCTGTTCAGTTCTTCCTTGCCTCTTTCCAATTTTAGTCGCTTCATTTTCTCACCTGTTGGGTGTTTCGGTTTTATTTGTTCAAGGCTACATTAGCCACTGAACCCCAACAGGTTCCATCTTTTTCTTCAATTTTATCTCACGAATTCAGAGGGGTGTGCGACGACGGGTTCGGTCGCCGACGAAGCCCACGATCACGGCGGATCGGTGAAGGTCGAAACTCTGGCAAAGTCCGGAGCGTCCTGGGATGGAGGTAAACTGCCACCCTATCTACCTGGCACTATGGTCGCAACGACCGCGACGAACCGGCAGAGATCGTGGTGGTTTACGTGGGTATAGAAGGTCAACCGCTTGCAGTCATGCGTGAGGACTAGCGTTCTATGCCCTGAGCTGAGCGATCGCCAAATTTTACCGTTTTTGTATCGCATGGCCTGCGGTGTTTCGTAGTTTGGTTGGTTTCCTCATTGCAGAATCACCATGAACAACCTACCTAACGTTCTCGCCACCCGTTACGCCTCCAAGCCGATGCAAGCCATCTGGAGTGCGGAAGGACGCATCGCTCTGGAGCGAGACTATTGGATCGCGGTCTTGAAGGCCCAAAAAGATCTTGGGCTGGAAATTCCGCAGGCAGCCATTGATGCCTACGAACGCGTCAAAGGCAGGATTGACCTCGACTCGATCAACCGCCGCGAGGCTATCACGCGGCATGATGTGAAGGCGCGCATCGAGGAGTTCTGCGACCTTGCCGGCTACGAGCACATTCATAAGGGCCTGACCAGTCGGGATCTCACCGAAAACGTTGAGCAATTGCAGATCATACAGGCGCTCGAGCTTGTCCGCACGAAAGCCGTGGCGGCGCTTCTTAAAGTGGCGGATCGTGCTGAGCAGTGGAAGGCCCTCGTAATCACCGCGCGCACGCACAATGTGCCTGCCCAGCCCACAACCTTTGGCAAGCGCCTTGCCATGTTTGGAGAGGACCTGCTCTGCGCCGCACGGGAGTTGGACCGCATTATCAACAACTATCCAGTGCGCGGGCTGAAAGGGCCGGTCGGCACGCAAATGGACTTGCTGACACTTTTTGAGGGTGATGCTGAAAAAGTCGCCTCTCTGGAGGCGCGCATACTCGATCATCTTGGGGTAGGGGCGTCACTCGACACGGTCGGGCAGGTCTATCCGCGCGGTCTTGATTTCGAGGTCGTCTCGGTTTTCGTGCGCCTGGCCTCGGGACCGTCCAGCTTTGCCAAGACCTTGCGCATCATGGCCGGACATGAGCTGGCCAGTGAGGGCTTTGCCAAAGGGCAGGTTGGGTCCTCGGCCATGCCGCACAAGATGAACAGCCGCAGTTGCGAACGCCTGAATGGCTTTGCGGTGATTCTCAAGGGGTACCTCACCATGGCGGCCGAACTCGCGGGCGACCAATGGAACGAGGGCGATGTCTCCTGCTCGGTGGTCCGCCGCGTCTTCCTTCCGGATAGCTTTTTCGCGATCGATGGACTGCTGGACACCTTTCTCACAATCCTCAGTCAGATGGAAGTCTACCCGGCGATGATCGACCAGGAAAACCAGCGCTACGGTCCCTTTCTGGCAACGACCACGGTGCTCATGGAGGCCGTTCGCGCTGGAGCGGGTCGCGAGGAGGCTCACGAGGCGATTAAAGAACATGCCGTCCAGACGGTGCGCGACTTGCGTGCCGGCGAGATCACCAGTAATAACCTGGTCGAGCGATTGGTAGGCGATGCCCGCCTTGGCCTCTCCCTGGAGGCGCTGACCGAAATGATGGGCCGGGCGCAGGCGATGACCGGGCTGGCCTCGACCCAAGTCGAGAAATTCTGTGAGGCGGTTCGTGAAGAGGCGGCCCATGCGCCCTCTGCGGCCAACTATGCTCCAGGAGACATTCTTTAAAGATTGCTTTCAGAAAGCGCCCGCTTACACACAACCCAATCGTTCACTTTAAACACCAAAATACGCATATGTCAGAACAACTCGAAGGAAACTGTCTCATCGCTCAATCCGGCGGCCCAACTTCTGTTATCAACGCCAGCCTCTCCGGCGCCGTTGCCGAAGCGCTCAACCATGAGTGCATTGAAGAAATCTACGGTGGGCTCAATGGTGTGCTCGGGATTTTAAACGAACAGCTGATCGACCTCGCTGCCGAGTCGCAGCAGACTATCCGTGGCCTGCGTTACACCCCGGGAGCAGCGCTGGGCACTTGCCGCTATAAACTCAAAAAGCAGGCCGATTTCGACCGGGTGCTGGCAGTTTTTGAAGCGCATAACATTCGCTATTTTTTCTACGCCGGTGGGAACGACTCGCAGGATACCGCGGATAAAATCTCCAAACTGGCGCAGGAGCGCGGCTATGCCCTCCGTGTCATCGGGATCCCCAAGACGATTGATAACGACCTCGTCACGACGGACCACACGCCTGGTTACGGCTCCGTCATTAAATACATCGCGACCACCGTTAAGGAAATCGCGGCAGACAACGCAGCCATGGGGCAACACGACCTGGTCCAGATCATCGAAGTCATGGGGCGCAGTGCCGGCTGGATTGCTGCCGGGGCCGCCCTGGCAAAACGCCGCGACGAGCCGAAGGCCGCACCGCACCTGATCTACCTTCCAGAAGTCGCGTTCTCGCCGGAGAAATTCATCGCCGACGTGCAACACGTCCTGCAAAAGGAAAAATACTGCGTCGTCGTGGTCGGCGAAGGACTTGTCGACGCGGATGGCAACTACGTCTCGACCGACAGCGCGGGCGCGGATGCCTTTGGCCACTCGCAACTCGGCGGCGCGGGCGAATACCTGCGTGCTCTTGCGGAAGAAAGCCTCCAAGTGAAGGCGCGCTCGGTCAAGCTCGGCATGGCGCAGCGCGCGGCCGTGCACTGCTCCTCGCAGACGGATAACGACGAGGCCTACCTCGCCGGCCAAGCGGCCGTTCAGGCTGCCGTCGCCGGTCACACCGACAAGATGGTCACACTGCTTCGCGGTGATGAGGATACTTACACCTGTGGCACTGGCCTCGCTGACCTTTCGGAAATCGCGAACGGGGTGAAAAAGCTTCCGGAAAGCTGGATCAACGAAGATGGCGTCAGCATGAACTTCAACTTCTACAAATACGCCCTGCCGCTCATTCAGGGTGAAGTTAAGGTGCCCTACGAGAACGGTGTGCCCGCACTCGTGAAGCTGAGCATCGAAAAAGTCGAGCGGAAGTTGGGTGCCCACGCGGTGGAGTAAGCCCAACTGCTAAAACTAAATTTTATCGAGCCCCGTCCGCTGCAAAGCGGCCGGGGCTTTTTTTATTCAGTCCACCGGCCAATTCCCACCTTCGATACGAGTGGTGCGGTGCCTGGCGAAGGCAGTTGAGGTAATTTCGTAAGCCCAGACCTCGCCGAGCGGCTGGCCAGATTCGTCGTAGCAGGGCACGCGGAAGCGATTATATTCGTTTTCTGATTCCGGGCGATCCGGGGCGTAGCCTTCCAGGTAGTCGAGTCCGTCCAGGTGAACCGGTTCTTTGAGTTCGAGCAAGTAGCCGTGCACCCAATCCTGGCCTCGCAGTCGCAGGCCCGGATACCCGACATGCAAGTCGTAGAGCTCGCCGTGAATTTTAGCGGGCTGGGATCGCGCGACTTTGCCCTCGCAGAACTGCGGCCAGTAGTGGCCGCCCGGTTTGAGGGTGCCGTAGACGAAAACCTCCAGATGGATGCCCATGAAATCGGCTCACAAGCGCTGGCGCACGGTCTCGTAAAGGCAAACGCCCGCCGAGACGGAAACATTGAGGCAGTCAACCGTCCCGGCCATGGGGATGCTGACGAGGTGGTCGCAAAGATCCCCCGTTACTTTGCGAAGTCCCCAGCCCTCGCTGCCAAGAACAAAAGCAGTCGGCAGAGTCAGGTCGACGTCGTAGAGCGAGTCATTGCCCCGGTCGGACGTGCCCACGATTTGGATACCCTTGTCATGGAATTTCCGCAGAAGCATACCGATATTTTTGATTCGGAGAAAGGGCACATCATCGGCCCCGCCGCAGGAGATATCACGCACCGTGGGTGTGATGCCGCAGGCCCCTTTGACCGGAGCGAGCACGGCGGTGACGCCCGCACCCGAAGCGGTGCGCAGGCAAGCCCCCAGGTTGTGCGGATCTTGCACCCCCTCCAAAATGAGAATGAGTGGTTGATCCGTATTTTCGATCAGCTCGAAGAGATCATCTTCATTTTCCAGATAGACGATGGTCGGCCCCTTTGAGTGGCGGGGTGGACGTTTGATTTTGTGAATTGAATTGCGACCCATGGGAGAACGATAAGAAAATTCGTAGTTGAAAGGAAAGGTCGCTGTCGGGCTCTAACGGCCTATCTTAGGACGCGGGTTGAGGCGTCTTCGGGGACGGCGCTTACATCAGAAGGAGATCGTTGATATGAGATTGTTGATATGAGATTGTTGGCAACTTCTGCGGCAGATAGAGTCAAGGTAACAGCCGAAAAATAGAGATGGAGCGGAAAAAGAATGAACGATCTTTTATCGCGATAATGCCTCGATACCCAAAGTAGGTCCTAAAGACAATGCGAAAGAAAATTTTCGGTATCACCGCCAGACGGCGGATCAGCCGGTCCCGGCGATTGCCGGAGTACTTTGTTTATGTATCAATCCACGCGGACTTCAACTCGGCGATTCGCTCCATACTTTGCAGGTAGACCGCCGAATGGACCTGCGGTTTGAGAAGACTGTTTGGCTCGGGTTGGCAGAAGGCGGCTTCCAGTGCCTCCAGCGCAATGCCTCCCCGGTTATGCGCAGCGCGCATGGCCGCCCCCAGGGCAACCGAGCCGCTCACCGCGAGCCGTTGCACCTTAACTTGAAAAACGTCCGCCACGATCTGGGCGAGCGCATCATTTTTCGAAGCGCCGCCGGTCAGGTAAAGGACCTCCGGATTGAGCCGCATCCAGCTCGTGCACTGGAGCATATTGATGAATTGGCCCTCGACGCAGGCACGGATGGCCACCGCGGGTTGCTCCCAGCGCTCGAAAGCGGCATCACCCCGCAGGCGGGGGCCTGTCGCGTCAATGCGTGGGCTGATTTCCGGCTGAAAGAACGGCAGCATGACCCTGCCTCCGTTACCGGGGGGTGTGGCTTCCAAAGCTTCGCTGAATTGACCCCAGTCGTAACTGAAGCGATCCTTCACGGCCTCGCGGGCGAGCGAGCCATTGACGAAGCATTGTAGTGACATACACCCACCCAGCGGATTCCCGAAAACATGACCGCAGCCACCGGGGTCCGCAACGGCGCCAGGCATCGCTGCAAAGAAGGTATCCGATGTGCCGAGGGAAATAACCGGACGGCCCGGGCGACTCGCGCCCATGCCGACTAGGCTGCTGGGGTTGTCACCGGTGAAAACAGTGATGGCGGTGTCTGCGGAAAAGCCGTATTTTCGGACAAAGTAATCCGCCAGTGGGCCGACGGTGCTCGCTCCGTCCGCGACCGATGGCAGCTTGCGGGCCAGGTCGGGTGCGGTGGCTTCGAGAAGCTCCGGGTCCCAAGACCAGTCGTTAATGTTGAGTAAATTCATGCCGGCGCCATCTCCTGTATCAATGGGAGCATTACGCCCAGAGAGGACTGAGCAAAGGAAAGAGCTGACCAGATGGATTGACTCCGTTTGCTCGTAGGCGCTGGGGTCCTTTTTATAAAAACGCCGGATTTGGGGGCCGGTGAAGCGCTCGATCGCGATCGAGCCGGATTTGGCGCAGACCCTATCAGAGCCGCCGAGTGCTGCGTTGATTTCCGCACACTCCGCTGCGGTAGAGGTATCCATCCAGATGGGGGCGGTCTCGCGGGATAAGCAGGGGCCGATCTGGCTGGCCAACGAATCCTCCGTTGAGAGCCCGGTGAGTACGCGTGGCCAGGCCTCGTTCAAATAAACCGAGCCATGCTGTTGACCTGCGCCGGAGATGGCAGCAATCCGCGACAGATCGCATTGCGCGCCGAGGGCTTCAAAAAGCAGTTCGAGAGCGTCGAGCCACATTCGGGGATCGCTCTGCACCTCCCCGCCGGAACCACCAGGGATAAAGCCGGAGGGCGCTCCGTAGTGCGGTAAGGATTGACCAAAGTTCACCGAAGCTTCCGTCACGACGACACCGACCTCCGTGTCAATCACCACCGCAGAGCAACTCTGAGTGGAGGCGTCGATGCCGAGAGTCCACATGATTCCGGGCCGCTTAGATAAATTCGTTGATGAGGTTTTCCAGCATTTCCTGGCGACCGCTGGCGAGGGCCGGCTCTCCCCCCTGCAATGCGTAAGCCTCAAGGCTTTCGAAGCTCGCTTCACCGGCTTCCACCTGAGCGCCGATATCGCTGTCGAAGCTGCTGTAACGGGCTTTCACGAAGTCGCCGAGGCGACCATCCTCGCGAATGGCGTGAGCGATCTTCAGTCCACGGGCAAATGCATCCATCCCGCCGATATGAGCATGAATCAGATCAATCGGCTCGTGCGACTCGCGGCGACGCTTCGCATCGAAGTTGAGTCCACCGGTGGTGAAACCACCCATCTCGAGCACGACGAGCATGACCTGCGTGGTCAGGTAGATATCGGTGGGAAATTGATCCGTATCCCAGCCGACGAGGGTGTCACCACGGTTCGCATCGATACTGCCCAGTCGACCCGCATTGGCGCTGACGGTGAGCTCATGCTCCATGGTGTGCCCGGCCAGGGTCGCGTGGTTGGTCTCGATATTGAGTTTGAAGTGATCCATGAGCCCGTATTCGCGGAGAAAGTTAAGGCAGGCTGCCGCGTCGGAATCGTACTGGTGAGTGGACGGCTCGCGTGGTTTGGGCTCGATGTAGAACGGCCCTTGAAAACCGATCTTTTTGGCATGATCGACCGCCATGTGGAGGAAGGCCGCGAGGTGATCGAGTTCGCGCTTCATATCGGTGTTGAGCAAGGTGGCATAGCCTTCCCGGCCGCCCCAGAAAGTGTAGCCCAGCCCATCCAGCGCGTGGGTGCACTCCAGTGCCTTCTTTACCTGGGCCGCCGCGTAGGCATAGACCCGGGCATCCGGGGAAGTGGCGGCTCCCTGCGCGTAGCGGGGATGCTGGAAAAGACATGCGGTGCCCCAAAGCAATTGCACGCCGGTTTCTTTTTGCTTGGCCTTGAGCTTCTCCACCACGGCATCCAGCGCCGCGTTAGAGGCGGCCAGGTCATTCAGCTCCGGTGCAATGTCGCGGTCGTGCCAGCAGTAGAAATCAATCCCTGTCTTTTCGAGGAATTCAAAAAAGACGTCGATCCGGGCAAGCGCGTTTTCGACCGCATTGGAGCGGTCGTCCCAAGGCATCTGAGCCGTGCCGGGACCAAAGGGATCACTCAGCTCGTTCCGCATGACATGCCAATACGGCGCCGCGAAGCGAAGGTGCGCCTTCATCGTTTTTCCCGCAATGACTGCGCTGGGATCATAGTGTTTGAAGGCGAGAGGATTCTTGGAGCTGGGGCCCTCGTATTGGATTTTGCCGCAATCAAAATAGTGCATGTTTTGTGTGGTTTGGAGTGTTTAATGAATAACTGCGAACAGTTTAGCAGAAAGGGCTGTGTGGCCGACACCGCAAAATGCGCCTATATTCTGTTGATTTACGGCAGGAGGGTGCTTAACGTTAGGGGATGAGCCGTTGCCATCAAATCGCGATCGTCATGAGCGAGGTATTTCTGCGTCGTTTGACGCCGGCTTTGATGCCCTATGTTGGGGCGCAGCAGGATTTTCGGGTTCTCGATATCCACCGGCCCACAGCCGAGCTGATTGAGCGGTTGCATGCCTTGCAGCCGGGAGGCTTGATTACGGAATGGTTACCCGAAGTGACCGAGGGCCTACTGGGCTTAGGTCTGCCGTCCGTGATCGTTGATACGGATGAGACCTTCCCCGGGGTCGCCAGTATAGATGTCGACGACTGGGCCGTGGGTGCAGCAGCGGCGGAGGCACTCCAGCAGGCGGGGTTCCGCAGCCTCGCCTGTTTGGGCACGAACACCCCCTACTCGAATCAGCGCATTGAGGGGTTTTTGCGTCAGGTCGGTAGCGCAGTTCCGGTGCCTACTGAGACGGTTATCAAGAATATCGGCTACAGTGAGCACTTTTTGGAGCCCGATGCGCTTTTAAATGATTGGCTGCGGGGGCTACCGAAGCCGGTTGGGATCTTTGCCGTGCACGACCCGCTCGGCCGTTTTCTGTGCAGCACTTGCCGAGAGCTGGGGTTGGAGGTGCCGGAGCAAGTTGCCATCATTGGGGCCAACAATGACGAGCTCGTCTGCGGATTGAGCTACCCGATGCTGTCCAGCGTTGCTATCCCCTGGGACCGTATCGGCAGTCTCGCGGGCGAGGCAATGCACGATCTGCTTGCGGGGAAACCAGCGCCGGAGCGTCCCATCCTGGTGTCGCCGGGAAGTGTCGTCCTGCGGCACTCGGCTAACTTTCTGGCGGTTGAGGATACCCAGTTGCGCCGTGCGATGTTGTACCTCTCCGAGCATCTGCAGGAACCGATTAGCGTTGGCCGGATGTGCCATGAGCTGCGTCTCGCTCGGCGAAGCCTTGAGCGCAAGTTTCAGGAAACCTATCGTTGCACACCCTGGGCCATGCTGTGCCGAATGCGCATCGCACGCGCCAAGCAACTGCTCCAGGAGACAAATCAGCCGATCGGGCGTGTTTCTGAACTCTGTGGCTTCAACGATGCGGAGCGCATGACCGTGGTTTTCCGCCGTGTAGCAGGTAGCACGCCGTCGACCTTTCGAAAAGCCCAGCGGTGAAAGCTGCCCGGAAGTGCCCTTATTTCAAAGGGCTTCGTAAATTTGCTTCAGCGAGGCGAAGTCCCCATCGGGGGTCGCGCTCAAAATGGTGTGGTCGTAGTGCACGCTTTGCGCCATTTCGTCGCGGGCTACTTGGAGGCGGCGTTGGATTTCATCCTCGGGGTCGGTCCCGCGGCCGCGCAAGCGGGCCTCCAGTTCCTCCAGAGTGGGCGGCATGATAAAGACTGTTGAGACCCTGCCTTGCAGCAGCGGATCGGCCTTCGCGACTTGGCGCATGTGCGCGGCTCCCTGCACATCTATGTTGAGGAGCAGGTCTGTGCCGGCTGCCAATTTATCCTGCACTTCGCGTTTCAGCGTGCCGTAGAGATGGCTGTGGACCCGTGCGTGCTCATAGAATTCTCCCGCTTCGATCTTCGCCAGAAAGGTTGGCCGGTCGAAAAAGTAGTAATCGACCGTATTCACTTCGCCCGGGCGCGGCTTGCGCGTTGTCGAGGTAACCACTCGCTCGAGGCCCGGGATTTCTGCCAGCATACGGTTGCACACGGTCGTTTTGCCGCTTCCGGCGGGGCCGGAAACAATGATGAGTTGGCCGGGCTTTGAATCAGGCATGATAGGTCAGGGCGACGCCAAGCAGTAGCAAGCCATAGGCGACGAAGATAGCGCCAAAAATACGCGGCCTTCGTTCTTGCTTGTAGAGCCAGCCCAGGAAATCGCGCAATTTGTAGGGATTTGCCCCGAGGATGAGCGCAAGCACAATGGCGAGGTAAACGAAGGTGACGAGAAAGAGACGGGCGGGGGGCAACTCCATGTAGGCCGCATCAAGCAGCACCCCGGCAGTTAAGAGAATCAGTGCCGCGAGGCCGCGCACAGCCAAAAAGTCCGGCACGTAGTAAAACGAGCCGACCGCCACGACGAGAAACAGCGCAAAGAGCAGATGCTTGTATTGCCCGAAGTCGGCCGGCCCAAGTTGCGTTATTTTGAATAGAAACCAGGCGGCGGCGGTTCCAAGTAGAATGTAGGCTGCGGTCTGTGAGCGGGGGAAGGCTTGCACGCTCGGTGCGCTCCGCATCCCGTGCCACAGGAAATGCGCCCCGAAGACGATCAAAAAGATCGCAGTGAAAAGTGTAGCTTGAAAAAGTGTCATAGCGTATGCCAGCCAAGCTCTAATCAGAAATCAGGCAGGTGAAAGAAAAAAACGAGACAGGCTCGGAGCCGGGCTGCGGATGCTTGCATTAAAGAAGAACATCCCAATGCTGCCTGCTCATGCGTAGGCTATTTTGGATTTTCACAGGCGCGTTGCTCGGGGTGGCCTTGTTGCCCTACGTGCTCTTTCGGCAAAAAGACCTGCCGCCGGGGACGGATTTAAGCAGCCCGGGTTTCCAGTTTAAGGATGCCCGCCTCTTGTTGGATCATACCGCATGGGATACGGAGCGGGAGACTTACGTGCAATCGCACGCGATTTTTGATACGATCCTCGGGGAAATTGATGCGGCGGAGACTTTTATCATCGCCGATTTCTTTCTTTGGAACCCCTGGCGTGGCGCGGTCGAGGCATCGGGTGAGCTGCGTCCGTTGGCCCGGGAGCTGGCCGATGCCCTTATCGAAAAACGTATCCAAAAACCGGGAATGCCGATTCTCGTCTTAACCGACCCGATCAACCGTATCTACGGAGACCAGGCTCCGGTTTTTTACAAGCGCATGGCCGCGGCCGATATCCCGGTGATTTTCACGGATCTCGCGAAGCTCCCGGACTCTAACCGGATTTATGCACCGCAGGCTGCGTTCTGGAGTCAATACCTGCCCGCCGGAGTTCAACGTCTCGTGCCTAATCCATTCGATGGCGAAGGCGAAAAACTAACCCTACCACAACTTGGCCGCTTACTTTTCTTCAAAGCAAATCACCGGAAGGTTTTGATCACAGGCTACCGGGATGCTGCTCCGCGTGTGCTCATGGGGAGTTTTAACCCGGCAGACGGGAGTACCAATCACTCCAATGTCGCTGCACTGGTGGATGGGGCCGTGGCTATTTTTGCGGCCCACTCCGAGTTACAGCTTGCAGAGTGGTCATCGCAGGACCCAAAGCAAGTCCAGGGCGCTCTGGCTCCGGCGGCAGCTGAGGCGATCGCCGCCATTCGGGGGATACTCCCCAGCCCGGAAGCCCTGCCCGCCGCGGAACCCCGCGGTGCGAGCGTCGCCTACCGAAGCGAGGGTGCTATTCAGGATGAGCTCGTTCTACAGCTCAACCGCACCGGATCGGGTGCCCGCATCGACGCCGGCGTCTTTTACTTCTCTGACCGCAAGGTTGTTGCGGCGTTGAAGGAGGCAGTGGCTCGGGGTGCGCGGGTCCGTCTGCTCCTGGATGCCAATCGCGATGCCTTTGGGCGCGCCAAAAATGGCATTCCAAACCGGACCGTCGCGGCCGAGTTGCTCGACGCGGGCGGTGCGATCGAGGTCCGCTGGGCGGCTACACATGGGGAGCAGTTTCACGCCAAAGTCCTGCGTATTCAGGGGACACAACAGAACCTTCTCTTCCTCGGTTCGGCCAACTGGACGCGGCGCAATCTGGCTAATTTGAATTTGGAGGCCAATTTACTCTTTCAAAATAGCCCTGGGCTTAACCGGGACTTTGACCGCTACTTCGAGACGCTCTGGACAAATGGTGCTGGCCATCTGGAGAGCCTGCCTTACGCGGACTGGGCCGAGAGTGGCTGGTCCCTGCGCTGGAAAACCTGGCTCTACCGCTTTCAGGAATGGAGCGGCGTTTCAACCTTCTGAAAATCAGAGGATCTGGAAAATATGTGCCGGGCTGACTTGCGGGTCCAACTCCAGATAGGGATCCATGCCCTCCCAATAGTACTCCCTCGGGGTCTCCGTGAAGTGGTCGAGTAAGCGAAGGCCGCCGTCCCGGTTAAGCCCCAGGGATTTTGGAGAGAGATTGAGCGTCCCGACCTGTTTGCGCTCCCAGTCCATGTTGACGACAATGATAAAGCGGCTGGTGCGGTCGAAGTTTTGCTTCAGATAGGCAATAATATGGCTGTTGTTGCAGTCGATGAACTGCACATTGAAAGTCCGCTGAAAGGCTTGGTGCTCGTTGCGCAGGGCGTTGACCCGGGCGATCTCCGCTCGGATGTTGCCGGGCTTGTCTAGATTCCAGGCTTTAAGCTCATACTTTTCGCTGTGGTTATTCTCCTCCTTGCCGGGGTAGGGCTCGTGGTCAAGCAGCTCGTAGGCGGGGCCGTAAATACCCATGTTGGAAGACAAGGTCGCGGCCAGAATGTAGCGGCCAATGAAGGTCGCGCGGTTGCCGCTCTGCAGATCAGCGTGCAGGATGTCGGGGGTATTCGGCCAGAAATTCGGCCAAAAATACTCCCGGGCATTGCTTTGCGTCAACTCTTCCACATAGGCGCGCAAATCCGCCGCCGAGTTACGCCAGGTGAAGTAGGTGTAGCCATGGGTGAACCCGCTTTTCGCTAGATAGTATTTTCGCTTGGGCCGGGTAAAGGCCTCGGCGAGGAAAATGACCTCGGGATGCTGGGCTTTGATGTTCAAAATGCACCAGCGCCAAAACTCCATTGACTTGGTGTGCGGGTTGTCCACCCGGAAGATTTTTACTCCCTGCTCAATCCAGTATTCGAAGACCGACTTAAGCTCATCCCAAAGCGTCTCCCAGTCCTCGGATTCGAAATTAATCGGTAGGATGTCCTGATACTTTTTGGGCGGATTTTCAGCATACTGCACCGTGCCGTCCGGCCGCCAGCGAAACCACTGCGGGTGCTCTTTGACCCAGGGGTGATCGGGCGCACACTGAAAGGCGATGTCGAGGGCCACCTCCATGCCGCGCATCTCGGCTTCGTCAAGGAAGTGCTGAAAATCCTCAAGGGTCCCGAGCGCAGGCAGGATGCTGCGGTGTCCGCCCTCTTTGGCACCGACGGCCCAAGGGCTGCCAACGTCATCGGGCCCGGGAGTGAGGGTGTTGTTCTTGCCCTTGCGGAACTCGCGGCCAATGGGGTGGATGGGTGGAAAATAAACAACGTTAAAACCCATATCCCGGATGTCGGGCAGTCGCTTGGCCGCGTCTTTGAAAGTGCCATGCGTCACGCCGTCGCCCGCGCAGGAGCGGGGAAAATATTCATACCAGGTGCTGAACGCGGCCAGCTCCCGCTCAATCAGCATGAGCGATCGGGAGCTGGTCGTCTCCCAGTCACGCCGGGGGTAGCTGCGCGCGAGTCCGGCGACTTGACGACTGGAGGCCAGACTGATGCGGGAATCCATGTCGGCGGTGGAGTCCGCCAAAAAGTTTGCCCATTCACGGAGCTGCTCGGCAGGCTCCTTCGGTGCCCGGGCCGCCGCATGCTCCAGTAACTCGGCACCGATGTGGCACTCCAGATCAAGTGGCACGCCCTCTGCCTGCTTTTTTTGGAAACCTTCATACCAGCTTCCGTAATGGTCGATCACACCAGCCACTTCGAACTCAAATAGGCCGATGCGATCAGTCCGGTAGGTCGCCTCGAACACGTCGTTGCCCACCGGACGCATGGGTAGTCGCTCCCAATCGTCCGTATCCATGCGGCGGATGCGTAACTCGACTTGCAACAAATCATGTGAGTCGGCAAAGGCATGCACCGTGAAGGGTATCCAATCCCCAAGGACGCGCTTGAAAGGGAAACGGCCTCCGTCGAGCGATGGATGGACGCTGTCGATGACGACGCGGCAGGTGCCAACGGTCTTGGCGAGAAGGTTCATGGTGCGGGACATGGGATGCGGGATGTGGGACGCGGGACGCGGGATTTGGGCTTATCGAATGAGTGCTTGGTAGAGGTCGCGGGTTTGTTGGGCGATGCGAGTCCAACTGAATTGGTTAAGCGCGCGGGCACGGCCGGCTTTTGCGAAGCTGCGTCGCCGTTCAGGGTCCCCCATCAGTCGGTTGATTTGATGGGCCAGGTCCTCGGCATAAGCCGCAGGATTAAGAGGGGTAAAGGGACTCTCCTTTTCTTGGGCCAGGGGGACGAGGTAGCCGGTCTCGTCGTGCACGATGACTTCGGGTATGCCCCCGACCATAGCGCCGACCACCGGTGTCTCGCAGGCCATGGCTTCCAAATTGATAATGCCAAAGGGTTCGTAGATGGAGGGGCAGCAGAAGACGTCAGCTCCGGAATAGAGCTGGATGATGTCCGTCTTGCCGACCATCTCATCGATCCAGTAGATGCCGCCTCGGGTCTTGCCGGCCTGAGCGACGGCCGCTTTCATTTCCGCCGCAATCTCGGGTGTGTCCGGGGCACCGGCACACAGCACGACATTGTAGTTGGTCTGCATATGTTGGATGGCTTCAACGAGATGAACGATGCCTTTTTGCCGCGTGATCCGCCCCACGAATAGAACATAGGGTTGATCGGTTGGCACCTTGAATTTTGCCAGGGCGGGATTTGGGTCGACGGCTTGGTATTCCTCTGTGTCGATCCCGTTGTAAATGACGTGTACCTTTTCGGGGGCCACGTTGAAATGCTTCAAAATGTCGGTCTTCGTGCCCTCAGAAACGGCGATGACCGCATCCGCCATTTCGAGGGCTGTTTTTTCGACCCAGCGGCTGAAGTCATAGCCGCCGGCAAGTTGCTCCCGCTTCCATGGACGCAAGGGCTCAAGCGAGTGTCCCGTAATGACCAGAGGGATCCCGTAATTCAGTTTGGTCAGAATGCCTGCCAAGTGCGTATACCAGGTGTGGCAGTGAACGATGTCTGCCTCGTTACCGTCGGCGTTGAAGCTGATAGCGCGCTGGGAACTGCCGAAAATGGAATGAAGGTGCTCGGGTGCCTTAAAGGCCGCCGTATTGACGGGGTATCCTTTTACTTTCAGTGGATAATCGGCCATTGCCTGGTCTCCGAAAGCGCGCACGTCGACATCCACATCCGGCAGCTTGGCCAACTCGCGGGTCAGGTATTCGACGTGCACCCCCGCACCCCCATAGTTGTGGGGCGGGTATTCGTTGGAGTAGATCAATGCATTCATTTTGTGGAGCTCGCTCAGAATGATTCGAATCGAAAAATAAGTGAGGTGATGTAAGCCTAGTTGACCAAAGGGCTCAAGGATTTATCGGGCTTTCAGCAGCTGTGATAGATAGTTGGCGGCTGGGGACGAGTATTCTTTAACGCCGCAGTGCAATAAAACCAGCAAACTAAATGTAAATAAGGGACTGTCCCTTATTTATAAAAGCCTTGTCCTTTTGGCTGGATCCGGCTTTTGGGTGGCTTATGGCTGTGGCATTAAACGTTCTTCGCTTTGAAAACCCGGGGGCTCCGGGGCTGGTTATCCTGCACGGCTTGCTGGGGGCATCGCGGAATTGGGCGACCATTGGGAAGGCGCTGCGGGAGCGTTTTGACGTGCATGCGCTGGACCTGCGCAACCATGGGGCCTCGCCGCATGCGTCGTCCATGCGCTGGGCGGAACTGTGCGACGACTTGGAGGCCTACCTTGAGGAACAAGGCCTGAACGAGATCCACCTTTTGGGGCATAGTCTGGGCGGAAAAATCGCCATGCGCTACGCCTGTCAAAATCCGGAGGTGGTGCAGCAACTGATCATCGTCGACATCGCGGCCAAGGCCTACCCGCCCTATCATGACAACGAGTTTCGGGCGATGAAACGCATCCCTGTGGCTGAGCTGACGAGTCGGCGCGAGGCGGAGGAACTCCTCGAACCAATGGTGCCGAACTGGGCGATGCGCCAGTTTCTGTTAACCAACCTCGTGCGCGACGCAGCCAGTGGGGCCTTTAAATGGCAGGCGAATATTGAAGCCCTTCACGCGAGCCTTCCGCATATCCGGCAAAACTCACTTTTGGAAACGGACCGCTATGATGGCCCGTGCCTCCTGATCCGTGGGGCGAATTCTGATTTCGTCGACGATGCGGATGCCGGGGAGATGCGCCATTGGTTTTCGCACCTGCGCGAAGAAATTGTGCCCAGCGCGGGGCACAACGTGCATGTGGAGAACCGGAAGGGCTTTCTCGATGTCCTGGATGCGTGGTTTGGAGAAATGGGAGGCGGTTGTGAGGGGCCGTTTAATTAGGGGGGGGGCGATCGGCGCGTGAGGTAATCCGTCGCTTATTTTAGTGGAAACGCTTTGCAGATTGGAGCCGACCCGCTTTACTGCGGGCTATATGCTGACACGTTCCCAGTCTGAAGCCGATACCGTGGCCGCCGCCGGTTTTTCCGAGGTCTATGATCCGGTCAAGCCCTACCTTGACGACCTGGACGGCTTCCTGCAGTCGCAAGTCAAGGAGCTGGAGCCGGAGGTGCAGGAGCATGTGCGCTATGTTTTCGGGCACAGCGGCAAGCGGCTGCGGCCCTTGCTGGTGGCCTACAGCGGCTGGGAGGGACCGGGGGCGCGACGCGCGGAGGATTTAATCAAGCTCGGCGCGGTGATCGAGCTCGTGCATCTCGCCACGCTCGTGCACGACGATATTCTGGATGAGGCGGACACGCGTCACCGCCAGGAGACGGCCGCCAAGAAATTCGGGCCGGCGGCGGCGGTGCTAATCGGTGACGTGCTCTTTTCGCACGCTTTAAAACTGGCGGCGGAATTTGAGACGACGGAGGTCTGTCGGTCGGTCGCGCAGGCCACGGCTCGGGTTTGCGCGGGCGAGATTGCGCAGACCTACCAGCGGGGCGAGGTCAACTACAGCCGGGAGTTTTACTTTCGGGTCATCCGCCTGAAGACGGCGGAACTCTTTGAGGTGGCCTGCCGTCTCGGCGCAAAAGTGGCGGGCTACCCTGTGGCGTTCAGTGAAGCAGCGGGCCTTTTCGGGCGCCACTTGGGCATCGCTTATCAGATCTTCGACGATCTGGCTGATTTGTATGGGGATGAAGCGCTCATTGGAAAAACGCTGGGAACGGATTTAGCCAAAGGTAAATTCACGTTGCCCCTGCTTTTGCTTTTAGAGAAACTCCCCACCGGGGAGCGCGACGACCTGCTGCGGCGATTCAAGCAGGGCAACGAGACGGTGGCGAGGGACTTCATCGCCGGTTTGCATGCCTACCCCGTCTTTGCGGAGGTGGTTTCCGCCTTCGACGATCAATTGGACGCAGCCATGGCAGCTTTGGCTCCGTTTAAGGCGCTCCCTCCGATTCCAGCCTTGACGAATATTGCGGCTCTTGTGCGCGCACAGCTTGAACGCATTGAGTCTTAAGGAGGCAATTTCAGAGGTGGGCCCACATAGTATTGAGGGCTTGGCTTATATTTTCTTTACAGCTATGGTCTGAGGGAATACAACGGCCACTTCGATCGCTGAAAAATGGTCCTCGATTCAATCAATCGCTTGGCTGCCTACCATTCGACATCGTACTTCGTTTGCGCTTTTTAGGTTTTTTAAATAAACCTTTCATGTTTTTTTATTATGTATAACCATCCTGTCACTCAACTAACGCTTCTTTTTTTCTTGTCGGCTGCGTCTTTTGCCGCCCCCTCCGGTGGCGGTGCGTCGGGAGCCAAGAAAGCGTCCGTCCTTGAAACGGAAGCGCCGGCCCTTGGCGGGGGTGGGCACGAGCCCATCAGCTGGGTTTTAAGGGGTTTGGAAAACAACTTTGGCCTGCAGATTGAGCGCGCCGCCTTGAGCAGCTCGGAGGATCGAGTGGATGTGACCCTCGGTGAGTTTGTCACCCGCTTTGTCGCTCAGGCGCGCTACTCCAGCTCGGAACGGCGGCAGAACCGCACGGACTTCCTGTCCACCGGTGGCGTGGCGGACATCTTCGACGAGGAGCTGCTGGAGTTACGGGCGGGTCTGGAGAAGCAATTCGTGACCGGTGCCCGTGCCAGCTTTTCAAATGTAAGTCAGCGGCGGGAGAACCCGACGACGCGGAGAGCGCCTGAGGTTGATTTAGGCAACTTGGAAAATGCCACGGCAATCGGCCCCTTATTCACGCCCGAATTTCAGAGCACGACGGTGCTCAACGTGACCCAGCCCTTACTTCAGGGCCGGGGCGGGCGTGCGACTCTGGCAGAGAAGCGCCTTGCTGAGATCGGGGTGGATGAAGCGGCGCTGCGGGTGCGGGCGGCGGCGGAGCGGCTGATTGCGCAAATTTTGGTCACCTATGCCGAGGTGGTTTTTGCGCGGGAGAATTTGGAGGTTAAAAAAGAGGCGGTCGAGCTTGCCGATGACCTGATTCGCGAAAATCAGCGTCGTGTAGAGGAGGGAATGATGTCTCCGATCGACGTCACGCAGGCGCAGGCGCGGCGGGCGGAAGCCATGGAGGAGGTCGTTTCAGCCCGGGTATTTCTAAAGGAGCGGGTCAACCGCCTGCTGAGCTTGACGCAGCGGGACTTTGATCGGGATGAGCCGGTTGAGATTGGGGGATCGGTGAGTGGGCTTATTCCCGGATTTGAGGGAGCGGGGGTGGATGCTGCCCGGAGGGCGCTGACGAAAAATGCCTCTTTTTTGGCAATTGTTAAGCAAGTGGAGGCGGAAAAAGTGCGTTTGGCATTTTCCCGTGACCAGGCGCTGCCCCAGCTGGATCTGGAAGCGAGTTTGGGGTTGAATGGCCTGGGAGCGGACTATGAAAATTCGTTTTCGGACTACGGAAGTGATGGCCGGGGGCCGGACTGGAGTGTGGGGATGACGTTTTCGGTGCCCTTAAACCGCAAAGCGGAAAAAGCGCAGGTCCGCATAGCGAAGCGCGCCAAGGAGCGGGCATTGATGGAGGTCAAGCAGGCGGAGATCGAGTTACTGGTTGAGTTGGAGAATGCGGCTCAGGAATATGCGGCCAGCCTCGAGCGGGCTGATTTTGTCCAGGATGCGGTGCGTTTGGCGGCTGAGGGGCTACGCTCCGAGCAGAGTCGCCTGGTCTCTGGAGTGACCACCAGTTATAATGTATTGAATCAGCAGCGCGACCTCAGTTTTGCCCGGACGCGTGCCCTTGCCGTGGAGGTCGAGAGTTTTAGTGCGCTGGTGCAATTGTATTTGATCCGGGGTGATTTGAGCGAAACACTGAACCTTAACCTGGATACCGGCGACGCCGTCGCCAAACGATAACCTCATGAAGCCATTTATCTTAGCACCATTCGTCTTCTTGTTTGCCGGGGTTCTCGGCTCCCAGGCGGCGAGTCCTGTATTTCAGGGCTTGGTCGAGCCCTACCGCGAGGTCAATCTCTCGAGCTCTGTGCAGACCTTCATTACCGCGCTGAACGTTCGCGAGGGAGCTATCGTCGAGAGTGGCGATTTGCTGGTGGAGTTGTATGCACGATCGGAGGAGCTGGAGTTGGAGCGTATCGGTGCTGCGGTGGAGCGGCGTGCGTTTGAGAACCGTGGCGCCCAGAATTTGTTTTCTGAGCAACTGATCAGCGAGGACGAGGCTCTCGAGAAAAAGATCGAGCTGCGTCTGGCAGAGTTGCAGTATGAAATCGCCAAAGAACGGCTGGCGCTGCGCAGCTTGCGCGCTCCCATCTCGGGGGTGGTGGTGGAGCGTTTGTACGAAACGGGGGAAATGGTGGCCGTTGGCGAGCCCATTTTGCGCTTGGTCGATATTGCGACGATCTACGTGAGCGCCTACATGACGGTTGAGGATGCGCGCGGCTTTCCGGTGGGGGCTCCCGTACGGTTGACCTTTGCGGAACTTGCCGAAGAAGCCAATGAGTTAGCGGGCACGGTGGATTTTATTGATCCACGGGTGGACCCGGCCAGCGGCCTGTTGCAGGTTCGCATCATCGCCGATAACCCGGATCGGCTTGTTAAACCCGGTCTCCGTGCCCGTGTCGCGCCCCTCCAAGAATAGCCAAGCGGCGAATCATGTCTTCCTATAAATCAGTCTCATTCGATCGTTCCCAGCTGGAGGCCTTGCAACGCCTGCGTCAATTTGAGGGTGGGCCGCCCTCGTTTTGGGCACAATTCACAGAATTGGCCCAGGCGCTGACCGGGGCTCAACAGGCGCGCTGCGTAGTCCAGCTGGAGGGGGCTTGGAGTCTGTTGGCGACGGCCCCTTCCAGCGGGGCCAACCCGCGGGCTTTTTTGCAACAATCCCTCGGGGATGCGGCGCAGAAAGCAATTGCCGAGGGCAGCGCGGTGGTTGTCCCGGCGGAGTTTGAGGCGGGGGCGCAGCATTTGCTGCAAGTTTTGCACGGGGGTGAAAATGCCGCGCAGTGCCTGCTTGAGTTAAGGTTTGCGCCGGAGCAACTGGAGCGGGTGGGTGCGGATTTTTGGGCCGAGCTGCTGCCCCTGATTGCCGATACCCCGGAGATCTACCAGAGCAACTTAAAGGCGGCCCGGACCCGTTTTGAGGCGGCCCGGATGCAGGAGGCCCTGGATGTGCTGGCAATCGTCAACCAGCAACCCAAATTTGCGCCGGCCAGCATGGCTCTGGTCAATGAGTTAACCAGTCGATTGGAGGCCGAGCGCGCCTGCCTCGGCTGGGTGAAAGATCCCTACGTGCGAGTGGTCGCCCTGAGCGGCACGGAGAAGTTTGAGCGCAAGATGCAAATTCTGCAGACGCTGGAGGCGGCCATGGAGGAGTGCCGGGATCAGGATGAGGAACTGCTCTGGCCCGCACCGAGCGACAGTCAGGCGATTGACCACGACCACCAGGCCTACGCCCGGGACTCTGGTTCGGAGTACTTGATTTCGGTGCCTCTGCGCTGCCAGGGTGCGAGCGTTGGGGTCTTGACCCTGGAGCGTGAGAAAGCGCCCTTCACTCAAGAAGAGGCCTGGGGCTTGCGGGTCATTGCGGATCAGGTCGCCCCCAGGTTGCAAGATCTGCGGTATCAATCGCGTTGGTTTTTTATTCGTTGGGCGACGAGTTGGCGGCAGGGTCTGGCCAAATTTCTATCGCCGCGCCATACCTGGCTCAAAGCCGGCGCGATTCTAGGCAGTGCGGTCTTACTCTTCTGTTTACTGGTGCCCTTGCCCTTTCGGGTCTCGTCGACTTTCGTCATGCGCCCGGAGAGCCTGGTGCATATGCCTGCACCGTTTGACGGCTTCATTGCGTCGACCAACGTGCGGCCGGGGGATTTTGTTTCGGCCGATCAAGTCTTGGTCTCGCTTAACGATCGTGATCTCCTTTTGGAAAAAGCAGAGACCTTGGGCGAGATTCGCCGCTTTCAAGCGCAGGCCGAGCTTTCTGAGGCCAACCGGGACCTGGCCGACTTGCGCATCTCACAGGCGCGCCTGCTGCAGGCCGAGGCGCGACTGGATTTGCTCGATCACCGTCTGTCGCGGGCGGCGGTGCGGGCACCCTTCGATGGCGTCGTGGTGCAGGGTGATTTGCGCGAGCGAATCGGTGCCCCTGTCCAGCAGGGCGAGGTCCTGGTGCAGATTTCCGAGCTGGACGGCTTTTATTTGCAAATACGGGTGGCCGAGCGGGACGTCGATTTAGTGGGTGAAAATCGGACTGGCTCCGTGGTTTTCGCCAGCCGTCCGGACGTGCAGTTCCCCTTTGAAATCAGCTCTGTGTCGCCCGCAGCGCGGGTCGCGGACGAGGGGAATGTTTTTGCCCTGCGCGCCAACCTATTGGAGACCGCGGAGTGGATGACGCCGGGCATGACCGGCGTGGCCAAGATTAATAGCGGCAAACGCACACTGGCCTGGCGGGCAACCCACCGCATCGTTGATTTCATTCGGATGCGTCTCTGGTTTTAAGCGGGGCTATGGAACGCAAATTATTCAGTGAATCCTGGCACCGCGTGGCCGCGCAGAAAATCCGCCTGCGTCCGTCGGTGCGGGTGCGCAAGCAGTTTTTCCGGGGCGAGCTCTGGTATGTGGCCAACGATCTTTACGGCGATCAGTTTTTCCGCTTTCGGCCCGAGGCCTGGGATTTTATCGCCCGCCTCGATGGCACCCAGACCGTGGACGAGGTCTGGCAGCAGTGCCTCGACGCCCGGGGGGGCAATGCTCCTGGGCAGACCGAGGCGATTCAAATCCTTTCCAGCCTGTATCAAAGTAATCTGATCGTTTCCGACTTCCCGGCGGATGTGGCGCAGCTTTTCGAGCGGCAGAAAAAACGCCACGCACGGGAATGGAAGGCCCGCCTCTTCGGCATTTTCTTTCTGCGGATTCCTCTATTTGATCCCGATGCCTTTCTCACCCGGACGATGCCTTTTCTGCGTCCGCTTTTCTCCGTGCCGGGGGTCCTGGCCTGGTTGCTTTTGGTGGGCTCAGCCATCGGGGTGGTGGTCTCGAACTGGGAGCAGCTCTTTAGTGGGCGGCAGGGTGTGCTCGACCCGGCCAATTTACCACTGCTTCTGGTCGCATTCGTCATCGCCAAGCTCGTGCACGAGTTTGGCCACGGCTATGCCGTCAAGCGTTTTGGCGGCGAGGTCCACGTGATGGGGATCACCTTTCTGGTGTTTACGCCGATTCCCTACGTCGATGCGACCGCGGCCTGGGCCTTTCGCGAGCGCTGGAAACGAGTCTTTGTCGGTGCCAGCGGGATGCTGGTGGAGTTGATCCTGGCAGCGATTGCGACTTTTATCTGGGCCTCGACCGGGCCGGGTCTGCTTAACGCCTGGTGCTACAATCTCATGGTCGTCGCCTCCGTTTCGACGATTTTGTTTAATATCAACCCCCTGCTGAAGTTTGACGGCTATTACATTCTTTCCGACCTGACGGATACGCCCAACCTGCAACCGCGGGGGATGAAGCAACTCGGGCACTGGGTGGAGCGCTATGCCTTCGGGGGCAAGCATTCGCAGAGTCCCGCGACCAGCCGTGCAGACTCGATTTGGCTGGGCTCTTTCGGGGTGGCCAGTTGGCTCTTCCGGCTCTACATCACCTACGTCATCATTATGTTCGTGGCCGACCGGTATCTGGGGCTCGGTTTCCTCGCGGCCGTTCTAACGATTGTGGGCCTATTCGTCATCCCCCTATTCAAAGGCGTCAAGTTCCTCTTTACGGAGCCGCGCATTGAGCGGGTGCGGACCCGTGCCTATGCGGTCACGGTGCTCACTCTGGGTGCTTTGTTTATCCTTTTGGCAGTCGTCCCCGCGCCGCGGTACTTCCGTGCGCCCGGGGTGTTGTTTGCGGAAAACGCCGAGTTTTTAACGGTGCGCGGTCGGGGCGTGGTCGAGTCGCGTGGAATGATCGGGCAAACGGTTGAGGCCGGGCAGGTTTTGATGCGCCTCTCCAATCCGGAGTTGGCGATGCAGCGGCAGCGATTGGAGGCGGAAGCGGCGGAATTGGCCCATATGGAGCGGGTGCAGTTGGCCCGCGCGGGTATTGGCGCAGACGTTCTGCGGCAGCGCCGGGCGGCTTTGGATCTGCGCATCATCGAGCTGCAGGAGGAAGAGGCCGCCATGGAAATACGGGCCCCGATTGGCGGCGCCTACGCCTCGATTCAACCCGCGGAAAATTATCAGCGCTGGTTGGCGCGGGGCGAGACCATTGGCGAGATCGTTTCGGAGGGTGATTGGTTGTTTTATGCGATTGTTCCGCAAAAGCACTCAAACCTTTTGTTTAATCAAGAGTTGCGCTCGGCCACTGTCCGCTTTCCGGGCAGCGCGGGGGCGCTGGTTGAACCCACTGCCTGGTCCATCGTGCCCGGGCAGCAGGAATATTTGCCCAGTCCGGCCTTGGGCTGGCGAGGTATGGGCCCGGTGCAAGTGCGCGACGATGATCCGGACGGAGTGCGGACGGTTGAGCCCTTCTTCTTAGTGATTTCAAAGCTGCCGGATACAGCGAGTGTCTTGCGGCATAGTCGGGTGGGGGTCGTCCGTTTCCGGGTGGCCAACGAGCCCTACGCCTTTCAGTGGTATCGTGCGCTTCGACAAGCCGTGCAGAAGCGATTCATGTTCTAAAGGCATATGGAAAAACCGGGCATAGAAGCGGGAATGGCGGGCCGTGAGGGGCGGCACAAATTTATCCCGCCGCGCAGTGAGGCCCTGCGCACGGAGATTCGTCCAGTCGATCCGGTGCCCGCTGGACTGGACGGGCTCTGGCATGATTGTGCGGGCGCTTGGGAATCCCGGCGCTCGCGCAGCCAGCGCCTTTGGGCAAAAGCCCTTGAGCTGGAAGCCCTTTGCCGGCAAAGCGAAGCCTGGCACGAACACGAGTTTAAGGAGGCCATGCGGACGCATCGTGCCCGTATCAAACGATTGGGGGCTCGCTGGGGAGCAGGTGTGGAAGCGGCCATGCCGTGTCTGGTGGAAGCCGCCCGACGGACCCTGCACCTGAGGGCTTATCCCACACAGATCATGGGGGCACTGGCCATCAGTGAAGGTGCCCTTGTGGAAATGGCCACCGGTGAGGGCAAGACGCTGACAATTGCCCTGGCCGCAGCGGCCGCGGGCTGGTCGGGCAAGCCCTGTCACGTCATCACAGCCAATGATTATCTGGCCCAACGGGACGCGGCTGACTTTAGTCGTTTTTATCAACTGTGCGGGCTGGGGGTGGCCTCGGTCCGTGCAGAAATGACCCCGCCCGAGCGGCGCATGACCTATCAGGCCGGGGTGGTTTATTGCACCGGCAAGGAATTGGTGGCTGATTATCTGCGCGATCAAATCGCGCTGGGGCCCTATTCGGACGCCCACCGGCGAGCGATGATTTATCTGCTCGGGCGGCATTATTCCGGACAGGGCGCTGTCCTGCGCGGCTTGCACACCGCGATTGTCGACGAAGTGGACAATCAACTCATCGACGAAGCCGCCACCCCGCTGATTATCAGCCGGCATGCGGAAAATGAGGCCATGAAAACGGCCTGTATCGCGGCGGACCGCTGCGCTGCCGGCCTTTTGCCCGGCGAGCACTATGCAGTCAATGAGCGTGAAAAGGAGATCACCATCAACGAAGCCGGGCGCAAGCTGATCGCTGAGTGGTGTGAGGATAAGACCGGCTTGTTAAACGCGCAGGATTGGGTCATGGACCTCGTCCAGCAGTCACTGCAGGCACGGCACTTCTTTCTACGGGACAAGCAATATGTCATGATCGACGGGAAGGTCGTTATCGTCGACGAGTATACAGGGCGCCTCATGCCCGGACGCAGTTGGCGACTGGGGCTACACCAGGCCGTGGAAGCCAAGGAGGCGACGGAGGTTTCGGAACCTTCAGAAACCTTGGCCCGGTTAAGCTTCCAAAATTTCTACCGCTACTTCAACCATCTGGCCGGTATCTCCGGCACCGCCCGCGAGTCCTGGCGCGAGTTTTGGCGCATTTATGGGATCTCACTGGTCGAGGTACCCCACTATAAGCCAAACATTCGGGAAGACGCCCCCCTGCGGCTCTTTTACAGTGAGGATGCCAAGTGGGCCGCGGTGGTGGAGGAGATCGATCAACAGCACCGCCGAGGACGTCCTATACTGGTGGGCACACGAAGCGTTGATGCCAGTGAGCGCCTGGGGCGGCTCCTGCAGGGGCGCGGTATGGTGTATACGATTCTCAACGCTGTCCGCCATGAGCAGGAGGCCGAAATCGTACTCCGGGCGGGCGATCTACAGACCATCACCATCGCGACGAATATGGCCGGTCGGGGAACCGACATCCGGCTCGGGCCAGGCGCGGCCAATTGCGGCGGGCTTCACGTCATTTTGACCGAGGGGCACGAGTCTGCCCGGATCGACCGCCAGCTCAAAGGCCGCGCGGCCCGCCAGGGCAGCCCGGGCAGTTCGGTCGTCTTCGTGGCCTTTTCGGATGAGTTGATTCAGCGGTTTCTCGGTCCCATTCGCAAGCGCATGCTGAAATTTTGGCTGAGCAAGCGCCTCCCGGGTGGAGCAACATTACTGAAGCTCGGCTTCAAAATCGCGCAGCGAAAGGCCGAGAAAAAAGGGCGCCGCCAGCGCTTTATGTTGCTCAAGCAGGATCAGGACATCACCAAAAACCTTATCGGCGCGAAGGCCAAGTCCACGGCCCGCAGCGAAGCATTTTAATGCCCGCCGAGTCGGGTTCTTCCCCTAACTTCTGAATGGTTCCTATTGGCCTGGTCCCAGCCCTGCGGATACGAGCGAGAATGCAGGCTTTTTCAAAACCTATGCCGATTTTGTGTTGCCAGACTAATTAAGAGCCGTCAGGGCTGGTTTCTAAGTCAGTATGGCAGACTCTATCAAAAAGTTGACCGCGGCATCCGTCGCCCTCTTGACCGTCCTGATGATTCATGAGGGCCGTGCGGCGATTGCGTTTTTTTCCGATTTTGATGGCACGACCGTTGCAAATCTTGGTGGGAGCAACGGCTATGGGGCGCCGATCAGCGAGGCAAATCTCAATGCCGGCACCGCCGTCGGGTCATGGACGCTTAACGAAGCGTTCGATCCTCCGGGAGGTCGCACGGCTAAAATGATTCAGACAGATGGCGGTGCGAATGTAACAGAGAAGGCTTTACGCTTTGGCAATGCTTTACAGGGCGTCAACACGGTGGTTTCTTTAGCAGAGCGGGCTGATTTACCCTTACTGACGGCGAATTTAACGAGCAACCTGGGGCTCTCGAGCCCCATCACTGTTTCCTTTGACTACGGCGTGGTTTCGGGCTTCCTTGCGCTGAGCTTCGCAGTGACTCGCCGCCGATTGTAGCGTGTATCGATATGGAAATTAAATTCTCAGGGCATATCCTGATAGCAGGGTGGGGCATCTAGTTGTCAGACTACCGTGGTCCCTGCTTGCTTGCTTGGTGGCAGTGGCGCTTCCGGGAAAGGTTCAATCTGGGGAAAACGGGGCGCCGGCTGAGCTGCCGACCTTACGGGCTCTGTATCAGGGGCACCTTGACGCCAATGGAGGCCGCTTGGGGATTGAATCAATTCAATCCTTGCGGATCAAAGGGCGGATGCGTCTACCCCAGGCAAACCAAGTCGAGCAAAGCAAGGGAGCAGGGAGCGTTTTCACCCTGTATCGAAAGCGTCCCAATCGCATGCGAATGGTCACCGAACATCCGGGCTTGGTGACCGTATTGATCTATGATGGGCACCAGGCTTACCAGCATATTGAATCATCTGACGGTCAGATAGAAGTAATCGATCTGGACGCCGGGGTCTTACCAGAGGTGCGCGCGGATAGTCAGATCGGCGGGGTGTTTTATCAATATGCCGCGCGCGATGATTATTTTGTGGTCGAGTCCCTTGAGTCAGTCGGGGAGGCGTCCGCAATCCGGGTCCGGGTGCTGCCAGCCGCCGGGTATGCCTACGATTACATTTGGCTGAGTGCCGAGCATTTTCAGATAGTCCAACAGGCCATCGGCGAGTCCCAAGCGAAGGGCGGGTATTTAAAACGCGTGCGCTATGACGATTTTAAATCTGTTCATGGCGTCTGGTTGCCTCATTCCGTCGATTATTACCAGGCGGGGAAGGCAAGCTTGCGGGTGGAAATCGACCAGGTGCAAGCCAATGTGGGTCTGTTTGACAGCCTCTTTATCATTGAGGAAAATTAAACTTAGTGACAAATTGTGGACTCCCATCAATCCGGTCGTTCAGTGAACTCGCCATGCTCTGGAAAGTGGGTGTTCTTAAAATGCTTAAAATGTCATGCAATGCGGATCGGAAACGGCTTGACGGAATCATTTCACCATATAACCATAAAACCATACATTGATGAAAACAACGCTCGAATTACCCGATGATGTCGCCGCGCTCTTGCGCCAGGAGTCCGCGACCCGTGGCGGTCGACGGAAGGCATCGCTGAGCAGTCTTGTTAGCTACGCGGTCCGCGAGGTTTATGCCGGGATGCCCAATGCTCCCGCGCAGGTGGACTTGAAAACGGGTCGTGTTGTCGTGAAACGTGACAAGCAACTGCCGACGGTCCGCTCCGAGGATGTCGCGGCAGCCTTAGACGTGGTATAATGGCACCGATGCCCTATGCGCTCGACAACGACGTGTTTTTTGCCGCTCTTTACGAGGGGCACGTGGCGCATATCGACGCGCGCGCTTGGCTGGATGCCAACAAGCCGATGGGTTGGGCAATTGCAATGGAGACCTACCTTGCCGCCATGCGTCTACTCATGAACCCGACAATTCTCGGACGTGGCATTTTGGATGGGGCCTTGGCGCGACGCGCTGTTGAGACCGAGTTGGCGGGAAAGCACCCGGGACGGATACTGATCGGTGCCAAGCGGCCAATCGGAGAGATTTTTGATCGAGCCTCCGGGCATCGCCAAGTCATGGATTTTTGGTTGATCCAGACGGCCCGGGCACACGGCCATACCTTGGTCACACGCGATAAAGCACTCAGCCGCGCCTGGCCGGATGACACGCTGTCGCTCCCTTGACGCTGGCTGGCTTGACTGATAGCGAAGGACAAATTGTGGACACCCACAAATTACTTCTCCGCCGCGTGGAACTATGCCGAAAGGCCCCGTCCAGATGGCTGCCAGAGAGGGGGGCGTGCAACTGTCGAATGATGGGGCCCTGTTGTTTCACAGCACCTCGTTTAGCGTCCGGGGTGTTTTATTTCGCCCCATAGACCTCAATGACATTATCATCTATTTCTATCCGTTCGCTGTTGACCGTATTGGCTCTTGCGGTGCTTTCTTCGATTGGTTCAGCGGACGATTATCTTCTCGTTCCCCGGCACGAAACCGATCCGGGGTTCACCTACCACCCGAGTCCCGGGGACTGGCGGGATACGAATATCTACCAGATCTTCACGGATCGATTCGAGGATGGGGATCACTCCAATAATTTTTCGCGCCAGATGGCGTGGGGATACGGTTGGAACGGAGAACAAATGGAGGGCAAGCCCTGGTATAATGAATACAACAGCGCGGACGCGAACGCCCGACACCTGGCGCAAGGCGGAGACTGGCGGGGGATTCGGGATCGGATTCCCTATCTTCAGGAGCTGGGGGTAAAGGCCGTTTGGATCTCGAGTGTCCAGCGCACCGAGCAGGGGGTGGATAAGCGCTACACCCCTTACCACGCCTACCATCCGACCGATCTTTACCGGGTGGAACCGATGTTCGGGACCTTTCAGGATCTAAAGGATTTGATCGATGCCCTTCATGATGCCGGGATGTATGTGATCCTTGACGTTGTGCCGAACCACTTGGCCGATCTCCTCGGACTGGGGGATGGGCGGGATGATTATTATCACCATGGAGGAGGCGGTTCCCTCAATTGGTGGAACAGCAACATTCGTCACGCGCCTCCTTTTGATCAGCCCTACTTTTTCAACAACAACGGGCGGATCATCAATTGGGGGGACTATTCGGAGTCCCTCTATGGAGCGTTTGTCGGAACCGATGACTTGAAGACCAGCGACCCATTCGTGCAGCAGGAGTTGATCAACGCCTTCAAGCATCTCATCGAGGCCACCGACTGCGATGGCTTTCGTGTCGACGCCATCAAACATGTCGAATTCGACTTTATCCGGCATTGGGCGAATGAGATGCGCCAGCACGCGGCTTCTCTCGGGAAAGATGACTTCCTGCTCTTCGGCGAGTATTTCAGCTACAACGACAACGATCACATCCCATTCGCCCGCGACGAGGGGTATTCCTTCAATTCGGTAATGTATTTTTCGATGATGCAGACCCTAAAGAACGTTTTTGAACACGAGGGGGGAACGGATCAGTTGGGACGCATCGCCCACCTCGATCACTTCGGTGAGGCAGCCACCCGGATGGTTACTTTTCTCGATAATCATGACGTCGACCGGATTTGTCTTCGGAAGGGGGAGACCTGGGCGGATACCCTTCGCCCTGCCGTCGGCTTCCTCTACACCGCCAGCCCGATCCCCACCATTCTCTACGGAACGGAGCATGGCTTCAATCAGGGTGGACGGGAAAACCGCGGACTCAGTGATGGGGACTACCAACGCGAGAATATGATGGATTTCGGTTACCAGTGGGGGAATGCCCACGGGAACAAGTTTGAATCTCCGAGTGAGATCAAGGACCTGATCGGTGCGATCAACGAGGCGCGCGATCAGTATATCGCGTTGCGACGGGGAGGCTTTCAGGAACGCTGGGCCAGCCAGAACAAGGGTATCTATGCTTTCACGCGGCGATACGACAATCAAGAGGCTCTGGTCATCCTCAATACGGACTGGAATCAGCAATCGGCCCAGCCATCCGTTGATTCTCCCGATGGCACTGTTTTTACCAACCTTTTGAGTCCAACCGAGACGGCCACCGTTCGGAACGGAGGATTGAGTCTCGATGTGCCGCGAAAAGGAGTGAAGGTCTTTATCAATGAAGCTCCCGGTCTCCGGATTGCGAATACAAGAAACTGGCCCGCAAACGGGGCTGTTGAGCCGGGAGCCACTGTGTGGATCGACTCGGAAACCTCTCCCGCAGGCGAGGCCGTATCCGGGGAGGTCATTGTTTCGACCGATGGGGGAAACAATTGGACCAACCACGCTTTCTCCGCAAATGGAACCGTCACCGGACGTGATGCCTGGCACGTTCAGATTGGATCGTTCGATCCGGAAACCGCCGTCCTCTACGCCGTCAATTTCACGGACGGGAACGGCGATAAGCTCTGGGACAGCAACGGGGGAGCCAACTATGGCTTTACCGTTTCCGAGGGAGCCCCGCCGCCCCCCGTCCGCATGGAAAACACCCGAACCAGTATCCCGGATAGTAGCATAGAAGAAGGGCAGGATCTGATCGTGCTGACCGAATCAACCCCAGCTGGAATCCAGGTCGGAGGCAGCATTGTTTATTCCTCGGACGGAGGAGAAACCTGGAGCGAGCTTGCCTTGCAGGCCGACGGATCCACGAATGATCGCGACGATTGGCGGGGGAATCTCGGCTCGTTTCCGGCGGGCACGGAGATCCGTTTTGCAGTCATGACCCGCAATGCCGGAAATGAGGAGGTGTGGGATAACAACGGCGGATTGGATTACCGGCGCACGGTCCAGGCGCGCAGCATTCCTGCGGCTTCGCCAAGGGCCCGCATCGCACTTCAGGGGAACGGTCTCACGCTCGACCTGAGAACCCTCGCCGTTGGCACGCAGTATACCGTCGAGCGGTCAACCGATCTGGTCGATTGGAGAGCCCATCAGACCTTTACGGCTGCCGGGGAAGAAGAAGCCCACACCCTTTATGAATCCATGCCGACGAATGGACCAATGCGGGAATTCTATCGCTTGCGAGCCTCCGGAAATGAGAACACAGAACCCCTCCAATTTGAAATCGGGGCCCATGGTCCGTTTGCGGTGGATGAGTCGGTGATTCTCTCGGCCACGGTCGCCCCCCTGGGTGCGGCCGGCGGTGCGGACCTCGTCTACTCGGTCAACGGAGGCGGGTGGTTGACTGCGCCGATGAGCCACAGTCCGGGAACGGGGTCCGATGTCTGGAGTGTTGACCTCGGTGTTCTGGGAGACGCGTCGATTGCCTACGCCATTGTTTTCCAGCCCGCGGACGGCGGCGAATCCGTCTGGGCCAATAATGGCGGTGAGGATTATGCGGTAGTCTCCGGCGAAGGCAGCGGGAACGCATTCGGACCCGACCGTCCGTATTCGACAAATCCGAGCCTCGGAACCGCCGGAACCATGACCATCGACGGGACCAACACCAACGGGGAATGGGGCGATCAACACCTCATTGCGATCTCGCTGGCCGGGGACGATCCACGCACGCTCGGGGACAACTGGACCCTGCACGAAGCCCCGGTTGATTTTACCCATCTCTGGGCCGCCTGGGATGACGACTACCTCTACCTCGCCTATCAACTGGTCGACGTCACGGATATGATCGACCCCGCCAATGCCGGCAGTGCCGGGGGTGGTAAGATCAACCGCAACGACGGCATTCTGGTCTGGATCGCCTTTGACACCTCTGCGGGAGGTGCGACCCTCGATATGTGGGAGAAAAACAACGGATCTCCGCTTTTCGGGGGAGATGATTCGCCCGATATCCAGCTCTACCACAACGGAAATCCCTGGCAGGCCTTCCTCTCACGGGCGGTCGATGGTACCTTCCCTGTCGATGACGGTGGGGTGAACTATTTCAATCTCAAGCAGGATGTCCCGGGCTTTGCCATTGAGACGGATGACGGATTTCATGGCAGCAGCCTTTGGGGTGTCTATGACGCGGATAACCGTACCGACGAAAGCCAAATCGTAAACTTCCTGGACCAGGGGCATGATACCACCCGCGACAGTTTCTACGAATTGCGTATTCCACTCAGTCTCCTGCAACTCACGCGTTCGCAATTGGAAACAGGGGGAATCGGTGTCAAGATCGGCACCTCCGTCGATGCCATCCCTTTCGATGTCACTACGCTCGACACGCAGGGAGTCGAAGTCTGGAACTCCAGTCTCGAGTGGGGTGATACCGATCTGCAGACGACCCCATTTGCCCGGATCGGTGCGTGGAAATAGACCCAATTCGGGTCAAAGTAATCCTGATCGACGTTGCGCCGATTTGAGCACGAGACTGACTATGATTAAATCGTTGGACTCAGCGAATATTCGTGCGTTCCGGAGGGAGTGCTCACAGTCTTTGGTTCAACTGTCAACTTAAGCTCGCCTCGAAGCGTTTGGGAATTTTTAGGGAATTTTTAGGACACCCACTTCCTAGAGCATGGCGAGCTCACTTGTCCGGCTGGATTTATGGGTGCCCACAAATTCCCTTTAAATTTCGTCGGGAGCGTCGTTCAGTCGAATTCCAGCAGATTTCGACCTTGAAATCACGGATCTTTTTCCATTACTGCGTAGCCTGATCGACGAGCGGCGGCAGGCGGGCGAAAAGGCGGGGCATTTTCTCCTGCTCGGTTCCGCCTCGCCGGAGCTCCTGCAGCAAAGCTCGGAAACGCTGGCCGGTCGTATCAGCTATCTGGAGCTCAGTCCGCTCCAGTTGCTTGAGTTGTCCGAACCGGATGAGGCCCTGCAAACGCTCTGGGAACGCGGCGGCTACCCGGATAGCTACCTTGCGCCGGATGCGGAGAGTTCGATTCAGTGGCGGGAGGATTTCATCACCAGCTATGTGGAGCGCTATTTGCCGCAACAGGGCATCGCCGCAGCCCCGATTCTGCTGCGCCGTTTCTGCACCATGCTCGCCCACCAGCAAGGGGCCACGATCAATCTTAGCAAAATGGCAGGCTCGCTCGGCATCGATGGTAAGACGGCCCGCCGTTATCTCGATCTGCTCGAAGGACTCTACCTGGTGCGGTCACTGCCACCATGGTCCCGCAATGCCGGAAAGCGTCTGGTCAAATCGCCCAAAGTCTATTGGCGGGACAGTGGCATTCTTCATACTATGGAAACACTCCAGGCAAGCCAGGCTGTGATCATCATTCCGCAGGGAGCCTCCTTCCCCTTATCCAGAACCGTGACCGCCATTGGCTTGCGGTCATTTCTCCACGGTGTAGAATAACGCTCAACGGCGGCGGCGGGCGGCGACCAATCCAAGTGCGGCGGCTCCGATCAGGAGCGCATAGCTTGAAGGCTCGGGCACTGCGGAGATGGAGAATGCGTTATTCACAGCGAGGGAGTCCGTCCAAATGGCGCCGCTGTCTGTCGTCTGGACAAAGCGGTTGTAGGTGAATCCGCTATCAGTCGGCGCATGATCACTTGAACCATTACTGCCCCATTTTATAGTGGAGGCATCGGAGCTGAGCACGAGGGCGTAAGTGGTGGAGGCCTCCATCGCGGTTCCTGCCATGGAGATGAACGAGTAAAGCTCCTGCCTTGTCTGCATAGCCACCGGGGTCAGACCCGTGGTGGCGAGTAGCGTGCCGGGTGTGTTATCTGTGAACGAATAGAGTGAAACGGTCACGTTCTGAGTCATTGGGACTGAGGCTGATGTGGGATTCGGATTGAGGCCCACGGTCACCGTCGAAAGTGTTGTAGGCTGGGATCCCGTTGTGAAGACTACAGCTTTCCAGTTAGTGGCTCCGATGGTGGAACCTCCGTTATTGCTATTGGGAAGGTTGCTGAGCATTATTGAGCCCTGCAGCGTGGAGCCCTGGAGGAGAAGCACGATCAACAGCTTTGTCGCGTTAACTTTGGTCGCCAAGGTGAAGGCGGGCGCCAGATTGAGAGGCGTTCCTCCATTGGGTGCGGTAGTCGTAGGCCAAGTGAGGCACTTTAATAAAAACATCGTGTGGTGGTTATACAGCTCAATTTTGAGAAGGCAAGAAAGAACTAACCCGAGTTCCACAGCAGGGCACGGGACAATTTGTGGACACCTATAAATCCAGTCGGTCAGTGAACTGGCCATGCTCTGGAAAGTGGGTGTTCTTAAAATTTACCTGCGCTTGATCTACCGAAAGCGACAACGAAGACGGGGACGCGGTCGAAACTACGACCATGGTCTCTGGCCGAATCGGCACTTTGCCGAGCTTGGACTGTTTAGTATGGAAGCAGCCCAACGCGAAGCCATCAGCCTCCGTAAAGGAGTAAAGCACTAACGGGGGAGCCGGATGCGGGAGACCCGCGCGTCGGGTTCGGAGGGAGGGGTGAGGTTCAAACCCTCAATCCTACCCCTATTAAGAAAGAGCCTGCGTATTTTATTAAGTGCCCGCCTCCCATGTCATCTTTTTACCCTGGGCTGACCCCTTTTTACATCCCTAGAGGAATTCTAAGTTTCAGCGACCGGATCGCTTCCGACGAGCCAAGACAAGCCCGAGCGAAGCGCAGCCAAAAAGGATGCTTGCTGCCGCGGGTTCGGGAATAGCGTCAACACTCATGCTGAGCGAGGGACTTTGAAAGTCCGTGCCTCGAATCACGGCAGACAGTGCCGAAGCCATCGTAAAGTTCAATGGACTTTGGCCGGTCACTTCTGCAAAGGTCTGGCCGCTTCCCGTATCGACAAAGTCATAAACACTGCTGAAATCAAAGTTTAGGCCGACGTCAAGGAAGTCAGTACCATTTATGGCGGGAAAGCCACTGCCTTTGGCTTGGAATGTGACTTGTTCACTGTTGGCTCCGACGTTCACGTTAAAGAGAATTTTTTAAGGACACCCACTTTCCAGAGCCTCACGAGCTCACTGACCCGATGAATTTGTGGACACCCATAAATCCAGCCGGTCAGTGAGCTAAAAAATTCCTTAGCGTCGCGCGGCGGCCAGACCGAGGGCGAGCAGGCTGATAATCAGGCCATAGCTGGCGGGTTCGGGGACGGGGCTGTAGTTTAGCAGGATGTTATTGCCATCCTGTGGCCATCTGTAGACACCCATAAATCCAGCCGGTCAGTGAGCTCGCCATGCTTTGGAAAGTGGGTGTCCTTAAATTTTTTTAATTTTTCTGTCACTCGAGCCGTAAGCGATAGAACTCAGCGGGACCATCGGGGGTGACTTCGTGGATGATATTCGGGCCGTCGGTCCAAGACTGTAGGTCTCTGGAGCGCTCGAGCTGAAGTTCGATGCGGAGTTTGCCGTTATCGCCCGGGGTGATACGCTTGGAGCCGGCGCGAAGGTCAACCATCTTGTTTTGAATGTCGTTGACGATGGCGTCATAGGACTGGGTTGGATCCAGCCCGGCCTCAACGGCTGTGCCGTCCGCGATGCCGTCTCCGGAGCTGTCGGCGTTTTGCGGGTCGGAGCCATAGAGGACGATTTCGTCATAGTTCGTCAATCCGTCGCCGTCATCGTCGTTGGTATCAGGGATATATTCGGCGGTCAGGGTCGTAGAGGCGGTCGGCAGGTAGAAGCGGCTGTAGCGCCCGTTGCCGTCATCGCTTAGGGGCCCAAAGAAATTCCCCGCGTCGGGGTCGGCGGCGGTGAAGGCGGAAAAAGCCATGGCGTCACTGGGCGCATTGTTTGTGACCGCAATTTCGCGCAAGTAGAACTGGGCCCAGGGAATTGAGCCGGAGGGGGTGATACTGGCACTTTCTAGATTAGTGGTGACGCTCAGGGTGATGGCCGTGCCTTCGTAAGCACCGAGCTCGTATTTAGCAGGACCTTCGGAGCTGAGGGCTCTCGGTCGGTTAAAAGAGGTCGCCTGCTCGCTGCTGAGGGCCCGGATGATGCTGAAGTCGATGGGCAGGGCTTCGCTGCGGTCATTATCACCGTCGAGATCAAAAACATCCAGCGGGAGCCGGGCGGCATTTCCGAGATTGGCGGCGGGGCTGTTCTCGCGGAGGCGGAGTCCGTCGTCGGCGGTGCCCCAAATGCCGTCCGGACCGACGGGGTCGGTCTCGTCGGCGAAGGGACTGTCTGCGCTCTCGGCAAGGAGGAAGGTGCCGTTAATGGGGGTCTCGCCGCCGTTCCAGGCCGCCGCTAAAAGCGAGGCCAGAGCGTCCTCGTTTGCGGCGAAGCTCTCTTTAGAGAGCAGATTATAGCTGACTGCTCCATCGGGGTAGGTGATATCGAGATGGTATGCTGGATCCAGTGCAGGGTTGATGGGCACGAAATCCTCATCGGCAAATACGGAGTCGCGGATGGTCCATTGGGCAGGGGTCGACGGACCATTCACCGCAGTGCGCCCGCGGCGGGGCTCGTTGAAACCGACGCCGTTTTTCGCAAAGGTGCTCAGCTCAACCGTCCATTTGCCGCCCACAGCCACGCCCGCCTTGGTGATGGCATCGTTGTCGATAAAAACGCTCTGCACGATGTTCCAGGTGCCTCCACGCGAGACGCCTCCCTCGAAAGCGGCGTTGTTTTCAAAAAGGCAATTCGTGCAGTTTACGGTGTAGGCATCGAACGCATCCGAAAAACTACCTGCGACTCCGGAAAGATCCGCGAAATTACCGGAAAACTCCGTATTGATTGCGGTCAGCGAATAGCCAAAAAGTCCACTGGCCACGCCTCCGCCCCCGCGGTTCGCGGTCTCGTCCGGCCAGTTGAGGACCCGGTCCGGGCCAAGCGCGGTATTGTCGCGAAAGACGGAGTCACGGACGGTCCACTCCCCATCAAAGAAAACCCCTGCGCTGTTTGCGGAATTCCGGAGAAAAAGCGAACCAACCACCTGCCAGGTTCCCCCGTGAGCCACGCCCCCCAGGTTGGAGGCATCATTATCGCGGAAGACGGAGTTTTCGACCGTCCAGTGCCCGCCTTTGCTCACCGCGCCATCCCGGGCCCGATTGTTCTCCAGAATCATAGTTTCAAGGGTCAGCGCATTATCCGGAGCGGTCAGGAAAATTGCCCCGGAGCTATTGTTGTCAGGGATCTCCCCCGTGGGGGCCTCCCTGGCATCACCGTTGCGGATGATCAGGCCGGAGAGCGTGACATTGTCTCCCGCGGTGACCACATGGTAGGCCCGGTCCAGACCACCGTCGAGGATGGTGGGATTACTGTCAGGATTTGCCGCGTCGCGCGAGCTTTCATTCCCGACAAAGCCCCCGTAGAGGGCGACAGCGCTGGGCACCATAAAAGTGTTGGCAGGGTCGACGCTATTGGAGCCATCTGCAGCATTGAGGGGATAGTAGCGGCCCCTCGCAATCCATACTTCATCGCCAGCCTCGGCGGCCTGCAGGGCGGAATTCAAGTATTTATAAGCACGCTCCCAGCTGGTGCCATCCTGCTCGGCCTCGCCCGCCTGGTCGGCATTCACATAAATTGTAGCGGCCGAAAGCTGCGTAAAGGCCCCGGAAAGCGACAGGACGACGGCGACGAACCCTCGCCCAAGATGGTTCACCCAAAGAAACCATAAATTACGGAAGCTACAGTGGACTCGTAAAGAAAACATAGGCTGTTGCATAAAGGTTATCTAAAAACGAGATAACAGCTATAACAGCATTCGCAAGGGACTCCAGTCGGATTTCATGGGTGTCCTTAAAATTCTGGGTGTCCTTAAAATTCCTTAAAATTTCCTCAAAATTTTTTTTCGTGGACTGAGCCGATCCATCGCCTTAATCGGCTCATAAAAATGCTTTACGTGAGCCGATTCGAGTCTATATTCGGCTCATGTTGTATAACTGGCAGCAGGCGGACTGGCCTGATTTTCGATACAATTTGGGTCGGATTGAGGGGGATTTATTAGCCTTTGCGGATCGGGCGGGGCAGGTGGGTGGACTCCTTCGGGCCTTGCCGGAGGCTGCGCGGGATGAGGCGGTGGCGGATGTGCTGATCGCCGAGGCGATCAAGACTTCGGCGATTGAAGGGGAATACTTGAGCCGGCCGGATGTGGCCTCGTCGATCCGGAATCAGCTGGGTTTGAATGTGCCCCACGAACCGGTGCGGGATGCGAGGTCGGCAGGTGCGGCGGAGCTGGCGGTTCAGGTGCATTCGGGCTGGGACGCGCCGCTGGATGCGGAACTCCTGTTTGATTGGCACCGAATCTTGTTTCAGGGTAGCCGATCCGTTGCGGTGGGTTGCTGGCGTTCGCATGAGTCGCCCATGCAGGTGATCTCGCCACGGATCGGGGAGCCTGTGGTTCACTTTGAAGCGCCGCCTTCTTCGAGAGTGGCTGGTGAAATGGAGCGATTTATTGACTGGTTTAATTCCAGTCGGAGTGCGGTTGCACAGGGTCCGGTGCGCTCGGCTCTGGCGCACTTGTATTTTGAAAGTATCCACCCCTTCGAGGACGGGAATGGGCGGATCGGGCGCGCGCTCTCGGAGAAAGCGCTCTCGGAGAGCCTGGGGCGGCCCGTGTTGCTGAGTCTATCGCGGGCGATCGAGGCGAATCGCGAAGCTTACTATGATGCTCTGAAGCAAGCGCAGCGATCCAACGACGTAAGCGAGTGGATCCGTTATTTTATCCGGACTCTTCTGGAGGCGCAGACGCTGACGGAAACACTGGTGGAATTCGTTCTGAGGAAGACGCAGTTTTTCGACCGCTTTCGGGAGCGCTTCAGCGAGCGACAGTCAAAAGTGATCCGGCGGATCTTGCACGCCGGGCCGGACGGATTCGAAGGCGGAATCAATGCCCGCAAGTATAAAAACCTGACGGAAGTCTCCAAAGCCACAGCAACCCGGGATTTGCAGGATCTGGTGGTAAAGGGTGCACTGCGCCCTCTCGGCTCGGGGCGCAGTGCGCGCTATGAGGTGAACGTTTGAGGAGAATTAAATGCTCACCCACCTCCCAGAGCATGGCGAGCTCACTTGTCCGGCTGGATTTATGGGTGTCCACAAATTGCTCACCCGGCTGGGTTATGCTGTAATTCCTCCACTCTTGGAGGGGAGGGGGACCGCGCGTAGCGTGGTGGAGGGGTGCCGACGGTCCTATTGACCTAACTGGAAACGGCTGCTTCAGCAGCCGGCTTGCAGCACCACGCGGCAGCTGAAGCAGCCGCTCCCAGTGGCACTCATTAGGTGGCTTTTGAACCTCAAAAGAGTCAATAGAAGTTAGAATACGGTTCTTCGTAGATTTCAATGGGTGTCCCGCGGGTGCCTAACAAATTTTTTCCAACAGGAATAAATGCCTTCATTTTGAGCATTAAAAATGGCTAGGAACTAGACATTTGGAGAATTCAGTCTCGCGCAGAGGCGCAGTGGCGCAGAGGTTTTATTTTGATGAAGGCTTTCGAGCCGACTTAATCATAGAGGGCAAAGTTATTGCAGAGCTGAAGTCTGTTGAAAAAGTCTCTCCCGCAAACAAGAAACAAACTCAGACCTACCTGCGCTTGTCCGGGAGTAAGCTTGGATATTTACTCAATTTTGGAGGCGAAGTGATGAAGGCGGGGATCACACGCTGCGTGAACGGTCTGCCAGAATAAATCCAGATCAGCGGGCTCTAAAAAGTGGGTGTCCTTAAAATTCACTTAAAATTCATCCGCAGCGGCCTGGTAAGGACGCTCCTGGAAATGAAAATCGGGGGTGCGCGCCCGTTTTTTCATGGGCATGCAATATTGCGGGGTCGTGGACGGGGCCATGGGCGGCACCATCCAGGACCACTGGGCAGAGACCTCTCGATTGTCTGCTGCCTCGTTTTTGCAGAATCGCATAAAATCGCGCGAGGCAGTGTGGTGGTCGGTCATCCGCACACCCGCCAGCTCATAGGAATGGAGCACTGCGACATTCAGCTCAAGAAGAGCCCTGTCCTTCCAGAGTGTTGCCTCGCGCCGCATATTCAAACCCATGCGCTTCGCGATCGTCGGTAAAAAATCATAGCGATCGCTATCTGCCAGATTACGGGCACCGATCTCAGTCCCCATATACCAACCATTAAAGGGAGCTGCCGTGTAGTTGGTACCCGCCGCATGGAAACACATATCGCTAATTACCGGGACTGCGTACCAGCGGATTCCCAGTTCGACAAACCAGTCAAATTCCGGGTGCTGAATCGGCACTTCAGGGAGTGCGTCGACAGCGACCGGAAAAAGCTTTGGCGGCCCGCTGTAGCCCGAGATAATCCAGGGAAGTAAATCGAAAGGGCTGCGCTCCTTTGGGGGAATCCAGCCGAGCTCGAGTGCTATACCGGTAAAATCGGCATTCTTGGGATCTCCGAGAACGCTCCCGTCCGCGCTTTTATAGCCGGCATAGCCGCATAATTGGTGATTCCAGATGCGCGGCGCGCGCCCCGAGGAGGCCTCGGCCGGGGCAAAAACCGTCATGACGGAGCGAACCTGCCCCCCGTTGTAGGCCAGCGTCATATGATCACAGAGGCTTTCAAAGATCGCATCCGGGGCTTCCACATGGCGGTGATCACGAACGAGAAGGCTCTTCCAAAAGCGCCGGCCGATGCAGCGGGCGTGATTTCTCCAGGCGATGGACCCCGCGGTGGAGAGCTCGCTTGAGTCAAGCGGGGCCGGGGCCCCTTGCCGGAGCGCAGCTGCACAGGCTTGCCGACGGGCTTTGAGGGTGTCCCCGCAGTGCGCTTCCTGCAGAAACTCCAGCTCATCTTCGATGCTGAAGCGCCCGGGGTTGGGTGTGGACCCTGCGTGATGTGTGTTCAAATGCAATTTGGGTCATTCATCAAGGACCGCCGATTGGATATTCTTTTTAGGGGAGTCAGCCATGCAGAGCCTTGACGCGGGGTTGAGCGCAGCAGTCGCGCCTGACCAATCCGTTTTCGATTCGGTCGGTTTACGAAATCCTGCGGCGGAGCGCGGCAAACCCGAGGGCGAGCAAGCCGGCCAGGGCGGCATAGGCGGATGGCTCGGGCACGGTGGACACTTGTAAGTCGTCGATAAAGACATTAACGTGCCTGCTCCCATCGGTGTCAACCAAAGGGCTTTAAATTGACTTTGCCAGTCGTAGACCTGCACCGTGTGTCCGCTCCCAACCATAAAAGAACCATCATTGAGACCCGAGCCGGTGGTTCCCGCAGCAGCAGAATTGAAATCCTGCGAATAAACGAGATTCAAAGCGGCGTGAGCGGAGGGCAAGTTAAAGAAGGAAATGGCCCGCCCTACAGTGAAATAATATCTGTTCATGACCAACAATCTTTACTGACAAGGATTTTAAAGAATGAAAGCGGGATGGATGAAAAAACCCATCCGATCAGGAAAATGCTTAAATTTCGAGTTGGCAAGTGCAAATTGAGGCTGCATCGACGCTTCTTTAGGCTCCGTTTTATGGGTGTCCTTGAAATGTCTTATCGGGAAGATTCATCACCCGACTGGCAGCGGCCGCACCGCTATTGCGGGCAACTGGTAACCAGACGCCGGGAGGGGGTTCTGGAGTTGGGTCGGGCGAACTGAGCGTGCGGGTCCGGGCATAAATACGCCGGACAACGTTGCCGCGCACGCTCCTATGCTCCATCGAAGAGAGTTCCGAGGCCGATGCGCTGCGCAGCGGCATTCATCCGTGCATCGGTACTGACGATTTTTCGGGCGCGGATCAATGACGCCGTGGCCAGATGCAATCCGTCCAGAGTTCGCAGAGCGATCGGTGAGGCGTCTTGATAGCAGAGCGTGGCAATTCTCCGTGCCTCCGCTTCAACGTCTTCGCCAAAAGGAACGAGCTGAATCCGTCCGATTTCGAGATCCTGCTCCAAATCACGGAAGCAGACGTCGGCTCCAATGCTATCGGCGAGTTCGCCGCGCATTTCTTTTTGCTGGAAGGCAAAGAAAAGCTCGCTCTTCGTAAGGGACGACGTTGCCGGTGGCTCCTCTGCTTCAATGAGGTATTCTTGAAAACGGCCGGAATCGCTCTCGCGACAGTAAAGCTTCAATAGGCAACAGGTATCCCAATAAACCGGCACTATCCACGCTCCTCTCGTAGTGTGGCTACAATATCGGAAGCACTATCCGAAGGTTTTTGACGGTTCAGTCGGGATTCGATCTGACGCACCCAAACTTTCATGTCGGGCCTCGCATCTTTGCTGTCCATTGAGACGATCCGCGCGCTGGGCTTGCCCCGCACCGTGATGACCACGTCTTCACCCTGACGGGCTTTGCTCAGAAGTTCACTTAGACGCGCTTTCGACTCTCGAACACTTACAATCATGTGGTCACAGTAGTGCCATTTATCCACATGTCAATCCACGAGATTCAAGCGGTGACATCTTAGCCCCTAAAATACTTGGCACGCGGGCCCAACGCGGCACAAAAAAGCCCCCCGGCGCGAACCGGAGGGCTTTTGAAATGTTTTTATCGTTTCGTTCGAATCAGGCTAGGCCCAATTAGAAGGAGAAGATGAGCTCTGTTGCGAAAAGCAGCGACTCATAGTCAGCCGAACCACCGGCGTCAATATCGCCGTCAACGTAGCTGATCTCGTTTACGAGAAACAGGTTGTCGGTGAACGCATAGCCGTGTGCCAGTGTGAACTTGACGAATTCTGCTTCGAAACCCGCATCGTGCTCGTGGTCAGCATAGCTGATGCGACCCGTAACAGAAGCTTGATCGCTGTAGGCGAAGTTGGCCATAAGGAGGAACGAAAGAACTTCTTCTTCCAGATCCGATCCAAAGTTATCGCCAAGAGCGAAAACACCGGCTTCGGACTCACCGTAGTTCAACTCAGCAGCGAACAACCATGCACCCGTTTCGAAGGTAACGTATGTGTTGATCACATAGGAATCGCCTTCGGTTGCATCGGAATCTTCAAAAGCACCACCGAGGAACCAGGAAACACCATTGTCCATGGTCAGCGCGTAAGCCGCTTCGATACCGAAGGAGCTTGCTCCGCTGCCACCGAAACGATCGTTGTCAGTTCCAAAGACGCTATCCTGGAGGGAGATACCGAAGAACGAGTTATCTGCTTCGTAGGTATACTTCACACCTTGGGAGTAACCAGGAAGGATGGTGACGTTGCTGTTGTTGGTAGCATCAAAGCCATCATGGAGGTCATACGCGAAGGAATACTGATACAAACCAGTTGGCTCAAACGCTTCGAAACCAAGCATGGAAGCATAAAGACCTGCGGTGATGGCGCCACCATTGTCCATGTGGTATGTAGCAAATGCCTGCTCTACGCCTGTGTTTTCATTGCCAACGCGATCGTTGTCAGAGCCGAGGTGAGTCAGGTCGATTTGAGCCGTTACTGGGTTGAAGTCGAACAACCAGCTGATTTCTACTTGGTCAACAGCGAAGCCGTTATCCGAAGCGTCCGCGCCGCCGAATTCCGAGTCGACGTGCGAGTAGGACATATCCACAAAGCCTTCGAAGCTGAGGAAGTCGTTGATAACGATCTCCGCAGTCGAAAAGCTAGAAGCTGCCAGGAAGGCAGATGCGATAGCAATTTTGTTTTTCATAGTGTGTAGTTTGTTTGTGTTTTGTTTGTTTTTTTGAATGCAAAACCTTATGTTATGCACTCAAGTCTCTGTATAAGCAGCAAATTTTCCGATTTGTCAAGACGCAAAGTTCGACGCAAATTCGGACGGGTGCCTAACAAATTTTTTCCAACAGGAATCAATGCCTTCATTTTAGGCATTAAAAATGGCGAGGAACTCGACATTTGAAGAATTCAGTCTCGCGCAGAGGCGCAGTGGCGCAGAGGTTTTAGTGGATGGATGAAAATACAATAGGAACCAAGTTGATCGAGGCTGCAATTGAAGTTCACCGTGAGCTCGGGCCTGGCCTGTTAGAATCTGTGTACGAGGCGGCGCTTGCCTATGAGCTGAAGCAAATGGGGCTCCACGTAGAACGCCAAGTGCCTGTTTCCCTCAACTATAAAGGCATTCCTTCTTGAAGCCTCTGCGCCACTGCGCCTCTGCGCGACAATCACAGAGCATGTTTTCCCATCTGAGAAGGGGGCCGATGCTATTCTCGTTATTGGAAACGGCTCTCGGATGCATCCGACTTCGACTGTACTGCAAGCACAACTATTTCTGCCGAGCAATTTAGGAAAAAATTTGTTATGCACCCGTGTCCCACTGAAAATCGTTATCGTCCTCGTAATCCTAATCGATCCATGTGACTTCTAGGTTTCCAGGCAGTCAGTATCCCAGCTTTCAGAGCAACGTCGATTATGATTATGAAAACGATTACGATTATGAGCTAAAGCTTTCCCAATTCGGAAGTCAGGCGAGTAGCAGGGAGTCGCCTTTCGGGTCCGCTGCAATAAAATGGAGGCTCTAAAAAGTGGGTGTCCACAAATTGCTCCACAAATTACTCCACAAATTACTATTCGAGGCTTTAGTGCGGGAATACCCCTTGGAAGCGAAGGCACATGCGCGATGGTTGCATGTCCGCCAAAACCTTGGAGGATGCGCGTGAATCGCGCTAAAAAATCCATCCTTTGAAGTCTCGTCCGCAGCACGATTTCGATGCGACTAGGCCAGCATCTTCCTAAGTGTCTCCATCCGTTCCTGAATCAGTCGACCTATCCCAGCTTCGGTTTCACTCTCTGGGTTTTTCGAGTTCGTTGCAACAACCTCCGTGAATTGCAGCGTCTGCTTCTGAGCCTGCTTCTTGGAAAAACCAATAGCCTCCCAGAGTTTTTCCCAGTCGTTCGCCCTCAATTTATCAGGCAGATACTGACCACCGATTTTCATAGCCATTTTGGGAGAGAGTTCGGGATAGCTCGCGGTGCTGACAAAATCGTAAAAGGGAGCCAGTTCGACGAGTAGGCGGCGCCCTTCGGCTCGATAGAGCAGGGAGAAATTTTTACCATGGGCATCGCTGTTACCGATCAGGTAATTGAACACGACTGCATTGAACAAACGAATCAAGTCACGGCCTGGCGAACTAGCAGCCCGTCGAAGCAAACTGAAACAATCGGCCAGGCCCGGACCGCCTTCATTTTGATATTTAATCCGCGAAGAGATCCCCAGCGCCTGGCAAAAGTCCTCCTGATGCAGGCGCATAATAGTTCCATCGGCATCCAACGACCGATCATAACGCTCGACGAGCAGACATCGATGCGAGCCAAACTGTGCCGGTTCCGCCCGCGCACTCGGAAGTCCACAGGCATTAGCCAGTTGAAGACAGTAGGCCTCGTTCTCCACGAGGTTTTGAAAGCGTTCGATCTCCGGCTTAATAATGTGGGTGCTTGGCGATTCGTGCAGCGGCAGCGCAAAACCACGTTCGCCTTTGTAGAGCGCGACTTTATTCTGAGCCCCGGCCAGCGACAGGCGGACTTCGTCCTGCCCTGTCAGAAGTGGCCGCTGCGGCAACTGATCGAGCAGAGCGACGAGTTGGTCCTCGGTGATGAAATGGTAGTCCTGGGCACTAGGCACCTCAGGCGCGCCCACCTCAATCAAGCTGACCGCCCCGGCACACTCACCACCGATCTCCCGAAGCATGCCAAAGTCATTCCGCGCACTGATCCCGAGATTGCGGGCGATGATCTCACGGTTGTGCTCCTCCGGCAGCAGCCCACCGAAAAAACCCACGCACTCGCGTTCGTCAAAGACCCGCGCCTCCAACGGAAGCGACTGCGACAGCGGATGCGCTCCCTCCTTCTGCAGCCAGGCATCCGCGTAGCGGAATTCGATCCGTCCGCTGGACGTCTGCTCCAGTATCCCGACAGGCTGGCCCAACAAATGAACCTGCAGCGTTTTCATTCTTCGGCGCCTCCCAATCCATCCGGTCGATGAAGCTCCATGCGGATCCCCAAAGCGATTAGCACATCCAGGGTCTTGCCAAGCTGGCAGGTCGGTTTACCCCGCTCCAATTCAGAAATAAAGCGCTGGGCGGTGTTCGCGACCAGCGCCAAGTCGGACTGGGTCAGCCCCTGCGCTTTACGCTCACGGCGGATACGTGCTCCGATCTCTTGGCTGCTTTTCATATTACAGTTCGGTAATACAAAGGCAAAAGTTGATAATATCAAGGCCTATATTTACCGAACGGTAACACTACTTCCCGCCTCCAGTCGGGCAGTTAGCCAATTAAGAGCCATTTTCCAAAAATTTTAAGAACACCCACTTCCCAGAGCATGGCGAGCTCACTTGTCCGGCTGGATTTATGGGTGGCCGGCTGGATTTATGGGTGTCCACAAATTGCTTCCACAAATTGCTCACCCGGCTGGGTTATGCTGTAATTCCTCCACTCTTGGAGGGGAGGGGGGCCGCGCGTAGCGTGGTGGAGGGGTGCCGACGGTCCTATTGACCTAACTGGAAACGGCTGCTTCAGCAGCCGGCTTGCAGCACCACGCGGCAGCTGAAGCAGCCGCTCCCAGGGGCACTCATTAGGTGGCTTTTGAACCTCAAAAGAGTCAATAGAAGTTAGAATACGGTTCTTCGTAGATTTCAATGGGTGTCCCGCGGTGCCTAACAAATTTTTCCAACAGGAATAAATGCCTTCATTTTGAGCATTAAAAATGGCTAGGAACTAGACATTTGGAGAATTCAGTCTCGCGCAGAGGCGCAGTGGCGCAGAGGTTTTATTTTGATGAAGGCTTTCGAGCCGACTTAATCATAGAGGGCAAAGTTATTGCAGAGCTGAAGTCTGTTGAAAAAGTCTCTCCCGCAAACAAGAAACAAACTCAGACCTACCTGCGCTTGTCCGGGAGTAAGCTTGGATATTTACTCAATTTTGGAGGCGAAGTGATGAAGGCGGGGATCACACGCTGCGTGAACGGTCTGCCAGAATAAATCCAGATCACTTCTTGAAGCCTCTGCGCCACTGCGCCTCTGCGCGACAATCACAGAGCATGTTTTCCCATCTGAGAAAGGGGCCGAGTGCGATTCTCGTTATTGGAAACGGCTCTCGGATGCATCCGGTTTCGACTGTACTGCAAGCACAACTATTTCTGCCGAGCAATTTAGGAAAAAATTTGTTCTGCATCCAATTCGGGTCTGAAATTGCTTCACGGCAGACGCTGGCGACCCTCTGCGGCTTCGGCCTGGCGCTGGGCGGGCGGCTTTTGACTGAAATCCGGTCTTTTGAAGGAGACGACCCGGCCGTTCTTAAAGGAAATCTTTCCACTCATGCCGCTGGACTGGTCGCGGATGCTGGTCTCATACCAGTAAACCTTATCGACGCGGGGCTTGAGTGAATCCAGAGAGCGCGGCGGATAGCCGAGAAGCTCGATGACTTTTTCTTCGGTGACTCCGCGTTTGATACCGGCCCACTGTGCCTCCTGAGTCCAGCGGAGGTTACGCCAAGCGCTGCCTGCCAGGATATCAAAGGTGGCGGCGTTCCCGAGGATCGAGCGGTTGTTTCCACCGGCAGCGGCCGAGGCCGCGCTGCTGGAGGCCAGGACCTTGACTTCTTTGGTGTCCTGCTCGTTCTCGGCGAGGCGCTGCTCCAACTCAAGCAGGCGGGCCTCCAGACGAGCCATGCGCTCGGCGTCGGCATCTGCGAATAAAGTAGCGCCGGGTAAGGCGGCGATGAAAACCGCGGCAATGACGGCTGGTGCATTAATAAAGATTCGACCCATGATGGAGGACTCTTACCGAATCTGTATCAAAATAGGCAAGCATTTTATCCCGTCTTTGGGATTTGCAGCGGAGCGGTGTCTACGTTTTGTTCACCCCCATGAGGAAAAACACCTGTTTTCTGGCACTGGGTGGCCTTTACGCTTTAGTAGCTGTCATACTCGGGGCCTTTGGCGCACACGCGCTCGATACCCGGCTTGAGGCGCTCGGGACGAAGGTGGTCTGGGAAACAGCAGTGGACTACCAAATGTGGCACGCCCTGGCGGTTTTGATTCTGATGGCCCTTCGACTCGAAGGACGCATTACAAGTATAGCAACCGGATGTTTCTGCGTCGGGATCCCACTGTTTTCCGGCTCGCTCTATTGGCTGGCTCTGGACGGCCCCCGCTGGCTCGGCCCGGTTACGCCGCTGGGCGGGCTGCTCTTTGTCATGGGCTGGCTACTTTTCACGATAGCCCTAATCCGCCAAAGAAACGCGACCCCAAACCACAGGCCGTAGCGAACCCGCGCCAGCGGGGTCGACGGCCAACCCGGGCCAGCCTCCATCCCCACGTCGACGCGACCCATTCGACAAGCTCAGGAAAATTTAAGGGACAGGCTTTTATTAAAGCCCGATCTCGTATCACGGCTCTCGCTCCTCGACTCTACTTAGTGTCTGACGGACGCGCCCTCCGTCGACCCCGCTAGCGCGGGTTCGCTACGCTTTACATGGCACCGACCATTGATGCGCCGCCGCTCAAAACTTCGCTTTGACTTTGCACCGCCCCGAATCGAGCATCCGCACGATGGCTACTTTTAAGATTGGACAGCGCTGGATCAGCGAAACGGAACCGGAATTGGGCCTCGGCCTGCTCGAGGAGGTCTCACGACATCAAATGCGCCTGGTTTTCCCGGCGGCTAATGAGGCCCGACTCTATGCACCGGCCAATGCCCCGATCAAACGGGTCGAATTCCATGTGGGGGACACGATCCACTCCAAGCGCGGCGAGGTGGTGGTCATCGAAGAAGTGCTCGAACAGGAAGGTCTACTCACCTACAAGGGGAATGGTGTCGAAGTAATCGAGATGGATCTGGCTGACACCATCAGCTTCAGCAAACCGGAGGACCGGCTGATGGGCGGGCAGATCGATCCCTCGGCGGCCTTTAACCTCCGCTACGAGGCCATTCAGCGCCTGTCGCAAGCGAAGCAATCGCCGGTCGCGGGCTTCGTCGGCGGGCGTATCGACCTCATTCCCCACCAGCTCTACATCGCCGCCGAGGTGGCCAACCGCTATAGGCCCCGCGTCCTGCTGGCTGACGAGGTGGGACTGGGCAAAACCATCGAGGCCTGCCTCATTCTGCACCGCCTGCACCTTACGGGGCGCGCCGAGCGCATCCTTATCATTCTCCCGGAATCCCTTGTGCACCAGTGGTTTGTCGAGCTGCTGCGCCGTTTCAACCTCTGGTTTACCCTGGTGGACGCGGCGCACTGCGACTCGGTCACCGCGGTGGACGCCGGGGCGAATCCATTCGAGACCGAGCAACTCGTGATCTGCAGCACAAAGACCCTCCTGGAGCATCCCCGCTGGGCGGAGGCGGCGATGGCCACGAAGTGGGACCTGCTGGTCGTCGATGAGGCGCACCACCTTGAGTGGACCCCCGAGCGCGTTAGCCCGGAATACCTCCTCGTGGAGGGCTTGACCAAAAAAAGCCACGGGCTCCTGTTGCTCACCGCCACCCCCGAGCAACTCGGCGCCGAGGGCCACTTTGCCCGCCTCCGACTGCTCGACCCGGAGCGCTACCCGGACCTCGGGAAATTCCAAAAAGAACAGTCGGGCTACGCCCAGGTCGCGACTGTGGCCAACAAACTGGCCGACGGTCAACGCCTGACCCAAAAAGACCTGAGCTTTTTGCGCGAAGTCTTCGAGGAGTTCAGTGATGCGGCCTTTGCCGAGCATCTGAAAAAGCCAAAGGTCCTGCTGGAAGAACTGGTTGACCGGCACGGCACGGGGCGGGTCATCTTCCGCAACTCGCGTGATTCTTTGACCGGCTTTCCCCAGCGCAAGGGCCTGCCCGATGCGCTGGCGCCCCGCGCCAAGCTCTCCAAGGAAGATCTGGAGGCCCGGCTGCTTCGGGAATTCGACCTGCAAACAGCCGCCACGGGAGATGGGGATGCCCCCGCGGAGGCCTACGATTTCCGCCACGGCCCGCGTATTCTCTGGCTGGCCCAGCTTTTGCAAGGCCTCGGTGAGCACGAGAAAGTCCTCCTCATCTGCCGCACCCGTGAAAAGGTTCAGGCCATCCACGATGCCCTGCTTGAGGAGATCAACGTCAAGGCGGCGCTCTTCCACGAGGAGCTGACCCTTCTCCAGCGCGACCGCAACGCCGCCTGGTTCGCCGAGGAGGACGGCGCAAAGATCCTCCTCTGCTCCGAGATCGGCAGTGAGGGCCGCAACTTCCAGTTCGCCCACCACCTCGTGCTCTTTGACCTGCCCCTCAATCCGGAACTGCTCGAACAACGCATCGGGCGCCTCGACCGCATCGGCCAGACCGAAACCATCCAGATTCACATGCCCTACCTGGAGCACAGCTGGACCGAGCTGCTTATGCGCTGGCATCATGAGGGTCTCGATGGCGTCGAGCACTCCCTCAAGGGTGGCAACGCCTACATCAAGCGCTTTGGCGAGGCGATCCGAGAGCTGGGTGCCCGCTACCACAAGGCCGACCCCAAGACCTTGGCCGTGGCCGATCAACTCATCGCCGAGAGTAAAGCCTTCCGCGAAGACCTCGAAAGCAACCTCAGTCAGGGCCAGGACCGCCTCATCGCCCTCAACTCCTTCCGCCCGGATGCCGCCACCCAGCTGGCCGAACAAATCCGCACCCTGGATGCCGACACGACCCTCGACCGCTTCATGAACCGTATCTTCGACCACTTCGGCGTGACCGTCGACGATATCGATGAGCGCACCTTCCACCTGCAACCCGGCCAACTCTTCACCGATTCCTTCCCCGGACTGCCCGACACCGGAATCACCGTGACCTGCGACCGCACCCGCGCCCTCAGCCGCGAGGACATCGGCTTCCTCACCTGGGACCACCCCATGGTGCGCGGCGCCATCGATCTCGCCCTCAGCTCGGAAAAGGGCAACAGCGCCATCGTCGTCTGGAAGGACCCCGCCGTGCAAGCACCCCCCGTCCTGATCGAGGCCATCTATGTTCTGGAGAGCGTCGCCCCCGCGCGCCTCCACGTCGACCGCTTTCTCCCGCCCACACCCGTGCGGGTGCTGGTCGATATGAGCGGCGCCGATTACAGCGACCAGTTCACCCACGAAACCATCAACCGCAGCTCCGGCGACGAGGAGGCCTTCCGCCTCAAGCAAGACCCCACCGTGCTCCAGACCCTCGTCCCCGGGATGCTGCGGGCCGCCCGCGAGCATGCCCGCGTGCAGAAGTCAAAGTGCCTGCAAGCCGCCATGACGCAGGCCCACGAGCGGCTCGACGGTGAAGCTACCCGCCTCAAAGAGCTTCAAAAGATCAACCCGAACGTGCGCGAGGAGGAGATCAAGATCGCGGAAAACGTCATCGCCGACGTCACCCGCCACATCGCCAAGGCCCACCTGCGGCTCGACGCCGTGCGCCTGATTCTGGGGCAAGCGGGGTAGGGGCGGGACCGCGCAAAACCTGGCCCCAAGCGGCCACAACAAAACACGCACGTAAATTGCTTGCATTACGCACGTTCGTTGTTAGCTTCGGTTCATGGTTTTAAGCGGAACAAAACTAAGAGAAAATGTTTACCAAGTGCTCGACCAAGCCCTTGAATCCGGCGAACCTGTAGAAATTCGGCGAAAGGGACGCACCCTGCATATTGTTCCGGATCCATCTGGCCCCCGCTTGAGCCGACTCCGCAAGCGGCCAACACTTCTCGGAGATCCTGAAATGATCGTCCATCAGGATTGGACCGCCGAGTGGTCGCCATGATCACGCTCGACACCCACGTGGTCGTTTGGCTGCACGCTGGCGAACTTGATTTATTCTCTGACTTAGGACGCCTCCGTCTGGATCGTGAACCAGCCGTCATTTGCCCATTGGTCGCTCTGGAACTTGAATACCTCTATGAAGTTCAGCGGATATCCGCGCGCCGGTCAAAGGACCTGCCCACCAAGCGCATGAAGGCGTTCATGACAAAGGCCGCGATCAAACCACAAACCGCGCCGGAAACCAAAACTGTTAGAATACTCATAAGCTGCTCTAAGCATATGCCAAAGCGGCGCTTATGTCAAAGCTCGCTTTGGCCTACAGCCGGAAACGCCAAAGCGCGCTCACGACAATCTTAGACCACAAGGAAATTTACGCCATCAATTGTCGTCGTAGTTCGTTGGGGTCAAACCCAGGTCGACATCTTCGAGCAAATTCCTGAGATTTTCGTGAGCCTGCGGTGAGTCAAGATTCGGCGGCAATGTGTGGAGCCAATCTAAAAACAGCGAACTTCCTTCGCCTTCGTAGCTACTTAAAAATCTCTCAAAGTCTCGGTTTGCATTGTCGTCACCGAAATCGCTGACAACTCGTATACAGTATAGCGGAACCTCAAAATTCTGTGTGGCTTCGATCAATCCTCCAAGATTCATCTCCAGTAACTCCGCACCGCTAAGGGCAGCGAGGCGCTGTCGCTCTTGCGTAGACGCTATAAAACGCTCTCCAGAGGTAGCCTCGGCAGCATCTAGGCCCAGTTCAGCTGGTATACTTAGTCTCACCCGACTACCCGTAGGCGTAAACCCACCCGGCTTAACCGAACCGATCTGATAAGAGACATGGGTATCTACAAAAAACCAATCACCAATCGCTACCTCGTTAACAATTCCAGCAGCTGGACCGATGGAAAACGCGTGATCAGTCTGGAATTTCGAAAGTAGCAATGTCGCGCTGACTGCGGTCGTTATGCATCCAGATCCCATTTTGATGGTGTAAATTTGATGCCCGCTATGATGAAACTCATGAATCGTTCGATCACCAAACGTGTGGCTTTTCCGAAAGATTAATGTCTCGCGAACAGACTCAAGATCTTCATCCAAGGCATAAAAAAAGGCTATCGTGTCTGCCCTGCAAACGGTCGAGCATGCATTGATAGTAATTAAAAATACCAGCGAAAAAAAGAAAGCCAATCGGCCGAGAATAATATCAAGCATTTGTCTTGCCATGATGGAATGATTTCTGAGCGTGTTCTGCATGGGTGGTTTAACAAGACGGAAATTCGTGATTAGGGCAACGGGTGCTTTAAGCTTAGTTGCCTTCAGCGGAATTTCGCTCAACCACGCCGCACCCATTCGTTCCTCCGGAAAATTTAAGCTCGCTCCCATCTCCGGGAAACAGTATGCCGACAGCTTTTTACGATTGTGCCAGACTAGAACGTTTCCGACGATCAGTGATGCGCTCCGAGCTGTGCGCAACGAAGAAATCGAATTTAGAATAATAAAAACATGACTTTCGGGGTGAGAGCGAGTAACTATAAAGTAGTCAGAACAGCTCAATCACCTCTTTAGCGCCGAAGGTAGGGCTGCAGTGCGGCCTTATCTTCGGCAGATATTTCAAAAACATGGGCATCCAGGACACTTACAAAAGCTGGAGGAAACGAGAAGCCGACTCTTCTCCAGACAAGGAGGAGTTCAGCCGGAACCTCCGTCGAGCTCATGACCTCATCCTCCGGCGTAAGTATGCTGATGCACTCGGGCGTCTCGACCAGCACACGGAGAATGCCCACAACCCGGCGAGTAAGGCTAAAATCCTCGGTTTGATCGGCGACTCTCTCGTCAAGAGAGGAAAACGCGACGAGGCTATCGCAGCTTATGAGAGAGCAGAAATAGTCACATCGAAACACTCTCGGGCGTGGCTTCGTCCGGTCATTGCCCGCGTGAAACTCCAACTGCTTCACGGAGCTTTTGACGACGCCTTCGAGACGGCACGTCGCGGTGTCGCGCGGTCTTTGAAGGAAGAGCGAAATTTTCGAACCCTGAAACGGAAACTGGAAAAACAGATCGCCGAAAGGGGCGAAGTTGTGATTATGAGTCGCCCTCATAGATCGAGCGTCGTTGCCACTCGTTTCGGGCATCTCTTTCTCCGGTCCGGTGAACTCGAAGCCGCCAACTTCTTTTTCGAAAAGGTTATTCAGGTGAACCCTCGTGGCGGCTGTCGTGCCCGCCTGGGTCTCGCCGAAATTGCCCTCCGCTCGCAGGACTACCAACGAGCGCATTATTGGGCAAAAGACGGTATCATCAATGGGAAGTTTCAAGCAAAGACGCTTTCTGGTTGGCCGATTCTGATCGCGGCCCGGCGTGGCGAAGGGAAATCCGGTTTGCCCTTGCCTGTTTTAAAATGGCTCCGTGGTCATTGGGATTCGGGAGTCGGCCAACGAGCCCTACAGCACACGGTTGAAGAACTTCGCAAAAATGAGGACCCTCTCTGGCACAAGCTAGCTTGGCGCTGGTTGCAGGCAGAGCCTGAAAACGCGGTCTTACAGTGCCACCTCTACAAATTGCTTCTTTCGGATGCAAAGATCAGGGGTGCCGATGCCAGTGATATCCGTAAAATCGCAACTTCATTCTGGGAAACCGACAATCTTTCGCTACGTGAGCAAATCAGCGCGATGCGCGCAATCGCCAAGTCTCAGCTGGGATCGGGCGCAATATTTGACGATGCCGCCTTTGTTTCACGCATACGAAATGATTTTGGTGTCCGGGGTCAGGATCGAGCGAGACAAGCATTAGCCGCAGTTTATTGGGAATTTGATCAAGAATCACGTGCCGTCGAAATACTGACAACCGTTGCCGAGAGCGCACCCACCGGGAGCAAACGTTGGGGGCAGGCAAACTGGAGACTCGCACAATGGAAATATCAACTCGGTGATGCCGGGGCTTCTAGTGAAATCTTCCTGTCGATCGCCGAACAGAAAACGACCCCGGAACGCATACGGAATTTTGCCCTCGTAGATGCCCTGCGGATGGCAGGTGTCGCTGGGCGGGACGACTTAACCCTACGCGCGAAACCCTTTCTCCAAGCTGCTCTGGCTATGATCAATGATCCGGAACTTTTACTGGATATGTCCAGGCAGTTAGGAAGCGCTCCTGACTGCCATCAGCTGTTTGAAGCCTATCGAGCCAAGGGCGAGCAGGGAATCACACGGGCCATCGAAGCAGCGACCGAGCCCTCCCTGGCAGCGACCCTCCTCTTTAAATATGCCCGCCGTCAAAACGATTGGGGAGATTTCGATGGGACTATTCGAGTCTGGGAAACGATGGATGCGCAGCGCCGCGCCTGGATCTGGTCGCCCCAAGAGGAATATTGGGAATATCTTGCTTATGTCATGCGCGCTTACACTTGGCGTAAATTACCGGCGGAGGCCGAGTCGATTGCGACCGAATATGTCAACGACCCGGCAACCACGGCTGATGGCGTCGCGATTTTGGGAAATTCGTATGCATCCTTGTTGATTTATCAGGATCGAATGCAGGAAGGGCTCACCGTGTTTAAGCGGGTTGTGGACGAGGCACCACAACATCCTTATGCAGCCTACGCATACTACTGGTTCGCCCTGCGCTCAGCGCAGGAGAACCAGCCGGAGAGAGCGAGCACTTACGCAATGCAGATCGAAAAATGTTTGGGGGATCGCTCAAAACTGGGTTGGCAGTTAGAGCTCCGTTGTCAAGCTCAGCTAATACGGCGCGCCGCGGAGCGCGGGTCGCTGGCTAAAATGGGTGAACCGGTTACCGGTTTTGAAGATGAGACAGTTAGCCGAGCCGAGCGATCAATCCTCAGAGATCTCGCCAAGCTATGAAAATTTTTCGATCCAAGCGAAATGTTTTTGCGTTGTGTTTGGCAGCTATCCTCCCATTCGCCTGGGTATCTGGGGCGGATACCACAGTGACGAGCCTGAAAGGTAATAAAGTCACGGTTCAAGACGCGAACTTGATAGCGATTCCCGGGCATGATGACATTTTGGTTGTATCCCCAATCAATCAGCTACCTCTAAACATATCGCCAAATGTGAGCTTTGAGGAAGCGCCAAAATGGGAATGGGTAGAAACCCGGCCGAAGCCGATGGAAGCTACTTTCAGTTCAAACAATCATGAGGTTAAGGTGGAGGTCGACTTTGAGACTAAGGCGAAGAAAAATAACTTAGATGCGGATGATGCTGAAACTGTAATCGTCAGGCTACTTATGCTGGAGTTGGAGGTAGAGAAAGATCAATTGGTCTTGTTGGAAGAAAACACTCTAAGCATTGAGGGAAAGAATAATTTGCCTTCAGGAGTATTGGACTCAGTGAAATTTGAAATCAAGCGAGACGGCGAAACAGCGTGGTATGAAATCCAAGATGGGCCAAAAACTGAGTTTACTGGAAAGGCTCGTGTTGCGGGGACATTTATAGTTCGGGCTACTCTCGATCTTAGCGGAACGGAGGTTCTAACGAATGAAGAAGAAATTGAAGTGAAGTTCCCGAATCCTACTGAAATCCTTTCTGGTTCGGGTGTTCGAGCGCGAATGGACCAAGCTTGGGCAGATACCAAAAACGCAACAACGTCTACTTCTAGGCGTGAGGAGGGTTACTGGATAGCCTTGGATACAGACGGTAATGGAACTTACGCAATCTCCCACCATTCGACAGGTCCAGTCGTGGACAACGATACTACTGCCAGTTGGTCACTGCCGTTCCGCCCAGCAGACAATCCCGCGAATCCAACACCAATAGAAGATGGTGTAGTTTATTCTGTCGGATGGTTTCACACTCATACGCCTATGACTTATCGAATAGGAAGCCGACTTTCTGGGCCCTCGGGCCCAGATCAGAGCGCAGCAACAAATTCTAATATCGATAGTCCGGGATTTGCCTACGACTATGAGGTGAGCGTTATTCCATCGGGCCATCCTATAGATTCTTCCGCAAAGGTATACAATATTACTCCTCCCGATAGAAGGACGACACCATGAAGAGTTACATCTATTCATTAATTATTCTGGTTGCCTGCTCTGGCTGCCAAGAGAAAGATAGTGATACTTCCTTAGACGACAGTCAGGCTTTAGATAAGCAACAATTGGTTGAAGGTGAATCGGTTCGCAGCAACGCCAAAGAGGACTCACCAGTAGCCAATCCAAACAAGGAAGAAACTCTGAGCTCTGGATCAAGAAACGAGCAAACAACTACATCTGAAGTCATGAAGAATGCACGTTCTGCAGAAATTGAATACCTATTTATCGCGAAGGATGCTGTTAAAAACATCAATATCCCCGAAGATGTGACACCTGAATTAACAGAATCAGATGAACACACTATAGTTACATGGCCCACTGATTCAGTCCGAGAAAAAGAGGGATTCCTTGTCTTGTCTGGGAATTATCATGCTAAGGTAAAAATCGAAACTAAGACAAAAAAGATTTTGGAAGTCCTAGTAGCACCTTGATTGCAATCGACGCGGTGGACACCCACGTCAATGGACTCTTGCGAAGTCGCACCACGTCCACCGTTGCAGAGCCTACTTTGTTTACTTATGAAAATCTAGGTCGTCTCCGCACGGTTAAGCAACCACGCCATTTGCAGCGAACAGTTATCAATTGTGAGGCGGGACGAAACCGCATCGAAAGGGAGACCGAACCCAAGGAAAAAAGGAGGGAAAAAAGGGGTCATTCCGGAATGGCGCTAACTTAAGAGCCTGTCGGACTTAAAAAATGTTGCATTTTAAAAATAACGTTTCATACATTAGGCATGTCTGCTAAGATTGAAACTATTGACCGCGACACACCGATGTTGCTGCCTCCTGATCTGCGCGATTGGGTGCCCGAGGACGACATGGTTCATTTCGTGATTGAAGCGGTTGACCGTGTCGGGTTGAGCGCCTTCAAATTGAACGAGCGCGGTAGCGGTTCGGCACAAAAAGCGCCGCACATGATGCTGGCGCTGCTGATTTACTGCTACAGTAACGGCATTTTCAGTTCGCGTAAGATTGAGCGTGCGACTTACCGCGACGTGGCGGGTTCCGCTACCTGCACGAAACCGAGCGCGTTTTGAGCGATATCACTTTAGGACTGCCGCCCTTGCACAAGGCCAAGCACCTGCCGCGCAACCTCATGAACCGCGAGCAAATCGCACGGCTCTTGCACCAGCCCAATCTCTCCACTGCCGAGGGCTTCCGAGATCGATGCATCTTCGAGCTGCTTTATTCCAGCGGTCTCAGAGGCGGCGAACTCTGCCGCCTTACCCCGTATGACCTCGACTTACAAGGCCGCGTCGTGCGCATCGTGCTAGGCAAAGGAAGAAAAGATCGGCAAGTGCCGGTCGGTAAAGTGGCCGCGCAGTTCCTCCAGGAATACGTGAAGCAAGTCCGGCCGGTTTTGCTCAAGAAGAAGCGCAACCCCGACGGCAGCTTGTTTTTGATCAGCACAAATACACTTCGCAGGCGCTTCCAGAAGCACCGCGACGCGGCGCATCTTGGGGACATTTACACCGTCCACAGCCTGCGCCACAGTTGCGCGACCGAAATGTTGCGGGGCGGGGCATCCGTCCGGCACGTGCAGGAGCTTTTAGGCCATAGCTCGATCGATACGACGCAGGACTACACCCGCGTCGTGATCGACGACCTGCAGAAGAGCCACAACCGCACCGCACCGGGCAACCGTCGTCAGGAAGCGGCCTTTATCCCTTTTAACCGCCAGACTGCCGCTTGGCGGCAGGAGAAGCGCAGAAGGCGCAAAGGATGATTTGCCAATACGGCAAACAGCACTTAGCTTTTTTGAATTATGAGCACTATTGAAACCATCGTCGAAGATCTCCGGTATCTGCCGAAAGACCGTTTTGCCGCTGCCGCCGAAGTCATCCACAAAATGCGTGAAGACTACTTGGCCGAGCGCAATCGCATCATTGATGAAACCGCAGGTTCCATGAGTGAAGCTGAGGCCGCCGTCTTCCAAGAAGCTTTGACTGAAAGCCGCCGCGTTGATGCCAACTAATCCCGAGACCGCACCCGTCCTGCTCGACACCAGCGCGGTGATCGCGCATATGGTCGGCCATGCGAAAATCTCGCAGCGTATCAAGGCCGGAGAACGCTGTTTCCTTCCTTTAACCGCTCTGGGCGAACTGCGCCACGGCGTCCACAAAAGCCAGCGGCAGGGACGCACCAAAGAAGCGGCAAAAATCGAGCGCGTTTTACGCATCGTCGAAATCCTTTACCCTGGCGACCAGACCGCCGACGAATACGGCCGTATGATCGATGCGCTTTAAGCTCAAGGCCAGCGCATCCCCACAAATGACATCTGGATCGCGGCCACCGCCGCGCAATACGATTTACCCCTGTTGACCTCCGACCCCCATTTTAAGCGGGTCGACGGCTTAGATCTTATCCTCTTTGAAGCATGAAACGCGGTTAAAAGATGAAACTAATGTATCACCCGTCAGGATTTTGCCCCCCGCTAAACCCCATTACTGCGGCATTTTTTTGGCGGTCTAAGGCAGATACGCTACTCAAAGTGGAGGTGACGTCAGACAAAGCGGTGAATTCGCCGAGGACTTTTTATTCTGACGCTTCGAGTCTAGTTACGCCACCATCGCCGGGAAGTTTGGGTGCGGGAGACGTAAACGGTTTGCTTGGGGGAACTCTGGTGGTCGACTATGACAAGGTTCTTAACGCTGAAGGGAGGGAAAAAAGGTTGAATGAGGACGAAGCGGCTCGCAAGGAGATGGCCTTTGACAAGATGTGTCGGGGCTGGGCCTTGGGTTCGAAAGAGTTCAAGCAAAGGCTTTTGCAAAGTGAGGGCCTGTTACAGGAAGGTTCCTTTGAGCAGTTGCGCTTTGAAGGCAAAGAGCTGAAAGAGGCTAACGAGCTGATTTGGGAGAATATGCTGGAGCGGGCTGTTCAGGCTTTGGGCAAAAGCAAGGTTGATATTGCCGGTGAGAAGAAATCCGCGTCTTGGAAAATTTGGGTGGCCTCTGTTTTGAAACGAAGAACCAGTGCTCCGAGCACATGGATTGCCCGGCGTTTGAACATCGGTGCTCCCCAATTGGTCGGTGTCTATGTCAAGCGGTTGCACAAAGAACTCGAACGGCAACCAAACCCAGACTATGAAGAATTTATGTCGAAACATACGGAATGACCCCTTTTAACTACTCCATTCCGGAATGACCCTTTTAACTATTCCACTCAAGGGAGCTTATTGCAGGCCCGGATGCATGCTTTAACCGATTCCCAGCTTTGGCCTGTAAGGTCAATAGGGTCGGGATCATTCTCTGCATCGTCGAAATAGCCGAGCGCCTTTTCCGCGCTCCAGCGACTACTGCTGGGATATTTTTGGGTGAAGCAGCTGAGCAGCTCCTCCCGACTAAAATCCTGCAGAAGCCGGGCAAAGTCCCAAAAATCCTTCTTGCTCCCGCGGTTGGCAATGGCGTTGATCTTCATCGCCGCAATATCTTTGACGGAGAGCAAGCGAATGCCATCGATTATTTCCACTTCACCAATCAATGGATAGCAATGGGCAATGAAATCTGTTTTGATGCCATTCACCCGGCCAAGCACTGTGTTTTTACGGCTTGAGGCCTGCTGGATCGTAAAGGTTTCTTCCAGATACTCACGTAGCCCGACCGCGTCAAAGGGGTTGTGCGTAAAAAGATCGATATCAACGGATTCCCGGTGCCCGTAATACAGTGCGAGCGCCGTGCCTCCAACCAGATTGAATCCCTGCAACGGCTCAGCCTGCATCAACTGACTGAGTAGCCCAAGCAGTTCATCAGACACGGCTTCTTTGTGTAGTCGCATCAGGACACCCAGTTTTCAGCTCGATTATAGGCGCGAAACGCCTCGGCTGGTAGATCAAATTGATTGGCAAAAAAGCAAAGCGTCTCTGCCGAAAGGGCTGGCGCATCCAGAAGTTTTTCGCGGACGCAAGCGTCTCCGTAGAAATTCCAAACGAGCAAAACTTCTTCCTTGGATCCGCGCTCCATGGTGCGAACGATAATGAACGCGGCGTGTTCTTCGGGATCCAAGCGACACCGGACGGTATCCCAAAACAAGGTGTCCGACAGCTGTTTTAATAATGGATGCTCCACACTCACGGTAATGGATCCTGTCGCATTGGAGCAAAGAATCAAGCGATGTTCTCGCGACTGCCCGGTGGTTGCGCGAGCGCTATCTGGCCCCGCACCGCTGGATTGCCGCACGGCTGAACATGGTGGGAGCGGGGTCGGTTCAGGCCCTTGTCAGCTGCTATCGGCGAGAATCGGATGATAAGAGTCCTTCTTGGAAAATATTAAATAGTTATGAAATCTTGGACTGACCCCGTCTCCCTCGCTCGGTCAACTGGTTCGGCGCCTTTTTGCACCGGCTACCGACAGCATGAGGCAACCCATGAGCAAAGCAAAACTCGACGGTTCGGGAATGACCCTGGTAAGGCGAAACCCGTGGCGGTTGTTCTCTGCTGACGCGCCGGTCGGACGGGTACCGCTCATCGCGCCGCGATCATTCACCGACATCCAGCCGGATTCACCCCAAAAACCGCCCCGCCGGCCGCGATTAACAGAGCCAGCGTCGCCAATTTCCCAATCTCCCTCGTTGAACTCAAACACGTTCCCTCCCTGGCCCATTGTGCCGTAGGGGCTCAGGCCGCCGGATTGATCAACGTCGGCGGGCACAGTCGGGGTAACGTTACTACCGTTAAAGACGGCGGTGCCGACAATGGTGCCCGAGATGACGTCGGTCGGCTTGGTATCCGAGCCGGTCGACCAGTTGAAGTAGTTGCCCGTATCGCCATCGTTCTGGTGATAGGCCGCCTTGTACCACTCATTCTCGGTGGGAACAAAATACGCGGTGCCGTTGGCGTCGGCGTACTGTTTGTGACTCAGGCCGTGAGAGGGACTTGAGTCATAGGAAGTGCCATCGCTGTAATAACCCAGATTGGCATCGCCCGTCGTCAGCCAGTTGGCGAATCTGGCGGCATTGTTCCAGGCTTCGAAAGCCTGAGCGGTCGAAGCCGGCTGGTTACCGGACCACACCCCTGCGCTCCCGATGCCGGAATCGTGGGCTTGGACAGTGTCCCACTGGTTTTGGCTCACCTCGTACTTGCCGATGCTGTAGACGTAGTCTACGGCGCCGTAGCCCGTGTCGTCGTTAGAGTTGCCCGTATTTCCGATTTCGACGAAGTCCATCGTGATCGTCGTGCCACCATGGGTGACGATGCCGGCCTGCGCCACCAGGCACCAGGCAAACATCATAGCTGCGGCCAATAGGCGTATTGTTACAATACTCACTGTGTCAAAATACACCTATCGCCTATAATTTGCAAGCCTGAAATTTTTTCACTTTGGCTTCAAGCGGGTTATCCCACGCATGATGAATTTAAATCGAAAGATACGCTCACCCCCTCATTTTTCCTAGGTGAATGGAAGGCCGGGTTTAGCGTGACCGGCGAGTTAGGGTGGCCGCGAGGCCGAGGAGGCCAAACAGGAGGGCGGCTTGGCTGGGCTCGGGCACGGGGTTTGCATCGATGAATGCTTGGATATCATTTGCATAGTTCCCAACGTAGCTGGTCCCGAAAAATTGGGGATTTGAAGCTGTTGAGATGAACCAGTTGAGGCCTACAATCGTCAGGCCGCCGTTTCCGTCATCGACCATGAGGGGACCTCCCGAATCGCCCACGGCGAGTTGGGCTTCAAAGGGCACTGCGTTGGTTCCTCCAATAGTTCCTCCGATAAAGTCGCCTTGATTGGCTCCAGTTACAGTGACCCCCGCCTGAAATCGGTCGAGAACGTTACGCCCAACCGCGATGTCCTGACTGGTTGACCAGGCGGTGGGTGAGCGGCCGAATAGGTAGGCATTAAGACCCGCGTAGGGCGAGTTGATGAAGCTTTGCGCATTCGCTTGATTTTGAGGCGGGCCGGTGGTGGCGGTGTTATTGTTGGAGATGACTTCGCTTGCAAATGAGTAGGAGGCGTAGGACCCGGTGAGTGGGGCGCTGAGCGTGCCGACAAAGATGTCGGTCGTCCCTATTTGGAGCCGGTTGCTGGTGACTTGCCGCGTCAGACTGGCTCCGTTCGGGTCGTTACTCGCGTAAAAGGTAGCGCTGGAGCCGATACTGGGTTTGGCATGTTCCGCCGTAATGTAGACATTGGGGCTGATCATCGTAAGCCAGCCGGAGCTGCCCGGACCGGTGCCATTGTAGGCAACCCCCGATAGATCGAAGCCATCCGCGACGAAGTTTGCGTCATCGGCAAAGCGATCATTCGTGAGCGTATCGAAACCAGTGATGTTGATTGCCGCGGGCAAGAGCGAGACAGCCGTAAAGGAAGTAAAAAGTAGCCACGGGTATCTCATATCGAATAACGTCTGTTATTAACCGCAGCTCCCTAAAAATCAAGCCCTGCGCGAATAAATACGAAACGGCCGGGCTCATTAACCGCGACGCCGGCGCGGAAGGGGTCGCGGACGAAGGCGTTGGAGACGGCGTAGGTCTTGTCAAAGAGGTTGTCGACACCGGCGCTCAGGCTGAATGCCTCGCTGAATTGATAACTGGCCGCAAGATTGAGCACGCCCCAGCCACTGACTTCCCGCTCGCCGAGGTCGGCATCAATTCGGTCGAGTGTATCCTGAAACTGGGCCTCCGCGCGTGCGGTGAAATTGCCTTGCGTGACGATCGCGGCCAGCCGGACCCGAAGGGGTGGAACTTCGCCGAGCACATCATTGGTAGCGTTGATCGGGCGGCTTGTTTTGCGGCCCCGCTGCCAGGCGAATCCGGCTTCGAGGCGAAGGGTCTCGCTGGCCTCCCATCCGGCTTTGGCGGAAAGCCCGTAGAGACGGGCATTGATAGCTTCATAAGAGGTGGTGCCGCCCGGCCCCACCCCCAGCTCCGCCAGATAGATGAAATCCTCCAGCCATGCGTGGAAGGCGCTTAGTTCTGCGTCGAAGGCATCCTTTTGCCACTTGAGGCCGCTTTGCAGCTCCAGCGTGTGCACGGGGTCGAGGTCGGGATTGCCCACCCAGTCCGGGTTGGCCATGGGGCGGTTGAGGTTCATGTAGCGTTCCTGCGGGTCCGGCAGGCGGGAGGCGAAGCCCGCGCCGAGGTAGGCTTCCAGGTCGGCGCTCAGGTCCCGACTGACCAGGGCATAGAGGCTGGGAAGCACGTTCTCCCGCTCATTCCGGGAGGTCCCGCGCACGCCTTGCAGAAAGGCGATAGACTCGCGGGCCTCGCTCTGGGCCAGGTCGAGGCGGAGGCCCGTTTCCATGGCCCACGGGCCCTGCCGACGCTCAAAGACGCCCCAAAAGCCGATTTTTTCGGTGAGGGTATCGGGGAGCATGTCGTTACGCTGCATCCCGATCACATTGTCCGCATCCCAGTAGCGCTGACTCAGGTCCACCCCATAGCGAAGCAAGCCCCCTGAATCGAGCGCTTTACTGAACTCGGCGCGCGCTCCGATAAAAGTGCTGCTGGCCTCCGTGCGCATAAAGTAGCCCCGGGCAGCGAAGGCACCGCCCATATTGTTGAGGCTGGTGCGGAAGCCGTCCCGCATGTCGTGGTCGACGTGGCTGAAGGCGAGGCTGGCCTCAAAGTCGTCGGCCAGGCCGTGGTTGATCGAGCGGTGCAGGGCGATGCCGACGCGGTTCATCGTATCGGCCGGCGCATCCATCATGAGACCGGGGTAGAGCACATCGCTGGCGTCCTGATAGGCATAGTTCACCGTGAGCGTCGTCTTCTCAGCCAGGTCGAAGCGGAGCTTGCTTTCGGCTGTGACGACTTCAAACGCGGTCGCATCAAGATAGCCCGCCTGGTAGTTTGTGCCGGGTAGTTCGGTGAAGCGGCGCCCGGACCCATCCTCGTAGACCCCGCCTTCCTGATAATAAAGCCCACCGAGCAAATGGGTCCCCTCCCCAATGGACGTGCCCGCCGTAAAGCCGCCCGCGCGGTAATCGAAGCTGCCGGCATATCCGTAGAGACGGGCAAAGGGCGCGTCGCCCGGGGTGGTGGTTTGCACCGCGATGGTGCCGCCCACGCTGCTGCCTTGGTCCACACTGAAGGGGCCCGTGCGGACCCGAATGCCCTCGATTTGCTGGGAGCTCACGTGAAAGGCCGGCGGATCCATACGGTTGGGGCAGGCGCAGAAGGTTTTGTTGCCGTCCACCGTGATGTTGACATTATCGCGGGTAAAGCCACGCAGGACGATGTCGCCGGCCAGGGGGCCCTTGCGGGTCAGAGCCGCGGCGGGGAGTTGCGAGGAGAGGATCGCGGCCAGGTCCACCGGCTTAGCCGAGCGGATCTGCTCGCGGGCAACAGCGCTTTCCGGTAAAGCAATGTTGGGCGCGACGACCACGAAGGCCTCCAAGTCGTAGACCGGCATGGCCTCCGAGTCGCCAAAGAGCGGGGCGGTCGAAGCAATAGAGAGCAAGAGGAGTTGGAGGGCGTTTGCCGGGGTTTTCATAAGTGGGGCAGTTTAGCAAAGTCCGGGGCAGCGGGGAATGCGGCAAATTGACGCAGGGGCAGCGGGATAAAGTCTGGTCAGGGCGTCGTTCTTTGAACAGAGACTAGGATTGTCAAAAACGTATGCGGGTAGAAAATTGGACAGAGCAATCGGATCAGGAGGCCGGCTATCTTTGGCTTTGGCGGCTACGCTGGTGGGCCGCGGGAGCGCTTGTCGCGGGGGCACTGGCGGTCGTGGGATTGTTGCAAGTGCGCCTGCCCTGGTGGGTGCTGGCGGGGGCCTTGGCCTGGCTCCTTGTTAGCAATGGATTGGCGCGCCCCGAGCGGCCGCTCATTCGCAGGCACTGTCGCGGCTTCATCGCGGCCTGGTTGATGCTCGATCTGCTGTTTCTCACCACAGTGCTCTACTTCACTGGTGGGGCGCACAACCCGCTGACCATGCTCTTCCTGCTCTACGTCGCCATGGCCGTGATCCTTCTGCCCGCGGTCTATGCCTGGTGCGTGGTGGCCCTCGCGGTGGGCGCGTTTGCCGTTTTATTTGAATCGCCACACATGCTGTTTGCCATGGACGGGCGGCAGCTCTGCTCGGACATGGACTTTCACCTCAAGGGCATGGTCTTCGGGCTGGGCATGGCCGGGGCCGGGGTGGTCTACTTTATCAGCTCACTCAATCGGGCGCTGCGCACCAAACACCATGAGCTCGAGGCCATCCGCGGTCAGATGCAGGAGCAGCGCACGCTCGTGGAAATGAGCGCGATGGCAGCAACCGTAGCGCACGAGCTGGCCACGCCCCTCGGCACCATCGCTGTGATCGGCAGCGATCTGGAGGCAATCGCGGGCAAGAGTGGATGCGGCGAGCAACTGCGGGCAGACGCGCGCTTGATCGACGATTCCATCCAGCGCTGCCGCCGGGCGCTCGACCTGATCGGGCAGCTGGAAACCGCGCCCCAAGCGGATACCAGCGAGCGCATCGCACCGGAGGTCTTTTTTAACCGCCTCTCCCTCTACCTCACCAGTGATGAATCGGCCCGCTTGGAGACAGCCACCCCCGCCGAGGCCGTGGGCTCGGTGCGGGCCCCCGTGCGGGAGCTCGTCATTATGGTTTCAATCTTGATCCGTAACGCCCTGGAAGCGTCGGCGCCCCCCAAAGTGATCGAGCTCCACTGGCGCAGCGAGGGCACCGCGGTGGCCATTGAAATCGAGGATCGCGGCAGCGGGATGGACGCGGCGACCCTGACACGAGCCAGCGAACCATTTTTCACAACAAAAGATTCGGGGCAGGGGATCGGTCTTGGCCTTTATCTGGTGCGCCTCTTTTGCGAGCGCCACGGGGGCCGTCTCCGCATCCAATCAGAGGTGGGGCAGGGGAGCCGCATCGCGATCCGCCTGCCCCGGGATGATGGAAAGACGGTGGGCGAATGAAGCGGCTCCTTATCGTCGAAGACGATCCGACCTACGGCCCGCGGCTGGCGCAATCCTTCCAGCAAAAGGGCTATCAGGCCCTCGTCGTCGGCAACGGGGCTGCCGCTCAGAGCGCCCTGCAGTCGGACGAGTTCGCCGGGGCTGTGGTTGATTTGAGACTCGAGGACGAGAGCGGCCTGCGCGTGGTTGAGGGAATTCGCGAAGTGTGGCCCGATCTCCCGGTGGTCGTGGTGACGGGCTATGGAAGCATCACCACCGCGAAAGAAGCACTGCGGCTCGGCGCGGTGGATTATTTGACGAAGCCGGTGGATGCCGGGCAAATCGAGCAAGCCCTCGGTTTGGTGCCCGGTCCGCCCACCGGCGAAAGCGCTGAGGAACCCGGAGACGTCCCCAGCCTCCAGCGGGTCGAGTGGGAGCACCTGCAACGCGTCCTCGCCGATGCCGGGGGCAACGTGAGCGAGGCGGCCCGCCGACTGGGGATCGAGCGGCGCACGCTGCAGCGCAAGCTCTCAAAATATCCCCCGCTGAGTTGAACCTCCGAGTGCCGCGCTTTCCATCACTGCAGGGCACGGCCCGTTCACCCAAACGTCGCTTATGCCAGAGCTTTGGCTACCGCCAATCCTCGACTTGAAGGCCATGGACTCGGCGGAAGCTCCCGTCGTTGGTCACGCAAACGAGCCCAAGACTCTTTGCATGGGCGGCGATCAGCATATCATACGCACCCATGGGCAAGCCATCGCGCTCCAATTGAAGACGGACGTCACCAAACGCCTCGGCCGCTGCTTCATCGAAACTGGCAACCGTAAACTTTTTACAGAAATTCCGCGTAGCCGGAATGTGCCGATCAGGCCTGGGTGATTGCTTCGCTCCATGCATTAACTCAGCGACCACGATTGAAGAAATACAGAATTCACCAAACGGTTTCGCCTTCATTCGCTTGCGGGTGCCGCCGATATCACGAATAAAGTCGATGCAGGCATTCGTATCGAGCAGATACGTCATTCAAACTTGACCGGATCGTCGGCTTCGAGCGGCTCGGTTTCCTGGAGCATGAAGTCCGTACCGAACTCAGAGGCCAAGTCTTCCAGTTCGCTCCAGTCATCCTTTTTTGGGCGGATAACCAACGTGTCACCTTGGCGTGTCATGGTAACCGCGTCACAGTCAAAGGACCAGCGCTTGGGAATCCTGACTGCCTGATTACCGCCGTTTTTAAACAATTTTGTGGAGACCATGTAAAAAACCTATGCAGATGGCCTATGCAAGCAAGGCGAAACTGCTGCTTGCCTGGATATTCCTCTAGAAAAGTTCCTTCTGCGGTGCCGACGGTGCCGATTCGGAAGCCTCCGCATCGTCATCGTGCAAATGCCGGGGCGCCCGACTGACTTTCTCACTCAGGCTGGCCTCACACTCGGCCACGATGCGGTCGCAGATTCTGCGCACATGCATGCGCAGCCACTTGGAGGTGGTGCTCTTTTCAGTGTAGTCCGCCGGCCCATACGCGTGAATCCGCCCGGCGTGGAGGAGGGCGTCGTTCTGCGCAAACTCACCCTCGCTGTCGGGATTGAAGACGGCGTAGGCCTTTCCCCCGTTGCCCTTGACCACGGAAAAAACCGGCACATCACTGGGGCCGTCCGCAGTGTAAATCATCCGATCGATCGGAATGCGCCGATCCACCCGGTCCATCGATGCATTCACGTCGATCTGCGGGTTTTTATTGCTCCCTTTGTTGATCTCAAAAATGTAGCGCGTCTTGATCGTATTATCCACGATCGTCCCGATTTGGCTGAGCTCAAACTCCAGGTGCAGGGGCAGCTCATCTTGATTGGAGTAGTTGGGCGGGAGGGGTGCTTCGATGAATTCGCAGCCGAAAATGCCCTCCACATACGGCGCAATGGCGCTGCCCTTGATCATCTCGGCCAGACCCGTGCTGATGATGTAGTGCTCCAGCTTGATAGTGTGCTTCTTGTATTCCGGCCGCGATTCGGCGACTGCCTGCAAGCGGGTAAACAAGTCCGGCAAACCGGGGTAGAACTCCAATTCCTGCCCCAGCTCGCGGAGCCGCTTATTGGTCAGCCCCTTCAGACAGCCGTTTTTCACGAAACTCAGCAAGTGGTTTAGGTAAATCGTGTCGTAGGAGACCCGCGTCCCTCGCTTCGCATAGATTTCCGGCAGCGCATTGACCTCTTTCCAAAACCGCTCCTCGTCGATGTCGAAGGCCCGGAAGATGGGCGCTTGCATGTAGCCGGGAATGAGCGTCTTGTCGAAATCCCAGATACAGGCGACGATGTTTTGGCGGTGGAGATTCTTTTTCGTCATAGCGCAACTCCGACAAACCCTTGCTGCCTCACCGGGCGACTGCAACGCAATTTACAAGTTAAACCCTGCCCCATGGGACGCTGACGATACCTCGGTTTACCCTCAAAGCTCATTGGCTCCCGACCAAAGCCTGAACCCCGCTTTCCAAGAATTTAGGCCCTTTCGCTTTTAAAATCTCGAAAAACGACCGCTCTCGCGCTCAATGTTGACGATTCCATGCTTCACTAAAGCCGAGAACGTCGTTTCCCTATCGCCCGGCTCGCGAGAAGCGTGTTTGAGAAATTCCCATTATGCACAAGATACCCGACATCGCTCCCTTCCGCGCCAAGCTGGCCGAGCTTGATGGCCAGATGGCCGAGCCTGACTTCTACTCGGACCAGCGCCGGGCGGCTGAGGTCGCGCGCGAGCAGCAGCGCCTCAGCTCCCTCGTGGAAAAATTCGAGGCCTACCACGCCGCCGTGCAGCAAATCAAGGAGAACGAAGCGATGGTCGAGGACGATTCCGTCGAAGCCGAGCTCCGCGAGATGGCCGCCGAGGAACTGGAGTCACTCACTGCCGGGCGCGACAAGCTCTCCCGGGATGTGCTCCGCTTCATGATCCCGCCCGACGCCACCGACAGCCGTAACTCCGTCATGGAAATCCGCGGCGGCGCGGGTGGCGACGAAGCCAACATCTTCGCCGGGGACCTCTTCCGCATGTATAGCCGCTACGCGGAAACGCGCGGCTGGCGCGTCGAGGTGCTCAGCTCCAGCCCGGCCGATGTGGGCGGGTTTAAGGAAATCATTTTCAACATGACGGGGGAGGACGCCTACAAATACCTCAAGTTCGAGAGCGGCGTGCACCGCGTCCAGCGCGTCCCCGCCACCGAGACCCAGGGCCGTATCCACACCTCCACCGCCACCGTGGCCGTGCTCCCCGAGGCCGAGGAGGTCGATATCGAGATCAATCCCAACGACCTTGAAATCTCCACCATGCGCGCCAGCGGGGCTGGGGGGCAACACGTCAATACGACCGACTCCGCCGTCATGATGGTGCACAAGCCAACCGGCGTCACCGTCTACTGCGCGGACGAGCGCTCGCAGATCAAAAACCGCGCCCGCGCCCTCACCGTCATGCGCTCCCGCCTGCTCAAAGCGAAGGAGGACGAGGAACACGCCAAATACGCCGCCGAGCGCAAGGGCCAGATCGGCTCCGGCGACCGCTCCGAGCGCATCCGCACCTACAACTACCCCCAGGGCCGCCTGACCGACCACCGCATCGGCCTCAGCCTCTCCCTCCCTCCCATCATCGATGGCGACCTAAGCGACGTCATTGACGCACTCCAAAACCACGACTACGAAGCCCGCATCGAGAACCTGCTGAAGAAGCAGAAGGGTTGACAAATCCCGTGTAACCGTGCAATTGTGCAGCATGAATGTGACCATCAAAATAGACGACGCGCTCTGCCGCAAAGCCCGGCACAAGGCGGTGGATGCAAACATGTCGCTCTCCAAATGGGTCGCTCGTGTCGTCGAAAAAGAAGTGAGTGCCGGGATGGAAACCCCGCGCACCATGCTCGAGATGCTTGGTGCGGAAGATGAGCGGGGTTTCGAGGAATTTCTGCCAGACCGCAAAGCGGATTTGGAGCAGCCCATTGAGTTTCCTTAATGGCCTACCTGCTCGATACAAATGTGGTTTCCGAACTGCGGAAAAAAAGCCGAGCACATCCGAATGTGAAACGCTGGCAGTCCAATCAACCCAGTTGGGAACAATGGATCAGTGTCATATCGCTGATGGAAGTGAAAGATTGTGGTTACTCGAAACATCTCCGACTTTGCAGGTCTTGGTATCGACCTCGTCAACCCATGGGAATACGAGAACGAATAAAATGCTGACCGTCCGAGAAATCAAAGCACGCACCGAGACCTTCTTCAGCCAGAAGGGGGTCCCAAACGAGAAGCTCGATACGGACATCCTCATCGCGCACTCGCTCGGGCTCAAGCGGCTCGACCTCTACCTCGACATGGACCGCCCGCTGACCGAGGCCCAGCTCGAGGCGCTTCGCCCGCTGGTTAAGCGCCGGGCCAGCCGCGAGCCGCTGCAATACATTATCGGCACGACGGAATTTTACGGTCTGACGCTGAAAGTCGACCCACGCGCCCTTATCCCACGCCACGAAACCGAGGAGCTGGTCGACCACATCGTCGAGCGACTTGCCGCGCCACCCCCGCGCATCCTGGACCTGGGCACGGGGAGTGGGGCGCTCGCGCTGGCTTTGGCCAGCAAGTTCCCCGATGCGGATGTAACGGCGATCGACCAAAGCGGCGAAGCCCTCGCCCTCGCCGCCGAAAACGCCGAGGCACTCGGCTTGGCTGAGCGCTTGACCGTCCTCCAAGGCGACTGGTTCGCGCCGCTGCCCGAAGGCAGCCAGTTCGACCTCATCGTGGCCAACCCGCCCTATCTGACCGAGGCGGAGATGCAGACGGCCGCACCGGAAGTCGTCGGCCACGAACCCGCAGAGGCTCTCGTCTCCGGTCGCGACGGCCTCGACGATTTGCACCGCATCCTTGGAGCAGCCAAGGATTACCTGGCCGAAGGCGGCCTGCTCGCTTTGGAAACGGGCATTGCTCAGCATGCCGCCCTTAAGCAACTGGCTCAAGACAATGGCCTGAGCGGCGAAAGCCTCGAGGACCTCAGCGGCCGCTCACGCTTCTTCTTTGCTATATCCTGAAAAGCGTGGTTAGAACATTCGCGTTATTCCGTCTAAAAAACCATAAGCGTCTTGACAGCATCCAATTTACCCATCTACGAGTTTCCGCAAGCTTTCCTATGAGCATCGCCGATTAGCACATGACCTCGCCATTAAAAGCCGCCTCTCGTTTCCTCCCGCAGTTGCCCAATTTGACCTTTTCTGCCGGACTTAGCTCAGGGCGTGCCCTCCTGGCGGGACTCGGGTTTGGGATGCTACTGACATCCGCTGCTGCCTCGACAATACTGTACGAGAGCTTCGATTACAGTCCGGGGGTGATTGCCGGGCAGAATGGTGGCACGGGTTTTAGTGGAGCGTGGCTAGGAACTGGTAGCGTGGCTGCACCCGGGTTGACCTCCGGCAATCTTACGACCTCTGGCAATCTTACGACTTCCGGCAATCTTCTGTTAGGCACTTCATCCCATATTCTACCATAATATGAAGGCAAGTTTGTATTGCGGCGCTCTCGCTGCCTTTGTCTCAGTGACTTCCTCCGTGTCACAGGCATTTATTATTACCACGATAAACGTCACCGATTCCTCCCGGGTTTTTAATGATTGGCGGGACTCGCCTTGCTTGGATGCCGCCGAAGTGCATAGCGGATTTTTAAGGAGGCGATTTTAATCTTTGACGGCGATCCTTAGTCTGAGGAAGGCTTTGGCTGCGGTACCCATAAAACGCACGCGCACGGCTTCAGAGCCCCCGCCCAGCGGTGACACGTCAACAAGCTCAAGGTCACGGCCCAACTCAGCTGTTTGCCACTGGCTAAGATCCGTGCTGATTTCATAACTGAGAGCAAGGTCGGCGGGCAGTTGACTTCTTAAAAATTGCACTGTGCGCGTCTCTGGATCTACGGTGAAGCGCGGCAGGCGATCGGCATCCGGCACGAGGGGCGAGCCACCGAAGAAATATTCCTCCAGATTGGTCAGTCCATCTCCATCCGGATCGGCATCCTGCGCGGCCATCCCGGCGCCCGGAGGGAAGTTTTCCTCTTGCCAGAGCTGATAGCTGAAATGCGGATAGGGGATGTCAATAACGCGCCAGCCGATGTCTTTCATGAAGGTCAAGGTGAGGTCGAGCGCATCATCCAGGTTGTCGTTAATGAAAGGCTCCATCAGAAGATCCGGGCTGGCAGCCGTGCTCCAGTGCGAAACGGATGACCCCTCCGATACAGCGCTCGGTGCGTGGGCACGCAGGCGCCCGGCTTCTGTTCCACTGAGAGCGTCTCCGGGAACGCCCAAACGAAGTTCCACTCCGGGGCTTGCCGCCACCAGCGCATCCCCGTCTTCCTTGCTTATGAAAATAGCCGGTACGGTCAAAGCGCTCTCCGGGCGCTCTGATTCATTGTTAAAGCTCATCTCAACCAGGGCTGCATCAGGCAGGTTGTTGGCAATCACCACTGCACGGGCACCGGCATCCTGCGCGGCGAATACTTTATCACTGAAAAAGCAATCACCTCGTTCTACGTAGGCAATGTTCCCCGCCAGTTCGGCCGCGTTTTGGATGGGCTGGCAGACGTCGCGGGGAAAACCGGAACCATCATCGGCCAGCGCAAGAGGCGCGATGATGCCGGCGGCCGGCAGCGGCGGCCCAAAAGCCGCGGGGATGTAGCCAATGGTCCGCTCGCCACCCCCAGGCAACTTGGCCCGAAGCGCTCGGCCCCCGCTACTTGGATTTAGAATCGAGGGCAGCGCCTGCTGCGTATACGGCCCGCGCCAGACCAGGTAGGGATCATTGCGGGCAGAACGGCTTCGTTCTTGTGAATTCATTTCCGTCCAAAAGGCATTCAATTGTTGGTCGAACAAATTCAAGGCATAAGCGTCCGGTTCACCTCCGGAAAAAATACCCGCGCCGAAGAAGCGTCCGGTCCCAAGCTCTGTAAGTGTGACAAAACCCAGGCCGTGGCCAAGTTCATGCAGTAACACATCAAGAAGATCGACCTGGTCCGCCGGGGCGCGGCCATCCAAGCCGTAGTACCAGCTGGGAAGCGTTGCATCGGTATCGAGTGAGCGGTTGATGCGGATGGTTATGTCGTTTTGCTCTGGCGCGAGATCCACTCCAGCCAAGCTGTTGGCAAGTGCCAGGGGGTACCACACATCCTGTTTTGGCGCTCCCTCAAAGTTGGACTCCACGCTAACAGGCGCTGCGCCGGCAAGGGTGAATCCGCCATTCGGCTCACCTCCAAGCAGTGTAAACTCAGCTTCGACCCGGATGGGTACCGCACTTTGCAAATACCGCCCCCAAACGCGGGCCGCCTCCTCGAAGACCGCGCGGCGCTGCTCCCCAAGCGTGGTGCCTGGATTGCCTCCGATCGGAGAGCGTGGCTCCGTACTGTTAAATCCCGTCTCGGAATCATCCAGAACAACCAGTTCAAAACTCGCTCCCGGCAGGGATTGAAGCGCTGCCGCGAGGAGCCCTGCCAAGAGGTACCCTGCCAACAGGAACCTGCCGCGGCCGGCGAGGGAGAACGCTGGATCATCGGCGAGCATCGGCCGAACGGGGATTGAGCGCCGCTTCGTAATCATTGTAGCAACGCTTTATGAACGAGCCATCCTCATCCCGGAAGGCGACTGACATATGCAGGAAGCGCCCCTCCAGAAAAACCGATCGACGCCCGTCCGGATGTTCTTTCAGCTCGAGACCCTCGCTATCCGTGCGCATCGCTTCGCGCAAGACTCTCTGGTTTTCAAGCAACAAGGCGGTTTCATCGCCATCAGCCGGAAGCTCTCTACTCAAGGGAGCCACAACGCCTCCCCCGGATGCAGGCGCAGCCCAAAACGTGGACGCATCCGCTAACGGTTCTTTCGCTTCGCCGCCAACAGAAATCCGCATGGGTGCTGCGCCCCGCAAACCGAATAAAACCCAGCAAAGCAGAGAGAGCAATAAAATGGCCGCCAACACCAAAAATTTCATGCCCTCACTCAAGCAAAATTACCCCACAAGTGCAACCGTCCCGTGTGGAAAACACGCGCCCTGGATTCAAGCTGAAAAGCTGAGTCAGAAGACAGATTTTTTCCAACAGGAATAAATGCCTTCATTTTAGGCATTAAAAATGGCTGGGAACTCGACATTTGAAGAATTCAGTCTCGCGCAGAGGCGCAGTGGCGCAGAGGTTTTAGTGGATGGATGAGGTTCACTCAGAAGTCAGGAGGCGACACGTCCATTAGCCCGCCGGTTTTTTTCTGGTAGAGCTCCACGGAGAGCGGGTGTCCCCACCCGCTTCACAGCATGATGCACCGGTGCGTGGGGCCCCGTCTTCGCCCTATGGGCTACGCCGGACTACGGCACGCACCCTCCTTTCCTGACTTCCGAATTGGGCCACCGGAAAGTGGGTGTCCTTAAAATTCCTTAAAATTTCACCGGCATCGATTGTTTTAATTGCCGGGCTTTGTCATTTTTTGTTTTACAAACGGGCAATCTTGTGAACATTTGATCTCGTTTTCTCACAAGCAAGGTCACCTTTCTGGTGTGCAATTGCCCAACCCCCCTAATGACTATGAAACAGGCAACAAATAAAAACAGTGGATTCACGTTGATCGAGATGATTGGCGTTTTAGCTATTATCGGTATTCTCGCGGCAGTCGTCGCCCCCCGTGTGATCGAATCGATCCGTGATGCGAAGGTGACCTCGGCGATTGCCTCGGTCAACTCGGCGAAGACCGCGGCAATCAACTATTATCAGCGCTACGATAACTTCCCCACAGATACGCAAATCGCTACTGATGGAGTTATCAATTACAAGGTAGACCCATCCGGTGTCACTGCTTACTCTCCAGACCCGGGGGAGGTACTTTCCTTTGGCGACGTGCTTGTGTATCAATCCCAATTGCTCGAGCAGGAAAAAACCCCAATTGGTAATCCTCCGGCCGGCAGTCAGGGGCACGCAATTGGTTGCTCGCCGGTGGGCGAGACGCTGGCTATCGGGGGGGCTGTCTATGACGGCACTGCTTTCCGCTTTAAATCTTCGGGTGCCGCTACCCGTATCGTCTATTACTACATGCCTAATCTGACGGTTCAGGAAGCCGCATCACTTGCTGCAAAAATAAATGGTCCCTTTGACTCTACCGCAGTTTCTGATCAGAATTTTATCGACGCATCTCTGACGACTGGAGTCAATCCCGCACTGGGTGGCCTGGAAGGAGCGAATGCTTTTTTCCAAGACGCTGCAAATGGTGGTGCTAATGAATATGACGCCTACATTTACGTTTCCCACCAGTAAGGCCCAGTAACGTCTGGTAAGCGATTCGACTGAAGCCAATCATTTTGGAAACACAGGGTCCAAAAGACGCCCTTAACGGTCAGGCCTCCACCAACATGGAGGCCTGGCTTGTTTCTGAACGGATACTGACGGCGTCACAGGCGCACCTGGCCCAGCGGGAAGCGAGCCGCCTCGGCTTGAGCTTCAGTGAAATCGTCCAGAAACTGGGCTTGGTGACCAGCGAGGAGCTTTCGCGCTTCCGCTCGGTTCGGGGGCAGTTACGCACTGCCTCGGAGTTTATTCAGGAGGGACAGGCCGAGGGACAGGTCCTCAGTCTGCGCCGCCTCAGTTTGGATGCGGCCCTGCGGGCCAAACTATCGGCCGAGCTTTGTGAGAAATTAGTGGCCATACCGGTGGCCGAGCGCGAGGGCCGTTTGTGGATCGCCTGCGCCAACCCCTTTGATTTGCCGACGATCAAGCGTCTCGAGACGGCGGCGAAACAGCCGATCGAGGTCCTGCCCGCATCGGAGACGGACATTCGCCTGGCCATTAATCGAAACTACACGGTGAGTGACGAGCTCTACCAAGCGGTAGGGGCCTTCCTGCGCATGGATGCCGAGGCCCTCAATGAGCAGAGCCAAGACGATCCGCCCATGATCCGCCTCGCTGAGCAGATTCTAATGCACGCCGCCACGCGTGAGGCCAGCGACGTCCATCTGCATCCGGAAGAGCGCTTTTTCCGGATTCGCTTGCGCGTCGACGGGGTCTTGGAGGAGGGCTTGTTACTCCCCAGTGCGATCCGCAGTGCGCTGACCGCCCGTTTCAAGATTTTGGCGGGCATGGATACGGCGGAAGACCGCCTGCCCCAGGATGGTCGCATCCGGTTTACTATCGGCAGTGAGGAGATCGACGTCCGCGTCTCCAGCCTGCCTTCGAGTAACGGCGAGAGCGTGGTTATGCGCTTGCTCGACCAGTCGCGCCTCAAACTTGAGCTGTCCACACTGGGCTTCTCTCCCGAGCAACAAACGCAATTCAGCGATATTCTGGACCAGCCGCACGGGGTTTTCCTCATCACCGGACCCACCGGTAGTGGCAAGACAACAACGCTGTACACCCTGCTCTCGATGATTGATGCCGAAGAGCGCAGCGTTTTCACCCTCGAAGATCCAATCGAATACCGCCTGCCACTCATCCGGCAGACGCAGATTAAGGAGGAGATCGGCCTGAGCTTTGCCAGCGGGCTGCGCACTCTCCTGCGCCAAGACCCGGATGTCATTCTGGTCGGCGAGACGCGCGACCAGGTGACGGCGGAGCTGATGATCCGCGCGGCACTCACCGGGCACTTGGTTTTCTCGACCCTGCACACCAATGATGCCATCAGTGCGGTCCCCCGTCTCACCGATCTGGGGATACCACCTTATTTGCTCTCCAGTAGTTTGCTGGGTTTGAGTGCTCAGCGATTGGCTCGCCGGCTCTGCCCGGTTTGCAAAGAGGCCACCAGCCTGAGCCCCGAGGAATGGCGGGCCCTCGGCGGGCGGCAGGTGGACGCGGCGGTCGAGGTGTGCCGTCCGGTCGGTTGTCAGGCCTGTGGACAAAAAGGCTATAACGGGCGGATCAGCCTCGCGGAGATCATTCGCATGGATGGCGGCTTGCAGCAACGGATCGACGACCAGGTGCCGACGTTGAAATTGAAGCAATACGTGCAAGCCCAGGGGGTCGACTTTATGCGGCAGGATGGCCTGGCTAAGGCACGTGCCGGACTCACCAGCATTGAGGAGGTTGGCCGTGTCATTCAATTGACGGCTGGCGATCTTGAATCCGCGGGGGCGGCCATACGCGATGCCTGACTTTCGATACACCGCGGTGACCCCTGGAGGTCAGATTCATCAGGGCAATCGCGAAGCCGAAAACATGGGCCGGCTCTCCGATGCGCTGGCGCGGGATGGCCTTGAGCTGGTCAATGCGGAACTCCGCGACAAAAAGGCCGCCAGCCGCCACTCGCGGCTCAAGATGAAGACAGCAGACCTCGCCAATCTCATTTTTCAGATCGGCATCCAATTGCGGGCCGGCGTCCCCATCGTTGAGGCGCTGCGCCCTCGGGCGGGCGAGGATAGCTCCAAAGCTGAGGGAGCGGTCCGCCAGCGGCTTGCTGAGATGGTTGAACAGGGCACGCCCTTGAGCCAGGGTTTTGAAGCCTTCCCCAGTATATTTCCAGGCTATGTGCGAAACATTGTAAAGGTGGCCGAACGCTCCGGCTCGCTGGATCAGAATTTTATCGAGCTGAGAGATTATCTCGAATGGATGGATCAAAACTGGAAGACCTTTAAGCAGGCCATGTTTTATCCCGCCTTCGTCCTTGGGGCACTCTTCATTTTTATATTCATCGCCCTGCGCTTTGTCTTTCCCACGGTCACGGAGCTGCTTTTTGAGCTGGATATCCCCCTCCCCTGGATCACGCAGGTCATGATCTCGGCGAGTGATTTTGTCGTGAAATACTGGATCGGTATCCTCGCCACCCTGTTTCTGGCGCCGCCCGCTTTGCGTGTGCTCTTTAAGGTGTCCAAGCAAGCCGCGCTGGCCCGGGATCACTTTCTGATTCGTATCCCCTTTTTGGGAAATGTTATTCTAACCCTCGCGGTGGCGCGCTTTTTGCGCAGCCTGATCCTCATGCAAAAGGCGGGCATCGTGATCACCGACTCCCTCGCTATGTCGCGCGAGGTGGTGGGCAACCGGGTCATTGAGCGCAGCATCATCCGGATTGAGCGCGCCGTCTCCAATGGTTCGACCATGAGCAGCTCGATGGCCAAAGACTCGATCTTCCCCCCCCTTGTTCGGACCATGGTGGGCGTGGGGGAACGTAGCGGCTCCCTCGATAGCTCCCTCCAGGCGGTGGTCGATTACTACGACGATCTGCTGCCCCGTAAGATCAAGGCCTTTTTCGCCGTGCTGGAGCCGGGGCTGATCGTTTTTACCGTCGTGCTCGCAGGCTTGGTTGCCGCGGCCGTCTTTTTGCCCCTGGTCAATATGCTCAGCCCGAGCGCTTTCTAAACCCCGCCCCCTCCGGATGCCAGTCTTCCCCGCAGTTTGCACCCGCCGCGCTGCCGCATTTACGCTGATCGAAATGATCGGCGTGCTGGCCATTATCGCAATTCTGGCGGCCGTCATCGCGCCTGCGGTCATTGAGTCCATCCGCGACTCTAAAATAAGCTCTGCGGTCGCATCGGTCCGCGCTGCCCGCGTGGCGGCCAGTCATTTTTACCAGCGCTACGAATCCATGCCGCTGGATGCGAGGATCACGCTTGTTTATAACTACAAAGCGGATCCGACCGGAAATCCGCCGCCGGCCTACACGCCTCCCATCGGAGATTTGGATTTTGGCGACGTTCTGGTGTATCAATCCCAGTTGCTGGAGAAGGAGGCAACCACCGTGGGCCGTCCCACTGATTTATTGACACACGCCATCGGGAGCTGTGTGCTTGGAGATACACTGATCGGAGGGGCAAGTTACACCGGCTCCTCCGGAGAAATGCACTTTAAATCAGCGGGTGCCGCCACTCAGATTGTCTACTACTTCATGCCAAACCTAACCACCCAGGAAGCTGCAGCCATGGCTCGACAAATTAATGGCCCCTATGGCAGGGACGCCCTGAGTGAACGCGACTTTATTGAAGCCTCACGTGTCGGTCGGGGTATCGGCAGCGTCGGTGGCTTGGAAGGCGCCAATGCATGGTTCAGTCCGGGCGACCAGCCGGGAGAATACCACGCCTACTTCTATGTTTCGCATCGTTAAATCGCTCTATGACTTTCATCCTTAAATCGCAACCGCAGCGGACGGAGCCAAGCCGCCCCGGGGGACGGAGCCGCCGCTCCGGGTTCACCCTGCTCGAGTTGATCGGGGTGATGGTGGTTATCGCCATACTCGCCGCCGCTGTTCTGCCCAGTACCATCGATCTCATTCAGGTGCAGCGCTCAGTCAACGAAGGCGCCGAGCTCCCAAAAATCGCCGAGGCCCTTAAGCGCGGTATCTTGCGCGAGCAACGCTTCCCTGACGACCAAAACGCCGCTACCGCGGCGACAGATGGCAATGCTGCCAATGCTGCCTTCTGGTGGAATCTGGCCGCCCGCCACGGTGGGGGCAGCGCCAACACGGTGCGCTACCCGCTCGGCGCGCGCCCCGGCTCAGACAATACCCGTAAACTGTATTTCGCGGAACCCGCCTGGGCAGGGCAGGGTTTCTTTGAAGTGACCGGCGATAAAGAAGATGGAACTCCATGGCTGTCGGATCCGCAGGATCCGAAGAAGCTTCGACTCCTCCTGGTCTCTACCAGCAGTTCGGACCTTCCGCTGCCCGACAGTTTGACAACCAACCAATTTGACGCCCTCTGGGATGACTGGGCGATCGGCAATGATGGCGACCCCGCGACCCCAGCGACGGGCGTATGGGCTAACTACGGCCTAAGTGCAGCCGCCTGGACCGGTCGCGCCCCGGAGCTGAACGTGCAACGCATCGATCTGCGGGATTGGGTGTCGACCGTGGTGATTGAAAATCGTCGGGCGATTTTGGAAGCGAGCGGTGAAAACTTTGGCAATCTTTCAGGAGATTGGGCGCGCGGCAGCGTCTATGCGTATACAGAGAATGTCGTCGGCGCGGACGTTATCCTACAGACCAGTCACGTGAGTGTTAGTAATAACCCTCCCAATTTCACCACCCGTGTCGATGGCGTGGTTCTAAGCCAGCGTGGTATTATAATGGACGCATCTGTGGACGATGACAATCCGCCGCTTATTCGGGTCGAAGGTAATGAGGTAAACGTTAATCAAGATGGTGAGCAAACGATTACTCTTCGTGAAGTTGAGCTTGACCTTCAATTAACAGAGCTGGCGCCTCTGGCACTCATTAATTCAAGTAATACAACCGAGACGAGAAATTTAAACCCTGAAAGCGCTACGATTTATTCTGATAAACTTTATTTCCTATTTGGTCAGGAATTATTACTTGGAGAGCCCTGGGGGGAGTCCGAAGTCGGCATTTTCACCATCGACAAACCCTTCAGCACGCTGCGTTTCGACGGCTTGCAGTGGCAGTATTAAAGTCTTCTAAGCATGGCACGTATTCGTATTATTTGGGATCAAAGGACGGTTCGCGTTTGGCGGGCCAAGGGCTCGGATGCGCAGCTCCTTGAAGAGTTCAGCGCGGTGGATGTATCGGGCTTGCTGGCCGGCCTGGAGGCCGTGATGGATGCTTTTAAGATAACCCATCTACGCGTCTACGTCGACTTGCCGGAACTGGACCACCACGTCGAGCGTGTCCCCAAGCTATCCCCAAAATTGCGCAGGCAATTGCTTCGGCAGCGGCAACTGAAAATGTATGGCGATGAGCCGCGGGTCTGGGTCGCCCAGCATATGGATTTGGAGACGGAGGCGGCGCAGCAGTTCTTTCTCATGAGCAGCCTCCCGGAGCCCATCTCGAAGGCCGTTACGCAATGGGCCCAGAGAAGCGGGGTCGTTTTGGAGGGCCTCTACAGCCTGCCCCTGGCACTGGCCCGGCTCGGTGGGCCCGACCGTCAAGCCGCGGGACCCTTTATCCAATTTCAGGGAATCGGAGATGCGGGCTACCTCATCGCCCGCGACGCAGCAGGCAAGTTGCTCTTTTTTAACCGTCTTGATCACTCGGAGCCGGGCCCCGAAGAGCTGGAGGCCGGTCTTCGCCGCCTCGTGCTCTTTGTCGAGCAGGAGTTTGCCCTGACCCCCGAGTTGCCCGCAGAGCCCCAGGCTGCCCGCAATGACGTGGCCCTTGGAGGCGACGCGGCCCTTGGAGGCGACGTGGCCCTTGGAGGCGACGCAGCCCTTGTGGGGGCCCTCTGCCGACAAAAAGCCGACCCCCAGCTTAGTTTGGTTCTGCCCGCGGAAAAAAGGCGCCAAAGTTTTCAGCGCATCCGGCACCGGGCCTTTGCCCTGCTCGCCGTCCTTTTACTTCTGACGCTCGACTACACCCTGCCCCGAATCGAAAAGAAGAAAGACCTGGAGCTGCGCTCGGGTGAGGTACAAACCGAGATCGGGAAGCAAGAAGCCGTCGTGCGGGCACTTCAACGCGGCTTACAAGCAAAGGCGGCCTACCTCGATGTCATCGAATTCAGTGAGGGGCGCGAAACGATGAAGGAGGACGCCCCGGTCCCGTCGCCTCTGCTGGTTATGCTCCACGCCCTGTCAAATTCGCTGCCGCAGTTCTTGGAACTCGATAGCTATGAGGGGCGCATCGATCCGCTCGGGGGCAAGGCCTATTTCACCCTATCCGGACGTCCGCTGACCGCAGATCTGGACCTCAGTGCCGAGATTAAGAAAATGTATGACGGCCTGCAAAAACGGGGATGGGGCCTCGAAGAGCCGGAAATCGCTTTCGAGAGCGCCTCGGGTAATTCGCGCTTTGCCAGCCAGCGCGGGGCCCTCCGCAAGTTCACAGTCAATTTGTCCCTGCAGTCCCGCTAGCTCCCAAATTATCATGCGCAAGCGTCTTTTTAAAATTTACAATGTCATCGCCGCGTATCCTGTCCTCGCGCTCCTCTGCATAGCCATCGGCTTACTGGTCTACATTGGCGGCCAGTATAAGCCGGTCGAGCAGTCCTTCGCACGCAAGCAGGCGGCACTCATGCAGCTCAAGCAAAAAGCCAAGGGGCTCGAGAAGGATTTGGTCGAAGTGGAGATGGTCGACCTGGCAAAAAGGTATGCCCTGTTTAATCAGGACTTTCTTGCCGCTGATGAATTGGAGAGCGAGACGCTTTCCAGCCTCCTAGAGTCCTCCCTCAGGGCGCATGGCTGGCAACTCGAGCGGTCGGAGGCCATCTTGCTGGACGATGATAAGCCGGAGGCAGAGGCGGGCAGCGGCGCGGGTCCTGAGCTGCGAGCCGTCATGCTTCAAATCGAAGCGGTTTCTCTGTCGCAGACCAATGCAGCTGGCGAACCATTTCTCCCGCTCTATTCAGCAACTCAAGCGATGCGATTCATGTGGGTTCGACCCCCGACCAAGGAGTATCAGCGCATTCAACTCTCTCGTCTCGATGCGGGGTATCGTCTGGAAGCTTCCATCTTCATGCCACTTCGTGACGTGGATTCTGCTGACGAGTCAGAAAAAGAGTCAGAAAAGGAGTCGATCTAATGCGTGAGTATCTGAATAATCCCAAGATCGTTATTCCATTGACCCTGGTTGCTTTGTTTTGGGGCGGCTATCGCTATGGCTTTTTTGATTTCCTCGCGTCTAAGCTTTTTAACCGGCCCGTGGTGACATCCAGCTCTTTGGAGCTCGTCTCCCCGCCGGACGAATCAGATGAGGGTAGTGCCCTGATGATGCGGCGGTTGATGGGTGATCGCTGGCTTACATCGAATTGGATTCGAGAGAGTATGATTAAAAACGAGCCCTTTGTTGCGGACTATGACTTTAATAGAGAATCAATTCCAAAGATGACCGAGGTGCGACTATCCGAAGAAAAAGTGGTTGTGGACAGAGAGACCTTTGAGGCCACCATCACCTCAGATCTCGGTCTCGATCGGGATGGGTTTTTTGCCGTTTTCAATAACGTGCTCAATATGCCTGTCCGCAAACGCGTCGGCGATGAAATTTATTTGGAAGATGGGCGGGTTGTCTATATACCCACCTTCGGTATCGCGGAAAGCCCCAGGACGCCCGAAGAGCAAAGGGTAAAAGTGGAGGCTGTATTGAGGGAAATGCAGCTCAAGGGAGTCAGTGCGGAAAATCCGGAGGCTGATGTAGATGGAAGTACATCCCCCGGAAACAGCGCCCAAAACAGTGCCTTGATTGAAGTGGCCGGGCAGACAAGGGAATTCTACCGGCAGGGTGATCTCGTCTATCGAAATCCAAGCTTGGGCCTGGATCAAATCCACGAGGGTGCAGACTATGACTGGGTGATACTTGTCGATGCCGCCAAAAACGAATACGAGTTGCGAACCAAGGAAATCAAGGAAGCGAATTAAGGTATTTCTAGGTCGCTGCCGAGTTGGCCACCGGGCTACAGTTCCACCCCTGACTTCTGAGTGAACCTTATCCATCCACTAAAACCTCTGCGCCACTGCGCCTCTGCGCGAGACTGAATTCTTCAAATGTCGAGTTCCTAGCCATTTTTAATGCCTAAAATGAAGGCATTTATTCCTGTTTTCGGCTAGCTGCTCACTCAGGCTAAGAAGATTGGCCGCAACCGCTCCCGTCGGGATCAGCGAGCACTCACCCGCCTTGACAGGAGTCAACCGAAGAAAACACCGCCCCATGCGGACCCGCTTTGCTAAAGCATGGCGGTAGCTCAGAAGACCCCATACGACACAACAAAAGACAAAACAAGACACCCAGTCTGCGAGCGTTTTACAGTGTAACAAATTTTCACAATCCCCTGGTTTTACACTTGCCCCCCCCTCCTTTGTACCGACAAAAAATCGGCGTTGAAAACCATAATCATCAAAAACACATCACTATGAAAAAACACATTGCCCTTCTCGCAGCTGCGTTCCTGGCCGCTTCCACGGCTGCCACCGCTAACGTTGTCATCGACACTGTCTTGATCGGCAATGCAAACAACGTCAACGACGAGAGCACCGGCTACGGCGCAGTCTCCTACAATTACCACATCGGCACCCACGAGGTGACGAACAGCCAATACACGGCCTTCCTGAATGCGGTGGCGGCGACGGACACGCACTCGCTCTACAACAGCAACATGGGGTCCAATACCCATGGCGGCATCACCCGCGCAGGCACCTCCGGCAGCTTCACCTACAGCGTGAAGAGCGGCTTCGACAACAAGCCAGTGAACTACGTGAGCTTCTGGGATGCGGCGCGTTTCAGCAACTGGCTGACAACAGGCGGCACCGAGACAGGCGTATACGTGCTGGATGCAACCGGCATCTCGAACAACACGATCACGCGCGACGCGACGGCCTGGAACAACGGCGGCGTCGCCATCGCCAGCGAGGACGAGTGGTATAAAGCTGCGTTTTACGATGGGAACGGCGGCTACACCTTGTATCCGACGCAGAGCAACATCATCAGCACGACCGATGCGAACTATGCCAATAGCGTGGGCACGGTGACCGACGTAGGCACCTACGCCGCAGACCCGAGCCATTACGGCACCTTCGACCAAGGGGGCAACGTATGGGAGTGGAATGATGCTATTGTGAGCACTAGTGCCCGCGGGTATCGGGGCGGCTCGTTCAGCAGCTTCGACGGCGCCCTGCAGTCCTCGGACCGCAGCCTCGGCAGTCCGACCGGCGAGGCCGACTCCGTCGGCTTCCGCGTCTCCAGCCTCGCGCCCATTCCTGAACCGTCGGCTTACGCTGCGATTTTAGGCTGCCTTGGACTGACGATTGCAGCCGTGCGCCGCAAAGGGCGCGTTTAGCCTGAGCTGGTCGAAGGCGGCACCCTTTAGCCTTTAGCCCTGTTACCCCCGCCGTCGCTCTTCGAGCTATGGCGGGCTGCGCTTTATCGCGGCGCGAGCTGCCCCACAGTGAAACCCAGTTGGAATTTGAAGGACACCCACTTTTTAGAGCATGGCGAGCATACTTGAATTCGCTGTATTGTATGGGTGTCCGCTAAATCCTTTGGCATGATCGTCACGGACGCTCGCCAATAGATTAAACACCATTCGCCGAAATTGTTGCTCCACCTGGGCTGCGTTTTTAGTGATAGCTCGCGTTGTTCTTAACAGATAGTCATAATCGTGATTAGGGTCGTTAAAATCAAGCCCCATCAAACCAGCAAACGAGTGCAAATGGATGCGCTCATTAGGGTTCTCGATATTTCGATCAAAGCGCTGGATCGCGAAATGCTTATAACCCTCGCGATCAGTTATCAATTTGGTTTCAGGAACCTCAATACCAGCAAGACGAGCCAGATCAAAATAAAGGATTCCAGGATGACCGTTCGGCCAAACTTTCCTGGGAGCGAATCGGCAATGACAGGAGGTAGAGTCGAAAAGGCAGAATTACTGTGCTTCGAAACACCGCGCTCTAGTGGTAAAGCGAAGGGGGAAATTTCTAATCCGCCACGAAGAAATCGGACATCATATTCGAAATAATGACTACCCTCGAAATATCGAAGCTGCCCAACCCTTTGGTCACCTAAATGCACATTGAGCTTCATCGCCTCCGCTCCTTTTTATCCAGGGCATCAATCTGATCCAGGCTTTCAAATTCGATGTTCTTGAAAAGCGAATTGAGCTCAAGATCGAGCCCCAAGATCTGAGCGACTGCGAGTAGCGACACAAAGGAAATTTCACCCGTGCGTTCAAAGCGACGGTAGGAACTATAACTGACCCCGGACCTTTCTGTAATCTCCTTCACATTGATTCCCTTTGAGAGGCGAATCGCCCGAACGCGAGAAGCGATCAATTGAGCATGCTCTTTGGGCGTATAAAGTGATATCATTGTCAAAATAGGGTCGAAATCGCGATAAAAAGCAAGCTTTTGTTAATATATTGACATAGATGAGGCATTTAAGAAAAGGCTTTAGGGCACCCAGTTTTAGGCCAGGGCGATGGCACCTGGATTCGTTAATTTTATGGGTGTCCGGAAAATGCCGTCCGCCAAAGAAACGCGACCCCAAACCACAGGCCGTAGCGAACCCGCGCCAGCGGGGTCGACGGCCAACCCGGGCCAGCCCCCATCCCCACGTCGACGCGACCCATTCGACAAGCTCAGGAAAATTTAACGGAAAATTTAAGGGACAGGCTATTATTAAAGCCCTGTAGGTCTGTTTAGGTATCAAATAGGTCGCTGCAATCAACCGAAAACCAAGCGACCGATCTGGATGGACCTGACCGCGCTTGAGATCCTCGGCAGCCAATCAACTTTGCTTGTCGATTGACCTGCACGCATCGCACTCGGGTCATTTTTGCAAATTTAGAGTTGCTCAAATGTTCATATTATGTGCAGTTGGGTCTTATGATTGCCTCGAATCTACTGACTCCGCTCAAATCTGTTTTCGGCTACGATGCCTTTCGCCCGCTTCAGCGGGAGATCATGGAGGCGGCGCTGGGCGGGCGGGACGCCTTGGCCATTCTGCCGACGGGTGGGGGGAAGAGTCTTTGTTATCAGCTCCCCGCCTTGCAGCGCGAGGGCTTGACGGTGGTGGTCTCGCCCTTGATAGAATTTAAAGGACACCCACTTTTTAGAGCATGGCGAGCGTACTTGAATTCGCTCCATTGTATGGGTGTCCGCAAAATCCTCGGAGGGGGTGATTCACTTGAAATGACAACGCGAGACGTTTGAGCCCATCTGTCTCCTCAAAACCGCATCCCTGACTTTTCCCTGCTTCTTAACCAACCCGCCTCTGTGCCTCGGTGCCTCCAGCGTAAGCGGGTGGTGAAACTCAGAGCCGATAGCAGCAGTCCATTAGAATTTATAAGACACCCCTATTTTGGGGAGACCATGAAGCCGCTCCACCGAATCTGTCAATTTTAAGCCGACAGCCTCGGAATAGCCCACCCTACCTCCGAGAGAGCCATCACCACCAAGGATTACCCACATCTCAGGTGGGATTCTGGTCCACGAGATGCAGCATGCCCTCGCAAACCCTGAACGCTTCCCTCATTGCGGCCCTAACTATGCCGCTTTTTAAAGGGTCTTATAAAGTTCCCGGCTCCCCTTTTGCCCTCGCAGCCAGCTGAGGCCCTTTTCCCGGGCACGGGCCACAATCGACTCCAATGGACCGGCAATTCGATAAAAAAGACTGCCGTAGCTCTCAACATTGCGAACCCAGTGCTCGGTATCCAAATGAAACCGCTCCAATACCGGTTTCAGGCCCAAAGGCACGTAGCCAGGCTTGTCCTCACGGATATTTTGGCCGGTCCACTCGACC
>JAGYJE010000001.1 GCA_018402305.1 Puniceicoccaceae bacterium | reverse complement strand
GGGATGACGTAGCGCGGCAGCGCGGAGATGGTGCGCCGATAGGCGTGCCCCGAAGGGGTGACTGACGCGGGTGCCCTTTGGGCGCGGAGGGAACAAACTCTTTGAAGGATGAAACCTGTTCCGAGCGAAGCGACAAGACCGGGCGCATAGCGAACCGGAACAACTTGAGACCTGAGTGGGGGGATATCCAGTGTCTAGTTTTCAGTTACCAGTTCTCCAGTTTCTAGTTCTAGTTCTAGTTCCTAGTTTCTATTCGAATACAGATCGGTCGAGTTGGCTTTGGCGGATGATCGAGCTGAGCGTTCCGGGCTTAAGGTCTTTGTGCATCGGTACGGGGACGGTGATCGTATTGCTTTCCGATTGTTTCTGCATCACACGATGGCTTCCCCTTTGGCGAACGGCAGCGAAGCCGTGTTGCTCCAGAAGTCGGCACAAGGACGCTCCGGAGAACTTTTTACGCGGTGGCATACTCCGCTTCGAACTGCGTGATCCACGCTTCTTCCTTCCAACGACCCGCTACTTCTTCCGCAGGCGCACACTCTAGAAACAGTGACACGGCCTCCCTCAAATTAGCCAATGCCTCTTCTTGGGTCGCCCCTTGGCTCGCGATATCCAGATCTGGAGCAAAGGCGACGTAGAGGTCTTCTTCACGACGAAGAACAGCTGTAAATTTTGATTTCATTATCTACAGCTTTAACGGGTTTCTCGCTGGAGTCAATCCAGGGCGCTCAAATGGGGTAAGGGCGCTCAAATAGGGTCATGTCACTGAACATGAACATGCGGTGGTTCATTTCTCTCTGCCGAGTAAAAAAAGAACTTGTAGGGGCCGATGTTTTCTATCGTGGGCATTTTTCCTTCAGACCCACTGCTGTCCAAAACAGCAGATATTTGGATTATTTTCTTTCCCAACGCGCCGTCATGACTTCTCGGACAAACGCCAAAATGACCATGGCGGGCAACGATGCGGCGGCGGCATTTGTCGAACTGCGAGCCCTTCGCCTGCCCGGCGACGCCACCGAGCGCCTGAGTAAGGAAATCTGCCAGCGCCTCGGCCTGATCGCCGACATCCGCGCTGATCGGATCTTTATTAATTTCATGGACATCGAGCCCAAGAACTGGGGTTGGGATGGTAAAGTGTTCAGCTAAACGCTAGACCAGACCCAGACAAAAAATCGCCGTCCAAAGCGCTGTCCGGGGCCAGTTGGTGCGAATCAGGGCCAAGCGGGTCGGCAGACTGAGATCACCGGTATCGATCTTCCGGTGGAGGGGGACGGAGACAAAGAAGGTCAAGCCCCAGCAGAGAAGAACGAGCACGAGGACCAGTCCATCCAGCCAGCCCGCCGACTCAGCCGTGGCGGCCAACACGGCCAGCGCCAACTGCGCGAGCATGAGCGGCATGATGACAAAGGAGACGCGAAAAGTGTAGGTCTGGTGCCAGGACAGCAGCCGATCTGCGTCGATCCGCAGAAAGCTCGGGTAGATGACCAGTTGGACGAGCCACAGCACGATCAGCATGCCGAAGTCGATCAAGGAATGGATTTCAGAAAGGTCTGGCACCTACAGTTTACCTTTTGTATGCAGCAGCTCGGCAACTTGGATCGCGTTAAGTGCGGCGCCCTTCCAGAGCTGGTCGCCGCAAACCCAGAGCGCGAGGCCGTTTTCGAAGACGCTGTCTTTGCGGATGCGGCCGACACCGCAGGGCACGACCTCTGAGTAATTCAGCGGCATGGGATACTCCAGTTCGGCAGGATTATCCACCAGCTCAGCTCCGTCAAAATGACGGATGGCCTCGCGGGCCGCTTCGACACTGACCGGCTTTTCAAACTGCGCGCTGATTGATATGCTGTGGGCGCGGAAGACCGGAACCCGAACGCAGGTGCAGGTCACCTTAAGATCGTCCAGGCCCATGATTTTGCGGCCCTCGTTGAGCATCTTCATCTCTTCCTTGGTGTAGCCGTCATCGAGAAAGTCATCCACGTGCGGCAGGAGATTAAAGGCGATCTGGTGCGGATAGACCTCTTTTTTCATCTCGCTGACAGGCCGGCCCTCAGCCCAGGCTCGGGCCTGTTTCTCCAGTTCAACGATGCCCTCGGCGCCGCTGCCGGATACCGCCTGATAGGTCGAAGCGATAAACGACTTGAGCCCAAAGGCTTTGTGCAGCGGATAGAGCCCCATGAGCGAAATCGCCGTCGAGCAGTTCGGGTTGGCCAGGATGCCTTTATGGCCGTCCACCGCATCCGGATTGATCTCGGGGATCACCAGCGGCACGTCCGGATCCTGGCGGAATGCGGAGCTGTTATCCACGACCACACAGCCGCGCTGCACCGCCTCCTGGGCAAACATTTTCGACTGACCCGCACCGGCGCTGAAGATGCAGATGTCGAGACCCGCGAAGCTTTCCGGAGTCGTTTCCTCAATGGTCCAGGTCTGGTCGCCGTAGGACTGAGTCTTGCCTGCCGAGCGGGCCGACGCCAGCAAGCGCAGCTCGCCAATGGGAAAGTTGCGCTCATGCAGAAGACGAATGATTTCTTGACCGACTGCGCCCGTCGCTCCGAGGATACCTACTTTATATGCCATATGATTTTTTAAAAGAAAGGTCGGGTATACAGCAGAGCTGCACGGCATTGTCAATCATGCCCACGGATTGCTGCCTGCTCGTCTCGATTGCGGAGCAGGCGATGGCCCGGATCGAGGGCGAAACCATCGTCGAGCGTTTTGCCGTGTCGACCTCCAAGAATCCGTCTTCCTGCCAGGCTGATTCCTTCGGCACCCCGACCGGGCTGCACTGCATTGCCGACAAAATCGGAGCGGATGCACCGCCTGGCACCGTCTTCCGGGGGCGCGTCTCGACGGGCCAATTATTTAGCGAGGTCCCTGCGGAAGCGGCGACCGCCAATTTAATCACCAGCCGAATCCTACGGCTGCGGGGTCTGCAGCCGGGTGTCAACAGCGGCCCCGGCTGCGATTCCTACGACCGCTACATTTACATCCATGGCACGAATCACGAAGACCGGATTGGCCAGCCTTTCAGCGGTGGTTGTGTCGAGCTGGCCAACGCGGATGTCATCCACCTCTTTGATCGGGTTCGGACCGGAGATTTGGTTTGGATCGGGTAGACCAGGCTATGAAAATTCTCATTACAGGTGGGGCTGGATTTATCGGGAATCACTGTATCCGCGCGCTGCTCAGCAATCCCGCCGTGCTGGCGGACAAGGGCCTGATAGCGATTCTGAACGTCGACAGCCTGACCTATGCGGCCAATGCCCGCGAGCAGGCGACGCTGGCAAACGACCCTCGCTACCGCCTCGCGAAAGTGGACCTGCGGGATGCTGCGGCCGTCCAGACGCAGTTCGCGGAGTTTCAGCCAGACGCCGTGATCCATCTCGCCGCCGAGAGCCATGTTGACCGATCCATCGCCGGTCCGGGCACCTCCGTCCAGACGAATATCATCGGCTCCTTCAATTTGCTGGAGGCGGCCCGCGCCCACTACGCATCATTGGACGGCCCGGCCCGGGCGGCCTTTCGCGTCCTGCAAGTGTCCACCGACGAAGTTTACGGCTCTCTCGCCGACGGCGGAAGCTTTAGCGAATCGAGCCCCTACGCTCCGAACTCGCCCTACTCCGCCAGTAAAGCGGCGGCGGACCATCTCGCCCAAGCCTGGCATGCCACCTACGGGCTCCCGGTTATCACGGCCCACGCCTCGAATAACTTCGGCCCCTTTCAACATGCGGAAAAATTGATCCCCAAGGTCATTCTAAACGCCCTGTCCGGCCGCGCCATACCGATCTACGGGGATGGGCTCAACACCCGCGACTGGCTTTATGTCGATGATTGCGTGGCCGCCCTCCTCCTCGCCCTCTCCCGTGGCCGCCCGGGTGAGCGCTACAACATCGGAGCAGCGAATGAGTGGACCAATCTTGAACTGGCCAAACGTATTTGCGGGATCCTCGACACGCTCAAACCCCGTTCGCAGGGTGGCTCCTATGCCGAGCAAATCGAGTTCGTCGATGATCGCCCAGGGCATGACTTCCGCTACGCGATTGACGCCTCCAAAATCCGCAATGATCTCGGCTGGGCGCCCCGGCATACGTTTGATGCCGCCCTGCGAAGCACTATAAAATGGTATCTCGACTCGGATACGACGCCCTTGCTTTGATCTGATGAGGTCGAACGGGGTCGGCGTGTTCCGAAACACCGGCCCCCTTCCGGTCGGGCGAGCCGACCACCTTCCCCACGGGGGAAGGAGTTTCTCTCGAAATTCCTCACCTCTTTGAGGGGAGGGGGACCACGCGCAGCGTGGTGGAGGGGTGCCCGGGCCTTCGGTATCCTCCCGAAAAGTCCTTCGATTTATGAATCGGTCCGGTTCGCCGCCAGACACAAGCCCCTTCCCACCTGGCAAGCAGGTGACCTTCCCCACGGGGGAAGGAGCTTTTTTCTCGAAATTTCTCACCTCTTCGAGGGGAGGGGGACCGCGCGCAGCGCGGTGGAGGGGTGCCCGGCGACACAAAAAAAGCGGTAGCCGCTGGGCTACCGCTCGATTGAGATACCGGGACCCTGCGGGTCAGCTGACTTTGATTTTTCTCGCTTTGACCGCATCCGCCTTGGGCAGACTGAGAAGGAGAATGCCATCTTTCATCGTGGCCGAGATCTTATCCAGATCGACGCCGTCGGGCACCGATAGGGAGCGCTCCAAGCAAGAGACGATTGAAGGCGTTGGTCGCCTGCGTTTGTGGGTATGCGTAACGTATGAGTTTCATAGTATGTGCTTTCCTTTCTGTTTGAGTTGTTAAGCACACACTCTCATGCACCCCGCATGCCAGCCGCGGTTGAATGCATTTTTAATTGACTACCAATGGTTTAAGGATTTCACCACAACGCAGAAATGCGTCATTTCGTCCCAACTTAAGACGCATCTTGGGTCACAAGTTGCCACTTCGAGCACAACACCAAATGCCATCTTCTGAGAAAACTAGTCCTCCACCGAGACCGTAATCTTGGTCTCGCTCCACTGCACGCCCGGCGGTTCGGCGGTGGTCGATCGCGCCGTGCTGGACGCCGGTTCGCGGGAACGTTCTGAGCTGCCCGCAGAGCGGTTGGTGGCTGTGGCGCCCTGAGCGCTGCCGAAAAAACTCGACCGCGCCTCGGTGCCACTCCCCGAATCGACCCCGGAACCACTGACCTGCCAGGACGGCGGCCGTTGCAGACGCGCCTCGGCTTCCTGCACCCAGCTTGGCCGGCTATCCGCCGGCGGCTTGCTCTTGCACCCGGTGAACGCACCGAGGACCAGCAGCGCGAAAACGGGCGCGAGACCCCGACACAGTCGCAGCCGTTTTTGATCAATCGTTAAACGCTTCGCGTTGTTCTTCACAATACCTTACGCTCGGGCCGTGGGAAAAGGATGGTTTTCTCGCCAAGCGCCTTACCTTCGAGCCGGTTGCCCCACTCCAGCTGGCCCTCTATGAGTTCAAAGTTCTCCGCTCCGACGAGGCCGCGAATCTTATCGGAGATCTCCGGCATGACGGGCGTGAGCAGCGCGACCGCGAGGCGCAGCGCTTCCGCCATGGTGGCCAGTGAGGTTCGCAGGGCGGCCTGATCGGCGGGGGTTTCCGATTTGGCCAGCTTCCAGGGCGCACGTGTTTCGGCGTAGCGGTTGATTCCGGAAACAAAGGTGAAGATACGGTCCAGCGCTTTGTGAAATTGAAAATCCTCAAAAAGGGGCACCAGCTCGGCGGATGTCTTCAGCCAAAGTTCCTTGAGCTGCTTTTCAGGGGCTTCCTCGATTTCGGCGGGGGGCACGCGGCCCTCCGTGTAACGACCGCCCATGTTGAGCAGGCGGCTCACGAGATTGCCCAGGTCGTTGGCGAGGTCGCTGTTGTAGCGGCTCATGAAGAGGTCCAGCGAAAACTCGCTGTCCTGGCCGACGTTCATCTCCCGGGTAACAAAGTAGCGGAAGGCGTCCGCGCCAAACTGATCAATCAGGTCAAGGGGGTTGATGACCTCGCCGCTGCTTTTCGACATCTTCGAGCCCGAACTGAGCCACCAGCCGTGCACGAGAAAGTGCTTAGGCAGGGGCAGTTCGAGCGCCTTGAGCATAATGGGCCAATAGACCGCATGCGGCGGCACGAGGATATCTTTACCGATCACATGGTAGTCCGCCGGCCAGTGCTGCTCAAAGGCATCGGTCCCGTAGCCCGCTGCGGTGATGTAATTGGTCAATGCATCGAACCAGACGTAGGTCACGAAGTCCGGATCAAAGGGTAGCTCAATCCCCCACTCGAGGCGCTCCTTCGGGCGCGAGATGCAGAGATCGTTGAGTGGCTCCTTGAGAAACTGCAACACATCCGCGCTGCGGAAGCGGGGGTAGATCATTTGATCGTTTGCGCGAATTGTATCAATCAACCAGTCCTGATACCGGGCCAGCTTAAAAAAGTAATTACTCTCCGTCACTTCCGTCACCTCGCCGAAGATCTCAGGCCACGTGCCGTCGACCTTCTCCTTTTCCGTGACGAATTGCTCCTGCCGCACGCTGTAGTAACCATTGTAGTCGGCCTTATAGATTTCGCCCTTGTCGTAGAGCTTTTGCAGGATGTCCTGCACCACGGCCTTATGCCGCTCCTCGGTGGTTCGGATGTAGTCGTCGTTGGAAATCCGCAGGGCACGGCAGAGGCCCTGGAACTCACTCGCCAGCCGGTCGCAGACTTCGAGAGGCGAAACTCCCAGCTTTTGGGCGGACATTTGCACCTTTTGCCCATGCTCATCGAGACCAGTGAGAAATTTAACCTCCTCACCCATCATGCGGCGGAAGCGGGCGACGATATCTGTGAGCACTTTTTCGTAGGCATGCCCGAGGTGCGGCGAGCCGTTAGCGTAGTCGATTGCGGTGGTGATGTAGAACTTTTTGCTCATAGGGAGCGGGACCTTGTGTCATTTCAAGAGACGGCGCAAGCAAGGGATTTGGGAAAAGGCACCCTGTGCCACTGAATTATCGAGCCCAATCTTGACTTTTTGACTCAACAACCAAAGATACCACCCATGACACCGACTGAAACAACTCAACGAGGGGCTCCGCACGAGCTTGATTTGGAGATCGCCTCTGCGACGGAGCGAGTTGCGTGGGCCTACCAAACCTTTGGTGAGGCGCTTGTTTTGACGACGAGTTTCGGAGTGCAAAGCGCGGTCATGCTCCACCTTGTCACCAGGCAAATCCCAGACATACCGGTCATCTTCGTCGATACCGGCTACCTCTTTCCTTCGACCTACACCTTCGCGGCGGAGCTCTCGGAGCGTCTCGGCCTCAACCTGAAGACCTACGTCCCCAAACAAACGGCGGCGCAGCAGGAGGCCCTCTACGGGAAGCTCTGGGAGCAGGGATTGGAGGGGCTGGAGCGCTACAATCGGATCAACAAAGTTGAGCCGATGAACCGGGCCGTAATGGAACTCGGCGCCACAGCCTGGCTATCCGGGCTGCGCCGCACCCAGTCCAGCAGCCGACAAGAGCGGGCTGTCGTGGAGGCCCAAAACAAGGTAACCAAGATTTACCCGATCATCGATTGGAACGATCGTGACATTTACGAGTATCTCACCGAGAACGGACTCCCCTACCACCCGCTCTGGGAGCAGGGCTACGTCTCGGTTGGCGACTGGCACAGCACGAAAAAGCTCGGCGAGGGCATGAGCGAGGAAGCGACTCGATTCGGCGGGCTCAAACGGGAGTGCGGCCTGCATGAAGTGACCGGCGGGAGTGATTTTCAAATTTGATGCGGGAGCCCGTTGAAAAATCCGCTGCGCTCTACCCTTGCGCCCTTGGCGGTACATCCTTTTAAAACACCCTTTTGCGGCTGCAGGTTTGAAACCAGCTTGCCCAACCTGGAAAAGTAGACCTTGGATTAAACGATAGTGATGACCCCAGATAAGCTTCCGCAACATGTCGCCATCATCATGGATGGCAATGGGCGTTGGGCCAAACAACATGGCTTGCCCCGCATTGAGGGGCACCGCCGTGGCGCGGATGCGGTCAAGCGCTGCCTCAAAGCAGCCCAGGCGAACGGTGTCACCCACCTCACGCTTTATGCCTTCAGTGTGGAAAACTGGAACCGCCCGCAGTCGGAGGTCGATGCCCTGATGGACCTTCTGGACCGCTTTTTGCGTGACCAGCTTCCAGAGTTGATCAAGGGCGAGATCCGCCTGCGCGTGATCGGCCGCTACCGCGAGCTCCCCGAAAAAATCCAGACGCGCCTCCGCGAAGCCGAGGCAGCCACCCGGCACTTCTCAAATTACACCCTGGGGCTGGCGCTCAACTACGGAGCCCGCACGGAGATCGTGGATGCCGCCAAGGCCATCGCCCAAGCTGCTCAGGCCGGAGAGCTGAACCCCGACGAGCTGGACTATGCCACCCTCCGCCAGCACCTCTACACGCGCGATATGCCGGACCCCGACCTCGTCATTCGCACATCCGGTGAGTCACGATTGAGCAATTTCCTTCTCCTGCAATCGGCCTACGCGGAGATTTATCTCAGCCCCGTGCTCTGGCCCGACTTCGACGAGGCCGAGTTTAAAAACGCCCTCGCCGCATATGCGGCCCGCGAGCGGCGCTACGGAAAAACCGCCGAGCAACTTGTCCACTAAACAACTTCCAGATACTATTCATTCACCCCTTCGACTCATTACGATGCAACAACGCATTTTCAGCTTCGCCCTCCTTTGGATTTTTCTCGCCGTCTCGCTATGGATTTTTGGTGTGCACGGGGGCGTTTTATTTATCGCACTGCTCGCTTTTTTCACACAGTTGGAACTCTACCAGTTGTTCGAAAAGATGGGGCTCAAGCCGATGAAAAAGCTTGGCCTGACGGCTGGTCTTCTCATCACTGTCGGCGCCTACTATTTTGGCGGGGTCGACGCGGGCAACGACCTCTTTGTTCTCTGTTTCGTTCTCCTCACCCTGACCATCATCCGATTCGATCTTCAGGCAGGTCGCCTGCGTAGCTTCATGCCGACGCTTTTCGGGCTACTCTACGTCCCCTACCTTCTGCACTTTTTGATCAAGACCGTGAAGATGGCCGAGTTTCAGGGTGAGAGTGCCGTTACCGGGCTGTTTCTCGCGGTCTGGATCGTGGCTGTCGCAAAGTGCGCCGATGTGGGCGGGCTTCTCGTGGGCATGCAAATCGGGAAGACCCCACTTTCGGTGGTCAGTCCAAAGAAAACCTATGAAGGGGCCGTCGGCGGCATCATTTTTTCCATGCTGATCGCCATCATCCTTACCGGCGTCTTCCACAGCCTGGCTCCGGCCGGGTTGAGCTGGTGGCTCTCTGCACTCATCGCCATACCCATCGCCATCGCCTCGATCGCCTCCGATTTGGTTGAGTCCGCCTTCAAGCGACAGGCCGATGTAAAGGACTCCGGTAAACTGATCCCGGGAATCGGTGGTGTCTTCGACCTGACCGACAGCCTCATTCTGACCGCACCGCTCGGGTATCTGCTTTTTAAATACACTTTGTTTTGAAAAAGAAAGTCGTCCTCCTCGGAGCCACCGGCTCAATCGGCAGCAGCACGCTGCGCGTCCTCCGCGCGCACTCTGAGCGCCTACAGCTAGTCGGTGTAGCGGCCCAGAGTAACGACCGTGAACTGGCAGCCATCTGCCACGAATTTGCCGTACCCCATGCCGTGCTCAACGATGACGCGAGCTATCGTCGGGCCCGCCAAGGGTCTGGCTTCCCAGGCACCACGCAGCTAAGCAGCGGAACACAGGCCCTTGAAGCGCTGGCCGCACTCCCGGAGGCCGACATCGTATTGATCGCCGTGGTCGGTGTGGCCGGGCTCCGCCCCGCCCTCGCCGCAATCGAAGCGGGCAAAGATATCGCACTGGCTAACAAGGAGCTACTCGTGCTCGGCGGTGCCCATGTCGTGAAGGCCGCCCAGCGCAAAGGCGTCCGCCTCCTGCCCACCGACAGCGAGCACAACGCCATCTTTCAATGCCTCGAAGGGCACCCGCACGGACAGGTTGACAAGCTCATCCTGACCGCCTCCGGCGGGCAGTTTCGGGACAGCCCGGTCGACCAGCTCGCTACGGTCACACCGGAGATGGCAACCCAACACCCGAACTGGTCGATGGGTCCAAAAATCACCGTCGACTCCGCCACCATGGCGAACAAAGGGCTTGAGCTGATTGAGGCCCACTGGCTCTTCAACCTGGAACCGGAGCGGCTTGAGGTGGTCATTCACCCACAAAGCATCGTCCACTCCTTCGTGCAATTCATCGACGGTTCTATCCTCGCCCAATTGAGCCCGCCCTCCATGACCTTCGCCATCCAGCACAGCCTTCTTTATCCCGAGCGGGCCACCCCGGTGGAGGCGACGGTTGATTTCACCAATCCTTTTTCGCTCGATTTCAAAGCGCCGGATTACGCCCGCTACCCCTGCCTGCAACTCGCCTACGATGCGCTGCGTGCCGGGGGGAGCGCACCGGCCGTCTTTAATGCGGCCAATGAAGTTGCCGTGGCCCGCTTTCTCGCAAAAGAACTCGCCTACCTTGAAATCCCGGAAGTGATCCGGCATTGTCTTAGCACGACTCACAACGACCCGTCACCCAGCCTGGAACAACTCCTTGAGATCGACGCCGAAACCCGAGCTCAAGCTCAGGCCCTCAAATTTTAATCGATGCCTTTCACCGAGATCCACCGAAGGACGGGTCGCTTTAGCTACCCTGCGGCAACCAAGCCAAGGGCGGCAGCTAAAGCAGCCGGTCCCAGCTAGTCCCAAATTTTAATCTATGCTCTCCACCATCCTCTACATCGCGCTGGCCATCTTCGCATTGGGCTTTTCCATCTTCGTCCACGAACTGGGGCACTTCATCGCCGCCAAAAAACGCGGCCTCGTCGCCGACCGTTTCTCGATTGGCTTCGGGCCACGTCTCTTTGGGTGGCACCGCAACGGGACCGATTTCCGCCTCTCGCTCATTCCGCTCGGTGGTTATGTGTCCCTCCCTCAGCTTGCCGACATGGGGCGCCTTGAGGGCGGCGAAGAGGAGGAAGGGAGCAAGCTCCCGCCCATCTCCTACGCGGATAAGATGATCGTGGCCGTGATGGGAGCCGTTTTTAATATAATCTTTGCCCTGGTCCTCTCGCTCGTCCTCTGGGGCGTCGGGCGGGAGATCGTAAAATCAACCAGCATCGGATTCGTCGCCGAAGAAATCCGCAACGCCGACGGCGAGGTCGTGCCGGGGCCGGCCTATGTGGCCGGAATTCGCCCGGGGGACGTCATCGACAGCATCGATGGCAACCGGGTGCCGGATTGGTGGTATTTTCAAAACGCCATCGCCACCGGTGTGGGCAAGGAAGACGGAGAGGACGGTCGCCGCCAAGTAGAGGTCGGGGTGCTCCGCGATGAGAGCGCATTAAATTTCACGGTCTATCCCGAACTGGTCTCGAGTGAGCGCATGCGCTACATTGGCGTGGAGCCCGAGACGGACGAAACCTCCGCGCCCATCGTGGTGCGGCTCGAGCCGGGAATGCCCGCCATCGATGCTGGGCTCCTGCCTGGCGACCGGCTGATCAAATTGGACGGCGAAGCGATTATTTCCGGTGCCTTTCTCAGCACCTACCTGGCAAACCACGGGGATCGCACGATTGAGGTCACGGTGGAGCGCAACGGCCGTGAAGTCGCTCTCCCCATTCAACCGCGGATCAAGGAGGGCGAGTCCACCCCCCGCTTCGGCTTCGCCTACGATTTTCAATACAAGACAGAGCGCGTCCACTACAATCCGCTTGAGCAGCTCTACCGCTTTGCCGAAACGATGAAGATGACCCTCTACGCTCTCGTCCACACCGACTCGGACGTGCGCGTTAAAAACATGAGCGGCCCCGTCGGCATCGTGCACGGCCTCACCCGCATGGCGCAGATCGGCTTCATCGACCTGCTCTGGATGTTGGCCCTGATCAACGTCAACCTGGCTATTTTCAATCTCCTGCCGATTCCTGTGTTGGATGGCGGACACATGCTTTTTGCCACCATCTCGAAAGTAATCGGCCGCCCACTTCCCCAAAGGCTCATGGAAAACGTGCAGGGGGCATTCATGATCCTGCTTCTTTGCTTCGTGCTCTACGTTAGCTTTTTCGACGTGGGCCGCGTCGGCCGCGATATCGGTCTGATCACCGACGAGCCCATCCCGGAAGAACCCAGATAATCCAGGTTGCCAATTCCCGTGTTGCACTTCCCGCGGGGACTGCTTGTTTACCTGCCATGCCTGTGACGTGCAAAAGCTATGGAACACTTCCAACCGGGGAACCGGTCTCGTTGTATCAATTGAGCAATGGCAAGGGACTCAGCGCCGAGATCACCAACTATGGCGGGATTCTCGTATCGCTGCACGCGCCGGACCGCGACGGGCACCTGGACGACGTCGTGCTGGGTAAAGATTCGCTGGATGCCTACGTACAAGGACACCCCTGTTTTGGTTCGATCTGCGGCCGGGTGGCCGGGCGTATCGGCGGAGCCCGTTTTGAGATCGGCGGCCGCGAATACACACTGGAGGCCAACGAGCGCGGAGTTAACAATCTGCACAGCGCTCCGAAGGGATTCCACCTTCAGCTTTGGGATGCGGCTGTCGTGCGGGAAAACGGCATGGACCGCTTGCGGCTCAGCCTGATCGATCCCGACGGCCGCAATGGATTCCCCGGGAATCTCCACTGCACCGTCACCTATACGCTGCGCGAGGACAACTGCCTGGAAATCAACTACACCGCGGAGACCGACCAGAGCACCCCCTTCAATCCAACAAATCACAGCTATTTTAATCTAAAGGGCAGTGGCGATGTCCTCGGCCACGAAGTGCAGATTCTCGCCGATAAGACTGCCCTGGTGGATGCAAATGGCAGCCTGACCGGGCAGAGCGCCCCGGTGCTCGCGGGTTACAACGATTACCGGGATGGCGTTCGGCTCGATACGCGCGACATTCTGGAGCGGGGCAATGCGGACGCGCACTTTTTCCTGAACAAGGGCCGCACCGCCCAGCCGGAGCTGGCCGCCGTCGTTAAAGAAGCGACGACCGGGCGCATCCTTCAGGTCCTGACCACGGAGCCGGGGGTGCAATTTTACGCCGGGCTCTGCCTCTCCGAGGATGGAGCCGAGATCGGTAAAGGAGGCCGCGTCCATGGCCCTCTCGCCGGGCTCTGCCTCGAAACCCAGGACTATCCGGACTCCGTCAACTTCCCCGAGATGGGCGGTGCTATCCTGCGACCCGGTGCAATCTTCCGCTCCACCACCTGCTTCCGCTTCGAGGCCTGAGGCCAGGGCGGCGACGGTGGCTGCAGCGACTAGAAAGGCTATTGAAACGACAAGGGGCTCAACCCGCCGCCACCAGCCCACAGCGCTGGCCCATTTTGGCATAGACCTCCCGGCCCTGCGCTGCCTGTTCAAGGAGGTCGGCATCGAGCTCAATCGCTCCCCTCTGGTAGACCGTGGCCACACAGGAACCACCAAACGAGAAGTAGCCCTTCTCCCCACCCTTTTCCACCGATCCCAACTGAAAGGTGCGGTGCATCCCACCCACACAAGTGGCACCGATCTCCATAACGAGAACCTTGCCGAATTCCGGAGAGTCCACGACAGTGCGCGCCCGCCGGTTTTCCCAGAGAATTGAGAGCTGACGTCGAAGCGCCAGCGGACTGACGGAGCGCAAGGTGCCGGGCAAAGTCTCCACCGGGCCCGCCGTTCCGGAGACCGGGAAGTGGTAGCGGTGGTAGTCCACCGGGCAGAGCCGCGAGATCAGGAGCGTGCCGCCCTCGAAGTCGGCCGCCAGTTTTGCATCTCCGATAAAGCGCGCGCGGTCAAAGCGCTGCCCCTTGATGTAAAACTGCCCCGCCTTGTCGATATTTTTGATCGCCAGGTGCCGCCCATCCGCCGGAAAGACGGCACTGTCCGGGCTCGCCTCAATGGGACGGGCCTCCGGCTTGAGACGGCGGTAGAAGAATTCATTGAAGCTGGTATAGTCCGCCACAGACCCCTCAAACTCGGACACATCGACGGCGTAGGCCTCCAGAAAGGGCTCGATCCGCTCGCGGCTCTTGGGCTGATCCATACGCCAGCCATACCAACGGGAAAACCAAAGCCGCTTAACCGCGAGCGCGACGCTGAGCCGCCCGATGGGGTTTCCATAAGCCCAGCGCAGAAAGCCCTCGCCATAAACCTGCTCGGTTTCGACCTGTCCCGTGGCCCGGTTGTAGTATTCGATGGGGGCATTCAATGTTTTGGATCGCGACATGATGGAGAGGATGAGGCCATTGCCCCGCATCGCGCAAGTCCGGGCTGCGAAAAGGGCGCGGTTGATTGAGCGTAGCTAGGCTGCCGGGGGCTCAGACCGTCGCCGCAGTGCCATCGACATACCAACCGCAACCGCGAGCACCCCGAGGCCGATACTGCCAGCCGCATAAGCCCCCGCCAATGTGCCCTCGCTGGCCTGGACCCATTCCAGTATCTGCCAGCTAAACGCGGAAAAGGTCGTATAGCCGCCGCAAAAGCCCGTCACCCAAAAATGCCATTTCCGAAGCGCCACCGCCTTGTTGCCGCCCGTTGCCCAAAGCCCGGCCAGGTAACCGACCAGCAGTGAGCCACTCAGATTGACGAAGAGGGTCGCCAACGGAAAGCCGCCAAGCCCGATGCCGAGAGCGAGCTGATCCAGCCCATAGCGCAGCCCGCCCCCGAGCCCGCTCCCCAGCGCGATCCAAGCGATGTAAGCAGGTTGCTTCACAGAGCCCACCCCTCCCCGATGGCATAGCCGCTGACCACGCAAAGCAAACACAGCAGAACGTTACCGAGGACATTGGCCAAGGCGCGCCCCCAAGCCTGCTCCGATATCAGCGCAAAGCTCTGCAGGCTAAGCGTCGAAAAGGTCGTTAAGCCGCCACAAAATCCGATTCCCAGAAAGGCGAACATACCATCCCCCCCCAGCCCGTCACCCTGCGGGCTACCGACCGCCCCCATCATCAGGCCCAGCAGTAGGCTGCCCAGCGCGTTGACCGCCAGTGTCCCCCAGGGAAAACGCTCACCGCAACAACGCGAGATCAACCCGCCCCCGAGGTGGCGAACGACTCCGCCCAGAGCGCAGCCCAGCATGACGAATACGAATAACATCCCTCTTGCATGTGGGGACCGCCGCAGTTTGTAAAGCACGGGGCAAGGGGCTTACACATCCGCGCGCTTACGTAGCTGCGCGCTTTAGCCGCAGCTCCAGATCCCGCCGCACCGCCAAAACTGAATGGAGGTTCGGCGCGCGGCACTCCGGCCAACGCATCCGCTCTTGACCTTCTTTGGCAATGCCTGAAAACCTTTCCCGACCATGCTCGGCCCAGCAACAATCTCTCCGCCTTCCGTGCTCGCATACGCCGAGTGGCAGCGCTTGGCCGCCGAGCACCGCGAGCGGGCGGAGGCGTGGACGCAACCCTACCGAACACGACGGGCCGCGGGTGTACTGCACCCGATCTACGATTTTCTTTTCATCTACTACCGGAACAAACCAGCCCAACTGGAGCAGTGGCATCCCGGACCAGACGTCGGCCTTGAATCCGCCCCGCTCGGCGAATCCTTCAAGCCGGAGCACTACCGCATCGAATCAGGGGTCACGGTGCTCGCCCCGGACCAAATGACCGCGGCGACCCGTCACCGCCTGGACATGGCCCGGCAACTCTGCCGAAGCGTCAGCGAACGCCCGCCCGCCTTTGGCTGCTTTGGCATGCATGAGTGGGCCATGGTCTACCGGGGCGATGCTACCGGGGGCGAGGTCCGCCATGCCGAGCGCCTCCCCCTGCGCCTCTCTCAGGAGGCGACGGATGCCTTCGTGCGTAGCCGCCCCATCCAGTGCAGCCACTTTGATGCCTTCCGTTTTTTCAATCCGGGTGCAAAGGACTTCAACCGCATGCAGCCCCGCAAAGAGACCCGCTTGGAGTTGGAGCAGTGCGGCTGCCTCCATACCAATATGGATCTCTACAAATTGGCCGCCCAGTGCATGCCCTGGGTGGGGAGTGCGGTTCTCTGGCGCTGCTTTGAGTTCGCCTTAACCGCGCGGCAGCTCGACATGCAGGCCAGCCCCTACGACTGCCGCTCGCTCGGCTTTGAAGCGGTCAAAGTGGAAACACCCGAGGGCAAACGGGAATACGAGCGTCGGCAGCGCGAGCTAAGCGAATCAGCCCGCCCACTCCGGACTGCTTTGCTCGAACGCCTCGATACTTTGCTCGGCGACTGAGCCGCCCCCCCCCCCCGACCGTTCCACCGATGCCCGTCACACGCAGCCAGATCGCCCATCGCACCCTGACCGGTCGTTGCCCAAACTGCGGGCGCTTCGGCATTTTTAAAAACTGGTTCCGGCTCCACCCCGCCTGCCCAGGCTGCGGCATGCAATTGGAAAAGGAAGAGTCCGGCTTCTATTTTGGCACGACCTCTATCGGTTACGTGCTGGCCATCGTTTTGGTCATTATCCCGGTTTGTATTCTCGTCGTCCTCGATAAGCTGGGGATGTGGTTGGGCGTCGCCATCGGGATCGTGGGCTCGCTGCTGCTTTGCACGCTGCTCTATCCGGTCCTCCTCTGCTGGGTCCTGATGCTCTACTACACGGTTCAGGCGGACGAGCTACCGGCAAATCGTCCGGGCAGCGACGACGAATAAGGCCTGGCGAGGGATCGCCACTCGCGCGTATAAAAAACTTGTCCAGCCAAGCTACCGACTCATAGTCACCCCCCGTGCCAACAAACGTCCGGAATTGTACTCTCCTGCTTACCCTGTCGCTCGCGCTCTCGCTCAACGCCGCCCTGCCTGAGCTCAGCTCGGTCGAGCCCCTCGTATTCGACGAAGACTCTCAGCGTCTCGTCGCCCAGGGCGATGCCCGCCTCGACTTTGATGGCACGCGAGTGCAGGCCGACCGCATCACCTACTACCAGGAGCTCGGGCTGGCCGATGCGGTGGGCTCGGTGGCCATCTCCCGCGAAGGCACCCGCTTGTTGGCGGACCGGATGAGCTACGATACGAAAGACAACCTCTTTTCCGTCGATTTACTGAAAACCGGTCAGTGGCCCTTCTACATCACGGGCGTCACCGCAGGCGGCACGAGCGAGGACATCGCGCTGGAGGGCGGCACCATTTACTACGGCAACCCCGGCCCCTTCGCACTCAGTGTGAGCACAGACTCTTTGCAATACGTTCAAAACGAGGGTGAGGAATCGGTCTCCATGGATGGAGCGACGTTCCGCATCGGCCAAGTCCCGGTATTTTATCTCCCCGGCTACACCCACAACCTGACCGGCGCACCCTACTACTTCGATCTGGACGCCGGTTCCGATAGCAATCTCGGGGTCTATCTCCAGACGACGACGCTTTTTCCGGTCACCCCCTGGCTCCGCGCAGGTGCGAATTTGGACCTTTACAGCCAGCGCGGCGTGCTTGCCGGGCCGACCGCGCAGTATGCCTACAATTCCGAGACACAGCGCATCGTCGGGGCCATAAGCACCGGATATATCGACGATACGGGTGACCCCTCAGACCGTGATTTCGATCAATTCGGTCGTCCTATTGGCACGAACCGCGGATTTATCGAATGGCGCCAGAAATACGACATCGGCGAACGCTTCAGCACCACTGCCTCGCTCAGCTACTGGTCCGACTCGGAAGTCACCCGCGACTTCCGCAATAATCTCTACGACGATGACCAGCGGCCCGACGCCTTTGCCGAGGCCGTCTACGCCGGAAACAACTGGATGGCATCGGTCTTCGGGCGCTTTCGGCCCAACCAGTTTCAAGTCGTCCAGGAGCGTTTGCCAGAGGTCAGACTCGACCTGCTGCCCGTGCCTATTTTTAATACCGGTGCCTATCAAAAAGCCTCCCTCAGTTACGTCCAGCTCCGCGAGGACTTCGGGCAAATAGCGCCGACCCTCACCCGGGAGGGCCAATCCGACCGCTTCGATTTTACCTACCGGATCCAGCGCCCCTTCGCGCTGACGGATTGGCTGACGGTAACACCGCTCGCCGGGGCCCGCCTAACGCAGTATCAAAACCAGGAGTCTTCCTTCATCAACCCGGCCCTGCTGGATGACAGCTTCAGTCGTGAAATTTATGAAGTCGGTTTCGATTTGGTGGCGCGCGCCTACGCCAGTTACCCGACGGTCAACAGAAGTTCGGGCGTCGACGGCCTGCGTCACATCCTCCGCCCGGTTTTGCGCTACCGCTACGTCTCCGACCCGGATGATTTGAACGAGATCGCCGCTATTGACCGGCAGGTCTTTGATCTGGAACGCCCGGTCCTTGATTTGAGCGATTTGCGGAATGTCGACCAGATTGCCGAAACCCACCTCGTCCGTCTCGGCGTGGAAAACCTCTTCCAGACCCGTGCCAAGGACTACGGCTCGCGCACCCTCGCCGCCCTCAATCTCTACCAGGATATTCTCTTCGAGCGAAACGCCCGCTTCGACGGTCGCGACGAAGATACCTTCAATGCCAGCTGGGTAGAACTCGTCCTCAACCCGGCTCCCTGGCTCAAGTTCGACCTCGCCAGCCGCTTTAGGACCCAAACCCTCACGCTCGAAGAACTGCGCACCCGCACCACCCTCTACAGCGGTGAGATCTGGGAGCTCGGTCTCTCCACGGATCTCCTCAACAAGCAAATTGATCAATACCGCATCGACTTTATCTATCGCATGAACGAGCGCCACGCCATTCTCACCGATATGCGCTTTGATGCCGACACCGGTGATTTCACCCGGCTGAGCCTCGGCCTGCGAACGCAGCTCGGGAGCACATGGGAGCTGCTCTACGCGATCACCTTCCGTGAAGATGCCCGGCGGGAGAGTGACGTGCAATTCGACCTCCAGCTCCGCCTCGCTGGCATGAACTAAAGCCGCCCACTCGCTGCCGATTTAACCGACCATGGAAGAAGCCCTCATACCGGAGAATGATTTTGCCATCCGCCTGCCCGCCTTCGAGGGGCCTCTGGACCTGCTGCTCTACCTGATCCGTCGCAGTGAGGTCGATATCTACGATATACCGATCGAGCGGGTCACAGATCAATACATCCACATCCTGGCCTCCATGGACACCCTGGACCTGGAGATCGCCGGCGAATTTTTCGTCATGGCCTCCACCCTGATGTATATCAAAAGCCGCATGCTTTTGCCGCAGAAAGATCAGGGCACCAATGAGGATGTCGAGGACGACGCTATCGACCCCCGCTGGGAGCTGGTGCAGCAACTGCTCGAATACCGCAAATTCAAGGAAGCCGCTGAGGATATCCGCAAGCTCATCCTCAACAGTAACGACCTCATCCCACGCATCGGCCCGATGGAAGCCGTCGAGGCCGTCGAGCGCCCGCTCAGGCCTGTTGACCGGGTGGACCTCTGGAATACGTTCAACCAAGTGCTCCGCCGACTCGCTGAGCGGATCGACGAGGGGCAAATCAACGCCGAACAAGTGACCGTGGCCGACCGCATGGAGCTCGTTCTTCTCCGTATCCGGCATGAGCCCAGCTTCCTCTTCTCCGATCTCTTCGAATCCAGCACCACGATCACCACGATTGTGGCGACGTTTTTAGCCGTCCTGGAATTGACACGCCTTCAAAAGATTACACTTAAACAAGACCGCGCTTTCGCCGACATTCGTTGTTTCCGCGTCGAAGTCGACAGCATTCAACCAAGCAACGCCGTATGAACCGCTCCCCTAGTGAATCAAACCAGCAGCCGCCCGCCGCCAAAGCACAGCTCCTCGGCTTGGGCCTGGATGCCAAAGACGGGCATAAACGCATCACCCAGGGGGAGCGCTTTGCCATCGTCGGCGGCTCCGAGGAGACCCACGAGCGAATGACCGAGACGGTGGTCAAAACCTTCGAAACCCTCGACCGCAGGGGAAAACGCCTCGAAACCGTGGAAAAAACCGAACTCAAGGAGATTATCCAATCCCATACCACCGCCTGAACACACGCACCCGGACACACGCATCCGAACACACGCACCACTTGACAGGACCCAAGCCTTCTCTAAAGTTCACCGTTAATTATGGAACCCCAAAACAATAAAAAAGAAACCACCCCCGCTTTCGAAGGCTCGCCTGATGCGAAACCAACACCCGATCCCTCCAGGGAGGCCTCCTTGGATTCCTCCTTGGAGGGGCTTGCTGACGATTCCTCCGCCAGCGGCAATCAAGAGGTCGCGGACAACACAACGCTGTCCAAACCGAGTCTCGCCGTAGCCCAAAAAGCCGTAGCCCAAAAAGATCCGGCGAGTCCATCGACCCATGCAAAACCTGTGATCTCCCGACCGGCCGCAACAAAGCCGCCCCTTGACCCGTCCATTTCAATCGATAACGGCTCAGCTCCCGTCGGCGTCGCCGCAATCATGATCGACGCCCTGGCCGCTGTCGCAGCGATCGCCTTCGCCGTCCTGATTTTGAGAGAAACCCTCCCCTTTCTAAAATAAAATACCCGAACGACAAATTATGTCTGATATGATCACAGAACTCGATAGCTCTAACTTTGAATCCACTGTCTCGGGCGGTACCGTGCCCGTCGTCGTCGACTTTTGGGCACCTTGGTGCGGTCCCTGCAAAGCCATTGCTCCAATCCTCGAAGAACTCGCCGAAGAATTGGGTGATTCCGTTAAAATCTGCAAAGTGAACGTGGATAACAATAGCGAAGTCGCGACCAAGTTTGAGATTCGTGCCATCCCCACCATTCTGATTTTCAAGAATGGTCAGGTGGCCGATACCGTGGTCGGCTTAACCTCCAAGGAAGACCTGAAAGCCAAGCTGTAGAATCAGCAAGAAAGGCTCAGCAGGGGAGGCTCAGCAGGGCAGGCTCAGCGGTCGGCATATAGAAAAGCCCCGTGCTCGGTGAGCACGGGGCTTTTGGAATAACCAAACAAACGAAATAGTTGTTATGCGCCGACTTGGAAGCGGGCGAAGCGCTTGATCTGCATATTTTCGCCCATTTTTGCGATCATGGCCGTGAGCACCTCCTGAACCGTCTGATCCGGGTTTTTTACGTAGGCTTGTTCCAGCAGGCAGGATTCACTGAGAAACTTGTTCAGCTTGCCCTCCACGATTTTCTCGATGGCTCCAGCCGGCTTGCCCTCTGCTTGGCCTTCGGCAACTTTTCGCTCAGCGGCGATGATTTCAGGATCGATCTCCTCACGGGATACGCAAACAGGCGTCGCTGCAGCGATGTGCATCGCGATGTCGCGCACGAATTGCTTGAAATCGTCCGTCTTCGCAACGAAGTCGCTCTCACAGCTGACTTCGAGGAGAACGCCGACCTTACCACCGAGGTGGATGTAGCTGTCAATCAGCCCATCACTGGCATCACGACCGGCTTTTTTCGCCGCTGTGGCCATGCCCTTTTTGCGAAGCAGCTCAACCGCTGCATCGAAATCACCTTCGGTTTCGACCAGGACCTTCTTACAATCCATTAGTCCGGCGCCTGTGCTCTCACGCAGTTCGCCGACCATTTTTGCATTAATTTGTATACTCATATCTTTTTAGGAACCTATTGAAATCAGAATTATTTGCCCGCTTCCGAAGAAAGCTCCGCGGCTGGCGTCGCTTCTGCCGGAATTTCTTCGGTTTTTGTAGCCGTTTCGGGAGCCTTGGCAGTTTCGGGAGCCTTGGCAGTTTCGGGAGCCTTGGCGGTTTCGGGAGCCTTGGCGGTTTCGGGAGCCTCGTCCTCACCATAGCCTGCTGGCAGTGTGACTTCGATATCCTCCTGTTGCTCAAAGACCTGCTCTCGAATGATCGGGCCCGCACTCTTTTGCACCATCTTCGCCTCGCGCTGAGCAAGGCCGTTTTGAGCGGCTTCGAGGATGGTTTCGACAATGATGCGGATGGACTTGACCGCATCATCATTCCCAGGGATTGGGAAATCTAGGACTGTAGGATCTGAATTGGTGTCCACCAGACCGATCACGGGGATACCCAGGCGGTTGGCTTCGGCCACGGCGATTTCCTCGTTCTTCGTATCGATGATAAATACGGCAGCGGGCAGCTCGGAGACCTCAAGCATGCCTTCAAAGTTACGGTTCATCCGGCTCATTTGACGGCGAATCGCCGCCTCTTCTTTACCGGGGAGTTTCTCCAGCTCGCCTTCCTGATCCATTTTCAGGAACTTGCGATACTTCGCGAGCGAGCTTTTGATCGTGGTGAAATTCGTCAGGCCCCCGCCCATCCAGCGGCTCACACAAAAAGGCATTTGGCAGGATACGGCGGCCTCGCGGACGATCTCCTGAGCCTGCTTTTTCGTGCCGATGAAAAGGATATCCTTACCGGAGGCAATCGTCTCTTCTACTTTAGCGTAGGCTTTTTCAAGGAGTGCGTGGGTTTTCTCCAAGTCGATGATGGAGATGCCGTTGCGGTTGTCGTAAACGTAGGGCTTCGACTTTGGGTTCCAGCGGCGAAGCTGGTGGCCGAAGTGAACGCCTGCGTCAAGGAGGTCTTTTGGTGTTGTATTCATGGTAGGTTCAAAGCCCTGATCAACCGTCAGGGAGAAACATATGTTTCTTTTACTGTTTTGGATTGAGGCAGAATTGCCCGGTTTTTCCAACGCTTTGTTTGTTGGAGACGGATGGAGAGATACCCGCGCGAGCGGGCAAAGCAAGTGAAAATCGCTGCCCTTTAATAAAAACTTTCTCTCTAGTCATTAAAGGGAATCCCGCGGGTGCGACCGCCGATCCCGGTCGATCAGGGTGTGGGGTGACTCGGGACTCGGGCGTTTGTAGACGATCATCTTCTTTTTGTAATAAAGCACCGCCGCCTGCCAAAGAATACGGGGGAAACTGTTCAGCGCGGTATCGAATGGGTGCAGGCAGGCATACTTGAAGATGGCGCGCCCACTCAGAGGCTGCCCGCGCCCCTGTATCCAGGTCTTCATGACGCAGTCACCCCCGCGGTGCAGATCCACCCCCAGAAAGATTGAGTTCGGCTCGATGCGGAAGGTGAAGCGATACTCGCCGCTCTGATTGTTAAACGGTGACACATGGAAGTCCTTGGGGCAACGCGCGGTCCAGTGGTTCGGCCCGACCGTCTCTAAATCAATCAACGGATAGACATGGCGGTCGCCGAAGGTGTTGTTTACCTCGGCGACGGCGCAGAGCAGCCGCCCGCCCTCCATTCTAAGGTGGAAGTTGACGGGGTTGAAGGCATACCCGAAATAACGCGGTGAGCTGATCAGGACGGTGCGCTGCCCGGCTTGCTCGGCAGGCAGGAATTCATCAAGCTGCTCCAGAATGGGTGTCTTCGCGCCACGCAGAAAGTCGCTATCGCTAATCCGCAGGGGCCGCGCCTTATTGTAGCCGAACAAACGAACCGTCTGCCCCAAGCGGGGTAGTTCGCCCAAATCGAAGCCGAAGAAGGTCATCGGGTATTTAAAGGCGTGCCGCCGTGGCCCGAGACGCTCGTGCACCACTTCGCCACGGTATAACTTCGAGTGCTCGATCATAGCTCGATGCCGAAGCCCTGCGCCAGCTCGACGGCCGAACGCACCGCGTCTTCATGGAAGCCATAGCCGAAGTAGCTGCCGCAGAACCAGGTATTTTGCCTACCGTTATTGGCCCGAAGCCCCGGTTGGGTGGCCATGGACTCGAAGGAATAGAGCGGGTGCGTCAGGGTGGTCCGGTTCAAAATGCTCGCCTCGGGGATGGCGACTCCGGGATTTAGCGTGACGATGTAGTCGTGCTCGGTTTGCAGGTTTTGCAAGCGGTTCATGTGGTAGCTCACTGAGACGGGCCGCTGCGCCGACTGGCCCGGCTCACGCATAAAATTCCAAGAGGCCCAGAGCTTGCGAGCGGGCGGCAGGTGCGTGGGGCTGGTGTGCAGCACAACGTCGTTGGGCTGGTAGCGCCATGGCCCAAGCAGCGCTTGCTCGGTCTCACTGGGGTCGATCAGAAGCTTGAGAGCCTCGTCGGCATGCGTGCCGATCACCACGTGGTCATAAGCGAGCGCCGTTCCGGTCTGGGTGATTAACTCCACCCGCCCCGCCTGCCGACGGATGCCAGCCGGTGCCGCGCCCAGATTCGGCGGATGCTCGAACTGCCGCAGCAGGGCCGCCACATAAGTGCGACTGCCCCCCTTCACGTAGCGCCACTGCGGCCGATTGGTCAGACGGAGCAAGCCGTGGTTTTCCAAGAAATGCAGATAGGGCTGGGCCGGAAAGCCCTGCATCGTTTCCACGGGTGATGACCAGATCGCCGCCCCCATAGGATAGAGGTAGTTCTGCAGAAACGCGTCTCCGAAGGGCCGCTCGGCAAAATACTGACCGAGGGTCTTCCCCTCCAGAAATCCGCTCTGCAGATCACGGTAGCCGATGCGTGCAAAACGCCAAAGATCCTTTATGAATCCCAAGTGCCGCGGATTAAAACAGTAGCTCAAGGACGGAAACAAAGACCCGATCCCGTTGCCCGCGTAGCCGTAGCCCGTCTCCTGGTCGTAAAAGCTGAAGGTCATCGAGCTGTCCGCCAACTCGACCTCAAGCAGCTCCAGTACCCGACTAAACAAGGGATAGTTCCGGTGGTTCATCACGATAAATCCGGTGTCGACCGGCGTGCCTGCATCCGGCCCGTCCGGCACGGTGAGCGTCCGGGTGTGACCACCTGCGTAGTTGTTTTTCTCATACAGATGCACTGTGTGCTCACGACTCAGCAACCAGGCCGCCGTCAGACCGGACACGCCGCAGCCAACCACTGCGATTTTTAAAGGCTTTGCCATGAGTCTAATCCGGTTTGACGAATCGGTAGTGGGTGACGGGCCACTCCTCCCCGTTGTTATAGGCAAAGAGTTCCGAGCAAGCCATGTAAAAGATGCGCCAGCGCTGCGCCCAGAGCTTCGCCCGCTTGGCACCATAACACTCCCGGAAGATCTCAAGCACTTCCGCCTGGTTGGCATCCTGCTTGGCCAGCCAGGCCTCCAGTGTCCGGCTGTAGTGCGTCCCGTTCACGGTCCAACGTGCCGCCTCCTCTAGATGGCCGCGCGCCGCCGTCGGCAGCAGCTCCGCCGCCGGCATGATGCCCCCGGTGAAAAAGTATTTCGACATCCAATCCTTCGAGCGCTTCGCCTCAAAGAGGTAGGTCTCCGACTGGTGCGTGAAGATGTGCACGAACAATCGCCCACCGGGCCGCAGCCAACTCGCCACCCGGCCCAGCAACTGGCTGTGATTGCGCACATGTTCAAACATTTCAACGGAGACCACCCGGTCAAACTGCCCTTCCGGCTGGAAGTTGTTGATGTCGCAGGTCACCACTCGCAAATTCGACAAGCCGCGCTCGCTTGCCTGCCCTTCAATAAAGGCCCGCTGACTGCGGGAGTTACTGATTGCCACAATCTCACTGCCCGGATATCGAGCCGCCATCCAAAGACTGAGAGAGCCCCATCCGCAGCCCAACTCGAGGATCCGCTGCCCGTCAGCCAACTCCGCCCGCTCGCAACTCAGGGCCAACATGGCCGCCTCCGAGGCCTCCAGCGTCGCCACGCCCTCCGGCCAGTAACCCGAGCTGTATTTTAAATGCGGCCCCAGGATCGTTTGAAAGTAAGCCGCCGGTATTTCGTAGTGCTGCTCGTTCGCCGCATCTGTGTCCACCGCCAGCGGAAGCGACTCCAGCGCCTGCATCCACTGCGCCGACGAACGCGGGTTGGCGGCAAGCGTCTTCAGGCGTTCCCGCAGCAACCTCCGTATCCCGGCGCGAATCGCGCGGTCCCCCACGAGCCCGCGCTCTGCTAGTTGTATTCCAATGCTCATAATGAAAACCTAGTGACCAAAACGCCCCCGTCGAACCAAACCTTACAGCCCCAAGCGCCGAAGTTCACAGGCGAGCATGACCCGTAGTCGGGGTGATTCATCCCCCGACCGAGCGACTAAAGATAGAGAACCGCCTCTCACCCGACCTACCGCAGCGGCTTGAGGCTGGGAAATAGGATGGTATCCCGGATGCTTTCGGCACCGGTCAGCAGAATGATGAGGCGATCAATCCCGAGACCCATGCCACCGGCCGGCGGCATGCCATGCTCGAGGGCGGTGAGGAAGTCGGTATCCATCTTTTGTTGCTCTTCACCGACTTGCTCGGTAAACATCTGACGCTGGATGATCGGGTCATTCTGCTCCGAATACGCCGGCGCGATTTCCTGACCGTTGATGCACAGTTCGAAAACATCAATCGTCGTGGCGTCGTCCTGGGTGATTTTTGCCAGGGGGCAAAGCTCCCGCGGGATATGGGTCACAAAGGTGGGCTGGATGAGGGTCGGCTCGATAAGCTTCTCGAAGACGTTGTTCGTGATTTCAAAGTCCTCGAGCTCAGCATCGACCTCGATCCCGAGGGCGCGGGCTTTTCCCAGCTTCACCTCGCGACTATGGCTGAACCAGTCCGCGTCGTTTGTCGTATCGAGAATCAAATCCTTATACTTGGCCTCGCGCCACTCACCGCCCAATTCAATTACCGTGCCGTCGGGCCGGGCGATTTCGAGACTACCGATCACCGTTTTGGCGACGTGCTGAATGAGGCCTTGGGTGAGCTCCATCATGCCGCGGAAATCCGTGTAGGCCTGGTAGAGTTCCAGCATGGTGAACTCCGGATTGTGGCGCCGGGAAAGGCCCTCGTTGCGAAAAACACGGCCAATCTCAAAGACGCGGTCTTCGCCCGCGACCAGCATCCGCTTAAGATACAATTCGAGGGCGATGCGCATGTAGAAATCACAATCCAGCGCATTTGAGTGGGTGATAAAGGGGCGCGCCGCCGCACCGCCCGCGACCGCCTGCAGCATGGGGGTCTCGACTTCGGTAAAATCGCGCTCCCAGAGATACATCCGCATCTCTTGAATAATCTTCGAGCGTTGCTTGAAGCGTTCGCGCGAGCCCGGGTTGACGATGAGGTCCAGGTAGCGCTGACGGTAAATCTTATCATCGTCCGTAAGTCCCGCCCACTTTTCCGGCAGCGGCCGGAGTGACTTGGAAACGAGCGTGTAATGCTCTGCACGAATAGTTATCTCCCCGGTCTTTGTCTTAAAGAGCCGGCCTTTGATCCCGATGATATCGCCCAGGTCGAGCTTTTTGAAATACGTGTTGTAGTCCCCTTCCGGCAACTCGTCGCGTGTGACATAGGCTTGGATCTGGCCAGCGCGGTCCTGAATCTTAATGAAACTGGCTTTGCCCATGAGACGAAAGACGACGATGCGCCCGGCCACCGCGACCGTGGGTTGCGCCTCGTCGCTGGCTCCCTCCTTGTAGCACTGGATCGCCTCCGAGGAGGTGTGCGTTTGCGCACAGTTGGCTGCAAAAGGATTGCGACCCTCTTTGCACAGAGTCTTGAGCTTTTCCAGGCGAACCGCATAAAGATCGTGAGAGTTGTCGGAATTGGCTGTTTGATCTGTCATAGGAAATCCGCGAATTTGCGGGCATGGGGTGAAATGGCAATGGCTAATTGAGTCGTTAACTTGGATCGGGGCTGCAAAAGGACTTGCACTGGTGTTCATTTGGGTATTTCGTAGATCTCAAGTGAATCATAAAGAAAATAAAGAAGCTTTCGAAATCGAGGAGCCCGCCGCGATCTATGGCGAGCGGCCCGGCTCAAAGCCTCATGAGGCAATGGGGCCGGGTGAGACGGTCGAGTGCATTCGAGCCGGCCTGCCCATGGTAGAGTTTGAGGCTCTGCAGGAACTGCTCGGTCTGAGCGCAGAGGATTTGGCAAAGCACCTGGCGATCTCCCGCAGCACCCTGGCCCGGCGGCGCAAGAGCCGTCGCCTCGATACCCAAGAATCGGATCGACTTTTGCGCTATGCCCGGCTCTACGCCAAAGCCGAAGGAGCGTTGCACGATGCGGAGGCGGCGCGCAACTGGCTGAATCAGCCGGCGCGGGCGCTGGGCTACGAGAGTCCTTTGCACTTTGCGGAGACTGAGGCTGGGGCACGGGAGGTCGAAAACCTACTGGGCCGGATCGAGCACGGGGTCTTCAGCTAGGCGATGATCCGGGCTTGGCGAATCGTGCAGGCGCGTTGGGCGGAGCGTGCTTTTGACGGAGAAGGCGCCCGACTCTATGGGGGGCGCTGGAATCCGGTTGGTAGCCCCGTCGTCTACTTAGCGGATACGAGGGCGCTGGCTGCCCTGGAGACGCTGGTCCACGCCGAAGGATCCTTGCGCAAGGTGGCTTATCTGCGCTATGAAGTGTCCTTCCCGAAGCAGTTCATGGAGGTGGCAGATCTCACCGGGGTGAGCGACGCACTCAGCGCTTGTATGGTATCGCCCCGGACGCAGGCGGTCGGCGCGGCCTGGCTGGCAAGAGGCACCCACCCCGTCTTGGAGGTGCGCAGTGCCATCATTCCGGAAGAGCCGAACTACCTGCTCAATCCACGTCATGCAAAATTCGACCGTTTGAAGATCGGCAAAGCGGAGGGCTTTGCATTCGATCCACGCTTGACTGGAGTTGTCTCGCGATAAAACGAAGACCGTTAGTGTATTCGCTAGTTATCAACAGGCGGTGACCTGAGCTGACGCGCCGCCAAATCCCACCGGGAAGCGACGGTTGATTCGCCCAGGTTCGCGGCGATTTTCGCGCCCCGCTCGTAGAGTGCGATCGTTAACTGCTTGTCGAGATTCCGCGCATCGAGAAGCCCTTGATAAAGTTGCAAGGCCAAGGCACCTTCCCCGAGCTCGTCCAACAAATCGGCTATTTTTTGCACGAGCGCGTATTCGTCGACTGAAAAAGCGGACATGTAGCGGATGATGCGGAGGACTTCGATTGCCTCGCGGGCCTTATTTTCCAGCGAATACAAGTGTCCCAGCTTATAGGCTAGCGCGAGTGACGGTTGGTCGACAAACTTGGAGCGCGCAAAGCGGATGGCCGATTCCCGGCTCTCCGTTCTCTGAAGTCGGTTGGTTTCGCGAATGGTGGCATAGGCTGCAAAACGGTTTTCCTGAGAATCGCGCAACTGCGCCTCCAAGCCAACCTTGAATGGGCGGAAAAGTGGATCCCCGATAGCGACACTTTGCCAGCTCAGCGCTGGCATACTCATCATGACGGCCTCACCGAAGGTGCCGCCAGCCAGGAGGTGGGCGAGCAGGATTTGCGGCCGATGCGTGTATTCCAGATAAGGTTCATAAACATTGCCGACCGTTGCGCAGTAACCCTGGTTGACGAAGGCACCGAGCCAAGTGCCCGGATCGCGTACCGAAGTGCCGGAAAAACTGTGCAGGTGAAAGCCGATTGCACCCGCCGGAACGGGCCAGCGCGGTGCGCGCCACTGCGCATAGGCCCGATGCGAATACCAACCCACGTAGATGGCCGGCGCATCGAGCCGCTCCCGGTAGTCCATTTTGCGACGATCCTCGTGGAAATCAGTATCAAAAAAAGCCCCCTGCGCCAGTTCCCCAGCTTCCCGTATCCAAGTATCTCCTTTTTCATGGGGCCCGCCCAAATCAATATAGGCCCGCCCCATCAGCCCTGTTTTCTCAGCTTCCAAACTTCGATCGATCAGCTTGAGCACCGATTCTTTGGACGGGCCATCCAAACGACTCACCCGGAGGATACGGTTCGCGTCTGAGCGGTCCACTTGGCTTTTACCGAAATAGGGATTGGGCACTAGCGCCGTCATGGACGTGCCACGGGGCGCCAGCAGAAGCGCAACCTCCCCGTCTACCGAACCGTTGTTAACGCGGAACTGCTGCGGTATGCTGCCCTCCGGTTCCTCAATTAATGCTGGATCGTTGGCAATGCGCAGGGGCATCCCATGGATCAAGACGACGTAGGGGATGCTATGAATTGAAACAGCCAATCGCTCCCGCCCGTACTGATCTTTTGCGCTTTCTTTTACCCCGCGCACCCATTGCTCTGCCAATAAAGTGTCGAGGAGAGGATTCGCGATTGTCTCAACATAGTGCGCGAGCGTTATCGTCTCTTCGTTCGACGTGCGGAGTTGAACAATATTCGCTTCCGGAATCCCGCGCACCCGTGCGTAGTGCTGCCCGATGTTGAGCGAATCGGGGTGGTTTTTGTTCACCACAATAAGGACCTCTTGAGCCTCGCTGGAAGCCTCGCGGAAGGCGGCCTTTTCAGCTGATAGTGAACTGGCGCCGACCAAGAGCCCACAAGCAAAAAGGATACTGGCCCGCATCCAATCTGATTGAGGCAGGATAGAGGCCCTTGGTTCCGGGTAGTTTTTTGCTAAAAACATATTCTATGGGCGCTGATTCAAGCAGCCGCCGCAGTGGAGGAAAGCTACGGCTTCAATTCTTCGGAACCGTCGTCGTTTTCAAGATCATCGTCCGCGTCGTCCGCATCGTCGTGGTCTTCGAGTTCGTGATCCGGCGCGTTGAACTTTAAAACACGTTTACCGGATGGCAACGGCGACAGAATCTGCGTGACTTGACGCCCAACCAGCCGCGGCTCCGAATCAGCGGAGGCCACGCCCTCGAGTTCCTTTGCAGCCAATTTGACGCGTTCGTAGCCCAGCTCGCGGTGCTCATTTTCCCGGCCCCGGAATTGCAGGGTCAGTTTCACTTTATTACCATGGTCAAGGAAGCCCTCCGCCCGACGCAGTTTTGTTTCAAAGTCATGCTGGTCGATAGAGACCCGGAATTTTATCTCTTTAAGCTTCGTGGTCGCCTGCTTGGTATCCTTGGCCTTCTTGCTCTCCTCGTAAAGAAACTTACCAAAGTCGAGAATTCGGCAAACCGGAGGTCGGGCAGAAGGGGATACCTCGATCAGGTCGAGCCCCACTTTTTTAGCCAGCTCCAGAGCCTTGCGGGGCGACATCACTCCCAGGTTCGTGCCCTCGGGGCCAATCACGCGAACTTCGGTTGCGCGAATTCGGTCATTTCTTCTTAGGCCCTTGGGCCCACGGTTGCGGTTTTGAAATTTGCCGCGGGAGTTCGGATATTTTGCCATTAATTGTTTTGGGTATTTGCTTCCCGATGATGCCAGCTTGAGAAAGCTTAGCAAAGCAAACGCGCAAACAACTCTGTGTTGCTTGTAGCTAAATCGCGATGTGCCGTCATTTTTTCTTTGTGGTGACCATTCAGGAATCTTCGAACATTGAGGGCTCTCCGGATCGTTTCAACTCTAAATCGTAGTCAGGTGCGCCTTAACCACAAGCGCCTTGCCTGCATCCCAACCTGAGGCAATCGCGGTTCATGGGAGGTTTACAGAAGTGCCCTTTATACAACTAAATACTGAAGCTCTCACCACAGCTACAGCTCGACTTCGCGTTGGGGTTGCTGAATTTAAATCCACCGCCGACCATACTATCCGAGTAATCAAGCTGGGTCCCCCGAAGATAGAGAGCACTCTTCGTGTCGACGAGAACCTTGGCCCCTGCGGACCGAACGAGTATATCGCCGCGTTTCGGCGCTTCGACAAATTTCATTTTATAGCTCAATCCATTACATCCGCCACCCGAGATTTTGACCCGAAGAAAGTCGCCTTTCTGCTCACGCTCGATCAAGGTACCTAGTTTGGCCCCGGCGGCTTCCGTCACGTAGAGCAATCTTTCGTTGCCCAAACGGACACTTTCAGGCATTTCCAATAAATCCGTCATAACCCCCAACCATAATAGAGAAACATGCCCGGTCAAGCTCACCGGCAATCGACTTCTGGTTCCTGCGCCTACCGAGCCGATGTGATGATGGCAACCGTTTCCTCGGTCGCTCCACTCTCACCTGTGCCCGCTTCGTTTTCAGAATCTCCGGAGGAACCCCCGGGCACAGGGCCAAGGTTCTCCTTCAGTTCTTCCGCCTTCCACGGAGCTGTTCGACTCCCATAATCTGCCACATACTGCCGGATCATGTCAGGCGTGACCTCAGACGCGTCGTTCCCCCACTCCTGACGGGTATAGGTAATAACGGCGGCGATGTCTCGTTCATTCAAACCGAGGCCGTTCGGGCCGAAGGCGGGCATGTTGCCATTATACGTATTCCCCGCGACCTCAATCGGGCCGTTTAGCCCGTTGATCAAAATACGCGCGATGACCTGTGGGTGCCCGGTCACCCAATCGGCCCCGGCAAGTGGCGGATAAACGCCAGCGACTCCATTACCCTCCGCTTGGTGACACTGAGCACACTGATTCCGGTAAATTCGGGCACCCCGATCAAATAATGAAATTTCCGGCGGCTTCGGCTTATCCGCGCCCGGTTTGAAGTCCGGCGAATAGGCATCCCAGCGGTAGCCTCCGGAATACTCCACCAGGTAAACCCCGCCCCAAAAACAAAGCGCTGCGAAGGCGAACATTAAAAAAATAGGGACAGGCGAAAAGCCCTCATGCGGCTCTTCCTTCTCACGCATGAGCTGTGCATGCACGTCCTGCATCTGCTCGTCTTGCATGGCCGCTTGCTCCAGAGACTCTCGGCTAGCGGAGTTCGGGCCGGGGTTCTTTTCGTGTTCGCTCATTGTTCTAGAATAGGTGCCTCCGGCAGGCTGTAGTCAATTTTCAGGCTCAACAAATACTCGACCAGGGCCACGGCCCGACGCGTCGGAACCACCTCGTAGCCTTCCTCCGGACCATATTCGGAATTTGGAGGAAAAACCAAAGCGTTTGGCGAAGGTTCATTCTCAATCTTGCGCACATCATAGAGAAAAGCAAAAGGCGGCATTGTTGACCCCTCGGAAACAATCTGCGGGTTGTAGAGGTGCAGATGATTCCAGTCACGTCCGGCGTCGCCCGCATAGCGCCCGCCGAGATGCACCAGGTCTGGACCCGTCCGCATTGTGCCAAGGAGCACTCGCTCTTGAGTGATATAGTCGCGAGCCACCGTTTGGCGGGGGCCCCAACCGCGATCAAAATCCGCGCCGAACTCTGACCGGCGTGCTTGCTGGCTGTGGCAGTAGACGCAGCCCATCGAAATATAGACATCCTTTCCCTGTTTGACGATGCCCGACTCTTTGCGGGGGAAGAGCGGCTCACCTTCAGCCATGACCATTACGCTTGGATCCGCCTCCGACGGGGTGACTGTTTCCGTCGTCTGCGCCAGACCACCGATCTGAATATGGCTCGTAAGAATCAACCCGACAAATGAGAATGCCAGCGCGAAAAAAATACCACAGAAAAGAAGCGGGAGGTTTTTCATTAAGCGACGCCTCCTTCCTTCACCTCGGCGAGTAGCGTGGGCCCTTGCTTGGCTCGCACGGCACCCGCAGCAAAGAGCATCCAGAAAAAGTTCACCGCGAAAGCGACGTGACCCACGGTCAGGAAAATACCTGAAACCGAGCGTGCCTTGAGCCAGGGAATCGTATTTTGAACGGTTTGGAGGAAGGGTATTTCCGCGTTATTCATCTCCATTCCTTGGATCCAGCCACCCACTTGCAAGGCCACAACCATGATTGTAATGCCAATCGCACAGGCCCAAAAATGCAACTTGATCAGCCCCGCCGACGGCCACTCTCGCTTGAGCAGACGCGGCATCATGTAGTAAACCCCGCCGAACATGATCATGGTGAAAAATGCGTAAACCCCGTGGTGCGCGTGGCCCACAGTGAAGTGGGTGAAGTGGGTCACTTGGTTGACTGTGCGCAGAGCCATGGCCGAGCCAATCAGACTCACCATGGTGTAGGAAATCGCCCCAAAGACCACGAACCGGAGCGTGGGACTACGCCAGACCTCCCGGTGTAGGCCGACCACCGACATGTGGTGATTGATGCCAACCACGACCACCGGCACCACCATCATGACCGAGGCCACGATACCAGCCGAAATAAGCCAGACAGGAATGGGTCCACCAATCAAATGGTGCACCCCGGCCCAATTGTAAAATATAGCTAACGACCAAAAGCCGAGCACTGAAAGATAATAGGAATAAATTGGCCGCCCCAGTACTTTGGGAATTAGATAATAGGCAGTGGCCAATGCCATTGGTGTCAGCCAGAGCCCCAAGACATTGTGAGCAAACCACCAATTGGTAACTGACTGAACCACACCGCGCGCCGGGAACCAGATGATCATAATCTGAGCGACAATATAGAGCCAGGGAAACCAAAAGATCGCGGCCAGAATATACCATTGCGAAACATACACATGATCGCCCTTGCGGAAGCGAAATGCCATGACGCCCCAAACTCCAATTAGCGCATACGAAAGGGCCAAAAGCGGTGTCGCGTAGTGGGGAATTTCCAGCCACTCAACCGAAGTGATATCACCCCGCAAGATACCGAAGATGCCGACCGTCAGACCGACATTCCAAAAAATACCCGCAATCAACAGGAGGCCTTTGTGGTTAATCGGCGAGCGGCAAAGCCGCGCCATGATCCAAAGGCCCACCGCGAAGATTATGTTATTTCCCCAACCCAGCGCCATTGCGTTGAGGTGCGCCGAGCGCACCCGGCCGAAGGTCAAAAATTCATAGGTACTGGCAAAGTTCGGCTCGTGCGCCTTAAACGCCGCCAAAAGTGCCAAGACCGTACCGATCATCAACCAGCCGATCGCTGAGATGACAAAAAATAAGGCAGCCGTGCGAATGGAAGCGTCGATCGTGCTCAGCTCAGCCCGCTCGGCTGTGCTGTTCGTCGAGTAAGGCGTCTCACCAGCTGTATTTGTCGTGGATTGGCTCATTGAAAGTTTTCGATACGTGAAAGTCGAGAATGCGAGCTAGGGAAGCTTTTGAAAAGATCGAAGATCGGTTAGAAAACCGCCTTATTGACTCTCAAATTTAAGCTTATCCCGCCCTTTCTTCTTTTTTGGCTTGGCCGGAAACGAGTCGGATAACTCTCCCTCCGGCTCTTCCTCGGTGAAAATAGTTTTGGCTTGTTTGTCAAAATCGCGCAGCTGGCCCCGTTTCGCACTCCAATAAAGCATGCTGATAGCAACCGTAAAGAAGGCAACCCCCAGGAAAATGATCGGCATTAGGTCTGTATAGCTCTCTGCGTCCATGGGTTCGCTCTAGTCCTTGCTCGTCAGCTCATCGGAGCCGTTGCTGTGGTCGCGATAGGCGCTGACAATGCGCTGCATGGCATCACTGATCGGGATACGGGCGATACGATCTTCCGCATTGATCACCTCCAGAGTGGTCAATTTTTTGATACCGGCAGCACGCGCCTCATCTGCCTTGGCCTGCCGCTCCGCCACCACGCTGGCATCGACCGGGTCGGGACGATTGGGCAGGTAGGCGATGAAGAGGATGAGTAGGAAGATAAGAATTGCCCCCAGCCCACCGAGGAAGGTGAGAAGAAAGTTACTCTTGGATGCTTGAGATTCAGACATGTTCGTTACTCCGTATAGTTGAGCGAAGTGAGGATATTCGGGTCACGGACCGGAATCGGCTCCGCTTTTTTCATGCTGCGGCACATCGCAAAGATGCAAATACCACCAATTCCAATGAGAGCTGCCACGTCATAGACAGTGATTGAGAACTGACGAACCAGGTAGCCTTCAGTCGTATCCATGGTGACCACCTTACCGGGAATGATATTCCAATAGAGGTCAAGCAGGTGGAACGCTAGAATCCATACGGCGACGACCACCGTACGCCACATGACTACTTTGGTCTTATACCAGAGCAAAAGAAGAAAAGGCGTAAGAAAGTGCCCAAAAATCAGGCCCATGCTGACCCACCACCAGCTGTTCAAGTCACCGTTGTAGTTCTTCTCACGAATGTTATACCAAAAGACTTCTTCCGGGATGTTAGCACTATAGATCAGGAAATACTGGGAAAAGCTAATGTAGGCCCAGAACACGGTGAAGGCCAGCATCATACAGCCGATATCATAACGGTGCGCCTGCTTGAGAATGCCCTTCAGGTAGCCCTTCGCGGCGAGAATCACGCAAAGAATAATGATCGAGGCGAGCGCGGCCCGCATGCAGGCCGCAAAGAACCAGACGCCATACATCGTCGAAAACCAGTGGTACTCCAACGACTTAAACCAGTCGATCGAAGCCAGTGTGGCGCCGATGGCACAGAGAAAGAGCCCGAGCGCCGAAAGGCGACGGGCCCGGTGCGTGTTAGCCACATTGCCCGTCGTGTCGGTATCGAAGGACCATTTGCGCAGTAGCGCGGCGATTCCGATGAAGACTAGAAAGATCCCCACCGCGCGGGCGGCGAAAAACTCAATGTTGAGGTAGGGCGACTTCCAATCGTAGAGCGGGTCACCCGCCACGGTGATTTGGCCGGGCATGGCATTGTTGCCGTCCATCCACTTCCAAAGCAGACCCGCGTTTTCATGGAAAATAGGAATGGCAAGGAGCGGCAGGAAGAGCAACAGCAAGTAAGGCAGCGCCGCCATGCAGTGCTCGCACTGGCGGCGAATGATCGTCGGCCAGCGGGCGTGGAAGACATACCAGATCTGAACGAGAAAGAGCATGCCCACCACGATCGAGAGCCAGAAGCCAAGCGCGATCAGCCAGCTCATGATCGGGCGCACCTCGCCTGCATCCCAACCCTGTTTGAAGCCGAATAATGCGATAACAATGCCGACGATACCTGCGATGAGGGCAATCATCCCCACTTTGTTACCTTGAGTGTTCTTTGTGTCCGAAATCATAATATTAAAATCCCAACTCAGAGCGTTGTGCAGCCGTCAAGGCGTCGGCACCGGCATTTTGCGAAAGTTGCAAGGCGCGCACATAAAGGACGATGGCCCAACTCTCTTCCGGCGAGAGGCGGTCTTTCAGCCCATACATCAGGCCCTTCCCGTTCATGATGACATCGTAAAGGTAGCCGTCCGTCTCGTTACGCAAGCGGTCATCGTGATAGGACGCGGCCAAAACACCGTAGGGCTTAGTCACTCCATTGCCATCTCCGGCAGAACCATGGCAGGATGTGCAGAAGATCTCATAGCGCTCCCGCCCTTGCTCAATCAGCTCATAGCTTACCGCCAGGGGAAGTTTTGCGATGAAGTTACCCTCAGCGTCTTTCCCCTCAAGCAAAGCGGTGTCACCGAGGCGTTTGTCCGCGAAGTCCTCAGAGAAAACCGCCTGCTGATTCAGGTAATTCCCGCGAGCCACGGTGCCCGCAGGGATCGGACGGTCATTCCGACGATCCCGGAAAAAGTCATTCTCGGACTGGGGCTTATACTTCGCCTGATGGTCCATGTCCGGAAACACCTCCAAAGGCGTCTTGGTGCTGAGCGAACCACGGAAGCCGAGTATCGTGACGGTCGCGACAATCACGAAAACATAAATGATGAGAAAAATACGCATGGTGCTGGCTCCTAAGCTGAGACCTCCTCGATATCCGTGCCCCCTATTTCCTCAAGAAACTGGCGGGTCGTGACGGGGTCAAATTGCTCGTCGCGCGCCTCAATGGCGATAACGAGACGGTCTCCGGATACTTCCAGGAAGGTATCACTGTTAAAGAGAGGATTGTAGTGTTGCGGAAGCAAATTCGTCAGGAACATACCACCAAGAGTACCGAAAGCAGCGAGCAGGATGGTCAACTCATACATAATCGGGAAGGGAAAAACCGGACTGAAATACGGCTGCCCGCGAACAATCAGCGGGTAATCATAGGCATTCATATACCAGACCATGACCAGGCCTACAATGAAGCCGGTAATGCCACCGACGAAGGTGAAGATCGGTACTTTGGAGCGGGGTTGACCCTGCGCCTCCGGCATCCCGTGCACCGGGAAGGACGAGTAGGTATCCCACTTTTTATAACCCGCGTCCCGCACCTTCTCCGCTGCATGGAAGAACGAGGGCGTGTCCGGGAAGGAAGCGATAATTCCGTATTTTTCAGACATTAGTGATGATCTCCTTGTCCATGAGCCGGGTCGCCGTGGGCATGATTATGACCGTGCGCGTCCGCCTGAGGCATAACAAATTTAACCTCCGCAATCGGCATCAGGGGCAGGAAGCGCAGGAACAGCAAAAAGAGCACGCTAAAGAGGCCAAAGGTCCCGAAAAAGGTCAGGATATCGACAATCGTCGGCGAGTAGTAGCCCCAGCTGGAGGGAAGAAAGTCATTGGCCAGCGAAGTCACAGTGATAACGAAGCGCTCGAACCACATGCCAACGTTGATGAAGATCGACATGATCCAAACCAGCGCGGCGTTTTCCCGAACCTTCTTGAACCAGAAAAGCTGCGGGGTGAACACATTACAGCTGAACATCATGACATAGGCCCACCAATACTGGCCGAAGGCCCTATTGATAAACGCGAAGCTCTCGTAAGGATTGGCTCCATACCAGGCGATGAAGAACTCCATGATGTAGGCGTAGCCCACGATCGACCCGGTCCCGAGGCAGATCTTACACATGTTATCAATGTGTCGCTGCGTGATGAGGTCGTGCAGACCGTAGAGGGCGCGCAGGGGCAGCATGAGCGTCAGCACCATGCCAAAGCCGGAGAAAATCGCCCCCGCCACGAAGTAAGGTGGGAAAATGGTGGTGTGCCAACCCGGCAACACGGCGAGCGCAAAGTCGAAGGACACGATCGTGTGCACCGAGAGCACCAGCGGCGTGGAGAGACCGGCCAGAATCAAGTAGGCCATCTCGTAGTTGCGCCAGTGGTTCCCCGCGTTGCGCCAGCCCATGGCGAAGATTGCGTAGAGGTTTTTGCGGAAAATATCCATGCCTTGCGCCAGCTTCTGCGACACGGCGGTGGGACCTTCGTAGACGCCCGCCTTCAAGCGCTGGACTGCGCGGTCGCGCAGCACACCGAGATCGGGAATCATCCCCATATACCAGAAGAGAACGGACACCGTTCCGTAGGTAGAGACCGCAAAGACGTCCCACTCCAGCGGCGACCGGAACTGCGGCCAGATGACGTTTGAGTTGGGTATCGGAAAAAGCCACCAGGCGAACCAAACCCGGCCGACGTGAAAGAGCGGGAAGATACCCGCACAGACTACCGCGAAAATCGTCATCGCTTCCGCGGCCCGGTTAATCGACGTTCGCCACCCCTGCTTGAGCAAGCAAAGCACCGCCGAAATCAGGGTCCCGGCGTGGCCAATACCAATCCAGAAAACGAAATTCACAATCGCCCAACCCCAATTGATCGGATTGGCCAGGCCCCAGACACCAACACCCGCGCTGACCAGCCAAAGCAAGCCAAGTCCGGTGAAGGATGCGGTGACCAGCGCCACCGCCATGCAAATCCACCACCATGTGGGGGTTTTGGTCTCGACGATGCGGCAGATCTTATCCGTTACCCAGTTGAAATCACGGTTGTTCGTGACAAGGGGCTGTTCATGGAGTTCGGCGGGTTGCACCTTCGCCAGCAGTGCAGCTTGGGTTGCATCCATTGAACTATCTTGAGTCGTGGTAGCCATGTGAATCGGTTCGCAGGTAGTAGGAAAGTTTTAGAATTTAGTGAGCCGCTGGCGCGCCCTCAGTCTGAGAACTGGCACCGGATGCATCCGGATAGCCTACGGAAGCATCCGGATAGTCTTTGGTGCTGTGCCCCCCGCTGCCATAGCGGTCCTTGTAATTGGCGTAGGCATAGGGTTTCGAATACGCATCCGGCATCTTGGGATTCGGGTTGCGCAGGCGAGCCAGGTAGGTCGTGCGCGGACGAATGTTCAGATAACCGAGCACGGAATAGTTTCGGTCGCTGGCCTTCATTCGAGAAACCTCGGTCTCGGCGTCGGAGATGTCGCCAAAGGTGATCGCATCGGTTGGGCAGACCTGCTGGCAGGCCGTTTTGATCGCTCCGTCAGCCACCTTGATAGAGCCGGAGGCTCCGGCAAGGCGCTTTTGGTCGATCTTTGCCGCTTCGATGCGCTGCGTGCAATACGTGCATTTCTCCATGACGCCACGCATGCGGATGGTCACGTTCGGGTTCTTTTGCATCTTGCCCAGTTCAGGTTCGTCGACCGGTCCGAGCGGGCCCTTGTAAAACTCCCCGATTTGCCGTTTATTCCAATCGAAGAAGTTAAACCGGCGGACCTTGTAGGGGCAATTATTCGCGCAGTAACGAGTGCCCACACAGCGATTGTAGGCCATGGTGTTCAGGCCCTGACTGTCGTGCACCGTAGCATTGACGGGACAGACCTGCTCGCAAGGTGCGTTTTCGCAGTGCTGACAGAGCATGCCCATGAAGGAAACCTGCACATCCTCTGGAACATCCGTTTGGTCATAATTCTCTGCCGAAAAGTAGCGGTCAATCCGCATCCAGTGCATCTCACGGCCGCGCAAGACCTGGTCCTTGCCGACGATCGGGATGTTGTTTTCGCTTTGGCAGGCCACCACGCAGGCCGAACAACCCGTGCAGCTGTTCATATCAATGGCCATCCCCCACTGTTGCACATCAGGGTATTTTTTCCGGGCTTCCTCACCCTGCCATACTTTTACATTGGGCGCCGGATCCGCAAAGCTCGGATGCTCGTAAGCGGAGTTGCCCCTATACTGATTGACCGACTTCTCCTGCAGGGACTTGGCGTCGTATTTCCCGTAGTTCGCGGGGGCGTGGGATTCCACGCCCATTTCGTTGGCAAAGTTTGGGTTCTTCTTGAAGTAATCGGAGTTTCCTTCACGCACGATGGCACGCCCTTCCATCGACCAATGTTCCTGTGTGTTCGCCAGCTCGGATACCGCCGCAGTCAGCTGCAGCCTGCCTCCAGTTGCGATACCCGCGTGCTTGGATTCCCGCACGGTGTAGGCGCTAAAGCCCACACCCTGGCCGACACGGCCAACAATTTCGCGCCCCATACCGAGCGGCAGGACGACCGTGTAGTTGGCCATGCCAGGCACCACGTGAATGGGGCCTTTGACACGCCGCCCGTTGAGGGTAAGCTCCGCAACGACTGCCTGTTCTTTGCCCCGCTTGAAAGTCGCTTTGTTTGTCTGTAGCGTCCCTTTGGCTGCTTTGAAAAATTGACTGTCCTGATTCATGGGCATCCTGCCCGGGAAAATCCGGACGCCCTGCGCTTTCTCGAGCTCTTTGGCCAGACGCGGGCTGATAAGGATCGCGTTATCCCAGGTCAGCTTGGTCATAGGGTCCGGACACTCCATTAGCCACCCGTTGTTTGCGTAACGTCCGTCGCCCGCGTGGGAACTGGCCGCGAAGCGAACCTCCAGCGATCCACTGCTCAGGGCAGGGGCGGTGAGTTCGGAAAGCTTGATTCCAGAGGAGTAATTCCCGGATGGGCTTTTGACCACCGGATAAGCCGAGCCTTCGAGTAAGCCAAGGCTGAGAAACTGATTAAAGTCGCTGCCGCCCAGTTCATTGAAAGTGGCCTGCACGATCGAGTAGGCATCGGTCGTCTCGGCACCGGCGAGGCGGGCCAAGACCTCGAGCTCACTCAAGGTCGGGAAAAGCGGCTCAATCATCGGCTGCACCGGAACCAGCGTGCCATCGAAGGTGCGCCCGTCACTCCAGCTCTCCAAATAGTGGGATGCTGCAATATGGACGTCGGCCGCTTGCGAACTTTCGTTGATCGCACCGCCGAAGTAGAGGCTCTCTGCGGCCTGCCCCATGGCACCGGACCATTCCAAATCGACCGGCGCGTCGTAAACCGGATTTCCACTCAACATGACGAGGGTCTGAACATCACCCGTCTTCAAACGAGCAACCGCTGCTTCAATCCCCTCCGCAGACCCGGGAACCTCGACGTAGCGCACCGGCGCACGGAGCATTTCGTTGATCGCCATGACGATGATGTGAACCGACTGCGGTAGATGCTCGCCTGCAACGACGATCGCCCGGCCACGGTTGGCTAAAAGATCCGCTGCACACTCATCAACCCACTTGGCATCCACTTCGAGGCTGGAAGCCGCCTCTTGCACGGCAGACGGCAGCCCCGGAACGCCCAAAGCCAAAGCAAGCTTGGCGATGAAGGCGCCCATCTGGCTACTGCCCAGGCGCAAGCGGTGATCCGCCATCGATCCTGTCGAGGTGAGCGAACTCTCCACAGAATAAAGGCGGCTCATTTTGTCCGCATCCTTGGAGTGCAGAACTTTCCGCGTCTTAACAAAATCCCGTGCCAGCCCTGTGGAGGCATCGGCGTTCAGAAGAAAGTCGGCGTCCAGCGAGAGCACGCGCTGAGCTTTGGTAAATTCGGGAATGGAGCGCAAAGTTTTGCCGTAGACCGCTTTGGCCGCGCGCTCGGAGGCGGTTTGGTCGATCGGATTATATTCCGCCCAGACTGCCTTGGGGAATTTTTCCTTAATTTGCGCAACCAGCTTCGCACGGCTGGGCGATGTGCTGGGCTCTGCCAAAAAGACGAGACCCGCGCCTTCGTCGGCAGCATGCTTTTCGTGGATCGCGGCCAAGCGGTCGCGCACTGCATTCGGATTCAGGCTGCTCTTCGTTGCACGGTCGGGATCGTAAAGATCGAGAACGCTCGCCTGCGTGTAAATCGTTGTCGCTCCACCGTAGGGGCGATAGCTGGAGTTACCCTCAATCTTCGTGGGACGACCCGATTGAGTTTCCACGATGACCGGTATGTTGTCTCGCGCTCCGGGCTGCGACGAGGTGTAGTAAACCGGCACCCCGGGGATCAACGACTCAGGCGCTTTCGAATAAGCCACGATCGTTTTTTCAGGGCGGCGGCAACCAGACATGCCGAGACCTGCCAGGCCGAAAGAAGCCGCCATGACCTTCATAAACTGGCGGCGGTTGACGCCCTCCATCTCGGAGGCACCGGCCGGAAATTCGCGCTCAACCCAGTCTTTGAAGGCGGGCGTTTCAGCGAGGTCGTCAAGGCTCTTCCAATAGCGGGGACCTGAAAATTCTGAGTGTTTCATGGATTTCAAATGATTCTTTCTGCGGATCGTTAGCGGTGGCAACCCGAACAGCTTTGCGGCGGATTGACCTTCCAGTCGTGAACGAAGGCAATCGCTTCCTCGTCGTATTCTTTGGTTTCCGGGCGCTCCCAGGCAAGATTGTAAACCTCCTCAGGAGGACGGATGTATTCTTCCGGATTACGATGGCACTCCAGGCAAAAGGCCATGCTGAGCGGTTTCGCGTGATGAACCACCTCCATTTGATCGACCCGCCCGTGACACTCAACGCAACTGATGCCCCGGTTGACGTGCACCGCATGGTTGAAATAAACATAATCCGGAGCCGCATGCACGCGTACCCAGGGAATGGGCTCACCCGACTCGTAGCTATCGCGCACCATTGCCAGTTGAGGATCGTCCTGCCGGACCATACTGTGACAGGTCATACAAACTTCAGTCGCAGGAACATTTGAATGCGCCGCGCGGTCGACAAAGGTATGGCAATAACGACAATCAATCTCCAGTTGGCCGGCGTGCAGCGCATGGCTGAAAGCAACTGGCTGGGTCGGTGCATAGCCGACGCGCGTGTATTTAGGCGTTGCGTAATAGGTCACCCCCAATACGACCGCCGTCGCAAGCAGGGTGATTGCGGCGATTACTTTGATTGGGATCGTGTTGACCCACTTTGGAAATACATTGGCCATTGCTTTTTTCTGATAAATTCGATGATTCAAACACTTCAGCGCGTAGGAACCGTCGCGCCGAAAGTCCTAGACACGACCGGTTGGTCGCGCCACGGCACCTTTCGCAGGGCGAACCCTCGCGAAGGGGCCCACTGTGCTCGGGACCACTGTGCTCGAGGAGGCGGCGGCAGTCTTCCGCCACCCGGGCAATTTGCCCGGCTTCTTCCGAGTCGTGCCTGAGCCAACCGCTGTAGGGGCAGATAGCGCAAAGAGCGATACAACCGATGCTATCATTAGCCCGCTTTGCTTTAAAAATCTTTTTCGATTCGTGATTATCTTGCTTTCCATGCCGTATAAAAAGCTGTGAATAAAGAGGCCGTCTTTCCTATGGCAACCGTTTTTTCCCACTCATTTTTAAGCAAACGAATCCACTCGTTACAATAGGCACAGCTAATGAGTTTCAGTCTCAACTTTTTAGTTGGATGACCGACCCCAAACCCGCATACTCAAGGCCCTTCCCAGATACTGTGACTCCAACTTACCGAATTAAAAAAACACCTTCGAGTTTATTGGCCCGGTTCGAAATAAGGGTGCAGCATCCTGAATATAAGCGGGCCTGATCCGTTTTTAGGATCGCAGTGCTCGCGCAGTCACCCAAAAGCTGGAAACGAGCATAATGATGGCTGCCACAATCGGATGAAGCAGGCCCCCGGCAGCCAATGCCATCCCGGTCATATTGTAGCCGGCCGCGTATTTAAGGTTTCCTTGCAAACGTCGCCGGATGCTGCGCGCTAGCTCAATCGCCTCCGGAAGCACCTCGACCCGGTCCCCCGTCAACTGCCCCGTCGCCGCCGACCGCGCCAAGGCGGTACCCGAATGCATCGCAATAGAAGCAGCAGCCTCGGCCATAGCCTCGGCGTCATTAATCCCATCCCCCACGAAGAGAGGCACCTCGCCCCGCTCAATGGACGCTCTCACCCGGTTTTGTTTTTCCCCCGAACGAAGGCCCTGCTCCAACTGGACGCTTTCCGGCAAAGTCAGCTCCGGGGCAGGGTCCCCTGTCAGAATATGCGCCACCAGACCGAGTCGATCCAACTGCTCCCAAATACCCGCAACGCCCGCGCGCATGCGCTCCTGCAAAACAAAACAGGCCACGATCCGCGCATCCACGATAATGAATACCCGACGGCCTTTTGCCTCGTGCAACCGCCCCTCGACCGCCCGTACAGCCTCAGCAGAATCAGCCAAACTCCCGTCGCCGACTTGCACACCGTAATGGCGATCCCCCGATTCAAGAGTAAATGCGAGGCCCTGTCCCGGCAGCACCTTCAAGTCGGTCAACTGCGGCTCGTTTGCCCCTGCCTCGGCTTCGAGATAATGACATAAAGCCCTCGCCACGGGGTGCCCCAGCCCGGACTCAGCCGAATAGACCGAGCTAAGGAGCACCGCACGCTCAATCGGCAGGGTCGTGACCATCCATAGCTCGGTTACCCGCAGCGATGATTCACTTAGGGTCCCTGTCTTGTCAAAAAAGACACGCCGCGATCGGGCCAACGCGTCCAGCAAGGCCCCATCACGGCTCACGAGCCCAAGGCGTGCCAGCCGATAGAGCCCCTGCGAAATTGCAACCGGCGTGGCCAGACCCAGTGCGCAGGGGCAGGCAACCAGCAAAACCGCCATACTGTTGAGCACCGCATCTGTCCACGTCCCGAAAATTCCCCAGAAAATGGCAGTTAATAAGCTGACCCCGGCAACGATCGGTAAAAATACCTGAACCAACTCGTTGGCCTGCCTCTGCATTTCCGAGGGGCGCCCACCGGCCGAATTCACTGTCTCCAAAATCTGATCCAACTCGCGGGCGCCTGCCGCCTGCGAGACTTCATACTCAAACCGGCTATCCACGGCCCAAGTGCCCGCCCGAACCTGATCGCCCGGACGCCGCACAACCGGCAGTGGTTCACCCGTCAGCGCGGTCTCCTGGACGTAGCCAACTCCGGCAACCACCACACCATCCAGCGTAAAGGCCCTGCCCGGGTCGACCCGCACGCGCGCACCCACCGACACCCCAGATGCCGGCTGCACGGAAAAACGCCCCAACCCGTCGTCAACCAGGGCACTGTTAAAACGCTCACGCAGCCGCTCACTTTCCAAGCGAAGCCTAGCCTGAGAGCGCTCCCCAAGCATGCGCCCAAACGTATAAATCGCAATCACAATAGCGACGATTTCGTAATAGACCCCGCCCTCCCCCGTAGCCGAGCCAACCACCGAGCCCACGAAGGCCCCTAACAAACTGAGCGTAAACAAGCCCTCAATCGAGAGCCGACGCCGAAGCACCATGCCGATAGTCGAGGCAAACAGCGGACCGCCCAAAAAAGCCATGACGAGGAGCGCTGAAAGAATCAAGCCTCCGTGCAGAATCCAATACGCCGTCGATCCAAAATCGGGAGGCGTCATATTCAACGCCAATGAAAATACCATACCCTGTCCCGCAAAAAAAACCGCTACCCCAATGCGCAACCAAGCCAGCGAACGCTTCAGTTCTAGGTCTTCGCAGTCGTCTCCGACCCGGCATACGAGCTTCATTATACAGAAGCCTCAGTAGACATAGCTGGCCGAGGAAACATCACCAAATCCAGGCTTGTGCAGCGCGCTCACCTTGCCTGTCTCACTATCCAGCACCATGAGCCGCGCCCGCCCACCCTGCCTTTGTGTAAAGACCAAATGCCGGCCATCTCGAAGCCAAGCCGGCTCAAGCGACGACGGACCCTGAGTCAAAATCTTACTGCTACGTGTTTCCGCGTTATAAAGCGCAATCTGGAAGCCACCGCTCACCGCAGCCGTAAAGGCGATCAACGAGTCATTCACCGGATTCCAGGCAGGCTCGGAGCAGTAATTACTAATGTTTGTGGGAATTCGGCGCGCCGGTCCCCCGGAGCTGGAGATTTCAAAAAGCTGCGGTTTCCCCAAAGCATCCGATGTATACACGAGGCGCCGTCCATCGGGCGACCAGCTGGGGTTGGCCTCCAGGCTCTTGTTGTTTGTTAAACGCCGTGCATTCCGCCCATTCGCATCCGCCACGTAAATCTCAGAGTTACCTGCGCCTGAGAGCGCCATAGCAATCCAACGACCGTCCGGACTGAAAACAGCGCCGGTATTTGTGCCCTTGTAAGTCGCAATCGGTGTCCGCCGCCCGCTGCTCAACTCGATACTGTAAATGTCTGGAAAACCGGAGTTGTGATAGGTCGTGTAGAGCAAGCGCCCGCCATCCGGCGACCAGCGGGGCCCCGTCACCAAAGCGCGGTCACGCGTCAATGGCCGGACGCGGTTAAAGAACAGGTCGCTCGTGTAAACCTCCGAAACCCCGCGCTGCTTCCCAATAAAGGCCAACTTCCCCGCAAAAAAACCCGGGCTTTGCAAGGTTGCCTCCACCACCAGATCACAGGCACGGAGCACCGCATTCTGTAAATCACTCCCCGAAACGTTCCGACTGAGTTGCTCAACAAAGGGCGTGCCAGACCCAACCACCAGCTGAACGGATCGACTGCCCATAGGCTCCAAGCGAATGACGAACGCCGCATCCGCAGGCCGGGCCGCGACAAAACCTCCGTGTAACCCAAAGGCCCGCCGAGCCAAAGAGCCGACGCCTTCGTCAGCGCTCTCCACCGCAATCGACAAACGCCGCTCGCCTTCACGATCAATTGGAGCCAGGTTGATCGTCTGCGCAAGGATCATCGACCCCGGGAGAAAAAAAATAGAAATCAAAAAAAGAAAAATCTTAAAGCATCGCATGGCTGAATAAATAGTCGCAAGCGGAAGCTAAGCGCAAATGAAAAGCTTCGGATCAATTCGTTTTATCAGCGATTCAGCAAATGGGTTCCTCTTTCGGGTTATTGGATAAAGCAAATAAGAAATCACCCAAACACCGCCCGCCGCAGGGCATTGACCACCGCGACATCACCCCACGGTGCCCCCCGCACCGCCACCGGATGCCGTCGCCCACGCCCCGCCTGCCACGCCGCCGCATAGCCCCGAACAAACTCCGCCGTGCCCAGCACTGCACCATCTGTAAAATAACGCACCCGGCAGCGCAGGACCACCGACATCGGTAGCTCCCCATTCTCCTCATTTAAAACCCGCTCCGCCGTCGCCCGGTCGATCCGCTTCCCCCGACAATCCCATGGCGAAGCTCCCTTCCCAAATATCAAACTCCGATGCGCCGCCAAAGCCGACTTCAATCGCGCCCCGCCACCCGCATCCCGTACCCCGGATCCCGCATCCCGCATCTCGCCACCCCTATCCCGTAGCTCGCCACCCGTATCCCGTATCTCGCCACCCGTATCCCGCATCCCGCCACTCGCATAGGTCGCCCAAACCACCTCCAGCCCACGCTGTGCCTTCAGATGCCCCGCCACCGCCTCCGCATAGCCGCACCAGCGGTAGTCCTTCGGATCCTCCACCAGCCCCGCCCGAACCGGGTTCAGGTCGATATAAGCCGCCATCGTCTGTAGCGGATTGCCCTTCCCCTCCACCAGCACACTCTTAAAACGGTCCATCCACAAGGTGCCCAGTCGATTGTCATGGTTCCGGTTATACCAGATCGAAAAGCGCTGCTTCAGCGTCTTCATGAATTCAGAAAGATCGTGCATCCGCGCCAATAGCTGCGCTCGCACCGCTACTGCTTCCTCCGTCCCCTCCCGCAGAGCGCTCTCCAAACGGGCAAAAGACGCCGTCTGATACCGCGTCGGCTTCGGGTAGAGCACCTTAAAGCGCCGCAGGAGCTCCGCATCCGAGACCGCCCGGTCCTTCTCCGGCACCCGCACCAGCACATGGAAGTGGTTCGACATAATCGAATACGTTAGCACCTCCACCCCCGAAAAATCCGCCACCCGCCAGAGCAGACGCCGCAGCACCTCCTTTTCCCGGTCACCCAAAAGCATCTGACCACCCACGATGCGGCTCATCGCGTGGTGGATAACTGTAGATTTTCTCGACACCAATCTGCGTATTCGTCGTCCCATAACGCCGCCCACCATTCCACCCTAAAAAAACCAAGTCAAACCAAAAATTTACATCCAGGTTATAAATATTTAGATTACACGTAGTTTACGGTGGTTTTAGGAACCGGATTTTTTAAGTTTTCAGGCAGTCCTAGCTTTTGAGCATCGAGTGCACAGGGGGCTATAAAATGTTGTTTAGTCGCGACTCAAAGACGTATTCGACGGATCGTTGGTTGCATTTTGATGGTCAGGTTATTTGTCTTCATTGTATGTCTGATGAAAATAAAAAATCTGCCGAGGAGGCTGCAATCGAGAAGGCGCTACGGGTTGCTGAACTCCAGGCAGAATTGGCCTCCCTGACCGGCGAACCGATCCACCGTCACCTTGCAGAGGATAGCTGTGACGACCCGCTTGCTTCGTGGCAGGCCGGTCTGGAAGCGATTGAGAGCGGTCCGATGATGCCGCTCTACGATATCCTCCAATTGCGCCGCAAGTTCACACCCACACCATTGGAGCTAATTGAGGACCCCGGAGTGCTGTTTGAGGAGCTTTGGCTGCTTATTTATGCGCTGGCTTCGATGCGTGTCTTTATTGAGGACACCAACCATCTATCTGATCGGGAGCTTTACGCTTTGCTTCTGAACAAACTACTGCCAGAGGGAAGCACGCTCATGCCCGAGGCCTCGGGTTGGAACTGCCGTTTTTCGGCTTGCGATTTATCGGATGCGGGCGATCAGGATCTGGGATGCTATCTGCGCTACTATGCGGACGAGGAAACGCGAGAGTGGCATGCGGCTGAGTATCCGGAAGCAGCCCTTCCCCCTAAAGAAGCGCCTCCCTACGACCGGGACGCCTACTTGCCTGGCTTTTGAGCAATTTTAGCTGTTTTGATTGGCATTTACCAGACAGTATAATAACACTTAACGGCCATATGGAAGCAATCGACCTGGATGCTCATTGGAGCGAAATACAGTTACGCGCAAAGGCAATCGTGACGCGCGAGCCTGCGCTGGTTACTTTGCTCAACCAAACGGTTCTCAACCGTGGCTCGTTCGCCGAATGTCTAACTCATCGACTAACGCGCAAACTGGTGAATCATGCAGCATCCATCGAGGCACTCCACGAGACCTTCATGGAGGCTTTCTTGCACCGTCCAACGATCCTGCAACAGATTGCCTGCGATATGATTGCGGTCAACGAACGCGACCCGGCCTGCCCGGATGTGCTCACGCCCCTACTCTACTTCAAAGGACTACAGTCCCTCGTCTGCTATCGCGTCGGGCACTATCTATGGAATCAGGGCCGGACGGAGTTGGCACTCTATTTGCAAAGTTTGATTTCCGAAACCTTTGCGGTCGACATTCACCCGGCGGCTCAGATCGGCTGCGGAATTCTTTTGGATCACGCCACGGGATTCGTGGCTGGAGAAACAGCCGTGATCGAAAATGACGTTTCGATCCTCCATGAAGTGACCCTCGGCGGCACGGGCAAGGACCGGGGTGACCGGCACCCGAAGGTGCGCTCGGGAGTTTTACTCGGTGCCGGTGCCAAAATTCTGGGGAATGTGGAAATCGGCGAAGGCGCCAAAGTTGGTGCCGGCAGCGTGGTGCTGAAAGATGTGCCTCCACACACAAGTGTGGCAGGGGTGCCTGCCCAGATTATAGGTAAAGCCTCCGAGATCTCTCCCGCTTTAGGGATGTGTCACTACTTGAATTAGGCCTCGCCATACTCAAGCACTATCGCCAATTCTCCACGAATATTGGGCTCTACGGATTTCTCTGCACACATGACTCTTTTTGAATTACTTGCCGTCGGCGGCAGCCAAGGTGCCCTCTGGGCCCTTTGTTTTGCAGTTGGTGCGGGTTGCCTACTCACGGTGCTTGCACGCAGGTTGCACCTCCCAACCATTGTTCTGCTCTTGCTCGGTGGCTTCGCGCTTGGGCCCGAGGGGCTCAATGTGCTTCAATCCAGCGCTCTGGGCGAGTTCCTCCCCATGATTGTTTCTCTGGCCGTTGGGCTCATTCTTTTCGAGGGAGCGCTCACGCTTGACCTGAAAGAGTTTAAACAGACTTCAATCGTCATTAAGCGGCTGCTCACCGTGGGCGTTCTCATCACATGGCTTGGAGCCGCATTGACGGCTTACCTTGTATTTGACACATCCCCGGACTTTGCACTGCTCATGGGCAGTCTCATTATCGTGACAGGGCCAACCGTCATTGTGCCTTTACTCAGGCGTATTCGCCTCCAACAAAAGCTTGGCAGCATTCTTCACTGGGAGGGGGTTCTTATCGATACCATCGGTGTTTTTATCGCCATTCTCTGTTTCGAATGGGTCGTTGAGGGCGGGGGTGCTGTGGCGATCCCGAGTTTTCTTATCCGGGTCTTCGGGGGCATCGTGATTGGCTTGATTGGTGGATTCTCCATCTACTGGCTGATGCGAAAGAACTGGGTGCCCGACAATATCATCAATGCTTTTGCGCTGGCCAGTGCCGTCCTCATTTTCGGAGCTACCGAGATGATCAAACCTGAGGCTGGGTTGCTCTCGGTGACTATAGCCGGCCTAATCGTCGCAATCAAAAAACCGCGTCAACTGCGCGAAATCAAAGCCTTCAAAGCAGAGATTGTTGATTTGCTCATTGGGATGCTATTTTTGCTTCTCGTCGCGGGCCTCGAGTTTCAACAGTTCATCGACTTCTTCAAACAAGGCGGGGGCTGGGTACTGTTTTCCGTCATCCTCATCATCCGGCCTATCAGCATTGCGGCTTCTTCCTGGGGCACGCCGCTGAACTTGCGCGAGAAGGCGCTACTCAGCTGGGTTGCCCCACGAGGTGTTGTAGCTGCCTCGATGGCCTCGCTCTTTGCGCTCAGCCTGAGCGGGAAGGAGGATCCGGCGGGGGATCCGGCACTCCTTGAGTCCTTTGTTTATTCGATTATTTGCGCGACGGTTTTGATTCAGGGCCTGTCCGCTGGCTTGGTCGCCAAAGTCCTGGGGCTACAGCGTCCTGCCCCCAATGACTGGGTCATCATTGGCGCACATCACTTTGGACGTGAACTTGCCCGCAATTTGATCCGTGAAGGCGAGCAAAACGTGCTACTCCTCGACACCAATGCCTGGAATATCGCTCTGGCCCGACAGGAAGGGCTTCCAGCCTTGAATGGCGACGGTAGAGAAGCAGAAAAGCTCTACGAAAACGAGCAATCGCTCTTTGGCGCGGGTTACCTTCTTGCATTGACGGATAATGTGGAGCTCAATCAGATTCTCATGCAACGCTGGGCCGAGGAGCTGGACAGCGAGAAGGTCTTTGGCTGGATCCCGATTAACAGCCCCACGGCGGAGGATCAGCTGACCGGACAGTCGGTTTTTAGCGACCTTTCGCGGCCTGCGGTTATCAGCACAGAGCTCTTACAGGGCGAGAGTGTTCTCGAGACCATTATCTGGGAAGATGGCAAGATCCTCCCGTCCGGAGATTGGCATCCGCTTTTTATCCGTCGCGGCAAACAACTTCGGGCGATTTCGAGGGATATCAGTTTGAGAGACATGGTTCGCGCGGAAGATGAAGTGATTTGCCTCCGCCGCTCGGATGGCTTAGGCAAGCAGCTCAAGGAAGCTGAATCGCTCGACGAGACATTGCCAAACTGAGCTACTAACTGAGCTACTAAGCGAGCTACTAAGCGACAGACGATGACGCTCACTCGCTCACTAATAGGAGCGGCCGGATTTGTTCTCGTAATAGTTGATGTAGGCCTGATTAACCGTGGCAACACCGCCGGGTGTCGGGTAATCGCCTGTGAAATACCAATCGCCGTTGTGTACCGGGATCGCTTCACGCATCTTTTCAACAGGCAGGTAAATAATTTCCAGATCACCGTGCCAGGGGATATTTCTCGGATAGACCAGCTCGGCAATCTTCGCGGAGATTTGCTCATTTGTGTAGCGCTCATAAAGCCGCTTAACGTGGTTGACCATTTCACTCGCCGGTTTTTTGGCCTGCGCGATACAATCCTGATAAACATCCAAGAGCAGATCATCGTTGCCATCGTCTTTGATCAATTCAACCGTGGCTTTGAAGGCGATGAATTTACCAAGTTCCGACATGTCGATTCCGTAGCAATCCGGATATCGAATCTGCGGCGCGGTCGAGGCGATGACAATTTTACGTGGCTTGGTACGACTGAGCATCTTCAGGATGGACTCTTTCAGCGTCGTTCCCCGCACAATGGAGTCATCGATACAGACCAGACAATCTTTCTCCTGCACAACTCCGTAGGTGATATCGTAGACGTGCGAAACGAGTTTGGCACGGCCCTCTTCCTGAGAGATAAAAGTGCGTAGCTTAATATCCTTGTGCGCGATTTTCTCCCCTCTGGGCCAGTTACCCATAATTAATTCATCGATCAACTCGGTATCCAACCTACCGTTCTTCTGCGCTTCAAGCAGTGCATCGCGCACCTCCTTCCGGCGATGCAAGCGGACCGCTTCCAGCAAGCCATGGTAAGCTGTCTCAGCGGTATTGGGGACAAAGCTGAAAACGCTATCCGCGAAATTGTTTCCAATCGCTTTAACCACCTGGCCCAGCAGAGCGCCTCCCAAGGCCTTGCGCTCGCGATAGATATCGGCATCATTACCCCTCGAAAAATAAATTCGCTCGAAGGAGCAAGGGGTGATCGGTCGAGGGTCGGTATATCGTTCGGTATAGATGGAACCGCCGCTTTTAATAACAACCACAGTTCCGGGTTCGACCTCACGGACATTTTCGATGGGTTGATCAAAAATCGTCATCAGTGCCACCCGTTCAGAGGCAAAGGCGATGACCTCATCATTTTGGAAATAGAAGCAGGGCCGAATCCCTTGTGGGTCCCGCATGACAAAGCTATCTCCATTACCGATCAGCCCGGCAATGGCAAATCCACCATCCCAGTCGGCGCAGGCTTTTCGCAGGATGCGTGCGGGATCGAGGTCTTTACTAATAATCCCGGGAATCCGCCTACCCTCGACATTTTGATCACGCATCTGATGATAGATAAAGTCGTGCGCCTCATCGAGGTGAAAACCGATTTCCTCCAGCACGGCCTGGGTGTCGGTCCCGAAAATCGGGTGCTGCCCACGGTTAATCAGATCGTTATTGAGATCTTTCTCGTTCGTTATCGTAAAATTACCCGCCAACATGAGGTTCTTCGTTGGCCAATTCGACTCCCGCACGTAGGGGTGGCAACTTGTTGAGGAATAAATACCTGAGGTTCCATAACGCAGGTGCCCCAGCAAGACCTCGCCCCCAAAATCGAAGTTTTCCTTAACCGTCTGGGGAAACTCCGGATGGATAATCCCGCGATCCACTTTCTTTTGGTACGCCTTGAGCTGGCTCTTGAAAATGCGCGCCAGTGAGTTTTGTTTAATGGTTCGGTCACGGGCCATGTAGGGCTGCCCCGGCGCCACATTCAATTTTACGCAGCCGATCCCAGCACCATCCTGGCCTCGGTTGTGCTGCTTTTCCATGAGTAAAAACAGCTGGTTGAAGCCGTAAAGCGGCGTTTTGTATTTCTCCTCGTAATAGGCAAGGGGTTTTAAAAGGCGGATCATTGCGATACCGCATTCATGCTTTAAAAAATCGCTCATATTAGGGCATTTCCTCTCACTATATCCTGTAGGTCTGGGTGCGTGCGCAGAGCCTACGTTTCAATTCTGTTACAGCTCCACAGACAAGCCATAATTCCCTACAGATCGAGCTCAGTCGACTCAGTCCCTCCCCTGCCAGACAGTCCACGACTCATAACATGCTCTTTATTAGCGGGTTCAACATGTATGAGCACAGTAGAAACCTCGGGATGTTTTTCGCACATTCTATTTTTGACTGCCCGCGCGATCGTATGGCCTGACTCAACGGAAATGGCGGGATCCACCTGTAGATGCAGATCCACCTCGTAGAGGTCTCCAACGCGCCGAACGCGGAAATCGTGGTAAGCGACGGCCCCGGGCGTTGGTAAAATATGCTCACGCAGGTCCTCGATAATCGCCCGCTCCGGTGCCGTGTCGAGCAAGTCAGAGCAAGCCCGGAGGAATATTTTGGTTGATTCGAAAATCAGGTAACAACCCAGAACCAGAGTCACCGCATCATCCAGAAAGGCCCACGACTCACCACCCAGCCAGACCCCCACCAGGGCAACGACGACCCCCAGTGAGGATAGGCTATCCATTCGATGGTGCCAGGCGTTTGCCATGACCAGATCCGACTTCAAGCGCCAGGCCACCGCGCGGGTCCACCAAAAGAGACCTTCTTTCAAGACCAGGGAAACGACTGCCAGAAGAACCGCCGGCCCCGCTTGGGGTGCACTCACTCCAGAGCGGAAATCCCATATCGCGGCGACAACCAACCCAAGTGAGAAGAAGAGAAGCATGGCCCCGACAGACAGCTTGGCAAAGCTGGCAAATTTATGATGTCCATAGAGATGATTTGCATCTTCCGGCTTATTTGCCATCGAGAGACCAATCAGCACCGCTATGTCGGTCAACAAGTCGAGCAAGCTGTGCGCTCCATCCGCAATAAGCGCTTTTGACTGCAACAGCCACCCTCCGGCGACCTTTATGACGCCCAAGATCAAATTAAGCGAAAGCCCAATCCATGTAATCTGTGCTGCTGTATACGGTTTTGCCATCTTCTGAAGATTAACAAGCGAATTAACGCGCCTCAAAACGCCCATCTGCTCGCTTCACGATCCGTTTCTTTATTTCGAGGCTCATTAAGCAGCCCGAAACCTCAGCAACCGACCGCTGGATCCGCTGGCATATCCCATCGGGCTGGCAAAGCTCTCCACCTTCGAAGCAGGCTAGCACAGCCACTTCCAAATCGCTCAGCGATTCCGTCTTCGGTCCCCCTGACTCGAGGGGCAGTTCAGCCTCCGTCTGCGTCGGCCGTGCGTAACGCAGCTCTTCCAGAACATCGTCCACCGAGGTCACCATCGTAGCGCCATCCCGAATCAATTGATGGCACCCCGCACTGCTCGCTTGGTCGATTCGGCCAGGCACCGCCATAATTTGACGCCCCTGCTCACCGGCAAAGCGCGCCGTAATCATACTGCCCCCCGCAGCATCGCTTTCCACCACGATAATGGCCTCGCACATACCCGCAACCACGCGATTCCGCATGGGAAAGGTCTGGCGGTCCGCCCTTCTCCCGAAGGGAAACTCACTCGCCACCGCACCCTCGATTGCGATTTGTTTATAAAGATCGAGATTCTCAGGAGGATAGACAATATCCAAACCACAGCCCATCACAGCGACGGTCTTTCCCCCAACCTCCAGAGCTCCTTCATGCGCGGCCGTATCAGTGCCCCGCGCCATGCCACTCACGATGCAAAACCCGAGCCGAGCCAGCTCGGAGGCGAATTGCTTTGCCACACTCAACCCATAAAGCGTACCCCGTCGGGTCCCTACAATGGCCACGCAAGGCCGATCCACATTGTATTTCCCTTTCCAATACAAACCAATCGGTGGATCAAAAGTCTCCCGCAGCATCGGCGGAAAGGCCTCATCGGTCTGCGCAAGGAAACGAACCCCCGACGCTTTCATGCGTTCGATTTCCTGGCTGAGATTAAAATGATCCGCCCAATTGAGCAGCACCCCGGCTGCTTTCTCACCGACTCCCTGAACATTCAGCAGACGTTGCCGATCCGAGGAAAGAATGGCTACCGGGTCCTCATCAAAGGCATCGAGCAAACGCCGCAGCATGACCGGCCCGACCACGGGCAAGCCGTTCAGGACCAAGAGCGCTTGTCGGTGATGGAGGGTTCGCGCCATCGATCTAGCCTCGAAGTGCCTCCGACAGGTAGTCAAGCAGTTCAGTCGTGCGGACCATAACCTGGCCCCGCGCCCTGGCCAACAATTCCCCCGCCACGCCGTGCAAAGCCACACCTCGGGCGATCACCTCCAAATCACCGCTCTGGGCTTGAGCGATCATGCCTCCGATAATACCGGCCAGTAAGTCCCCACTACCACCCCGCGCGAGCACCGGCCCACCACGCGTGCTGTAGATCGTGCGAGCCCCATCGCAAATCCGGGTGTTGGGCCCTTTAAGGACGATCGACAGTTTATTAAAATTGGCAAAATCAAGGACTACCGCGTCTAGATCACTCACCTCGAGCAGTTTGGCCATACGCTTAAACTCGCCCATGTGCGGCGTGACAATCAGAGGACCGAACTGAGGCTTTCGTTTTTGGGCCGCCTCCATCACGCGCGCGCGCAGCGCGTCCGCATCAAGGATAACCGGACACTCGACTTGGCGGACAATCTCTTGAGTGAGCATCTCCGTATTCCGGTCACGACCAAAGCCAGGCCCAGCCAGGACCGCATCAGCTCTACCAATTTGTTCCTGCAAAAGCGCCATGCCACGAGGGTTGAGCGTGCCGCTGGCTGTCTCCGGCCAGGCCACCCACATTGCCTCAGGAACCTGAGCCGCAAAGACAGAAACCAGCGACGCGGGAGCAAAGGCCGTGACGAGACCAACCCCGGACTGCACCGCCGCTTTTACAGACATGAGAAGAGCGCCCGGCATGCGAGTCGATCCCCCGACAATAAAGAGATGGCCGAACGAGCGCTTTTCCGAAACCGCCGGACGCAGGCGCCGCAAGGGATCCAGCAGACTGGGCAAGAGGATGTGTTCTTTGGAATCAGGTGGTAGCGGCAAATCCCCCTTGAAAAATCCCAGGTCGACATAACGAATCCGCCCGCAGTGAGCTCCCGCCCGAAAAAGCGGCCTTTTCACGATCCCCGTCGCATAGGTGAAATCAGCCCGAAACGCGATCGCTCCCCCCGCATCACCCCACCCGCTTGGGAGGTCCACTGCAGCGCGTAAATCAACCCGATCATAGGCATTGATTGCTTGAATCAATGATTCAATGGGGTCTCTAAGCGGGGGCTTCAATGCCGTACCCAAAAGGCCGTCAATACACAGATGAAAACCCTCTCGACCGCCGATTGCTTCGAGCAAGCCTGCCATGCTCCCGAGAGAGGTCTGGCTGTCTACCGTATGGGTGCGGATCCGCCCTTCAAGCTGACTCAAAGCCTTCGCGGCAAGGGGCCGCAGACCATTAACCGACTCCACCAGGATCAAATCAACTTGTGCCCTGGGGAAATCCGCCAGCAATTGACCACAGGCGACAAGCGCATCGCCACCATTATTGCCCTTTCCAATCAAGCCGAGCACTTTTAAATGCTTTGGCACGGGTCGAAGCTCCGGGTAATCCTCCATCAACATCCGGGCAATGCCCTGCCCCGCGGTTTTCATAGCAGACCATTCAGCTGCCTCATCCTTCAGTATCGACGATTCAAATACATCGGCTTGTTCGCAGGATAAGATCGGGTGTGTCGTAGAAAAAGCTTTCATAGATTTATTTGTGAGTACTAATCAATTCAGCGCTTCGCTCGGCACATCGGGCACATCGGGACATCGGGCACATCGGGCACATCGGGCTAATGCATTAGTTGCATTAGTGCCTTCATCTCCCTTACAGCCTGTTCCACGCCGACAAACAGTGCACGGCTGATTATAGAGTGCCCAATATTCAACTCGTTAAGATGCGGCAGCGTAATCACCTCTCGGATATTCGTGTAATTGATACCATGCCCCGCGTTAACAGTCAGTCCAAGATTATGGGCCATTTCAGCTCCATCGCGCAGCACTGCAAACTCGCGTAAGCGGCCCTCATGGTAGTAAGCGTTGGCGTAGGCACCGGTGTGCAACTCGACCCACGGAGCGCCGACCTCGGCTGAGTTTTCGATCTGCGCCGGATCGGGGTCAATAAACAAACTGGTTTTGATACCCGCCGCTGTCATTGCAGCGACGACTTCAGCCACCTTTGCCTTCTGGCCAACCACATCGAGTCCGCCTTCGGTTGTTATCTCATGGCGACCTTCCGGGACAAGACAGACTGAGTGAGGCTTGAGCTGCAGCGCATAGTCCACCATGGCCGCCGTGCAGGCCATTTCCAGATTCAGCCGCGTCCCTATCTGCGCATGGGCACGCCGTACATCCGAATCCTGAACGTGGCGCCGGTCCTCACGCAAGTGTATGGTGATGCCATCGGCACCGGCCGCTTCACAGGCTAAGGCGAAGGCGACACAATCGGGCTCAACTTCGTCGCCATGATCCAGAGGATGCGCCCGGTAGCGAGCTTGGCGGAGGGTGGCGACGTGATCGACGTTGACGCCGAGAAGACAATAAGAGCGGTTCATTAGAGAAGGCCTCACTCCTTTAAAAGATGGCTCTCTGAGGCGATCTCGGGGCCGCCTTGGGCGAGCGCCCGGCGGCGCAAACGCAATGCGTTCAGGCGAATGAACCCACTGGCATCATCCGGGTTATAGTCGCTGACGACGCCCTCCATCGAAGCGATATTTTCATCGTAAAGAGAGAGCGGCGACTTACGCCCGACTGTAGTGACATTGCCCTTGTAGAGCTTAAGCCGAACCGTACCCGTCACCGTCTTTTGCGAATCATCAATAAAGGCCTGCAAGGCTTCGCGCTCGGGTGCATACCAAAAACCATTGTAGACCAGCTGTGCGTAACGGGGTATCAGGCTATCCCGCAGGTGCATGAGTTCCCGGTCCATCGTCAATGTCTCCATATTACGGTGCCCGTGCATCAGGATGGTGCCACCCGGGGTCTCGTAGACACCCCGGCTCTTCATACCAACAAAGCGATTCTCGATCAAATCAACCCGACCGACGCCGTGCTTGCCGGCAAGGCGGTTAAGTTGTTTCATGACTTGCGCGGGCGTCATCGATACACCGTCCACCGCCACACAGTCGCCTTGCTGAAAGTCGAGTTCGACATACTGCGCCTCGTCCGGGGCGTCTTCCGGGGCCGTCGTCAATTTATACATCGCCTTATTAGCGTCCTCCGTGGGATCAAACCAAGGATCCTCCAGAATCCCCGCTTCGTAAGAAATATGAAGCAGATTCCGGTCCATCGAATAAGGCTTTGAGGCACTGGCTTCCACGTTAATGTTATTTTCACGGCAATATTGAATCATCTCCGTCCGCCCGGGAAAAGCCTTGCGGAAAGCATCCATTCTCCACGGGGAAATAATTTGTAGCTTTGGTGCCAGAGCTGCATAAGCCAACTCGAAACGAACTTGATCATTCCCCTTCCCCGTCGCACCGTGCGCCACAGCATCCGCCTCCTCGCGCTCAGCGATCTCCACGTGCGCTTTTCCAATAAGCGGGCGAGCAATTGAGGTGCCCAGCAGATACTGCCCTTCATACACTGCATTTGCCCGCATGATTGGGAAAATGAAATCCCGCGCAAACTCATCGACCAAGTCGACCGTGTAGTGTGCCGAGGCACCAGTGGCTTTTGCCTTTTCGGCCAAGCCGTCCAGCTCCTCCTCCTGACCAACGTCGGCAGCAAAGGTGATAATTTCGGCGCCGTAGTGATCTTTCAACCAGCTGACAAGGACGGAGGTATCTAAACCTCCCGAATACGCTAAGACGATTTTCATAAAGTTTTCAGGTTCAACGATGAACCTCCGAGGTATGAACGCCCCGGCTTCGGATGCAAGCGGAAATCCGATTTGAGCGCTTCCAGGGCTGCCTCGGCTCCCTCGCTACCGAAAGCTGATTAAAGAGGGCTGAAATCCGCTACCGTAGGACCGATCTGAAGCCTCCACAGCCGATTTCACCGGCACTTCATAGCTCAAAATACGGGGCTCCGGCATGACGGAATGCCGTTGTAGCGTGGTCAATAACTCAGCGCGGCTCCTTGTCGGCTCCGCTTGCAGGGTCGCCAGGTCGATAGAGCGCAACTCTTTGTTGAGCGGCGTCAACTCAGGTCGTAGGCCCATGAGACGGAGTTGCGCGGCGAGACTGGTGCGCTCAATGGCAAGCCCCCGCTCCTGTCTTGAGGCATACCGCTTCAAGCCCGCCTCACTGCTCCATTTCGAAAGCGCTTCGTCAACAAAGTCAGAAATGGACTCGCCGGCGCTACTATCGTTAATGCCGCTGGTGCCGCTAGTGCTGTTAATGCCGCCTGTGCCGCTTGTGCCGCTAATGAACCTCTGTGCGTTGGGCTGGCTATCCGGCCGAATGAGCGACATTGAGCTCAAAAACATCCAGCCGAAAACGAGCGACGCAGCCAAACCAAAGCCAAGAGACCACCGGAGCCCTCGCCTAGGCATGCCGAGGCCGCCCGGCATGCCCGGCATGCCCGGCATGCCCGGCATTTGGCCCGAGTGAGTCACCCGGCTCGCGCCAATCGTTCGCGTTGTCTGCGCTGTCTGCGCCCTTTGTGAATTCTGCGCCCTTTGTGAATTCTGCGCCATTTGTGGATTCAGCGCCATTTGCATTGCCTTGTGTAAGCGGCTCCGCTCCAGAAATAACTGACGGCGGTCCGCGTTAACCGCTAGTTCCGCCTTCAATCGCAGAATAGCCTCCTTCGTGATTTCTCTATCTAAATAGAGGTCAACCAATTCTATAAATGTTTCTTCGGTCATGAAAAACGGTCATGAAAAACGGTCACGAAAAATCGCTGCCCATCAGATCGCGCAAGCTCTCTCGGGCACGGGCAATCCGGCTCTTCACTGTGCCAACGCTGATGTCCAGCTGGCAGGCGATCTCATCATAGCTTAAATTTTTAACGTTTCTCAGAATCAGCACTTCTTTGTGTTTTTCGTTGAGACCCTGCATACATTCCGAAACCCGATCGACAAACTCTTGCGTAACGGCTGCCTCGGCTGGACTTTCTCCCCCGGAGGGCATCACATTTTCAAGCGTCATACTGCCATCATCTGTCAAAGGCTGGTCGATGGAAATCGACTGTTCCCGCTTGCGCCTGAACCAGTACCAGTAGCGGTTGTGCGCGAGATTTGTGGCAATTTGGTAAAGCCAGGTGGAAAAAGAAGCCTCGCCGCGAAAATTCTCCAACCCCCGATGCGCACGGATAAAGGCATCCTGCGTGACCTCCTCGGCATCCTGCTTATTTTTCAATAGCTGCGAAACACGGGCAAATATGCGGTCGTAGTAACGCGTGACGATCTCGTTGTAGGCAGATAGGTCGCCCGCCTTGATGCGATTGATCAGTAGCTCGTCGGATGGAATTGCCTCGGTTTTGGTCGTCATAGGGTAGTTCATGGAAATAAGAGTCTATCCTATTTGATTTGTTCCTCGTGTACGCGTTCAAAATTTAAAATAATTACACCTCCTTTCCTTGACAACAGCCAGCTCAGCTTCTTTGCTCTCGCGCTTCGCTAGGGTTTCTGGGTCGTTAGCTCAATCGGTAGAGCAGTTGACTTTTAATCAATTGGTTCGGGGTTCGAGTCCCCGACGGCCTACCAGCCTGCCCCAAGTCGTCATGGGCTTCTCAGGCTGCGGTCAGTCAAAGAACTTTGGGAAGACGCCGCGAAAAAACCTACTTTTAGGTCTTGCACCGGCGTTTTTTACCTTCATCTCCCAGTAGCTTATCTGACTCCCAAATTGCACTGTGGTATTTTGGAAATTTTAGATAAACAAGCCATATACTCACCTATGAACCAATCAACTTCCATGATGATCGAAACGCAAAAAGAGATTTCCTATCAAACCGCAAATCCCGTAGAGTCATCTACTTCGCTTGTTAAGTCGAAGCAAAAGCCCGGTCTGTGCGCCGCCCAAGCGGGCAGAGGCGGGTCCTGCCTGTCCTTGCTCATGCTGATCGGGGCCATTGCATGCTGTGGCCATGCGGGCCAAGCCCAGGCATATTTGTTCAATAACCTCTCGGATGCGATTAATGGCAGTACCAATGTTTCGAATACTCAGTGGCTAGCCCAAGGATTTTCAACAACGACGACAAACTTCGTACTCGACGAGGTAGCACTGCGTCTCTCGGATAAGCGTGGAGATACTACCGGAAACTTCGAGATTCAGGTCTGGGACGCGGCCGGGGCCTCGGGCAGCCCTGGGGCTCAGGTCGGTTCCGCGATCTACACGGGACTGGCTGAAAACCTCCCCGATGCATCCAGCCTTTTGACGATCTCGGGGTTGAGCGTGACCCTCGGGGCGAGCACCAACTACTATCTTCTCGCACGGGGGACGACGCTAAACTCTGAGGGCGCATTGCAATGGGATGTTACGAATGGCATCACCTCAAACGCATACGCCTCCACAAACTCTGGAACCAGCTGGGTAGGTCCCCGTAGCAACAACTTTATAATGAGCGTCTCAGCCGTGCCCGAGCCTTCGAGCTATGCACTCATGATCGGAGCCGCCGCACTTGGGGTGGTCGCCGCCCGCCGCCGCCATTGAGGTAATTCACAGGGAATTAAAAGGAAAATAGCTTATTGACCGGGCACCGAACTGCCTCGGGGGGATTTGCTTGCTTCCGGCCCGGCGCTCGTCTTGGGCTCGACCGAACCTTACTCAACAGTTTCGGGCTCAGCAGCTTCGGGCTCGGCAGTTTCGGGCTCAGCAGCTTCGGGCTCGGCAGATTCGGGCTCGGCAGTTTCGGGCTCAACAGCTTCGGGCTCATCGGTTGGCGACTCCTCAGGCGCGGCCGCCGTATCTTTGGGCTTGGCCTCGGGCATGGGTGGTGGCGCGAAAAGGCGGCCATCGCCATACTCGGTGACATAGCCTTCGGTGATCAACCAACGAAGGTCCCCCATCAGTTGACGAAGTTTTTTGGATTCCGCCTCGGTCAATTCAACCTTGGGCTTGGCCTCCGTTGAGGCCTTGGCATCTTCGGCGATGGCCGACGGGCGGTCGGCAGAAGGAGATTTGGTGGGCTCTGTTGGTACTTCCGCCGATCTATCGGCCTCAGGCTCCTTCGAGGTTGCCGGCGGGATTGTGGGCGGTTCAGCGCCAGTTGCCGCGGCTTGCACCTCGGCCCCAGTGGTTGCCTCAGCCGCAACCGCAGCCGCAGCGGTTGCCTCAGCCTCAGCTTTTGCTTGTGCGGCGGTTGACTCAGCCGCAGCTTTTGCTTGTGCAGCGGTTGACTCAGCCGCAGCTTTTGCTTGTGCGGCGGCCTCCACCTCCGCTTCGGTCATCTTCAGTGCTTCAGGCTTTTGCTTCTCGGTGTCGATGCCGATATAGGCTTTGGGAAGCTTGGACGCGGGCATCTCGGGATGCTTTTCAATAAACTCGATCAGATCACGGATGGAGTCGGTAAAGAGCGTTTTGCTATCGCGGAACTTCCGTTTGACCGCGCAAACAAAGGAAACGCCCTTCGATCCTTTTTTGTAAACGGCAAACTTGTGGCGCCGCAGGCGGCCCCGGATGTTGTTCGCCGACTCCAGCGGGAAAACTTTCTGCTTTTCGATATGCGCCTCCACCGAACTGCGAATGGCGCCCCTCGGCAAACGCTCAATGTCGCGCCCCGCAAAACGCACACTTTCGCCCGAACCCACGACTTGATCCTTGCGGTGCTGCAGGAGAAAAAAGCGGGCGGCTTCGAGACTATCAAAGGCCTCAGGCTCACCCTCTTGGCGACTTTTTAGCGTATAACGGGCCGATTTTTTCATGGAATCGAGCCATGCTTCGATCGGCTCCGGCTCCTTGACGCCCTCGATCTTCGAGGTGAAACGCTCAAAGGACATGCCGGTGATCTGTGTCGCGTAGTGATGACGCAAAAACTCCTGATAGCGGTGGTAGTTTGGCGGACCCAGTAATTTTCCGGTGATGGTGCATCGGTTCACCATTTGGAAATTGCCCTTGGGCGGGTCGATTTCGATCTCCTCGACATCAAAAAACAAATCGAGGTGGTTCGAGACGACAAAGCTGACCGCCGCTTCCTCGGATTCAAAAGGAAGGTGCCCCGGAACCGAATAGTAGAGCTGCGAGGGCCCGGCTCCTTTTGAGGACAAGGGTGCAACGACGACGACGAAGCGGTCCGGCTTTTCCAGAAGAAGCTGCGCAATGTCAAAGAGTTCGTAGGTGCGCGCGCTGGAGCGCAGCCGGTTGATGAGAGCGTCGAAGGCTTCGTCCTGGGGGTAGAGATCCACCTTCACGGTCGGCTCATAAGGTGCGGGTGCCGAAGCGCGGCGACCGAAGTCACCCCGCGATCCCCGAGGTCCGCCCTGTGCACCCCGTGCACGGGGGCCGCCGGGACCCGTACGATCGTCTGTGCCATCACGCCGTGGGGGGCGGTCTCCGCCCCCGGCTTCATTCGGACCGCCGCCCGCGCGGCGATCCCGGGGGCCGCCACGCGGCCGACGACCACCTTTTCCAGCATCATAGCCACCCTTGCCACCCTGGCCAGCCTTACCGGAGGGGCCCGCATTCTTTCGACCACCGGAATTTTCGCGCTCAGCAGCCCAGTTTGGACCAAAATCCAAGCCGGAGAGTTCGCTCAAATCGAACGGCTGCTTTGAATCTTTGGCGCTTTTGGTATCTGCTTGGTCAGCCATGAGAGAGCCCTACTTTACTTTTTTAAACAAAAGGGTGGCGTTGTGTCCGCCGAACCCGAGATTATTGCAGATAGCAACGTCAACATTCACTGATCGGGCCTCGTTGGGCACGTAGTCCAAATCACAATCCGGATCCGCTTCCCGGTAGTTGATCGTCGGCGGGATTTTACCATCGCGGATAGCGAGGGCACAGACCGCCGACTCGATACCGCCGGCGGCACCGAGAAGATGCCCCGTCATGCCTTTGGTGGAGGATACGGCGAGCTTGTAAGCCGCATCACCCAAGGCCTTTTTAATTGCGCCCGTCTCGAACTTGTCGTTGTAAGGCGTCGAGGTGCCGTGCGCATTGATGTAGCTCACATCAGCGGGGGCGATGCCCGCCTCCTTCATTACGTTCGTCATGGCGGCACCGAGCGCTTTGCCCTCCGGGTCCGGAGACGTAATATGGAAGGCGTCGCAGGTGGCACTGTAGCCGGCAATCTCGCAGTAGATCGAGGCGCCACGGGCTTTGGCACTCTCGAGAGTTTCCATGACAAGCACGCCGGAACCTTCGCCCATAATAAACCCGTCACGCCCCTTGTCGAAGGGACGGCTGGCCGTTTCCGGCGCATCGTTGTAGCTCGTGCTCATGGCCTTCATGGAACAGAACCCGGCGTAGCCAAGTTCGGTGATCGCTGCCTCGCTGCCACCCGCCAGCATCGTATCCGCCTCGCCATCGCGCAGTTTCTGATAGGCCTCGCCAATGCTGTGCGTTCCTGAGGCGCAGGCGCTGACGATTCCGTAATTCGGACCACGCGCGCCAACCTCGATCGCAACCACGCCGCTGGCGATATTGGCGATCAAGGACGGTATCATAAACGGAGAAACCTTACGCGGCCCACCTTCGTAAAGACGGCGGCTTTGGGTCTGGATCGTGATCATCCCACCGATACCGGAACCTATGAGAACACCAAAACGATCCGCATCCAGTGTAGCCGGATCAAGAGCCGCATCCTGCAGAGCCATGCGTGAGGCCGCCACGGCAAACTGAGTGTAACGGTCATTGCGCCGAGCCTCTTTGGGATCCATGTATTGGCCGGCATCAAAATGCAAAGCTTCAGCCCCGATTTTTGAAGGGTAGTCGGACACGTCAAAGGACTGCACCTTCGCGATCCCACTCTGACCCGCCACAATGTGCTTCCAAAAGGTCTCTACCCCATCGCCGTAACTTGTAACGGTGCCGATGCCAGTGATGACGACACGTTTTTTTTGCATTCCTTCGCTCATGGTATCTGTATAAAAATTAAGCCGCAGTAAAGCGGCTTAATGATGAGTTTGAAAGTAGAATTTTCTTATCCTGCTTTTTCGGTGATGTATTTAATCACATCGCCGACTGTTTGAAGCTTTTCAGCGTCAGACTCGGGGATTTCACCGTCAATTTCGTCACTGAATTCTTCTTCGAAAGCCATGATAAGCTCAACCGTGTCGAGAGAGTCGGCACCTAGATCATCCAAAAAGGAAGCCTCTGGAGTGACTTGTTCTTCGTTCACGTTAAGCTGATCGACGATAATTGTCTTTACGCGTTGTTCGATTGTTTGGTCTGACATGATTTTCTTTGTTTATGTGTGAGAGTATTTTTCAAAAGAAATGAAGCATCACATGACCATGCCACCGTCAACTGTAAAAACTTGGCCTGTGATATAGCCTGCTTCCTCAGAAGCTAAAAATGCGGTGGTTGCTGCGATGTCCGCCGCCGCGCCCATGCGCTTCAGTGGTATCATGCCGATGATCGCCTCCTGCTGCTTTTCGTTGAGCTCGGCCGTCATGTCTGTGGCGATGAAGCCCGGGGCCACCGCGTTGACCGTGACGCTGCGGGCAGCAAACTCTTTTGCCAGGCTTTTGGTCAGACCGATCATGCCGGCTTTGGCCGCCGCATAGTTGGCCTGCCCGGCGTTTCCAGTCTGGCCGATTACGGAGGTCATGTTGATAATACGGCCCCAGCGCTTACGCGTCATCGGGCGCGCCAAGTGCTTCACAAAGCTGAAGCAACTGCTCAAATTCGTCGCGATCACATCGTCCCAATCGTCGTCACTCATCCGGAAGAGCAGGCCATCGCGCGTGATTCCGGCGTTATTGACCAATATATCGACCGTGTCGTGTTTCTCTAGAAGCGCTTCGCAGGCCTCTTTGACCGCCGCTTTATCAGCCACATCCAGGGCAATTGATTCAGCGGATCCGCCGCTGGCGACGATCCCCTCAGCGACCGCACCGCAGGAGCTCTCGGAGCGGCTCAGGCAAATGACGTGATGCCCCCGGCTCGCCAAAAGCTCGGCGACGCTTTTCCCGATGCCGCGTCCGGCACCCGTGACGAGGGCGATTCTTTTTTCTGTACTGAAACTCATGCTGCCGGATTCTCGAACAACTCGAGAGCCCGGGGCAAGCATGAATGTCACCTTCATGCAACATTGACAGTAACGACTTAACAACACTCTAGTAAGCCACCATGGACGAACGAGCAACTGAACGCATTCAAAAAATCATTGCCAATGCTGGCCTTTGTTCACGTCGCGAAGCGGAGCGCGCCATCGAAGAGGGCCAGGTGCGTGTCAACGGGAAGATCGCTCAACTTGGAGACAAGGCGACTTTGGATGCGGCCATCTTCGTTCACAATAAGCCGATCTTAAAAAAGGAGGTCCGCCCCCTTACCCTTATTATGAATAAGCCCAAGGGTGTGCTCTGCACCAATGCGGACCCTCATGCCGAGCGTACGGTTTTCGAGCTGCTGCCGCCCGACCTCCAGCGGCAGCGCCTCTTTTGCGCGGGCCGGCTCGATAAGGACAGCGAAGGCCTCCTCATTATTACCAACGACGGTGATCTGGCGCACCGCCTAACACACCCCAGCACTCAAGTGGTCAAGCGCTACCGGGTCGTCCTGCACCGTGACTTCAATAAGGAGGACATCCCAAAGCTTCTCGCGGGCACCGAGTATGAGGGCGACTTTCTCAAGGCGGAAAAAGTCATACCGGCCCCGGCGATTGGAGACGGCCATGAGCGGCGGCTGGAGGTGCACCTGCATCACGGCAAAAAACGTGAGGTCAGGCGGCTTTTTGAGGCGAATCGCTACTTTGTTAAGAAATTGGTCCGGGTGCAGATTGGTGGGATCATTTTAAAAAACATCCCGCGGGGCGGCATCAAGATACTCGGGAAGAAAGACATCGAGCGTTTTTTTGCCTGATTGACGCCCCTCGCTTCCCCATGCAAACTGCACGCATTTTCACCTAAACCTGCGTCCCCTATGCAAGCGATTCAATCCATCACCTTCGCTGTCAACACGACAAAGCCCGGTGCTCTCGAAGCCGCCCGCTATCTGGCGGGCATTGCCGAGTGCGAAGGCGTGCAAACGCGTATCAGCACCGATTATCCCCTACCTGCCGATGCCCTCGACGGGCAAAACCTCTGTTGCGCGATCGGTGGGGACGGGACCCTGCTTGGCGTCCTCGAAGCGGCACTCGAATCGGGCGCCGCTGTGCTGGGGGTGAATCTTGGCAAACTCGGTTTTCTCGCAACCTTCACCCAGGAGGAGGCCGGACGCGACCTCCCGCGTTGGATCCAGGGCCACTATGCCATCTCGGAACGCTCTGTTCTCCGCTGTACGACCCGAAGTGGCGAGTTCTGCTATGGCCTCAACGACGTGGTCCTGAAGGAGACCGAAGGCAGTGGTTTGATCCGCCTGCAAGTTGCCTCCAACGGAAACCCAGTCTCCGAATACCACTGCGACGGGCTCATCTTCTCCACACCGACAGGATCCACTGCCTACAATCTCTCCGCCGGGGGACCGATCATCGGCCCCAGGGTGAGCGCCATCGCGATGACGCCGATCTGCCCGCACACGCTGGGTAACCGCTCTGTTATTTTTGACAGCAGCTCAGCGATCACCGTGAACCACCAGACCTTGGGCCCCTGCCCCCGCATCATTATCGACGGCAGAGTGCGCTTTAAAAGCGAAGGCAATTTCCCCATACAAATCGCCGTGGCCGAGCGCAGTTTCCGCCTCATGCAGAACCCGGACCACTCCCACTTCGCTATTGTGCGTAACAAACTGGATTGGGGTGATCCGACGATTCGTTAGTGCCTCACCGGGAACCGTATCTCAAAACGTTTAATCTATAGGCCTAAAAAAGACGCCGCGGCCGAAAACGGTGCCAAAGAAAAATTGTGACTCCTCTCGAACACCTTCCTGAAGCGCAACGCGGCGCCCTCCTTCAAGTCGCTCAATGCCTCCGCGCTGCCGGCGGCCGCGCTTTGCTGGTTGGTGGCTGCGTGCGCGACGGCTTGCTGGGGATTCCGGCTAAGGATGTCGATATGGAGGTTTACGGTCTCGATGCCAATGCCGTTGAGAATGCACTCAAATCACACTTCCGCCTCGATACGGTGGGCCGGGCTTTCGGTGTCTTTATCCTGAAAGGCCTCGATATCGATATTGCCCTGCCCCGTAGGGAGTCACGCACCGGTCCCAAACACACTGATTTCAAAGTTGAGGGCGACCCCTTCATGTCCCCGGAGGAAGCGGCTGCACGGCGGGATTTTACCCTAAACGCGATTAGCTGCGACCCCTTGACAGGCGACCTCCTCGATCCGTTTAATGGCGTGTCGGACCTCCGGGCCCGGCGGCTCCTTCATGTCTCGGCTGCCTTCTCCGAGGATCCTCTCCGCGTCCTGCGCGGCATGCAGTTTATCGCCCGCTTCAATCTTACAGCCGACCCCGAAACCGTCGCCCTCTGTCGCAGCCTTAGCCCTCAACACCTGCCGATGGAGCGCCTCTGGGAGGAATGGAAAAAGCTCTTACTGAAGGGTCAACAAATTAGCAGTGGCCTTCGTTTCTTGAAAGATTGCGGCTGGTTGACCCATTTCCCGGAGTTGGAAGCCCTGGATGGCTGCGCACAAGACCCCAAGTGGCACCCGGAAGGTGATGTCTGGAGTCATACCGGCTATTGCCTGGATGCCTACGCGGCCCACCGGATCGGCGATGAATGGGAGGATTTGGTTGTCGGCCTCGCCGTGCTCTGCCACGACATGGGGAAGCCGGAGACCAGCTACACCGCTGAGGACGGCCGCATCCGCAGCCCCCGCCACGACATCCTCGGTGTGCCCGTGGCGAAACGCTTCCTCGAGCGATTGACGCGACAAAAGAAGATCTTCGAGCAAGTGCTGCCCCTCGTCGAGCAGCACATGCGCCCGCTGGCTCTTTACCGCGATGGAGCAGGTGATGCCGCCATCCGTCGACTCGCCGCCCGCGTCAAACGAATCGACCGCCTCATCCGGGTGGCCCACGCCGATAAAAACGGCCGCCCGCCTCTGCGCCCCGACGGCGACCCGGAAGGCCACTGGTTACTCGAGAAGACGGAGGCGCTGGCGATTCAGGATAATGCTCCCAAACCCATTCTCCTCGGGCGCCACCTGCTCGAGCTTAACATCCAGCCAGGTCCGCAGTTCGGCAAAATCCTCGACCGCGCCTACCAAGAGCAACTCGACGGCACCTTCTGCGACGAAGCCAGCGGGCGTCACTTCCTTCGGACGCTCGTTCAGGAACGGCACAAAAACCAGAGCAGCTGACCCCAGCTCCCCTCGCCTTCGCGGCCAGCGCCTTGTTTCAGTAAGGAATTTTGATAAATGCTACAAAGGCGCATCTATGCTTGATTTAACGCCTTTTTACTGTCTTTCTTCCACCCCTTCTGTTTGGGCACCGTGCCCGGACGACTCAAAAAACACAAACCACCACACACACAATGAAATCCGATCCAGCTATCGACTTCCCAAAACAGGACGAAATAGGCCCCGAAATGAAGGGTGCTGATGTCCTGGTCGCCTCACTTGAGCGCGAGGGTGTGGATGTGGTGTATGCCTACCCCGGCGGTGCTTCCATGGAGCTGCACCAGGCGCTGACCAAAAGCAAAAAAATCCGCACGATTCTTCCCCGCTTTGAGCAGGGCGGCGGCTTCATGGCCCACGGCCACGCGCGGGCGACGGGTAAGGCCAGCGTCTGCATGGCCACGTCGGGCCCGGGCGCAACCAACCTGGTCACCTGCATCGCCGATGCGTTTATGGATAGCATCCCCCTGATCGCTATCACCGGGCAGGTCTACCAGCAATTTATTGGAAAAACCGCCTTTCAAGAAACTGATTTCTTCGGCATGACGCTGCCGATCGTGAAACATAGCTTCTTGGTGCTCGATAAGGAGGACCTCCCCCGCGTCGTTAAAGAGGCCTTTCATATCGCCCAAACCGGTCGCCCGGGACCCGTCGTGATCGATATTCCTAAGGATGTGCAGCAGGCCATCTTTAAGCCGACCTTTCCCTCTGAGCTGGAATTGCCCGGCTATCAGGTGGCGTCCACCAAGCCAACGGCCGATGACGCCGCCCTCGCCAAAGTGCTCGACCTGATCAGCTCCGCCGAACGCCCGGTCCTTTACATTGGCGGCGGTATCATCTCCGCCGAAGCCCACCACGAACTCCGTGAGTTCGCCGAGCTCACGGGCCTACCCGTCGCCTCAACCCTTATGGGACTCGGCGCTTTTGATGCGGAACACCCGCAGTCGCTCTACTGGTTCGGCATGCACGGCACCGTTGCCGGGAACTGGGCGGTCTGCGATAGCGATCTCCTGATCTGCGCGGGTGCCCGGTTCGACGACCGAATCACCGGTAAGGTGGAGAAGTTCGCCCCGGATGCCACGATTGTTCATATCGATATTGATGCGTCGGAGCACAATAAAAACAAACGTGTCGATTACCCGATCCACTCGGATGTGAAGTATGCACTGAAACGGCTCATCCAACTGGCGAAAAAAGGAGATTTCACAAAGCCCGACATTACCGCGTGGAATGAAATCATTGAAGGCTGGAAGACGGAGTATCCATTTACTTACGACAAGACCGGTCACATCACCCAGCAGGAGGCAATCGAAACACTCTACGAAGTGACTCAGGGCGATGCCATCATCACGACCGGTGTCGGCCAGCACCAGATGTGGGCCGCACAGTTCTTTAAATTCCGCGAACCGCGCACCTACATCAGCTCTCTGGGCCTCGGCACGATGGGCTTTGGACTGCCCGCCGCGATCGGCGCGAAGGTTGCCTTTCCGGATAAGCTCGTTGTCAACATCGACGGGGATGGCTGCTTTCTCATGAACGTGCAGGAACTCGCAACCGCGCATATCGAGAAGATCAACGCCAAGACGATCATTCTCAATAACCAACACCTCGGTATGGTCGTGCAGTGGGAAGACCTCCTGTACGAGAGTGTTCGCGGTCAGACGATCCTTTGCGATAAGGACAACATCGGTGGGCCGGACAACGTTGCCGGGCTCTACCCGGACTTTGTCAAAATAGCCGAGGGCTTCGGCGTCGCCGGTCGGCGCGTCATCAAACGCGAAGACTTGCGGCCTGCAATCGAAGCGATGATCGCGCACGAGGGCCCCTACGTCCTCGACATTGTTGTTCCGTACACGGAACACGTTCTACCCATGATCAAACAGGGCCTCTCGGCTAAGGAGATTCTTATCAAGTCCGAATAATCACATCGCTTTGTAATCCTCTGCGGATCCTGTTTAGCAAACGCCATCCTCATTTTTTATGAAAAAATTATTTAGTAGCCTCCTCGCCGCTCTTTTCATTGGCTCAGTAGCCATGGCCGACCGCGTTCGCACAATTGATGGTGCGGAACTCACCGGCACCATCACCCTCATTGACAAGGGTGTCATTCACTTGGAAACCAGCTATGCGGGCACGCTAAAGATTAAGCAGGATCAAGTAGCCAGCTTTGAGTCGGACGAGCCAAGAGTTGTTCGGCTCGCAAGTGGCAGTGTTATGGCTGGCCCGATCTCAAGTGATGCAAAGGGCACCATTCGCATCAAATCCGAAGACGGCGTGCTCGAAACCAGCACCGCGAAAGTCACCACCGCATGGTCACCGGATGCGGAAGATCCTGAAGTCGTGCGCAACCGCCGTGAGTGGCGCTACCAAGCCAGTGTCGACCTGACCGGACGCTCCGGCAATTCTGAACGCTTTGCCCTTGGCAGCAACTTGCGCGCCGAACTGAAGGGACCCAACGATACGCTGGCCTTTTTCTTCGCCTATGAGCAAGCGGAAGAAAACGGCAATAAGACTGAGGACCGCACCGCCGGAGGAGGCTCTTACGAGTCGTTCTTCAGCCCGATTTTCGGTTGGTATGTGCGCACGGAGCTGGAAGCGGATCGCATCGATAGAATTGGCCTGCGGTCAACCAATGCCGGTGGTCTCTCCTACCGCTTGATCAACAAAGATCATCAATCCCTGATCGCCCGCTCCGGTCTCGGCTATCGCTATACATCCTTTACAGATACGACGGACGACGAATCCAGCGCCACCCTCGACTTCGGGCTCGCTCACACCTTTCGCTATAACGATCTCTTCCGGATGCAAAATGAGCTGACCTATGTGCCTGCCATCGACGACTTCGGCAACTACCGCGTGGTTCATGATTCCGGTATCGAAGTCCCCGTCGGCAGCGGTGAAAGTTGGAAACTCCGCTTCGGTATCCGCAACGAATACCTTAGCGAAACCTCGGCCGACGAAAAACTGGACACCAGCTACTACACCCGGATGATCTATTCGTGGGATTAGCCGCCGGGTCTGCAGTCGCCCTTCCTTCGCCCTACTCAAGCTTAGCCAAATCCGAATATCCGTTTGACCAGTCCCCAGAAGCCAGTTTTTGGCTCGGGAGGCGAAGGCGGCGTATTGCGAGGTTGATCCGTTGCCGGTTCGCCTGCCCCTGAATCACGTTCCGCTGCGTCGCTTGGCTCGTAGCTGAGCTCGAGTCGATAGCTCTGGATCGACGGTCTCGCCGCAACTGCCGCCTCCACGGTCTCCCTGAGTTTCTCCAGATAGTCCTGGCCAATTGATTCCAGGAGAATCGGCCCAAAGTAGTAATTGAGCGACGCATGCTCGTAGATAACATACCAACCGCTGTCGAGTTCTTGGGAACTGGACACCATGACGCCTGGGTAACGGCCGTCGAAATCAGCCTTGGAGAGAAAGGACATAAAGGGGATCGCCGTCTCATCGATCACCCGCAGCGGTGCGGCTGACAAGCTTCCCACGAAAAGCAAGGTAAGCAGACCGGCCATGTGCATCTGCCCTCGCGCACGCGGGCGGGATCGTGCCGGCGCATCCTTGGTGCCTTTAGAACCGCTCCTTATCTCGTTTCGGTTGATCATGATTCGTTTCGATGGTTTTACGTCTCGGTGTCGTTCGCTTCTGTCACTACAGCCCGCTTGGCAGGTCGGTCCCAAAGTCGCCCGATCCACTACTGGTGCTGCCTTGTGTGCCACCGCGGCTATCCTGCCCGGCGTTCGTGGAGGAGGTCCCGGCCTCCGTCGTCCCGATTGAACTGGAGGCCCTCCGGGCGAGCGGAGGCGCACTGCCCTCCTTGGAGCGGTTGATCTCCACCGTCTCCTCTGTCCCCGTGCCACCAAAACCGAAATCCTCAAAGTTGCGCTCGGATGCCTCGCCGCCGGCCGAAGAGCCGGATCCACCGCCGGATTTGCTCGTTTCAGCAGTCGACGCACCCCCGCTGGAACCCGCCGGAGCTCCCTCGGCTCCGACCCCGCCGGAACTTCCGGCCGACCCCGGATCCCGAGCCTCGGCGCCCGCCTCACCCACGGCCCCGCCGGAACCAGACGCACCAGACGCACCCCCGGTCGCTCCTGAATCGCCGCCCGCATCGCCGCCCTCGCCGGAAGCACCGCCAGCTCCGGAGCTTGGTTCGGCCTGCTCGACCCGACCGTCAAACAAATCCGGATCTGGTGCCGCCTCCAGTAGTTGCCCCGCACTGCATAGACCCCCCACGATCAAGACGGCCAACACGCGCCAAGCGTTCACCGGCCTGAGACGAACTATATTTTTTCCGTGCATTCTACGGTGACGGTTGGATTGGGTTGTGTGGCGTCGACTTTGATCTCGATTTCAACGGGTTCATATCCGTTGCGTGTTCCACGCAGCTTATAGACATCAGGAAACAATTTCAGTTCTTTTTCCCGCAAGCGGTCCGGAGCAAACACGCCGATCATACTGACAAAGGTACGCCGATCCGAGCGAATGGTCACGGGCACTTCCGCTGACTGCGCTTTCAAAATATCCCGAATACGCGTCTCCTCCGTGTTTTGTGACGGCACCACATTACTCGGCCGACTGCTCATAGCTTCATTAAAAAGCTTCGCCGCCAAGGGGAAACGCCCCTCCTCAATGTAGCGAGCCGCACCTGCCATGTTCTGACTGTAGCGGATGTTTGCCAAATAAAGGCTGGATGCCTTTTCCAACCCGGTCCGAGCCTCCTTCGAATCCGGGGCCAACGCAACGGCCTCCTTGTAGAAGTTTCTCGCCGCTTCATAGCGACCCGCCACGAGCGCATCGTAGCCGTCCGTCAGAAGGATCTCCAGGCGCCTCGCCTTGTAGCGTTCTTTGAGCTCAGCCAAGCGGGCCTCCTTTTCTGCCGAGCTCATGATTTCCAGAGCAGCCTCCAACGATGCAATGGCCAGCCCAAGCTCCCCCGCCCCAGCCTCGTCCTCGGATTGACGCACCAGCTTTTCAAAATCACGCTCGGCAATACGATCCTCAAGCGACTGGAGTTGCTTTTCAATGAATGGATTGTCGGGGTTCATTTCCGCCAAACGATCCATCGCCACCAGCGCCTCCTCCAATTGACCGGCCTTTTCCAATTCCTGTATCGCTTTCACGGCATCACTGATGCCATCGAGTGCTTCCACCATGGCAAGCCCCTCCCGCGCCTCGGCCTTGTCGGGCTCGAGGCCCCTCGCTGATTCAAACGCGCGGCGAGCTGTCTCCAGTTCATAATTCTCAAGCGCTTCGTATCCAGCCTCAACGAAATCGGCTAGTTGCTGGATGGATCGTGCCTCCAAATCACCTAGAATCGCCTGGCTCATCTCGAAGTCATCAATGGCTCTCTGGTAATCACCCGCATTTAAGGCAGTTAGGCCGCCTTCATACTTCGCCACGGATTCATTGTAGGTATTTTCAAAGTTAGCCTTGAGCGATTCCAGTCGCTCCAACTCGGCAAAGGTCAAAGCACTCATTTCCAGCGCCCGATCCGCTAACTCCAGCGCCGCAAGCCGTGCCTCCGCCGTCTCGATTACACTGGTGTAACGCTCCCTCGCATCATCCAACCGTCCCCGGGCCATCGCGCTGGCTGCCTGCTCGGCATCGCGCTTCAACGCCGACATGAAATCCAGAGAAATATCATTTTGTCGCAATGCATCGGCCATCTCCCCTTCAATCAAATCCGTGGCACGGCTGGCTAACTGCCGCAGGTTGAAGTCAGCCACCTCGGATGCGTTGCTGCTCCCCTTGCTAGAACCCCCGCCAGACGAACCGCCGCCCTCGTTGCCCAAGCGGGACACCACAAGCAGCACCAGAGGGATGACGATGAGTGCCACCAATACCGACGCGACAATCAAAACAGGCTTTTTACTACGACTCATGCTCCCTATAAATGCGCCACACCAACGTTTTTGCAACAAAGCATTCGGAGTGATCTCACCGCCACTCGTGCTTCGGGTAGCGCCCGGCGAGTTCTTTCCGCACATGCAGGTAGGCTCCGGTCCAAAAGCCATCCAGATCATCCGTCAAATGCGCAGGCCGCTGATTGGGTGCCAGCAACTCAACCAATAGCGGTACCTTTCCGTTTGCGATCCGGAGGTTATCCCCCGGCACGTCGTAGAAATCCTGAAGCTTCGATGCGATCACGGCCCTCCCGTCCGCTTCGTAACGAATCCGGCTGGGTCGATGACGCCCGGGCAGCATGAGCTCCCTCGGCGCGTAGGTCTCGATGTAATATTGCTGCTCCGGCCCGATCCACTCTTTCACAGCAGGTAGCACAGGCCGATCTTTGATTTCCTTGTAGCTGAGCGCTCCATAGCAGATCTGCCCGATGATCAAGGCCCGCGCCTCGTCGTCGATTGGCGCAATTTCCGTTTCGGGGCAATGCTTGGCCACAAAGTTGACGCGCTGTATCCAATTATCCACTTCAGCATCCCACTGCTTCAATTTGAGATTTCCCCGAAGGACTTCGGCTGAAAGAAGCTCCGCTGCTTGGTCGAGGTTTGGCTCCCCGTGGTCTTTGCTGCTGAGGACTAAATCACGAAAGCGCAACTCGGAGCGACTGATCACCCGCCGCGTATCGGCATCGTATTGGGTCTGCTTTGCTTCGATGAAATCTCCGGGAAACGCGGCCTTGAGCCAGTCCAGTTCCACTGCCGTTGCCAATCCGAGTAAGACCCCCACATCCCCGCGCATTTCCCGCTCTTCTATTTCTGCGGCTACAAAGAGCGCCGCCTCAACCACGCTCTCACGCCGCAATTCACCGCTCCGCCCATGCACCATTCGGCAACGCCGCGTGCCGCGATCGTTTCGCAGACACAGATGGTCGCTAAACCCCACCAGGAGGCACTTGCCGATCCGCTCGTGCAGATCCGGCAAGCTGGCTTCCCGAACATCCAGCCCCGCCCGCTCCGCCAGGCGCATGAGTTGCTGCGCGACGGAGGCCACCTGCCGGGCCGCCCCGCCATGAATCCCCAAGGCCGCGCAGGCCCCGGGATGAAACTTGGCCGACTCGGCAAATTCGAAGGCACGCAGTTGCACAAAGAAATCGGACCGGTTATCCACGGCATCTTCGATTTGCTTCATTTGCTCCCGGCGAATGCGATCCTCGCGGGCAGCACGGTAGATGGGACGCCCCTGGCTGAGCGCCGCGATTCGGCTGACGTCCGGGAGCACGCCCAACTCGTTCGCCTCAATGAGCATTCTTGCATAGCGGGGGTGCAGGGGAAACTCCGCCATCTTTTTTCCGATTTCCGTAATGCCCCCGGCCTCAGTGATTGCACCAAGGTCCCGCAACAGCACCTCGGCCCGAGCGAGGCTCTCCTCCGCTGGTGCCTCATACCAGGGGAAGCCCCTCCAGTCATTCATCCCCGCAGAGGCCAACATCAACTTCGTCTCGGATAGATCGACTCGCTTGACCTCGGCATCATCCCGTTCCGTCCGGGCCCCTTGCTCAGCCTCGCTCCAAAGCCGGATACACTGCCCCGGCGCTGTGCGTCCGGCCCGTCCGCTCCGCTGCTCCGCCGAGGCGCGGCTGATTCCCTCCACCAAGATCGAATCAATCCCGCGCCGGGGATCATACCGCGCGACACGCGCCAGTCCGCCGTCGATCACCGTGCGCACGCCTTCGATCGTGATCGAGGTCTCGGCGACATTCGTGGAGACGATGATCTTCGGTCGATCTCCTGTCGACACAGCGCGATCCTGTGCTTCCGGCGGGAGCTCACCATGCAGCGGCAGCACTTCGTAGCTCCGCGCCTCGGGTAGGCGCTGCAGGGCCTCGATCGTCTTCCGTATTTCAAAGGCACCCGGCATAAAGACGAGCACGTCGCCCGGCTTTCCGGCAACCGACTCTTTGAAAGCCCGCGCCGTCCGCTCCCAAACCGGAGCCGCATCGCGCCCAAGGGCCGCCCCCGCATAGCTGATCGTCACCGGATAGAGCCGCCCCGAGGCTTCCACGCGCACACAGGGCTTTAAAAAACATTCCAGAGCCTCGATGTCCAATGTCGCAGACATGACAACCAGCTTGAGATCGGGCCGCTCCGCGGCGACCGTCCGAAGCGCGCAGGCGAGGCTGAGGTCACTGGTCAAATGCCGCTCGTGAAACTCGTCGAAAATCACCGCTCCAACACCGGCCAACCCGGGGTCCTCCAGTATCTGCCTGAGCAGGATCGCCTCGGTCACAAAGCGTATTCTGGTCTGCGCACTGACCATATTTTCGAAACGAATCTGGTAGCCGACTTCTGCCCCAAGGGAGCCCCCGCGCTCCGCAGCGACGCGTTTGGCCAGCAGCCTCGCTGCCAGACGACGCGGCTGCAGGACCACGATTTCGCCCTCGATTTCACCGTGATCGAGTAGGATCTGAGGCACCTGCGTTGACTTGCCGGAGCCCGTTGGCGCGGAGAGGACGACGCGACCGGTTTGCCCGAGGCCTGCGAGCAAGGCCTCGGCAACATCAAAGATCGGAAGTTTGCTTTCTTTTTTGGGCATCGAGGGAAGTGCCCGAACTTCGACGCGCGCGGCAAAAAACTCAACCTTCAATGACGGCAAGGCCGGCCCTCCTGGACACCTGCCGGGGTGCCTGCGTTTCCAGTTGAGCCCAACCCGAAATTCATATGGAGTCGGGGGGATGGATAGCGAGACCCTCCAAGAACAACTCAGACAAGAGATCCTGCACGCCCGCCGCCGCATTTACGAAATCGGCGAGGCCACCTCGTTGGACTTGATCACGCTGTGCGATCCTTCCGTGGAAATATTCGTCAAGCGGGAGGACCTTTCACCCATCCATGCCTATAAATGGCGCGGGGCCTATAACTGCATGGCACAGTTATGCCATGCGGAGTTGAAAGCCGGAGTGGTCACCGCATCGGCCGGGAACCATGCCCAGGGCGTCGCCTTGGCGGCCCGAAAACTGGGCACGCGGGCGATTATCTACATGCCGCTCTCCACGCCACGTATGAAGCAGGTGGCCGTGCAGCGCCACGGGGGCGATCAGGTCGAGATCCGCCTCCTTGGCGATAGCTACGATCAGGCCAGCACGGCCGCCCACGAATGCGCCGCGCAGGACGGGCTGACCTACATCCATGCCTACGATGATCTCTTGGTCATGGGCGGGCAAGGAACGCTGGCCGACGAAGTGGTCATGTCCGGGAAGGGACCTTTCGATGTTGCCTACCTGCAAATCGGCGGGGGTGGCATGGCGGCGGCCACCGCTACCTGGTTGAAAACAAATTTCCCCGACATCCAAATCGTCGGCGTCGAGGGGACCGAGCAGGCATCGATGGCCGCGGCGGTTCGTGCGGGGCATCCGGTTACGCTGGAACATGTCGACGTCTTTTGCGATGGCACTGCCGTGCGTAAGGTCGGCCGCCTAACCCACCAAATCTGCGCCGACTTGATCGATGAGTGGGTGACGGTTAGTAACGACGAGGTCTCCGCGGCGATCCAGTTTCTCTGGGAAGAGCTCCGCTGTATCCCGGAGCCCTCTGGGGCCATGGGAATCGCCGCCATCCTCCAACAACGCGCCGCTTTGTCCGGGAAGCGTGTTTTGAGTGTGCTCTGTGGCGCGAATATGGATTTTGAGCAATTGGCAAACATCGCCCGCCGCTCAGCGGTCGGTGCGGCGCGCCGCCGTTTTCTCCAAATTGAAATTCCGGAGAAAGCCGGTGCCATGTATGGCCTGCTCGATTCGCTTCCCAGTGCTGTCAGCATCATGGATTTTCAATATGGAAAAACGGATGCGGATACGGCGGGCCCGGTTATCGGCTTCGACGTCGCGCCGATGGAGTTTGAAGTGCTTTGCCAGGCCTTGCAAAGTGGTGGCTACGCGCATCACGAGGTGACTTCCGAGCCTGACGTTGGTTTTCGATTGATCCCCTACGATCCTAAGCTGATGCAGCTCCCGATCTTCATTACCCTCGAATTTCACGAGCGCCCCGGTGTGCTGGCTGAGTTTCTCAAAGCGGTGAGTCCTCATTCCAATCTCTGTTACTTCAACTACGTCTATTCCGGGGAACGCGTGGGCCGTGCGCTGCTCGGCTTTGAGTTTTTCGACGAAACCGAATACGCCTCTTTTGAGGCAGTCCTCGACTCTGCACACCACGCTTACCGCACCTACAAACGGATTTCGAGTCGCACCCTCCAGCGAATCATCGGCTCATGAACACGTCCTCGCTTATCTTTACGGCTATCATCCCGGTCTTTCTCGTCATCGGGGGTGGTTTCTTAGCGCGGCGGATCGGTTGGCTCACCGAAGAGGCGGATCGCAGTTTGATGAATTTGGTCGTCAACCTACTCTACCCGGCACTGATTTTTTCCTACATCCTGGGCAATGAGGCCCTGCGCCAGCCGGAAAATATCGTGCTCCCGCCGCTCGTTGGCTTTACCAGTATCGTCGCTGGATTTGGGGTCTGCATGCTCGTCGCACGCAAGCTGAAGATCGGCGACCGGCGGGAGTGTCGCACCTTTGCCTTTAGCACGGGCATGTATAATTACGGCTACTTCCCGATCCCCATCATTGCTTTGCTTTTTGACCGTGAGACCACGGGGGTATTGCTGGTGCACAACGTCGGCGTGGAGATGGCTATGTGGGCGCTGGGGGTCGGCTTTATTCTCTCAGCAAACGATCCGAAGTCGCTCTGGAAGCGGATCTTCAGCGGCCCGGTCATTGCCATCCTCGTGGCCGTGCCGATGAACTGGCTCGGACTCGACGAACGCATGCCAAATTTTGCCTTCGAGTCGGTCAACCTTCTGGGCCAATGCGCCATCCCGCTGGGCCTCATCCTTATCGGAGCGACTTTTGCGGATCTTGCCAAGCTATCCGAACTGGTCGACCGGATCCGCATACCGGTCGCTGCCTGCCTGTTGCGCTTGGGTATCTTTCCGGTCGCATTCCTCGTTTTTGCCTGGCTGCTCCCGTTTTCCATCGAGCTCAAGCAAGTCATGATCATTCAGGCCGCCATGCCCTGCGCAGTATTTCCCATCGTGCTGACACGCCACTTCGATGGCTCGCCGGATGTCGCGCTGAAGGTGGTCCTTGCGACGACTGCTGTTAGCTTTCTCACGATCCCACTTTGGGTGATGCTGGGCGTCCAAGTGCTCAACTTTTGAGCTGCCCTACGTCGCGGATGGCACTCAAGCTTTCAGGCCGTCTCACGGGCTAGAGGCAAGACCGCCTGCGTCGGCGTCCCCTGACCCTGGCAAAACTCAACCGCACCGCCCGCGTAGAGTAACTCACCCCCACCGACCCCACCCTCCGGCCCGAGCTCAACGACCCAGTCGGCCATGCGGATGAGATCGAGATCGTGCTCGATGATGAGAATGGTGTTGCCCGCATCGCGAAGCTTAAAAAGCAGATCCATCAGCCGCTGCACATCCAGCCAGTGTAAACCGGTGGTTGGCTCGTCGAGGATGTATAGGGTCTGCCCCTGCTGGCGCTTGCTCAATTCAAGCGATAGCTTGATTCGCTGCGCCTCACCGCCGGAAAGCGTCGTCGCCGGTTGCCCGAGCTTGATGTAGCCGAGCCCGACATCGGCCAGCGTGCGGAGCTTTTCCGCGATGCGGGGCTGCTTGCCAAAGACCCCGAGCGCTTCGTCGACGCTCATCTCCAAAACGTCCGCTATGCTGTAGCCTTTGAACCGCACATCCAGTGTCTCGCGATTGTAGCGACGCCCGTTGCAACTCGGACACTCACTGTAAACGTCCGCCATGAATTGCATGTCGAGTTTGATGACGCCATCACCTTTGCAACGCTCACAACGCCCGCCGCTCACGTTGAATGAAAAACGCTTGCGCTTATAGCCGCGGATTTTTGCCAAGGAGCATTTGGCGAACAGGTCGCGCAGCTGATCAAAGAGCTTTGTGAAGGTCGCCGGGTTGGAACGGGGACTGCGCCCGATGGGAGACTGGTCGACCTGGATGACCGAAAGAAAGTTATCCAGCCCGGAGATCCGGTCGTGTCGGCCGGGGATCACCTTGGCGCGATTCAGCTTAAATGCCGCTGCCTTGGCCAGCACGTCGTTGACCAGTGTGCTTTTACCCGACCCGGAAATACCGCACACTACGGTGAGCAAACCTACCGGGAAGCCGACATCTACCTTTTTCAGGTTATTCTCCCGCGCGCCTTCGATACGCAGCCAGTCCTGCTTCGGCCGAAGCGTTGCCGCGTTCTTCTCCACCCGCACCTCACCACTCAAAAACATACCCGAGCGGCTGCCCGCATCGCTGAAGGAATCCTTTGGGCTCCCTTGGTAGATTAAATGCCCCCCCTCCACCCCGGCCCCCGGACCGAGCTCGATGAGGTGGTCCGCTGCCAGCATCGTTTCCCCGTCGTGCTCGACCACGACGACTGAGTTCCCACGGTCGCGCAGGCCGATCAAGGTCTGGATAAGACGCCGATTGTCCAAGGGATGCAATCCGATGCTGGGCTCGTCCAGAAGATAAACCACCCCAATCAACGACATCCCGAGCTGCGTGGCCAGGCGCACTCGCTGCGCTTCACCGCCACTGAGTGTGGCATAGCCACGGTTCAGGGTGAGGTAGCTTAAGCCGACTTCGTTCAAAAAGGATAAGCGCGAGCGGAGCCCACGCACCGCATCGCTCACCGTCGCGTAGTCAGCCCCCTTTTGCAAGGAGTCGACGAAGCCCAGCGCCCCCAGCAGCGGCATCGCTAGAAAATCAGTGATCGAATACCCCTCAATCAAGACACTTAAGCTGGCTTTTCGCAGGCGGCGTCCCTCGCACGATTCGCAGCGGCTGCTCGTCTGATAGGCCATCAATCGCGCACGAAGGGCATCACTTGTTGTGTGGCGGCGAATGTTCTCAAGGTCAGCCAAGACCCCCTCAAAATGCATCGGCTCGGGCTTGGAATTCCCCCCCTTGAGCTTGAAGCTGAAGAGCCGCTCCCCGCACCCATGCAGGATTTGCTCTCGGATGTCCGCTGCGAGTTCTTCCCAGGGTAGTTCGGGGTCAAAGGGTAGCTGTTCGGCCAGTTGCTTGAGCAAGGCATTATGCCGAATGATCATCTGCTTGGAGCCGAGCCGCCAAGGCTTGATCGCACCTTTTTTAATGGAAAGTCCGGTGTCCGGGACCAGAAGTTCGGGTTGAAACTGCAGCGTCTCGCCCAAGCCACCACACTCGGCACAGGCACCCTCCGCATGATTCCAGGAAAAATGCCGGGGCGAGACCGCCTCGTAGATCTCCCCGCAACTCACACAAGCAAGCCGGTTGCTGAGCGACAATTCGCGCCAGTCGTCTCCGTCCTCGATGAGGATGATCGCGCGGTCATGCCCTTCGCTGAAGGCCAACTCGATCGAATCAGCCAGGCGACTGCGCTGCTCCGTCTTGAGGACGACACGGTCGACCACAATCTCAACCGAGATCGAACTGGCCTTTGAGTCGATCAAATTGCCCTCGTCCAAGCGGCGGATCACCCCATTGAGCCGCACGCGCTGGAACCCGCGCTGTTGCAGACGCGGAAGCTCCTCACGCAGAATCGCTGGCTTCGCCGTCATCCAGGGTGCCAGTATCATGAGACGGCTGCCCTCGGGCTCGGCATAAAGACGAGTTAGACAGTCATCCAGCGAGCGCCGTTCGATGCGGCCTCCATCCTTCGGGCAATACGGGGTCCCGCAAACGGCCCACAGCACCCGCGCAAAGTCCGCAATCTCCGTTACCGTGGCCACCGTGCTGCGGGGGTTTCCACCACCACCCGTGCGCTGTTCGAGTGCGATCACCGGCGAGAGGCCCTCGATAAAGTCGACATCAGGCCGAGGTATCTGCTCCAGCACCATGCGCGCTTTCGTCGAGAGACTGTCGATATATTTGCGATAGCCCTCGGCATAAATCGTGTCGAAGGCCAGCGAGGACTTGCCGGACCCACTCACCCCGGTGATGACCACGAGTTGATTCCGCGGTATCGACACGTTGATGTTTTTCAGGTTGTGCTCGCGGGCACCCTTTACAGAAATTGAGTCAGTCGCCTGCGCCTTGAAAGAAGCCATGATTGAAACCTTTATCAGTAGGATGGAACCTTGGCCGGTGCAAGCCCACGGAGTAAAAGGCCAAATTTCCGCGATTTACGTTGTCATTCAGCACGATCAATTTAGTTTAAAAGGCTACAAATGAGCAAATACACCCGACCCATTCTCTACATCAAATCCGGCTGCCCCTGGTGCCGCGAGGCCCTCTCATTTTTCAATGCGCAGGGCGTCGATCTCGATGTTCGCGATGTGAATGACAATGCCAAGGACATGGACGCAATGGTCTCGGTGAGCGGCCAGACAAAAACCCCCACATTCGTGTATGAAGACTGTATGGTGGCCGACTTCGATGTAAATGAATTCCTCGCCGAACTAAGTGAGTTTCCCGAAATTCGGCATAAGCTCGGTATTAGCGAAAACGAAAACTGAGCGGCGCTAAGTGCGGCTCGATGCCTCTGGCGCTAGCCAAAGTTTTTCAGTTATAAAAAAATAGACCCTTCACCACTTTAAATAAGGGACAGGTTGTTTATAGTTGACACAGAGCGTGTGGGGGCTTTGATTGGTATTTATGCGAACAAGACGATTGAAAATTACGGAGCCGGGGGTGGATGCGGTGTATCATTGCATGACGCGGACGGTGAATGGGGAGTGCCTTTTTGGGGCGCGGGATAAGGAGCGGCTGCGGCGGATGCTTTGGCAAATTGCTGATTTCTCGGGGGTGGAGGTGTTAACCTACGCGGTGATGAGCAACCACTTTCATGTGCTGGTTTATGTCCCCTACCAGGAGGTGGTCTCCGATCAGGAGCTGCTGCGGCGCTACCGGGTGCTCTACCCGAGGCCGACCAAATACGAGACCGCCTCGATCAAGATTCTGGAGAAGACACTGGCGCAGGGCGGGCGTGAGGCCGCGGAGATTCGGCGGCGGCTGCTCGCCCGCATGGGTGATGTTTCCCAGTTCATGAAGACCCTCAAACAGCGGTTCTCGCTCTGGTATAACCATACCCACGAGCGCTTTGGCACCCTCTGGGCCGAGCGGTTCAAGTCCGTGCTGGTGGAGGGCGGGGGCAACCCGCTCCAGACCATGGCGGCCTATATCGACCTGAACCCCGTGCGAGCCCGCCTGGTGGGCGACCCGAAGGACTACCGCTTCTGCGGCTATGCCGAGGCGGTCGCCGGGGGCAAACAGGCCGTCGCCGGACTGCAACGGGTCTGGAGCACCTCCGATCCCGGTGGCGCCGAGGCCGCGCTGGCCGCCCACCGCAGACTCCTCTTTGGCAAGGGGGTGATCCCCCGCAAAGGGGCTGCCTTTGACCGCGAACAGGCACTGCGGGTTCTCAAGACCGAAGCGGGGGAACTCTCCAGGGCTGAGATGATGCGCTGCCGGGTCCGCTACTTCAGCGATGGCGTCATCCTGGGGTCCAGGGAGTATGTCGCCTCTTTTGCCGAATCCTGGCAGCGGCAGCGCCAGAGGAAATACCCACCGAAAGTGCACCCGATGCAGGGCAAGGACTGGCGAGGACTCTCCGTCATCCAGGGGCTGCGGCGACGTGTCTTTGAGTAGGCGTGAGTGGTTTGTTCCTGCCAGAAGCTGAAGAGCGATAAGTATAATGGCCCTTAAATATCCGCTCAAACCCGGGACTCAATCTGGCCAACTGCCCATCTAGCGTGCTCGGCTACCATGGCATCCTGGTCGGCGGCCGCAACTCTAAGTGAGGTCAAATCCTCTGCCGTTCCGACATTTCCGAGCACGATGCATAGATTCCGCCGAAACCGCTGAAGCTTGAGCCGGCGCATGGGCGATCCCCTCATATGGTCTGTGAAGGTGGCTTCATCCCAGCGCAGCATCTCCCGAAGTTCGGGCAATTCCCGAGCCTTGAATTTGGCTTCTTCCGTGGGTACAGCCCACTTGTTCCAAGGACATACATCCAGGCATTCATCACAGCCGTAGAGGCGGTCCCCGATGGCCTCACGATACTCCACGGGTATTGGACCATCGTGCTCGATGGTGAGATAGGAGATACACTTGGAGGCATCAAGCTGGTACGGCGCGGTGATCGCCTGCGTCGGACAAATATCGATACAGCGGGTGCAGTTCCCGCAGCGGTCTTTACCTTTTTTGCCAGCGGGCAATTCGAGCGTGGTCACGATATTAGCCAGAAAGCTCCAGGTGCCTCGTTTCGGCTCAATAAGTATGGTACTCTTCCCTTGCCAGCCCAGTCCTGCCGCTTCGGCAATTGGCTTCTCCAGCAGCGGCCCAGTATCCACATAGGGGCGCTGCTGGCCACCATAATCCTCGCGCAGGATGCGGCAAAGCCGTTTGAGTCGCCGCAGCACAAAGCTGTGGTAGTCGTCGCCCAGTGCATACTTTGCGACTCGGTAGCCTCGGGCGGGGTCCGGTTGGTAGTAGTTAAGTGCGAGCACGACGATTGACTTTGCCTCTGCTTCCGGAATTAGGCGCTCCGGGTGCAAGCGCCGATCGTTGTTGCGCTCCATCCATACCATCGTGCCATGTTTGCCTGCGGCGATCCACCGCTCAAAATACTCGGCCCTCAGTTCCGCCGGAACAGAAGCCACCGCCAAACCGTGAAAGCCAAGCCTCTCAGCTTCGACACGCAAGCGCTCGACAATTTGATAACCCGGATCCGGCATGGACTTAAGAAAAATAGGATTTACGAGTGACAGCCAAGTAAAACTGAACAGGGTTATGCAAATGAACCGAAACGCACCGCCACCCATGCAGGGAAACCCGCTCGACTCAATCGACTGGGAATCCTTCCGGCCTTATAAGAAGCTCATCGTTATCATTCCGATTTTAATGACTCTTGCAGTCGGCGTGATTAGCAGCTATTACATCGTGCAACCCGAAGAGGAGGCTGTTGTAAAGCGCTTTGGCCGGGTTATTGCACAGAAACAGCCGGGGTTGCATTTCAAATTACCCTTCGGTATCGACACCGCTCAGATGGTACCCACGGCCCGTGTGCTCAAGGAAGAATTTGGTTTCCGCACTGAAACGATTGGCGGCCGAACTCAGTATCGCAAAGACCGCGTGCACCAGGAAGAGTCACTCATGTTGACTGGTGACCTGAAGGTCATCGACGTCGAGTGGGTCGTGCAGTATCGGGTCAGCGATGCAAACAAATTCCTGCATCAGGTTCGCGAGCCAGCGCAAACGCTACGCGATGTATCCGAATCCGTCATGCGGCGGATCGTAGGCAACAGTCTTGGCAGCGATGTGCTGACTGAGAAACGTGTCCAAGTCGCGACCACCTCAAAAATCGAGTTACAGGAAGCGATGGATTACTTCGATTTGGGGATTCAGATCAGCACCATCGAGTTACAGGATGTAACGCCTCCCGAGACGGTTAAGCCCGCCTTCAACGAGGTGAACCAGGCTGAGCAAGAGCGCGAGCGCTTCATCAACGAAGCCGAAAAACGTCGTAATCAGGTTATTCCGCGTGCTGAGGGTGAGGCGCTACAGGTTGTAGCCAAGGCCGAAGGTTACGCGGCCAAGCGGGTCAACGCGGCCCGTGGCGAAGCCGAGCGCTTCACCGCGATCGTTGATGCCTATCGCGACGCGCCCGATGTCACTCGTCAGCGCATGTATCTGGAAATGATCGACGGCGTCCTGCCGAATGCCGGGAAGATTTTCATCATGGATGAAAATCAGTCCGCCCCACTACCGTTGCTCAATCTGGGCGACGCACCGCTGCCAACCTCAGCCAAACGCTAGTTATGAATCAGCAACAAATCTCTTTTTTAGCTTTTTTCCTCCTCGTGCTGGCTGCGATTATCGGGCTTCTCGCCTCCGTCTACACTTTAGACGAAGCCGAACAGGCCGTCGTCGTTCAGCTTGGCGCCCCTGTGGGTGATCCGATAACGACACCCGGCCTGCACTTTAAGCTACCCTTTATTCAGGAGGTGCGCCGCTTTGACAAGCGGGTTATCTCATGGGACGGAGATCCGAACCAAATCCCAACCCGCGGCGAGCAGTTTATTTCCGTCGACACCACCGCCCGCTGGCGCATCGTCGAGCCACTCACGTTCCTGCAACGTGTAAAAAACGAGAATGGGGCCACGATGCGCTTAAACGACATCCTTGACTCGGTGGTTCGCGACAAAATTTCCTCTACAGACTTGGTGGAAATCGTCCGATCCAAGGACTGGAAAATCAGTGAGGACGACCTGGAGAAGGTCCAGATCGCCGGTGAGGAGGACGAGGAAATTCTCATGCAAGAGGTGAAGACCGGTCGCGAAGAATTGGTAAAATCAATTTTTGACCAAGCGGCCACACAAATGCCCGAGATGGGTATTGAGTTGGTCGACATCCGCATCAAGCGCATCGACTACGTCGAAGCGGTGCAACAGCGGGTCTTTGAACGCATGATCGCCGAGCGTCAGCGCATAGCAGAGCAGTTCCGCTCCGAGGGCCAGGGCCGCGCCGCCGAGATCGACGGCGACACCGAGCGCTCCCTTTCCGAGATCCGTTCCGAAGCCAACCGGCAGGCGGAGGTCATCCGAGGACAGGCCGATGCGGAAGCCTCGCGTATTTACGCGGAAGCTTACGGGGCTGACCCTGAATTTTACTCTTTTTTGCGAACCTTGGAAAGCTACCCAAAGACTATCGGCCCCAGCTCCACGCTAATACTTGGGACTGATTCGGAATACTTCCGTTATCTCCGTGACGTCAGCGTGCAGGCAGAGGAGAACGAATAACTATCTAAGATCACCATGCTTCGAGGTGTAAACCATCATCACCAACGCCGTGCACTGGGCCCGCCCAACTGTCCGCATCCCGGACGAATGCCCCAACGCCCCCGCGATCGAACCACTCCCGGAGGATCCCGAGGCCGATTAAAGAAAATTCCTGCAAGCTGAAGACCTTCAAAAAAGCCCCCCCGCAAACGGATCGGCGTTTTATTAAGAGTATCCGCACCGGCCAACCGGATCAGCCGGACTTCGCCCGTGGGGCCGAGATCCAAAAGCTCCTCGACGCCAGCTTCAAGTCCGACGCGCTGAAGAAGCCGGTTCGTATTCGCCCATGATTTAATCTTGGAACCCCGCTAAGACGTTGACACCCGAACCCGCCCACGGGAAGTTGGTTGCTAATGCTTGGCACGCTGCGCTAGCCATTGAGCACGGTTGCGAATGGATTTCCACCGACGGCGACTTTGCCCGTTTTCCCTATTTGAATTGGTCCCATCCTCTACGTTTCACTTGAACCCTTGCATTTCAGGGCATTTAAACGCCATAACTAAACCCGCCTAATTCCTTCTTCCTTCTCTCCATAATTTTTCCCATGTCCGCCGAATATAACGAAGACTCGATCAAATCCCTCGACTGGAAACAGCACATCCGCCTCCGCCCGGGCATGTATATCGGGAAACTGGGCGACGGCTCCTCCTCCGACGACGGCATCTACATCCTGCTCAAAGAAGTCATCGATAACTCGATCGACGAATTTGTCATGGGCAACGGCAAGATCATCGAAGTCAACATCGACGGCACCCACGTCGCCGTGCGGGACTACGGCCGCGGCATCCCGCTGGGTAAGCTCAAGGACTGCGCCTCGAAGATCAACACCGGGGCGAAATACGATTCCGAGGCCTTCAAAAAATCCGTCGGCCTGAACGGTGTCGGCATCAAGGCGGTTAACGCCCTTGCCTCCGAGTTTGAGATTCAAGCCTTCCGCGATGGCAAGACCCGCTGTGTTCGCTTTTCCAAAGGCGAGTTGCTGCACGAGGACAGCAAGGATCAGTCGGCCGCCGATGCAAAAAACGGCACCGCGCTGCGCTTCGACCCGGACCCTGAAATCTTTGGCAGCATTCGCTTCCGCGACGACTATATTGAGGACATGCTGTGGAACTACGCCTACCTCAACAGCGGGCTGACGATTATTTACAATGGCAAGCGTTTCAAATCCGACAAAGGTCTGCATGATTTGCTGGAGAACAAGCTCGATGGCGATCCGGTTTATCCGATCATTCACCTGAGCGACAACGACGTCGAAGTTGCCTTTACGCACAACGACTCCTACGGCGAAGATTACTACTCCTTCGTCAACGGACAGCACACCACGATGGGCGGCACCCATCTGGCCGCCTTCCGCGAGGCCCTTGCCCGCACTATCAAAGACTTTTATAAAAAAGACTTCGACGCAGTGGACATCCGCGCCTCGATCTGCGCGGCGGTCAGCGTAAAAGTCGAAGAGCCCGTTTTCGAGTCGCAGACCAAAACCAAGCTCGGCTCACAGGACATGGGCCCCAAAGGCCCGACCGTCCGCACCTTTATGATGAATTTCATGAAGCAGGCCCTCGATAACTACCTGCACCGTCACCCCGAGACCGCCGACATTCTGGGCAAAAAGATTCAGGAGTCTGAACGCAACCGCAAGGAACTGAAAGGCATCCAAAAGCTTGCCCGCGAGCGCGCCCGCAAGGCCAAAGTACACAACAAAAAGCTCCGGGACTGCCGCATCCACCTCGATACGAAGAAAGATGGTCGCCTCGACTCCACCCTTTTCATCACCGAGGGCGACTCTGCATCCGGCTCGATCACCAAGGCGCGAAACGTCAATACCCAGGCGGTCTTCTCGCTCAAGGGCAAGCCGCTCAATTCCTTTGGTTTAACCAAAAAAATTGTTTACGAAAACGAAGAGTTTAATCTGCTCCAAGACGCTCTCAATATCGAGAACGGGCTCGATGATTTGCGCTACAACAACGTCGTCATTGCAACCGACGCCGACGTTGATGGCATGCACATCCGGCTGTTGCTGATCACCTTCTTCCTGCAATTCTTTCCTGAGCTGATTAAACAGGGCCATCTTCACATCCTCCAGACTCCCCTCTTTCGGGTGCGCAACAAGAAGGTAACCCGCTACTGCTACAACGATGCCGAGCGGCAGGCCGCGATAGCGGAGTGCCAGCCCAAGCCGGAAATCACCCGCTTCAAAGGCCTCGGCGAAATTTCACCCGACGAGTTTCAGCACTTCATCGGGAAGAATATCCGACTCGACCCGGTCATTATCCCGAAGGGCATGACGATCAAAGACATGCTTCTTTTTTACATGGGTAAGAACACCCCGGACCGCCAAGAGTTTATCATCGAAAACCTGAAAGTTGAAAAAGACATCGTGGAGAAAGTGGCTGTCGCGTAGCGCGTAAAGATGGGTTCAAACGTGGCGTGCGACCTTGGTCGCGCCACGCTTTGCAGCCGTCGAGCTTTTCACACGGAGGAGCTCCCTCAATACCCGACTAACTCCAGCCCTTCGACGCGGCTGAACTCCGCGATATTTCGAGTGACCAGGGGCAGACTTTCGGTCAGCGCGCTGGCGGCAATCAGAATATCGAAGTCGCCGATCAATTTTCCCTGCAAGCGCAACGACCGGCGGATAACCGCCGCGTGAGCCGCCGCTTTGGAATCAAGGTCCACTCGGGCGAACGCACGTAACAGCCGCTCGCCGTCGGCAGGCTGAGCAAAGCCTTCCAAAAATTCAGTGACCGAAATCACCGAAATGCGAAACTCAGCACTCGTATACGTCTTCAGGAAGTTCGTGGCCGGACCGGCTACGCCCTTCCGAAGCTCGCGCTGTAAATCGATCAAAAAGCATGTGTCCAGGATCATGAATCAGCATCCCATCGGCTCGGTGATACGCGGGGTGCCTCCGACTCCTCCGCTTCCACCCGGTCCCAATAATCAAATGCCTTTTTCGCCGCGCCTTTTTTCGCACCGTAGAGCGCCTGCGTCTCTTGCAGTATCGCCGCACCCGTTGATTCAGGCGCATCGAAACGCGCCCGGCGCACGACGGAAGAGAATGATTCCTTCCCCCGCTTCGCCCGCTTGAGCCGTTCGTAGGCGTCCAGTTCTAAACTAATTGTCTTAATTGCCATGCATGAACCCATGCATGATTTTAAAGGATTTTCAACCTATAACCTGATCCAAATGGATGTAGCCACCTTAAGTTCAGGACGGATGCCGCCGCTTAGCGCTCAAACTTTGGCAAAAAGCGCAGCGCTAGCGTGGGTTCGCTTTCGTCTTCCTCAGCAATCTCGTCGTCGGCTTCGTCGGTTGAAACGTTGAAATCTGCGGTTAATCCCACGCATCCGCGGCCCCAGCAGAACGGCTTTCTTTATGCGCCGGATCTCTGCATTCGAAACCGACACGTCCAACCCGACGCAGAATCAACCGCAGAGATCGCAGAGGACGCGGAGATGTTGTTGGGACAGCTTCATCGCCCGACCGGCAGCGGCGGCGTTACGGAGTGCTGTTGGCAGTCAGAACCTAAAATGCACCCTTAAGTCTCTCTTTCTGAGTATTTTAGAGTCTAAAAAAGTTCTTCCCTTGCATCGCCCTGGCATTTCCGGTATTTGCATCGTTTTCCAGCGTCTCATAAAAAAAATCTATTCGGTTCCGCTAAGTATTCATGATCAGGTCCTTACGACTCCAAAAGCCTCGTTTAAGAGGATTCGGGGAAAACCCCTTGAACTATCCTGGCGTCGCCTCGTTAATCTTCTCATCGAAATTACACTCCAACATCCTACCTCCCACGACGGTGCCTCGGTCAATGAGTTGATCTTAGACTGTCCGCCGTTGGACAGGAACTCGGTCTACTGCAACTTATTGCAGTGCTCGCACTTTGCGGAAACATCCATTATTGCGAAATCGGGGGCCATCACGGTCGGCTTCAGCTCTGGCTATCGGGTGCCTACACGCCCGGAGGTACTCTTTGTTTGGCAAGTTGCCGTTTCGAGAGAGGCCCGCGGTCAGGGTCTGGCCAGCCGGCTTCTTCGGGCGCAGCTTGATGCCAAGGCCTGCCAAGGCGTTCGCTTCATTGAGACGACGATCACCAAAGACAACGCTGCTTCCCGCGCGCTATTCGGCGGCTTCGCCGAGAAAACCGGTGGCACGATTGAAGAATTCCCCCATTTCGACAGAATGGACCACTTTCAGGACAAGCATGATAGCGAGTTTCTCATTCGTATCGGTCCCTTTTCACACTAAACCCAAAGATACCATGAAAATATTCGAAGAACTCGAATCCGAAGTGCGCAGCTATGCGCGCAATTTCCCCCGCCTCTTTAAGCGTGCGCAGGGCGAATTCGTCTACGACGAAGACGAGAATGAATACATTGACTTTCTGGCGGGCGCCGGGGCGCTGAACTACGGGCACAACCACCCGATCATGCGCACCAAGCTAATTGAATACATCGAGTCAGGCGGCATCACACACAGTCTCGACTTTCATACGGACGCGAAGAAGGAATTTCTCGAAACCTTCAGCGAAAAAATTCTGCAGCCCCGCGAGATGGACTACACCGTTATGTTCACCGGGCCTACAGGCACCAACGCGGTCGAAGCGGCGCTGAAAATGGCACGCAAACTGAAGGGCCGTTCGCACATTGTTTCCTTCACCAACGGATGGCACGGCCAGACGCTCGGTTCGCTCTCGATGACGGCCAACTCCCACCACCGCAACGGTGCCGGAATCGCTCTGACGGGGGCGCATCGCATGCCCTACGACGGCTACCTCGGTGATCAAGTCAATACGATCGAGTACCTTGATAAAGTATTAACAGACACTTCCAGCGGCGTCGATCTGCCAGCTGCCTGCATTGTCGAGACGATTCAGGGCGAAGGCGGCGTCAACTACTGCAGTATAGAATGGCTCCGGGACCTCTCCGATGTTTGCCAAAAGCATGACGTGCTGCTGATCATCGATGATATTCAGGCCGGTTGCGGCCGCTCGGGTCGCTTCTTCAGCTTTGAAGAGGCCGGCATCAAGCCCGACATTATTACCCTCTCCAAATCGCTCAGCGGCTACGGACTGCCCTTTGCCTTGACGCTCTTCAAGCCCGAGCACGACCGCTGGAGCCCCGGCGAGCACAATGGCACCTTCCGCGGCAACTGCCATGCCTTTGTCACAGCCAAAGCCGCCATCGACACCTACTGGAGCGACGACACCTTCGCCGCATCGGTACGTAAAAAGGGCGAATACATCGCCAAACGCCTCGACGATATCGTCGAGAAATACGGCGATGGCAATTTCACCGTAAAGGGCCGCGGCATGTTTCAAGGCATCAATTGCGTCAACGGCGAGACTGCCGGTAAGATTACCCGCGCTGCCTACAAAAAGGGCCTTATTATAGAAACCAGTGGTACCGATGACCAAATTATTAAGCTGCTTTGCCCTTTGACGATTGCCGATGAGGTCCTGGCACGGGGAATCGATATTATAGAGGAGTCGGTTAAAGAGCTCTGCATCGACCATGAGATTCCAACCGAATCCGACTACTTCGACGATGTCACCGTCACTAAAAAATAGCGCTGAATTGATATGATTGTTCGCACATTACAAGGGGCTGCCGAAAGCGGTCGTAAAATTGTTTCTCCCAAGGGTGAATGGGACAGCACACGGCTTCTGCTGAAAGAGGATGGCATGGGCTTCTCCTTCCACATCACCACCATCTTCAAGGGTGCCGATTTCGGGATGCACTACCAAAACCACCTTGAGTCGGTCTACTGCATTTCCGGACACGGCGAGGTGGAGACGCTCGACGATGGAAACGTTTACCCAATCGAGCCGGGCACGGTCTACATCCTCGATAAGCACGACCGTCACATCCTGCGGGCCTTTGAGGAAATGAAGCTGGCCTGTGTTTTCAACCCGCCACTCAACGGGAAAGAGGTGCACAACGCAGAGGGCGCCTACGAGCTGGAGGCTGACAGCATCGAGTTGTAGCCGGTTTGGGCTCTCGCCCTTGCACGAAGCCGACCTGCCTACGCTCGGACGACGCGATAACGTAGCCGGGTTGGCTTTGCCGCCCGGTCAGCGTTGTTGGCGAAAGCGCACCGCCGGAGCAGCCCGGCACCAGAGCAGGCGGCGAAGCCAACCTGCCTACGATTTTTTGAAAGGCAGCGCCGCCCCCGACGTTCTTTCTTTGTGCGCAAACAAGGCAAAGCCGTTCATAAATCAAACCTCCCCGAGAAGGTGTGTCCGGTTTGTGAGCGCCCATTCAGTTGGCGTAAGAAATGGGAGCGCTGCTGGGCCGAGGTTATTTACTGCTCAGAGCGGTGTCGCCGGGAGCGGCGGGCATCATGAGCGGCGAAGCCTCCCAGCTGGTTTGGTTTAAACGCGACCTTCGCGTGCGCGACCACCGCTCCTTGGTGGAGGCGGCCAAGCGCGGACCGATCATCCCGCTCTATCTGATTGAACCCGAAGTTATCGGGGCCGCGGACTTCGATGCGTTGCACTGGACCTTTATCGCCGAGTCCCTTCACGACCTTAGTTCCGCGCTTCATAGCAGCGGCACCCCCCTGCTCGTTGAACACGGTTCGGCGGTCGATGTCTTTGAGCGGCTCTGGAAGCAGTATTCCTTTCAGGCCATCCGGGCGCATGAGGAAACCGGTAATGCGGTGACCTGATTCATGAGTCCTGGAAGCTGCCCGCTTCCGAGCAAGCCCGCGCCGGTTGCCTACTAGGAAAAGCGTACCCCTACCCCATCGTCGACCACAAGGAGGCGGTCCGACACGCCCGGGCGAAATTCTCAGAGCTGCGCAAAAGCGATGCTTATTGGAGCGCCGCGGCTGCCGTCCTGCAGCGGCACGGCAGCCGCAAGAGCCAGGAAAGCCGAAACCGCCCCAAGCGCGTCGAACCGAAGCCGAATAAACAGATCGAGCTACGTCTCGATTGATACCGCTTGGGCAACTAAGTCGACAATGGACGTGCCAATTCGGTTTTTTTATGTAGCCTCACCCTTCCTGCTGCAATGAACACTCCCTTCCTCGCCCTCAATCTCTTCTCGGCCCTGGCTTTCTTTGGCTTCGGGACGGCCTGCCTCGCCACCCAGGGCATGCGGCTGGAGTTTGCGCGCTATGGTCTAGCCCAATACCGTGCCCTGACGGGGGCGCTTCAGCTCGCCGGGGCCACCGGGCTTGTTCTCGGCATCTGGTTTGCCCCACTGGGTTTCGCGGCCGCAGTCGGACTGGCGCTGCAAATGGCAGCCGGCGTCAGCGTCCGCATCCATATTCGCGACAAATGGTTTCAATGCATCCCCGCAGCCTTCTTTTGTATGGTTAATTCGATTCTGGCTTACCTCTACCTCAGCCAATAGCCCACTGAACTAAACCGATCCCGGAAATACGCTTGCCAGCGCCGCCGACTACCCGCGCACTGGAAGGATGATTCAATCGATTATTACACACCCCGGCGGTGCTCATAAAGACGACTTTTTGGCCTGCGCCGTATTGCTCACCGAGGCACCGGTCGCCATTTTGCGCCGGGACCCGAGCGAGGCCGATCTCGCCGACCCGGGCGTCGCAGTGGTCGATGTCGGCCACGAGCACGCCCCGGAGCGGCACAACTTCGACCACCACCAACTGCCCCGCGAGCATGTGCCGACCTGCGCACTTTCGCTGGTGCTGCAACATTTGGGTATTTACGAGTCGGCGCGGGAATTTTGCAGTTGGCTGGAAGTAGCCGAGTGGTTCGACTGTAGGGGCCCATCCGATACCGCTGAATGGCTTGGCATTGATCGCGAGATTGTGAGTCAACTCAATTCCCCGCTCGATATCACCCTGATCCGCCGCTTCGCAAGTGAGACCGAGCACAAGCCCGGCGAGCCGGTTTGGGAAGTCATGCGCATGATTGGTCAAGACCTCGTTGACTACGTAACCAATCTACGGGAACGCATCGCTTTCGTGGCCGAGCATGCCGAGGTCTGGGAATTTGATCACTTCAAGGCGCTCTACATGCCTCGCACAGAGCCCTTGCCCGACGATGCCAGTTCGGGACTGGGCTACCACGTGGCCCAGCTCGGGCTTGAAAAGGAAGTACTGGCCCTGGTCTACCCGGACAGCCGGGGAGTCGGGTATGGGCTGCGTCGTTTTCAGGACAGCGCAGCGATGGAATTCACTCGACTGGATGCCGAAGCCGATGTGCACTTCACCCATGCCCGTGGCTTTATTGCGAAAACATCCAGCGAGGAAAGCGAGCGACTGAAAGCGCTCTTACAGATGGCTTTTGTGATGGATTGACTTCTTGAAGATAGCCTAACGATTGCGCCGACGACCCACAAAAAACAGGCTAAATACCAAGAGACCGACGCATGCTGTATAGCGATGGGTTGGGATCCGTCCAATCGATTTGAAATGTCAGCGAAAGTGCCACAGTAGCCGAGTCCAATGAGCCGAGTGCAGAATTGAACGGGTTGAATGCACTGGTCAACTCCAGGCGGTCGATGAGGCTACTGGAACCGTTGGTCACCACGCTTCCAGAATAATCCGAGGCATGATAGGTTGCGGTCTGAACAATAAGGGCACCATACATGGGACTGACGAAGGCCAATAGGGCGACCAGCCCTCCAGACAAGACGGCGAACTTTAGAGAGGAAAACGATTTCATAGTTATGGGTATTTAGTTAATTTTGTGCCGCACTTTAGCTACCTAAGTTAAACACAGCGAAACCCGTCGTTTGCACATGGAGGGGATGGGGGCGGGCAGTCAAGACCTTTTCCTGAAGCAGGGGCCTACTGTTGAGGCAATGCAAAATCCGACCACAATGCAAAATCGCCCATCACCCCCTGCAACACCCCACTATTTGGAGCGCACATAAGCGCATATGAGCGGCAGTGCGCTGCGAAGCTTGGAACGCGTAGCAAGGGTCTCCACCACGATGAATTTTCTTTTCCCAGAGTCCGGCAGAGATGCCCAGCGGGATACGCAGTATCTGCTGAAAGGCACCCTCTCTTACCGACCATTACACTGGTTCGCCCGTCTGTAGGCGGTAAATCATGTGCCAGATGCGGTCGGCTTCGCCGCGTTCGATGACCTGAAGAGGGGTAGAGTTGTCGAAGGCGGGGTTGGCGGCTTTGAGCCATTCGCCGATGTAGGCGGTTTCCATGACTTCGGAGAGAGCGTCAAATAGGCGAACCAGCTCCTTTAGTTGTTTTTCGGCGGCTGCGCTGGGTTTGTCGCCGGCAGCCCATTTGGCGACTGCGCGCGGGGAATATTGGGTCATCCGGGTAATGTCGCTACGGATTAGGCGGTAGCGCTTACAAAAGTCTGGGATGCTGAATTTTCGGGTCTTGGTGGGAGACTTAGTGATTGTTGCCATTAATAGAAAATGCACAAGTACATGCATTTATGCAAGCCATTGTTTGAGATTTTCTTTGCCCACGATTTCGATCCGGCTGTCGGCCTCAAGGTCATCGGGAAACCAGATGAGGTTTCGGCCACGCTGATCGCGCGATGACGGGGCGATCAGACCTTCGAAATTGAGATCGCGGATGGCTCTTCCCAATGCCTGCGCGATGGTTTCATTGCCGCGGGCGTTTAGTTTTTCCCAGTCTTCCGAGAGCATTTCTTGTATCGTTGGGGAATCGATGACGCAGTGCAGCTTCGTCAGGTCGATCAAATGACTGAGCTGGGCGCTAAGTTCCACACTGACTCTAGGATTGTTCTTTGGCTTAAGGATGCCGTAGTAGTCGTAAACGCGCCGTGATTCTTTCAGAGCGATGGTTTCAGTAGATGCGGCATGCACGGCCTTACAGTAATTGGGCTGCATCCAACGACTTCCGCGATGGCGTGTTCCTTCCCCAGAGATCAAGTATTCAGGGCGCGCCCATTCCAATTCGACGCAGCGATAGACCGGTCCTTGCCAGTCGGTCTTCAACTCCTTTCGAACTTTTTTCAGGCACGAAAGCAGACGCTTGTAAGCGGAGTGTGGTTGGATTGGTTGTGTCACAGGGAGATGAACTTCGGATCAAAGAGACGAACGAGACCCTAAAAAGTGCTAATGCGCCCGCTTTCGAACTGTACGGCGGCGGACTCGCGGAGGGACAGATCGATGCGTTTGAGGGCGGGGTTGCCGCGGTTTTGCACGTAGTTCAAGACCACGGCGAGCCGGTCCAGCTGCTGGGCGAAATCGGTGCTCAGCCCAAAGATGATACGGGGCACTGTGGCGGTCCGTACCTCAATGACCTGGCCCGGTAGATCCGGGTCGCCTGTGTAATGTTGCAGGGATACAAGCTGCCAGGTGCGGAAGAAATTTGGCTGGGTGCGGCGGGTGACTTCCAGTAAGTCAGCGACCCGCTCGATCCCGCGCATGGGTTGTATCCGGCCATCGGCGTGTCGATACGGGACCAGGAAGGGCATGCGGCGAAGGGTGGCCCCGGGGTAGCCGACGCCTTCATAGAGGGTGCCATCGCGGGCCACGATGCGCAGTTCGGTTCGGTTGCCGGTGCCGGCGATACGCATACGGAAGACAGGCTCGCGCTCGCGCACGCGAATTTTCAGGGTATCGGGAAAGACCCGCTCGACGGAGGCCGATTTGACCTGGCCGTGGGCTTCGAGGCGTCGCTTCATGTCGTGGATATCGATCTCCATGAGGTTCATCCCACGGCGCAGCTCAATCATGGAACCCAGCCAATCGTCGGGCAGCACGCCATCGGTATCGAAAAGAATGCGCTGCACCGGCTTGGACGGCGTACTGACCTGAATGGGTGCCTCCCGCTGGGTCAGGGCCACGACGCCCCAGGCGATTCCGCCGACGACCGAGGCGAAGACAAAGAGCACCGCAAGCACCTTGCCGATTCGAATAAGCCGCCGTTTGCGCGCCGCCGGCGATTGGATAGCCCGGTTTCCTTTGTGGCCACCCGCAAGGCTGCGCCAGCTTTGCTCACCGCTGGCGGAGGTGCTCCCCTTCTGCTGGCTTCGCCCTAGCACAGGCTGCCTCCCTCCCCTTTTCGGGCCCGCAGGCGGGCCTCACCGGGCGCGACCAGCGCGGCGGCCAGGGCGACGAAATCAAGGCCGATGCAGGCAGCGCTTTTCGGCAGCAGACTGGTCTCGGTGAGTCCGGGAAGCGTATTGATTTCCAGAAAGTAGGGCGTCTCTCCTTCGAGCAGAAAATCGATCCGCGCAAAGTCGCGACAACCGCAGGCGGTGAAGAGCAGCTCCGCGTGGGCTTTGATGTGTGCTTCGATCGCAGCGGGCAAATCGGCGGGGGCATGATACGCCGTGGACCCGGGGGTGTATTTTGCCGCGTAGTCATAGACTCCGGATTGACTGACGATCTCGACGATCCCCATCGCCCGCCCCTCAAGCACGCCGACCGTGAGTTCGCGCCCGCGAATGCGTTGCTCGATCAGCCACTGCCCCGAGCGAATGCCGGATAGCGTCACACCCAGCGCAGAGCGGTGCTCGGTAAAGTGAAGCCCCACACTGCTCCCCTGGTCGGCGGGCTTGATCACGAGCGAGCTGCCGAGCTGCGCAATGACCGCGTCGGCCAACGGGGCCCGGGCACCGTCGAAGGCAATCGCCTCCGGCACGGGGACGCCTGCCTCGCGGGCGATTGCCTTGGTGGCCGCCTTATCCATGCAGAGGCGACTGGCCTCCGCATCGCTCCCGCAGTAGGTAATACCCGCTGATTCGAGCAAGGCCTGCAGCCGCCCGTCCTCACCAAAGGTCCCATGCAGCGCCGGAAAGATCAGATCACTTTCCGGGCAAATCCCCTCCGGCAGGGCCTCCGTTTCCAAAACTACAGGCCGCACCGCCGCGTGCTCGCTCAGCGCGCCCGCGATGGCCGCACCACTGTGCAAGGAAACCTCGCGCTCGGTGCCGAGACCTCCGTAAAGAACCAAAATGCGGATCGTGTCATTCATTCGGCCAATACATCCTCCCACGATTGCCCAACAAGCAAGACTTCAGGCTCCAGGATATAGCCAGTTTCCGCCTTCACCTTGGCCCGCACCCGGCGGACCAGTTCGATGACATCCGCCGCCGTGGCTCCGCCCTGATTGACGATAAAATTGCCATGCACGGCAGAGACCTCCGCCCCGCCCACCGCCATGCCCTTGATGCCGAGTTCATCAATGAGTTTACCGGCGTAGCTCCCCTCGGGATTTTTGAAGATACAGCCCGCGCTGGCCCCGCGCGGCTGGCTCTCTTTGCGCGTCGTTGAGTAGCTGTCAATCCGCCCGCGAATAGACGCTTCCGCCTCGGAGTCCGCTCCCTTCAGAATCGCCCCGAGGGCAATGCCCCGGCTGATTTCCTCCACCTTCCGGTAGCCGAAGTGAAAGGCCTCTTTTGGCAAATCATGGAAGACGCCAAACTCATCGAGCAGCTGCACCCGCTCGACCAGATCGAACATCCAGCTCCCCATGGCACCGGCATTCATGCGCAGGGCACCACCGACCGCGCCGGGGATGCCCTCGAGGAACTCGAAGCCGCTCAACCCCTGCTTGGCCGCGAAGCCGCAAATTTCCTTCAAACGACCACCGGCTCCGGCCCAGATTCGACCACCGTCGAGCGATTCCACCCGACGCCAGGCCCCTGCTGAAAAGCGCACAACGAGTCCATCAAAACCGCCATCACTGACCAGAAGATTCGACCCCCGACCCATATGAAAAACCGGCAAGTTAAAAAGCCGGGCAGCTCGCAGAAGAACAAGCAAATCACTCAAATTAGCCGGCTCGGCGTAGAAGCGGGCCGCCCCGCCGATGCGCATCGTCGTCTTATTCGCGAGGGGCTCGTCGAACTTAACCAAGCAGTCCGGGGATAGCCGCGTTTCCAGGTAGCGCCGCCAAGCCGCTCGCACTAGCGGCAGATCGGCAGGCCTTTCCCGTCGAGTCTCCATCAGAGCGGTGAAGGCGGTGGCAAATTCCTCGATATCGCCCGCACCGACAAAGGCGACCTGCACCCCACTCGTCTGGGAGGCCAGCTCGACCGCTTCGGCCAGCGCCTGCATACCCGTCCGATCAAAAGTCAGGACAACGGGGGCCGTTTCCGAAAACTCCGCCGCCAGATCACGCATGGCCGTGCCCACCGAACCGCTCTCATGGGCGGGGTAGACCGGCAACAGGAAGACCGAATCCGCCGCACCCAGCGACTGCGCGAAGGCCGCTTTGAACTGCCGGGTCCGGGAAAAGCGATGGGGCTGAAAAACCACCATCAAGCGCTTTTCCGGCTTGTTGGCACGCAGACACTCGAGGAGGGCATCGATCTCCGTAGGATGGTGCGCGTAGTCTTCGATGATGGTTAAGCCCGGGCTCGTATAGAGCCTTGCCTGGCGCCGCGCCATGCCCGGAAAGCCTGTCAGCAAATCCGCTTGCAGTTGCGTACGAAAACGCCCGAGCACAGCGGCAGCCGCATCGCCATTGAGCTGATTAAAACGTCCCAACGCGGGCGCGTGCAGCGCAAGCCTGTCAGCCGCACCGGTGAACTGCGCGACTGCCACAGCCGTCGACGGACGGAGCGGGCAGTTTTCGGGCAAAACAACACTCGCCCCGGTGCGGTCCATCAGCCCAAGAAATGCCCCCTCCAGTTCCCGGGGAGTCGCGTAGTGGTCGGCATGGTCCCAGTCGATATTGAGCAAGACGGTTGTGTCCGGAGAAAAGCCTTCGATCGTGCCATCGCTCTCGTCGATTTCGGCAACCAGCCACGGAGTCGCGGCCTCAAAACGCCACGGCGGCGTGCTCCCATCGGCAAACAAACCGCCCAAAATATAATTGCACGGGATGCCCTCGCGCTGGATGCCATGGGCAATCATGCCCGAAGTCGTGGTCTTACCGTGGCTGCCAACGATCGCGATGAGGCGGCGGTCGCGGGCCAGCTCAGCGAGCATCTCACCGCGCCGCAGCAACTGGAGCCCCGCTTCCCGAGCGGCCACAAGCACCGGATGCTCCGGCGCCACGGCGCTGGAGTAGACCAGCGTGGTGAAGGCGCTGACCTGCTCCGGGAAAATAAAGTCCTCCAGCCGCACGCCCGCCCCATCGAGCCAGTAGCGAACACGCTCCTGAAGGTGCGCATCGTATCCACAAATAGAATACCCTGCCTCCGCCATCCAGCCAGCGAGGGGCGCCATACCCATTCCGCCGACGCCAAAAAATAAAAATGTCTCCTGCGAATCCGTCATGGTTTCACCTCAAATTCCTCAGTCTGCGCGACAGTCCGGCTCTGGCAAATAGCGAGGAGATCACCGGCAATACGCTCACTTGAATCGAAGCGGTCGAGACGCTCCAGGTTGGTCTTAAACTTGGCCAGCAGCCAGTCGTTAAACATCAGCCCAGACACTTCCCGGGTGAGTTCCCCCAGTCGGTCCTGCCGAAGAAGTAGCCCAGCGCCCCGCTGCTCATGGGCTTCCGCATTGGCCTGCTGATGGTCGTCCGCCGCATAGGGGTAGGGGATTAAAATGGACGGTGCGCGGCAGCGGATGATCTCAGCGATCGAGCCCGCACCGGCACGCGAGACAACCAGATCCGCCGCTGAAATCACGTCGCCCATATTATTAGAAAAGGGAATAAACTTTGCCATGACCTCCACCTGATGAAGGCCGATCTCGTGGAGCGTGCTCTCTGAGCTATTGCCGAGCCCCGTCACGCAGTAGATGGAGATTCCACGCTTCGCCAGCTCCGAAAAATTATTCGTGACCCACTCATTGAGCGCGGTGGCCCCCTGACTGCCCCCGATGACCACGAGAAGCTTGTTGGAAACCTTGATATCAAGGCGCTTCCAGGCCTCGGCCTTCAAACAGTGTTTAATCTCTTTACGCACAGGGTAGCCGTAGTAACGTATCCGCTCTGGTGGGACACCGCCGAGGCGCATTCCCTCGGGCAGGTAGACGCGGTCAGCCAGGCGTTTGATGAAGCGTACCGCCCTACCCGGCCGACAATTGGCCTCATGCAGGGCGACGGGGATCTGCAGGCTCTTTGAGGCCAAGCCGAGCCCCAGCGAAAGGAACCCGCCAAAGAGTAGTACCAGATCCGGCTTCTCCTCACGGAGCAGCCGACGCGCACTAACAAAACCGGAAATGAGGCTGGGTAAAAACGCCGCCCGCGCCGTAAGACTGCCCGCAAAGGCACGACCGGGCATCTTTTCAAATTTGAGGTGGCTGTATTTTTCAACGAGCGCAGAATCGACCTGCTTCTTGCTAATGAGGAGGCGACACTCATGCCCCCGCCCCTGCAAGGCCTCAGCCACCGCGATCCCCGGAGCGAGGTGCCCGCCTGTGCCCCCACAGGCAATCATAATCTTGGTCACAGCTCCCGCTGCCTCCTCAGCGAAGGAAGGTCCCAAGTACGGAACCCGTTGAGCAAAATACCGATCAGTGTAAACATAAGGACAAGGTTGGAGCCCCCGTAAGAAATAAAGGGCAGGGACATACCTTTAGTGGGCAGGCATCCGGTGACAACTCCGATATTGATCAGGGCCTGAAAGGTGATGAGAAGCAGCGCCCCCATAACCAGCAGGTATTGATACAGGTTAGGGGCGCGCTTGAGCTGAAGCACCCCGATAAAGAACAGTGTGAGAAAAAGAAGGACGACCCCTGCGGTAAAGGGGAAGCCGAGTTCCTCACCCACGATGGCAAAAATAAAGTCCGTATGGGCCTCGGGCAGGAAGGATAGCTGTTGGCGCCCCTCCCCCAGTCCGACGCCATGCAGGCCGCCGGCACCGAAGGCGAGGATGCCCTGCCAGAGTTGGTAGGCGCTGTCGCTTCGATTGCCCTCCACATCAAGGAAGGAGGTGATACGCTGAAGCCGGACCGGGTCGTGATAGACCGCGACACAAAACAAAGTGAGCGCGCCAAGAGCCGTTGGGATTAGGTATTTCAAGCGAACGCCGGCGAGGAAGAGCAAACATCCGCCCACGGCGCCGCAGAGAAACGCAGTACCGAAGTCCGGCTCCAGAATAATCAAGCCGCAAAAGATCCCCAGAATACCACAGGGCGCGAGAAAGCCCTTAACCGGCCGCTCCATATCCCGGCGATGGGCGGCCAGGTAGTGAGCCAGGGCGAAGATCAGCCCCAGCTTTCCAATCTCGGAGACTTGCAGGCGCATGAAGCCAAAGTCCATCCAGCGACGGGCGCCATTGACCTCCACCCCGATCCCGGGAATGAGTACGAGTACAAGAAGCACCAAGGCACCCACCCCGAGGAGGTAGGCATACTGCCGAAGGGCCTCCAAATTGATAAAGAGGGCGACGCCGCCGGCCATTGTCGCAATGACCAGCCAGATGAGTTGCTTGCGCAGGAGCGTCGTGGGATCCTCCTGCATCGACTGCGAGACGCTGAACAATGTGACCAGGCCGAGGAAGGTTAGCCCGAACACAATGAGGATCAAAAATAACCCTATGGGCGGGATGCGCCAAGTTGACTGAGGCGGATCCTTACGGGCATTCATTCGATGGGGTCTTCTTTACACTGTGCCGGCGGCGTGCGTCGGAGTGCGTCAGCTATTCCTCCAGCCGGATGACGGGTATCTCGACAGCGCCCTCAAACATGGCGTCGGCATCGGCTTCTGAAATGGCGTCGGCATCGGCTTCTGAAATAGCCCCCTCAACCAGCGGATCTGCTTCAATGACTTGAATCTCGACCGGGTCTTGCGAGCGAGAGATTCCTGAAGTGGTTGGGCGGGTGGTGGGGCCGGGTGGTACTACGGTGGCAGCGGAGGGAGTGCTCCGAGTTTCCGGGCGCGAGTCGGCATTTTGCGAAGAAGCGGAGCCACTGATCCGGAGCGTCTGGCCGACCTGGAGCCTGCGGGGGTCTGTGATGCCATTGATCGCCAGCAATTCTGCTGTAGTCATACCATACTGACGGGCAATGGTGCCCGGAAATTCGCCCGCCTTCACCGTGTGCGTGCGGGAACCGGAGTCGCTGGGTGCTGCTGTCGTGCCGGGTGCGCTGGACGAACCGGAAGGCTGCGCTGAGCTGGAATCACCCGCACCCGAGACCGGAATGACAAGATCTTCACCGATCCGTATCCTATCGGAGTTCCTATTGTTTGCGGCCTTGATGGCGTTGACTGTGGTGCCATACTGACGGGCGATTTTTGAAAGCGTATCACCCCGCTTTACGGTATAGCCTGTGCTGCCCTGGGCAAACGAGGTGGGCTGGTAACTGTCAGCCGTAACCGTAGTGACCGATGCGCTACCTCCCTCGACGGGGATTTGAATTTCCTGGCCGATGTGAAGAATAGAGTTTTTGTCGAGCCCGTTAGCCGCATAGAGCTCATTTAGCGAAACGTTGTTTCGCTTGGCAATTGTCCACAAATTATCACCACTTTTGATCGTATAGCTTTGAAAGGACTCACCGGCCACGCCCACGCCCACGCTCTGGCCGGGCTGGCCGGGCTGGCCGGGCTGGCCCCCGCGCGCGAGGGGAGCGATTGGCTCGACATCATCAAATTCCCCGAAATTGCCATCATCGAAGCCGGCATTAAACGCAAAATCCAAAGCAGCACTGTTAGGATCTCCAAGGCGGCCTGCCTCGAAGCCGTCGCGATAACTCCCCGATGCGCCGGGCACCGATGCGCCGGGCACCGATGAGGTCATCTCCGGCTCGCCGCGCAAAATCCGGCCAGAGAGTGAAGGCTCGGTTGATCGTGAAGGCTCGGTTGATCGTGCAGGCTCGGTTGGTCGGGTCGCGGGGATGGATCCTACGGACAGTGCGGGTGTCACCGATTGGTCGGCCGGAGCGGTGCGCTCCTGCGTGTAAGTTTGTGTGGGCGGCTGGCTGGTTTGGCAGCCGGGCTGCACAAGAAGGATGGAAACCACGCCGAGGTGAAGACCGAGAACACAACCGAGAACTTTGGATATTTTCATAATAAAAATGAGGTGTTTGAGAGCCTGTAACTCCTTAAACCAGACACCTTAACGGGCCTATCCCCCACGCTTCAAACCTAAAACCAACTCCCTGAAAGATTTTCCCCGTTCCCTGTAGGAACGAAATTGATCAAAACTGGCGAAACCGGGACTGAGCAGCACATGTGCCCCATGCAAAGAAGCGGCCTTTCCGGCCGCAGCCCGCACGGCGTCCGCGAATGAATCCTGCCGCACAACCGGCACACCGCATCCACACATGGCCTCGACCATGGCGCTGGCCGCCTCACCGTAGAGCACAACCTTATCCACTTGGGCCGCAACGGCTCTGGCAAAGGCTGCCACATCACCGCCTTTGGCCCGCCCCCCTCCGATCCAGACGAGGGGTCGATCGATCGATTCGATGGCGGCCAAGGCAGCGTGGAAATTCGTCGCCTTGGAATCGTCCCAGAAACGAACGCCGCCGACCTCGGCGACGAACTCAAGGCGATGCGCTGCAGGCCGGAATTCCCCGGCGGCGCGGACCAGCACTTCGATAGGCAGCCCGCGCTGCTGCCACCACGAGGCCGCCAGACTGAAATTTTCACGATTTGGAGCGCGGCGGAAGGCTGAGTCCGCAGGCAGCTGGTTGAGCAGCTCGGCGTCGGCCTCGGCTTGTCTATACGCCTGACCGGCCCGCCGCCCCTGCTCGATCCACGGAACGACCTGCGGGCCGACAAAGCAAGGGGCGCCCGGCTTCAGGCAGTCGAAAAGCTGCGCCTTGGCTTCGAAATAGGCCTCCATGGTCAGATAGCGATCGAGGTGGTCCTCCGCGAAATTGGTCCAGAGCAGGCCATCCAGGCGAAGTGACTGGCTGAGCTCCGCTTGAAAAGAGCTGATCTCGAGCACCGCGACGGTCGATTCTCGATTTACGTGCGAAAGCACGGTATCGGCGAGCGGGTAGCCGATGTTGCCGGCGGCGACGCTGGCGCATGGACGGCCGGGTTGCCCGTCCAACGCTCCCAGAGCAGATGCGAGTAATTGCGTCAGCGTGGTTTTGCCATTGGTCCCGGTGATGCCGATGAGCGGCCCCCGCCAGTGAGCCGCCGCGAAGGCCAACTCGCTCAGACAGGGTCGTCCGGTCTCGACCGCTGCGCGTCGCCAGGGATGCTCCTCAGCAAATCCGGGGCTGAAGACAAAGGCATCGAATCGCTCACAGTCCGCCGTGGAAAAATCGGTCGCATCCCCCTGCCCGCCTTCGTCGTAGAGCACCGTAGCCTGCCCCAGCGAGTGCGCCAGCCGCCGGGCCGCCTGCCCGCTTTGACCCGCTCCGAAGATCGCGATGGTTTGTTTCATGGCAACCTGTTTTAGGCCAGCCGCAGAGCAGGCTCGATACTGAAATCACCCGTCGCCAAGCCACCGGGATCGACGTGGGCGGCAAAGGCAATCATCGCGGCGTTGTCGCCGGTGTGCTGAGGCTGCGCGATGAGGCAGGGCATCTGGTAGCGCTTCGCCAGACGCTCCATGGCGCTGCGCAGTGCCCGGTTATTGGAAACACCCCCGGAGAGCCCGAGGCTTTTGTAGTGACCGGCCTGGATGAGGTGCCGCGTCTTGCCCACCAATTGGTCGATGACCGCTTTTTGATACCCGGCGCACAGGTCCGGCAAGCTGGCGGCCAACTCCGCATCGCTCATTTTCTCGATGCGGTAGCGCAGGCTCGTCTTGAGCCCCGAAAAGCTGAAGCGCCGCTCGTTGCGCGGGGCGATCGCTTTAGGAAACTCAAAAACCGAGGCATCCCCGCCGGCCGCAATGCGCTCGACCTGCGGTCCGCCCGGATAGGGCAGCCCGAGCAGCTTCGCGCCCTTGTCGAGGGCCTCACCGGCTGCATCGTCCACCGTCTCGGCCAGCACCGAGAGCCGGCGGTTTACATCGATCTCAAAGAGGATCGTGTTGCCGCCCGAAACGATCAGCCCGAGCTGCGGGAGATAGGCCGCGAGCGCCCCCTCAAACTCGGCAGGCGAGGCAGCGTGCGCGGCGATGAAGGGCGAAAAGGCATGACCCCGCAAGTGGTTGACCCCGACCACGGGAACCCCCCATGCCAGCCCCAGACTACGGGCAAAGGCAATGCCCAGCGCCAGGCAACCGGCCAGCCCGGGGCCATTGGTGACAGCAATCTGCCGAATGGCTCCCGGTTCAGGACCGAGACCCGCGAGTTCCATGAGCGGAAAAAAGTTTTTCAGGTGCTCGCGACTGGCCAGATCGGGCACCACCCCGCCGTAAAGTTTATGCAGAGCGATCTGACTGTGGACCCACTCCCCGCAAAGGCCCCGCGCCGGATCCAACCGCGCCAGAGCCGATTCATCGCAGGAACTTTCGATGCCGAGGATCACACTCTAGATATGGATCGCCTCGCCGAAAACCGAGGCTGCTGCCTCCATCATCGCCTCGCTCAGTGTGGGGTGCGCGTGGATGGTGTTGTGGATATCCTCGGCGGTGGCTTCCAGCTTCATGCCGAGGCCATATTCGGCGATCATCTCGGTGGCATCCGCACCGACGATGTGCGCCCCTAGAATCTCACCGTATTTCGGATCGACCAGCATTTTGACAAAGCCTTCCGGCTGATTCGAGGCCACTGCTTTGCCGGAGGCCTGGAAGGGGAACTTGCCGACCTTAAATTCGATGCCCGCCTCTTTGAGGGCTTTCTCTGTCTTGCCGATGGAGGCGACCTGTGGCGAACAGTAGGTGCAACCAGGGAACTCGCGCATGCGCTCCGGCTTGCCGTGACCGAACATCCCGTTGACCGCCTGGATCGCCTCAAAAGTCGCCACGTGGGCCAGCCAGGGTGGCCCGATGATGTCGCCCGCGGCATAGATGCCCTTGACCGACGACTCGTAATTTTCGTCAACCGTCACATAGCCGCGGTCCTGCTTTAATTGCACCTTGGGTGAAAGCAGGCCCTCTGTATTGGCCACCACACCGATCGCCAGGAGAATCGAATCCGCTGTGGTGCTCTCGGACTTGCCATCCTTCACGAGGTCCATTTTGACCGATTTGGCATTGACCTTGATATTTTCCACGGCGGTCGACGTGCGCAGGTCGATTCCGCTCGCCTTAAAGGACTTCGCCACCACCGCAGCCACTTCGTGATCCTCGACGGGGAGCATCTGATCGAGCATCTCCACCAAGGTCACCTTGGTCCCAAAGGCATTGAGGAAATAAGCAAACTCGGCACCGATCGCGCCCGCGCCGACAATGACGATGGACTTCGGCTGGTGCTTCATTTCGAGGGCTTGGCGGGAGGTCATGACGCGTTCGCCGTCGACTTCCAGATCGGGCAGACGGCGCGGCTTGCAGCCCGTGGCCACCAGAATCTTCTCGGCGGAGAGGATCTTGCCCTTGTCCTGGCCCTCCGTGATCTCGACCATCCCCGGCACGCTGATCATGCCCCGGCCGATGATGTGCTCCACTTTGTTTTTCTTAAAGAGAAAGCCGATCCCCTTGGCCATGGTGTCCGCCACGTTGCGGGAGCGGCCAATGATCTTTGAAAAGTCGTAATCCAGCCCCTTGACCGAGATGCCGAGGTCTTCGCTGTGTTGCAGCTTGTTGTAGAGCTCGGCGCTTTTCAGCAATGCTTTCGAGGGGATACAGCCCCAGTTCAGGCAAGTGCCGCCCGGACGCTCCTGCTCCACGCAGGCGACTTTTTTGCCCAGTTGACCGGCGCGGATGGCTGCGGCGTAGCCCGCAGGGCCACCACCGATGACGACGAGATCGTATTTTGTAGTCGAAGACATAGTCAGCACTACATCCCCAGTTTCGCCACTAAGTCAATTCTTATGGGCCGATCAGATATCAATCACGTCGTCATCATCCTTGAGCGGACGCTTTTTCTGCCCCGGGGGGCCTTCGCCGTTCGGTTTGCCCGACGGTCCGCGCTGCACACTGAACCGGGCATTCACGCGGGCGTTGCCAAAGAGAATGTTCGCAGCCAACCCGGTCAAACTGACCACAAGGGCCCCCGCCAGCGCGTAGCCAAAGCTATCCACCGAAAACCCGTCGACAATGTTTCCCACGAGCAGAAAGAGCAGCGCGTTGATCAACCAAATCCCCAGCCCGAAGGTCAGGATGATAAAGGGAAGTGCAAAGAGCATAAGCAATGGCTTGAGGAAGACATTGCAAAGACTGAGCAGGAGCACCGCGACGAGCAGCGCCCCGGTATCCGAGTAGCGGATACCAGAAAAGACCTGCGAGGCTATGAGCACACCCAGTGCAATGAGCAACCAGCTTTTGAAAAGTACTTTGATATTCATAGTTGAAACGACTATTTAGCGTCCGGGTCCAGCATGGAATTACAGCCCGAGGGAGCTATTTTAACTGGGCCATGCGCTGGGCGGTGGCCGCTTCAGCGCCCGCTTGGCCCGGTTCGTAGACGGTGATGGGCTCCAGCATGTATTCCTGGCCGGAGACGCCTTGCGGGTAGTCGTGGCTGTAGCGATAATCCGCGCCGTGCCCCAGTGCCTGGTTGGTTTTGGTATGCGCGTCGCGCAGCCAAAGCGGCACAGCCTGCACCGGGCGCTCGCGTAAATGCCGTTTCACCGCCGCCATGGCGCGGGTTACCGAGTTGCTCTTGGGCGAGGTCGCCAGGTAAAGGACCGCATGGGCGATGGCATATTCGCACTCGGGTGGGCCGACTTTTTCGCAGGCCTCAAAGGCGGCCACCGCCACCGTGAGCGCATGCGAGTTCGCCAAACCGACGTCCTCGGAGGCCAGAATGACCAAGCGCCGCGCGACGAACCGGGGATCCTCCCCACCCGCCAGCATTTTAAAAGTCCAGTAGAGCGCGGCATCCGGGTCGGAGCCACGGATGCTCTTAATCATGGCCGACGCGTGATCGTAGTGCTCATCTTCGTCGCGGTCATAGCGGATCTGCCGCTCTTTGGCAAATACCTCGACCGCGCCCACGTCGATGTGCGCCCCGACCGCCTGGCTGAGCACCAGGGTTTCGAGCGCGTTGAGGGCTCGACGCAGATCCCCGCTGGAAAATTTCGCGATGGCTTGAAAAACCGCTGCGTCGGCCGTGCAGCGATGCCCGCCCAGCCCACGCTCCGGGTCCTCCAGGGCACGCGCCAGCACCGCGGCGATAGCGTCTGCGGGCACGGGCTCCAGGCGGAAGAGGTGGCTACGGCTGAGGAGCGGCGGATTGACGTAAAAGCCGGGGTTGTGTGTGGTTGCCCCGATCAGCCGTATCGTGCCGGCCTCAACATCGGGAAGCAGCAAATCCTGCTGCGACTTGTTGAAGCGGTGTATCTCGTCGATGAATAAAACCGTCCGTTTGTCCGATTCGTAACGGGCGAGGCGCAGGATATCGCGCAACTCGGCTACATTGGAAAGCACGGCGTTGACCCGGACGAATTTGCTTTGCGTCTCGGCGGCGATGACTTCGGCCAGGGAGGTCTTTCCACAGCCGGGAGGGCCATAAAAGATCAGGCTGCCAAAGTTATCCGCCTGAATGAGGCGGGGCAGCAGGCATCCTTCGCCGACGATGTGCGGCTGCCCGATCACCTCATCGAGTGCGCGGGGCCGCATGCGCACCGCCAGCGGCCGGTGCCTGGGCTCCGCTTGCGCCGGTGCCCCGTCCCGGAAGAGGTCGTTTTGATCGGAATCCATGGCCATCACCGGAAGTTTTGCAGACCTCCAGCCGCTGGCAAGTGATAAGGGAGGGCGGCAGCGAAGTCACGGCGTAGCTCGCAGAGCGAAGACTGGTCCTCAGTCGCCGCAACCCATCGGAAATCGTGCAAAACTGTTCGATGCTTCTCGCACGAAGCTTGTTTCCGCGCATACTGGCGGAACGTTCAAACTATCATGCAAGAAAAATACTCAAGCCAACGCTCCCTGACTACATTTCTGACCGCGACGGCAATGCTTCTCGCCGCAGCCGTCAGCCTTTCCGCTCAAAACAAAGAAAACCCGATTAAAATGCTTCGCAGTTTTCGTCCAGACACGAACGAACCCGCCTGGGCGGCCCAAAACGATGGCGTCATGGGCGGGGTATCGACCGGGGGTGCTCGCATCGTCGACGAGACGCTCCACTTCACCGGAGAGCTCTCCCTGGAAAACAATGGCGGCTTTGCTCAGGTCTATTCGCCGACGGTTCGGTCCGACTTTTCCGACTTTTCGGCAGTTCGGCTGCGCGTCAAGGGAGACGGACGCAGCTACCAGTTCCGCCTGGCCACGGACGACCGCTTCCGGGGCTCGCGGATCGCCTACCGGGCAGAGTTTAAAACCGAGAAGGACCAATGGACCGAGGTAGCGCTACCGCTGGACGCCTTCCGGCCCAGCCACCACGGGCGCGATCTATCCGGTCCGCCGCTCGACCGATCCTCGGTGCGGCAAATTGCCTTTCTCCTGGGAGACGGCGTCCCGGGGCCCTTCGCGCTCACAGTCGACTGGATCGGCCTGGAGTGAGCGACCTTCGGGACTCCCCGAAATCTCCTGTTTTCTGAACTTGCAGTCCCGCCACGGACCCGTAGAGTCCGCGTCTTTTTTGGACCCGTCCGCATCCAGTTCCCCTGGGGGCCGCCCATCTAAATTCAACACACATAGACGCAAAACAGACCTACGATACGATCATGACCGACCTCTCAAAATATAGAAACATTGGCATCTTCGCTCACGTTGACGCCGGTAAGACGACGACAACTGAGCGGATTCTCAAGCTCACCGGCAAGATTCACAAGCTCGGTGAAGTGCACGATGGCGCGGCCACGACCGACTTCATGGAACAGGAGCAAGAGCGCGGTATCACAATTCAGTCCGCTGCCACGACTTGCTTCTGGCCCGGCAGCGAGCAACAATTTGAGCCCCACCGCTTCAACATCATTGATACTCCGGGCCACGTTGACTTTACCGTGGAGGTTTACCGTTCGCTGAAGGTGCTCGACGGCGGCGTCGGGGTTTTCTGTGGTTCCGGTGGCGTCGAGCCCCAGTCCGAGACGAACTGGCGCTATGCCAATGATTCCAAGGTGGCTCGTCTGATCTACGTCAACAAACTCGACCGAATCGGCGCTGATTTCTACAAGGTGGTTGATCAGGTGAAAAATATTCTTGGGGCAACCCCGCTCGTCATGGTGCTCCCGATCGGCACCGAGAGTGAACTCTCCGGTGTTGTTGACCTGCTCACCCGCACGGCCTGGATCTGGGACGAAACCGGCGATCCCCTCGCCTACAAGAAAACAGACGTGCCCGCCGACATGGTGGACAAGGTCGAGGAATACCGCGAAAAGCTTATCGAAACCGCCGTCGAACAAGACGACGCGGCCATGGAGGCCTACCTTGAAGGTACTGAGCCCGACATCGAGACCATCAAGAAGTGCGTTCGCAAGGGCACGCGGGACTTGGCCTTCTTTCCCACCTTCTGCGGCTCCTCCTTCAAGAATAAGGGCGTGCAAAATCTCCTCGACGGGGTTGTGGACTACTTGCCAAGCCCGACCGAGGTCAACCCTCAACCGGAAGTGGACCTTGAGGGTAATGAGACCGGCGAGTTCGCCACCGTCAGCGTCGACGAACCGCTCCGCGCCTTGGCCTTCAAGATCATGGATGACAAATACGGCGCCCTCACCTTCACCCGCATCTATTCGGGTAAGATCGCCAAGGGCACTTCGGTGCTCAACACCGCGACCGGCAAGACCGAGCGTATTGGCCGTATCATTGAAATGCACGCCAATGAGCGTAACGAAATCGAATCCGCTCAGGCGGGTGATATCGTCGCTTTGCTCGGCATGAAATCCGTTCAGACCGGGCACACACTTTGCGATCCAAACGACCCTGCGACGCTCGAGCCCATGGTTTTCCCAGAGCCCGTCATTTCGATTGCGGTGAAGCCCAAGGACCAAGGCCAGGCAGAGAAACTAGGGGTTGCCATCGGGAAAATGGTTGCGGAAGACCCCTCCTTCCGGGTCGAGACCGATGAGGACTCGGGCGAAACCATCCTGAAGGGCATGGGCGAACTGCACCTCGACATCAAAGTCGACATCCTGAAACGCACCTACGGCGTGGAGGCGATCGTGGGCAAGCCGCAGGTGGCCTACCGCGAGAGCATCACCCGACAGGTCAGCGACTCCTACACCCACAAGAAACAGTCCGGTGGTTCGGGGCAGTATGCCAAGATCGACTACACACTTGAGCCGCTTGAGCCGGGTTCCGGCTTCCAGTTTGAATCCAAGGTCGTGGGCGGCAACGTGCCCCGCGAATTCTGGCCAGCCGTGGAAAAGGGCTTCAAGGCTTCGATCGTCAAAGGCGTTCTCGCGGGCTATCCCTGCCTCGACTTTAAGGTGACACTGGACGACGGTGGCTTCCACGCGGTCGACTCGTCCGCTGTGGCCTTCGAAATCGCATCACGTGCCGCCTACCGCCAGACCGTGCCCAAGGCCAGCCCGGAGATCCTGGAGCCGATCATGAAACTCGATGTTTTTTGCACCGAGGATAAGATGGGCGATGTTATCGGTGACCTCAACCGCCGCCGTGGTATGATCAAGAGCCAAGAGCCCTCCAACACCGGTATCCGCATCAAAGCCGATGCGCCACTTTCCGAAATGTTTGGCTACATCGGCGCGCTGCGCACGATGACCTCCGGCCGCGGTCAGTTCTCTATGGAATTCTCGCACTACGCGTCGACGCCGAAGAATGTGGCGGACGATGTGATAAAGGAAGCGCAGGAGCGCGAAGCGGCGAAGAAGAAGTAGACCGGGGTCTTCCTTATTTACCGGATAAAAGCCCCCGCTCGCAAAGCGGGGGCTTTTTTGGCTCTATACGGTGGCACTGAGGCCCATTGTAAAATCTTCTTGGCCCGATTCTCCGAATAACTCAACCTTCCTGAGATGCCTGACCAACCTCCATCGAAGGCCCAAGCTGGAACGTCGTATCGCGAGATTGAACACATGCGGCTCGACCGTTGGCTCTGGGCCGTCCGCATCTACAAAACCCGTAGTGATGCGGCCGAGGCCTGTCGAGGCTCGGCGGTTCGCCTCAACGAGGGCATCGCCAAACCTTCGTCCAAAGTCCGTACCGGAGACCACATCGTCGCCCGCACGAAAGCCCTGACCCGCACCTTACACGTTCTCGGGTTGACTGAAAACCGCATCGGCGCGCCTCTCGTCTCCCAATACATTGATGATCAGACACCCGAAATTGAGTATGAGAAAGCCCGCGAAAAGCGGGCAAATGCCCGTGTTTACGGGCGCAGTGATGGGGGCCGTCCCACGAAGAAAGACCGGAGAGCTATCGAGAAGCTCATCGGGCAATAAAAACGATCCATCGATGAAGGCAGGACTTATTTTGCACTGTAGAACGCATCGATCTTTTGAGCTACATCGCGATAGCTGATATCGGCTCCATAGAGTGCTTTAAACTCGCCCATCGCCTTCTCCATATCACCTTGCTTCTCATAAGCGGTTCCAAGCTGGTAGAGCACGTCCTTTTTCTGTTCAGTCGTGCCGGAAATCTCATTCTTGGCCGTCGTCAGTTGCTCAGCGGCCAAATCATGGAAGCCCTTTTGCAAATAGGCCTTACCCAATAGAATGAGCGCAGCAATGCGAACCTTCGGACTGCGCTGGGCCAATTGCAGTTCCTTAATCGCCTTATCGGTCTCCCCGTCCTCGAAATAAAGTTCTCCAAGTTCATGGCGATAGCTGTATTCGTTCGGGTAGCGCTGAACGAGGCTTTCGCATTGTTCGAGACGGAATACCCGCTCTTCCCTGCGCAACTGATCAAGACTTTTTTGAGCCTCCGCATCATCAGGGTTCTCCTCGAGACGGGCTTCTATTTCGCCAATGGCTTTTTGCATTTTTTCGCGCTTCAGTGTGCCCACCAAGCGCTCCAGATTCACGTCTGCGCGACCAGCTTCCAGCTCTCTCGCCTTGCCCACCCACTCAAGCGCGTTGTCATACTCGCCCAGCTTCCGGTAGTTTGAGGCAATGTCCCGGTAATGATTCATATTCCCCGGTTCTTCGGCCACCGCTTTCTTGGCTTCTTCGATTAGGGAACGGAGGCCCGACTCGCCCGTCTTCGCACGGCCCGCTTGCTCCAGTTTCTGGGACTCGCTCTCATCCTTCAGTTTATCGCGGAAGCTCTTGTCTTCCTCCCAACGCCCCTTTTCCATGGTTTGTTCGACGGATGCTTTTTTGATCAATGCCTGAATCTCGTCGTCCGCCGGGTTCGCGCGGTAAGCTGCCTCACCAATCCGGATCGCCTCTTCGCTCTCGCCGGATGTGATGTAGACCGACATCAGCGCTTTTATGTTTTCGGAGTTATTGGGGTCAATCCTGCGAATGGAATCGTAAGCAAACGCAGCCGTGGAATAAAGTTCGAGCGACTCCGCCGCCATCCCCAGCATCTTGTGGGCCGTCACATTGTCGGGGTTGGTCCGCAGCATCTGCTCTGCGGTTTCCATGGCTTTGGCCGGGTCTTTTTTTATCTTGGAGTCGTTACCAATCGAAAAAGGAAGGTTCGTGACCTTGGAGAGGAGCCCGCCCAAGCCCTTTGACTTGCCTTTTGATGCGCGCTGCTGGGCCTGACGCAGGAGCTTCCGGACATCCAGACAAGCCGGGTTCCGGTTGCTTATGTTTGAGAGTATATCGACTGCATACGCCGGGTTTTTATCAATCGCCTTGCGGGCGTTCTCAATTTGTTTTTGCAGACGGGCGTCGAGGTCTTTCAGTAGGGTTTCTTCCATGGTTAGGACAGTTTATCTGCGAACTTGGCGCACAGGGTCAACAATCAATTGAACTGAAGTCCTTTTCAACCGAACTTTCGAGCTTCTGCAGCGCATCCTTCAGGAAATTCCTATCGGGACCCTCCACCAGTAAACGGAGTTTTGGTTCCGTTCCTGAGTAGCGTATCAAGATGCGCCCATTCTGGCCGAGGGCTTTCTCAAGATGACGCTTTGTGCTTTGAAGATGGGGCAGGGTTTCCAAGGCCGGTTTAGATAGGACCTTTAAGTTTTTAGTCAGTTGAGGAAAGAGCGTGATTTCTTCACAAAGCTCGGACAAAGGCGTCCCCGTTTCATCCATCACCTGGAGAATCTTGGCGGCAGCCAAAAGGCCATCGCCTGTGGTCGCCCAATCGGCAAAGATAACGTGTCCGGAAGACTCTCCTCCGAGGTTTGAACCAATCTCCCGCATGCGTTTCGCAACATTGCGGTCGCCCACGTCCACACGCTCGACCTTCACCCCGAATTTTGCGAGCGAGTGATCCAACCCCCGATTACTGTGAATCGTGCAGACCAAAGTGTTGGCCGAAAGCCTTCCTGATCGCAGCGCATGAAGCGCAAGAAGCCCAAGAAGCACATCGCCGTGAACAACACGCCCATTCTCATCGCAAACGACCAGCCGGTCACCATCTCCGTCGTGAGCGATGCCGATATGTGCTTTTTTATCGCGCACAGCTTGGGCTAGCTTCTGGGGATACTCGCTGCCAACCCCATCGTTGATCCGACTGGTCTCCGGTTGATTGCCGATTAAATGTAATTCAGCACTCCAGTGTTGAAATGCCCGGGGAGATGTCTGGCATGTGGCACCATTCGCCGTATCCAGAACAACACGCCACTTTTTCAAACACTTCTGATCCATTAAGGCCCGGATGTAATCGATGTAAAAGGCAGCCACATCGAGTTGAAAAGACTCTGGTTTTGGCCAGGCGAGCGGCAAAGCACTGTCCAGATCCAGAAGCGCCTCGATTTCAGCCTCCTGAGCCTGCGTAAGCTTCGAGCCATCGGCGTCAAAAATTTTAATTCCATTGTCGGTCGCCGGATTGTGGGAGGCGGAAATCACGATGCCCAAATCAGCACGCTGCTCAATAACCAAACGAGCCACCGCTGGTGTCGGCACAATTCCCCCGTCATGCACATGAACAGACTGCCGATTGAGCCCACAGACGAGGGCGTCACGCAGAGAGGGGCCGCTTTCACGGGTGTCCATACCGAGGACCACGTTAAAGGGCTTTTCAGACACGCTCTGCCTTAGATAGGCACCGAGGGCATCGCCGAGTCGAAAGGCGAATGCCGGGCACATGTGGGCCTCTCCGAAGGCCCCACGAATCCCGTCGGTTCCAAAATACTTCCTCTTCGCTCCAACAACCATCAATTTCTGTAAAATTCCCGGGCGTTTCCCAACCAGTTTTGCAGTAGACCGGAGACAATTATTTCACGAGCCATAGCCACTCCTGCCGCCAGTGTATCGGTTTTTTTAACGATCCAGAGGGCCGCACCCGCATTCAGCAAAATGCTGTCTTGCAAACCCGGCGTTAATAGCGGGCTACCTCCGTCTGCCAGCGCATTGAGCAGGCGCAGATTGAATGCCAGATCGCCGCCTTCGAGGGCAGCCAAGTCGCAAGACTTCAGGCCCAGGTCGGCTAGATCCGGCAATGAAGACACATCAGCCAAACGGCCAAAGCCGGACAAAAGGTTCTCTCCGGCACAGCTAAGCTCATCCAGACCCTGATGAGGCTCTGGCCGACCATGCGCAACCAGGCCGGACTCGAGGCCAAGCGCGCCAAGAGCCTCCGCCAAGGGCGCCACCCAAGGCTCGGAATAGACCCCAAGCAGTTGATGGGCCGGCCTTCCGGGATTGATCAGCGGCCCCAGCAAATTGAAAATTGACCGATGCCCTTCTGCCGCCAGAGCCTTCCGGACCGGCATGACTTCCTTGAATGCAGGGTGATACGACGGAGCGAAGAAAAAACAAAAGTTGAGCGTATCCAATGAGGCCTTTTGCATTTCAACGGAGGCCTGCAGATTAAAGCCCAGAGCTTCCAGTAGGTCAGCGCTACCGCATTTCGAAGTGATGGATCGGTTACCATGCTTAAAAACCGGCACGCCAGCCGCCGCGACAATGAACGAAACTGCCGTTGAAATGTTGAAGGTGTGCGCTCCATCCCCACCGGTCCCGCAAACATCGATTGCTTCAACGGCCCAATCATCGACTCCGGGGTCGATCGCCAACTCTCGAAAGGTTGAGGCAAATGCAGTAACCTCAATCACCGTCTCTCCTTTATCCGAAAGCGCGACCAGAAAATCCCGCTTGTCATCGAGTGCCACGTTGGGTTCCGTCAGTAGCACCGCTGCCTTGGATGCAGCCGCTTGAGTCAGGTCAACGCCTTCTTTTAAAACTTCCGTGAACTGTTCAATCGCCTGCATTCAGGACTTGGGATCAGGACTTGGGATCAGGACTTGGGATCAGGACTTGGGATCAGGACTTGGGATCAGGACTTCGGCTCAGGACTTCGGCTCAGGACTTCGGCTCAGGACTTCGGCTCAGTCGGTTGCGCTTGACCCGCCACCGCTTCATCCATCTCGTCCTCAAGGATTTCCTCCTGCTGGATATAGTAATTCTGGTAGCTTTTATCCGAATAGCTGGAATAGTAGTAGGACGATAGCGAACTGCTGATATTATTGAGGATGGCTCCAAAAACCGGCGTATCCGACTCCCAGAGACGGCGCACATTCGCCAAAGCAGTCTTGCGCTTAACCGTGTTGAACTTGATCACGTACAGGACCCCATCCACCAGGGGCAGCAAATTCAGCGCGTCGCTCACCGCCGCAAGTGGCGGTGAGTCAATAAAGATGCGGTCGTAGCGGTCCCGCAACTCAGCCAACATCGCCTCAAACTGAGCTGAGTTTAGCACTTGCGTTGGATTCTTTGACTTACCACCCGTAGGTAACACATCGAGATTGGGGTATACATCCTTGATGATAATTTCATCGAGGCTGATCCCCTTTTCGATATGGTCCAGCAGACCGTAGTCGTTCTCGAGCTGGAGCGAACGGGCCACATTGGGCAGACGCAAATCCCCGTCCAGAAGCAAGGTCTTTTCGCCATGATTCGCATAGGTGAGGGACAAATTCGAACTGATGAATGATTTGCCCTCACCTGGAATTGTACTGGTCGTTAGGACCACACGCGCATTTCGGCTCTCATCATTCAGGCGCAAAGCAGAGTGAATGGATCGAAAGGTTTCCGTAACATGTCGATCCACGTTGGAAGCCACCGCTTGGGCCTTCGTATTTGTATCGAGCTTCTTGATCCTCGGCACCACACCAAGCATCGGAAGGCCAATCGTTCCTTCGATATCAAAGGCACTCTTGATCCGATCATCGAGAAATGCCACAGCAAAGATCAACCCGACACCCACTGCGATGCCTCCGAAGAAGCCCGCGGCCAGGTTCAACGCGACATTGGGAGAAGACGGATTGTCTTCTGCAGGTGGAAAAGCGCGGTCGACGATTCGGGCGTTCGGGTTCTTTAAATTAACCGCCGCCCGCTCGGTCGTCATGCGCGAATTAAGTGCCTGAAAAAAGCTGTGCTGCACTTCCAAATCTCGCAGCAAGGAGTTGAATTCAACCCGCGTCTTGCTCAGCTCAATCAGCTCTCGCTCTTTTTCTGCCAAGCGTTGGCTGGCCATCTCAAAATTAGTCTTTGCCTCGGAATACGCAGCATAGATCTTATCAACTGAGTTTTGGATGGCGAGCCTAAGTTCCTCCTCGGCCTCTTGAAGCACTTGAATCTGTTGAATCATAACAGGGTGCCTCTCCCTGTAACGCTTGCTCAAGGAGGAAATTGATATCCGGACACCGGAGATTTGCTCCAGCAGGCTGGAGACTCTTGGCTGCTCGGAAATGAAGGACAGTTCCGCAAGATTTCGCCCTTCACGACGATACATCTCGATCAGGTTCCATTTCGTCTCCAGCTGATCATAGGTGTTCTTATTCAACAGTTTGATCTCGTTGAGCCGCGCCAGTTGGGCCCCGGCGATATTTTCCTGACTGTCCAACGAGACGGCGTTATTCTGCTCCCGATACTCAGCAAGCTTCAAATCGAGCTCCTCCACGCGCTCCTTCTGCTGATCCGCACGAATACGCAGATCCTCAACGTCTTTCATCGACGCATCGATATTAAGCTTCAAATTGTAGTCGATAAACTCTTGCGCAAACAAATTAGCCACTGCGGCGGCCACATCCGGGTAGGGGTGCGAGTACGCTACACTGATCATCAAACTCATTCGTCGTGGCACGATTCTGCGGTTTTTCGCGAGAATTTCAATAGGAGTGAGCGGACCGCTCAGACTGAGTGCATCCGTATACGGCGCCATAAAGCGAGCGCGGAGGTCCTCCTGAATACGTTGCTCCACACCTTGGATGATACTGCCACTCTCAAATACACTGATTTGCGTGTTTAAGTCCTCCGCACTGCGAATCTGGCTGGGATCCATCTCACCCGTCATCCCGAGCGCGCTGGGATCATCACGATACAGCTGCACCTGCGCCACCGCCGTGTAAATCTTCGTCTTATTAAATGTGTAGAGGATTGAGCCCGAGAAGATAATGAAGAACGCGACGATTAAATACCAGATCCGCTCACGGAACATGAGGAAGTAATCCTTGAAGGAGCGCTGTGGACCACCACCCGCGCCGCCATAGCCACCGCCGCCGTAGCCGTAGCCACCTGCACCGTAACCACCGTAGCCGTAGCCACCACCGTAACCATAGCCCCCGCCGTAGCCACCGCCTCCATAACCGCCCGCGTTGGGATCGGGTCCGCCTCTTACATAATCGTTCTTCATACTGTACTAAACTTTTTTAAATAATACGTTCCGGCACCCAGATAGTATCGCCTTCTTGCAAGACGACGTCTTTTGCGTTTGGATCCGTCACAATTCGACTAAAATTAACCTCCATTTGCCGGGCGCGTCCATCTTCGTCCACACGCTTTATGGTAATTGAGCGCGGATTTCCCAAGCGGCTCACGCCACGCACTCCGGCAATGGCCTCCGTGAGCGTCAAATCACGATCCGGCGGGATATTGACCAGGCCAGGACTGTTCACCGACCCAAGAATATGAACAACCTTGGGAGAAAACTGCACCACCAGCAAAGACACTTGCGGATCGACGAGGTAGTCTCGGTTATAGAGATCGCGGATGAGCGACTGGGCTTCGGCCACAGTCATACCGGCGACCTTGACTTTACCTACAAGCGCGAGTGCGACTGTGCCGTCGCCTTCCACGCGAACACTTTTATTGAGATCCTCCTCTTGGTAGACCTCAACAGAAACCACATCCGAGGGTTTGAGGATATAATTCGCCCCCACCACCATACCGATGCCAGGAGAGGACGGGGCTGCAGAGGAGCCTCCGGAACTACCCCCGGAACTACCCCCGGAGCCTGAGAATGAAGAACCGTCACCTCCGGAACCGCCATCTTGGCCCGAGACGAGCGAACAAATGGCAAGGAAGGCGAAAAGAGCGAGCGTGTTTCGTATAAGCTGTTTCATAAAGGAAAAAAAATGCCTCACATGTGAGGCATTTTTGACCCGTATCTAGGGAGAAAGTTTCGGAACTAGTAACGCAGCGAAGCGGACAGGTCCCACATGTGGTTGGTGTAACTGCTAGTCGCCGAGTCCGAATCATTTTCGGAGTAGGTGTAACCGGTGCTGAACTGCCAATACTGATTCGGCAAGTAGCTAAGCCGGAGACCGAGATCATACTGCTGGTCTTCACGGGAGCTATCGGAGTAATCACGCAGCGTGAGCCCAGCATTGGCACTCGCCACAAAGTTTTGGTTGAGCGAGTAGTTCAAGCCTGTGTTGACCGTCGTTCGCTCGGTTGACTGACCTTCCCCGCTCACCCCAAAATCGCGGGAGAGACGGAGTGCACCCGTCAACTTGGGCGTCGCCGACCAAGTCAGATCAGCATCCAGGCCGAGCATCCCCGAGTCGTCTACACCCGAGCGGCTGTCGTTGCGCGTCCGATAACCAACCTTAAGAAGCCCGTTCAGTTTCGGAAGCAAATCCCCCCGGGCACCGATATTGAAGAAATGACCCTCTTGGTCATAAGCAGGACGTAAGAAAGTCGACTTCACGTCCGTAGTGCTATGCGTGTAACCGATACTCAGGTCAACCTTCGGGGTCAGCTCATAAAAAAGATCGAACGGTAGCGTTGTTGTCTCCCGGTCTGAGAAAATGGTCTCGTAGGTCGTGTATTCGACCTCTTTGTAGGTGACGCCGGCACCCAAACTGAATTTAGGCGACAGGCGATACTCGCCCTTTAGGTGCGCTGTAAAGGTGTCAAACTCGATAAGGTCCTGAACCACATTAGCGTCGCCGGTGCTGGTTTTTGTCTCATCGAAAGAAACCGAGCCATTCAGATCCATACGACTACCCTTGTAGGACCCCAAAGCCTTAATGTGCAGCAGCTCGGTATCGAGTTGCCCCTCATCCTGGTAGCGGATCAGGTCGTAACGGGTGATGATGCTCAAGTCTGTGTTGGCCAAGCCACGCCCCACGTTTAGCTCAAAACCGGGAGAGAGGACCCACAGCAGGTCACTCACTTCGTCCTCTTCGTCACGGAAAACATTGGAGGTCCAGCGCAGGCTGGATGAGCCCGCAAAGAAAACATCCGCGTTGTTGCCGATGGAAACCAACGGCGAGGCCTCCAGTGCTTTTTCAGGAAGGGTGAGCGGAAGCGCAAGTGCAGCAGCGAGCGCAATTGTGGGGTAGGTTTTAGCTGGCTTCATAGTCGTTGAAATGAACTTAAAGATTTAATGGAAGTATGGATCTAAGAGAAAAAAATTAGGGCACACAATACTAAACTGGACTTTTAAAGCGACAATTGTGAAAACTTTCTTAATTCAAGCTTGGTCTTGCAATTTGGGCCGCAATTCGGTGAAATCGTCGAACTATGAAGAAGCAGCAAGCAACTAAAAACACTCCTGGTCGAGAAAAAACAATTTTACTTGGTTTTGTTGTACAGCGAAAGGGGCCGGACGGCCGGGTGGAGCTATCCGTTCGCTGGGGACGGCTCTTGGCAACCGTTCTGGGATTGGCGCTCGCCGGTTGGTTCGCTCTCGCGGGGGCACTCTACTTTCACTTCAAGTATAACAAGGAATTTGATGAGGTGGCCTACACCAAAATGCTCACTTTGCTACCCTTTGGTCTCGAAGCGCACCGAAAAGAGATGGGGAATTTTCATATCGAGCGCGGTTTGGAGCAAATGCGGGCGGGTAATTTCCGGGATGCGCTGCGCCTCCTCCGCTTGGGCGTGGTTCGGGCACCGGATAACCTCGAGGGACGAATGGTTCTGGCTGAGTTCTATGAACATGCCCTCGATCGGCCGGACATTGCCGGTGACCAGCTCAAACAAGGCCTGGAACGAGGCGGGATTGAGAATATTGACTACGTCAAGCAAAGCCTCCGTTTTTTTCTGCGTCATCAACTCGACGAGGAAATCCAGCTAATCGCCGATACCCATTTACCGAGTGAGCCTGAATTGAATGATATTAACCGAACAATTGCTTTTGGGGCGGCCAACGCAAATTTTCTTCGAGGTAATTACGATCGTGCCGAAGATTACCTCAGCAATTACCGACTGATCGAATCGCTCGAAGGCATCCGCCTTTCCGCTGAAATCAGCTGGGACCGAGGCAACCGCGACTCTGCAATCGATCAATTAAAACAATCGCTGCGCCGCTTCCCAAACTCTGAACCCCTCCTCATGCAACTCAGCCGTTACCATCGGGAGTTGGGAGACATCGACGAGGCCCGCCGCTATGCCATTTTGAGAAATGTGAGCGACCCACTCAGCCCGGCTCCCCGGCTTGAACTGCTCTACATCTACAATGTCTCCGGAGATACGGAGCGGGAAGAACGGGAGGCTCAAAAGCTGCTGGTTCAATTTCGCGATGACGCATCCGCCCTTCAAGCCATAGCCAACTTCGCTGCGGACACTGGCAACTACCAACTGGCGCGCCGCACCTATGAGGAGGCCCTGGAAAATGAATTTTCGATCGATGCCTTTGCACTCTTGCTGATCGAGTCTCACCTGGTGGATGCGGACTACGAAGGTGCTCTGGAATTTTGCGAAGAGCTTCTCAAGGAGCGTCCGGATTGGCTCATGACCCGGTGGGCTGTCTTCAACAGCTTGCGCGCGGTCGCTTCCTACGCTATCAACCGCCCCGATTTGGGTGATATTTACCTCCAGGACTTCCTGAAAGAAGCCAGCAACGCTGCCGAAACTTTTCTCGCCGTGGCTCGCCGCTTCCAAAACATTGATCGGATTCAACAAACTCGACGCGTCCTCATGGTGGCCTACGAAAACAACCCGAGCAACCAAAAGGTACTCTCGGAATTGATCCGAGCGGAATTGGACCTCGGGAATACCGAAAACCTCAACGAGCTCATCACTAAATTGTTACAAATGCGCCGCCCACAGATGAACCTGATTGCCGATGCCTACCGCAAACTTGGCAGCGATCGCTTCATCTTCACGCCGAGTCGGGAGGCGCTCCTGCTTCAACTCGGATCGGTTTTGCGAGAGAACAAGATCGAAACAATTTAGATCCACCTGAACAGGCCACAAACAGGCCACAAACAGGCCACAAACAGGCCGCAATCAGTTCGTTGAAGCGGACTCATTGATTTGCACCGTTGCGGCAATTACGCGCCGGTCGTCGACCTCATCAATCGTGATGCTAAGACCGTAACAGCTTAGCTGCTCACCCTGTTCGGGTATGTGCCCAAGCTCCCCGGTGATCAGCCCGCCGAAAGTTGATACGTCCTCGTTCTCGATTTCGATTTCAAGCGTCTCTTCGATGTCGTGGATCGGGGTCAGCCCCGAGATGCGGAAGCGGCCCTCGCCGCGCAGCTTGATGATCTGTTCTTCTTCACTGTCAAATTCGTCCTGAATTTCTCCGACCAATTCCTCAAGGATTGATTCGAGTGTGATCACACCCACGATCCCACCAAACTCGTCAACCGCAAGCGCCATGTGGAATTTCGCCCGCAACATACGCTCCAGCGCCTCCTCCAGCGGCGTCTCCAGCGGAAAGACCGCGAGATTCCGCTTTAATTTCATGAAATCAAACTCTGCGGGCGACGATTTTTCACGAAAGATGTCTTTGATGTGAATCAAACCGAGGCACTCATCCAAGTCACCCCGACACAGCGGGAAGCGGGTATGGCCCGCTTTCTTCATCGTCGCCAGATTTTCTTCAATACTTTGCTCAAGGTCGCAAATCACCACCTGACTCCTCGGCAGCAAAACATCCTGCACGACGAGTTCCTGCATCTGAAGGGTGCGATTGACAATCTTACGAATCACGCTGGAAAGCTGACTACTGTCCTCACCCATCGCCCGAATCTGCACGTCGACATCGAGTGGGTTCAGCTCATCGTCCACATCGACACCCAATTTTCGGTAGAGCTGCTTTTTCAAAACGCGGAAAAAAAGCATAACCGGCATGGTCAAAACCTGAAAAGCCACCAAGACACGGTACGACTGGAGGATCGCCCGCACCGGATCCCGCATGGCGAGCCCCCGCGGCAGAATTTCTGCAAGGAAGAAGTGCACCGAGACCGCCGATACAAAGGAAAGCAGCACGACGATCCATCGATCCGGTGCCGCGTTTTCATCCAGTAAGCGAAATAAGTCACTGACCAGGGGCAGTAGCAAGAGGCCGACTGCGACCGTGCACAGGGTCTTGCTGAATCGCACCACGCGACCGGTCTGATCGCCATTCTCCATTAAACAGGCCAGCCCGGGTCGGCGCATCAAGGCCTCCATCTGCGCTTCCTTGGCCTTTCCGTAGCGGAACTTAACCAGACTGATCTCGCACATTACCAAAAAGGCGTGCAACCCAATCATCAGACCGACCGAAGTCAGCGACAGAAGAAAACTAAGCCAAGCTGATTCCATTATGATCGCCCTGCCCCAGCAAACCACCCGGATTCTTTAAAAGCCCTGGCCGCTCCTAATAAACGATTGTTCTCTGCTTCCGTGCCGATCGTTATTCGAACGTGCTCCGGCATCCCATAGCCCCCAAGGGGGCGGACAATCAACCCCTGTTCCTGCAGCGCCCGGAAAAAAGCCTGTCCATTGCCGACATTGCTCAAAACGAAGTTTGCCTGCCCACCGACGCTCGTAAACCCAAGCGCCTCCAGGCCCTCGAGCAACTGCACCCGTCCGACCGCATTGGCCCGCCGACAGCTTTCGACGAAGTCGTGGTCACCCAAGGCTGCCGCTGCCGCGGTCTGCGCGATCGAGCTCACGTTGAAGGGTTGTCGCACCCGCTGCATCAATTGCACCATCTCCGGATCCCCGTAGCCGTAGCCAACACGAAAGCCACCCAAGCCGTAAATCTTGGAAAATGTGCGCAAACAAAATACCTTACGCCCGGCCGATATTTGCGCACGCAAATCCGGTGCGCGCTCCAGGTATTCCGCATAGGCCTCGTCCAGACAGAAGATGACATGCCCCGGAAGTGACTCCGCCAGTTCGATCAACTCGTCTTCCCCATTGGCCACACCGGTCGGGTTGTTTGGGCTCGCCACGAAGAGAAGACGTGTTCGCTCCGTCACTGCCGCCCGCATCGCCCCCAAGTTATGCCCGTAGGCCTGCATCGGCACCTCCACAGGCGTCGCTCCGAATAATTTCGTGACCAATTTGTAAACAATAAAGGCCTGCGCCCCCATCACAACCTCCAGCCCCGGCCGGAGAAAAGCATGGCCGAGCAACTCGATGATCTCGTTGGACCCGTTGCCGACAATGATCGCATCCTCAGCTACTCCCCGCTCATTCGCGATCGCTTTTCGCAGCTTCGAGCAGGCGCCATCCGGATACAGATGAGCCGACCGGAGCGCAGCCTGTGCCGCCACGAGCGCTGCGGGCGATGGTCCGAAAGGGTTCTCATTGGAAGCGAGCTTCGCGATCCGGGCAGGGTCCAACCCAAACTCCTGAGCGACCGTCTCAATAGGTTTTCCCGGCTCGTAAACCGGTTGTTCATGCACTCCTGCATTCGCAAGTTCAGAGTATTTCATTGATAATGTTGCCGAACTTGTCTCCCCTGTTGATGATTGCAACAAAAACCGATGTTTAACTGTTTATGAAGATTCTACTCACCGGTGCTTCCGGATTCCTCGGTCACAGCTACGCGCAGGCAGCCCTCCGCCGGGGCCATGACGTGACCGCCCTGTACCATGCAAATGAACCAACCCTGGGCGGTCTCGCCCGGAAGATACAACTCGACGCCGAGCAGCCCGAGGCGCTCACCGGCATCTGCCTGGAGCTCTGGCCCGATGCCATCATCAACTGCGCCGCACTTTCAAACCCCGCCGATGTCGACGCCGAACCGACCAAAGCCGAGAAGGTCAACGTCGCCCTGCCCCGCCTCCTCGCCCAACTCGCCACCCACCTCGGGGCCCGCTTGATTCACGTCTCGACCGACATGGTCTTCGACGGACGCTCGGACGCTCCCTACCGGTCCACCGACATGCCCGCCCCGACGACGCTCTACGGCCAGACCAAGCTCATGGCCGAGCGCGAAGTGCTCGAGCACAACCCCGAGGATCCCGTCGTTCTGCGCCTGCCGATCCTCATGGGCAACAGCCCTGGCGGCCAGCGAAGCGTCCACGAGAAGCTGCTCCAAGCTATCCACTCAGGCAAGAAACCGAAACTCTTTTGCGATGAAATCCGCCAGCCCTGCTCGGCCTCCAACGCAGCCGAGGTCATGCTGGAACTCACCGAACGCCGCGATCTCCACGGCATCTTTCACTGGGCCGGGCCCGAGGCCCTCAGCCGCTTTGAAATGGGCCAGCGCATCCTGAAACACTTCGGTCTGCCGCTCGACAGCGTGCGCTCAGCCTGCCGTGAGGATGATGCCCGGCCCGCCAACCTCACCTTCAACCTACACCCCATCGCCTCGAAGCTCAAAACCAAGCCCGTCGACTTCCAGGATCAGCTCGAAGAACTCACCCGCATCGAGCCGCTCAACGCCTGAAGATCAGCCGAACGCACCCATGCTGATCCAGCTACCCAACGCCTTCGGCGACGCCCCCACCAATATGGCCGTCGACGCCGCTCTGCTCGAAACCATCCCCCCAGGCCTGGCCCTCTTTCGTCACTATGCCTGGCTCGAGCCCGCCGCCACCTTCGGCTACGCTCAGCGCTACAGCGATGTCCAGTCCACTCTCGAAGCTAACAGCGAAACCGCCCCGATCGCCCGCCTCATCCGTCGCATCACCGGTGGCGGCATCGTCGACCACCGCAACGACTGGACCTACGCCCTCATCCTGCATCGCTCACTCCCCTGCACCAACTCGCCCGCCACCCAACTCTACAAGGAGCTTCACGAGGCAGTCAGCCACACCCTCACCTCAATGGAGATCCCCAATATACTCGCCCCCTGCCCCAAAAACTGCCCATATCCCGAATCCCCTATCCCAAATCCCGCACCTCAGAACCCGCTTCCCGAATCCCCTATCCCGTATCCCGCATCCCGCATCCCAAATCCCGCATCCCACTGTTTCCGAGATCCCGCCGTCGACGATGTGCTCCGCCCCGACGGCCGAAAAATCGCCGGCGCCGCCATGAAGCGCTCCCGCCACAGCCTGCTCATTCAGGGCTCCGTCGACCGTGGGGCACTCCCGGAGAACTTCAACTTCGCCGGGTTTCAGAGGTATTTCTCAGAGCAGATCGTCCAAGCCCTTCAACTCGAAACCGGCGCTCTCGAAGACATCCGCCCACTCTTCGATAGCAGGCGTATTGAAACCGAAAGAGAGCGCTTTGCCAGTGAAGCCTGGAATAAGCGCCGGTGACACTCAGATGCGCTGCGGTAATCGCTTGTGGCGTCCACGCAGGCTGTGTTCCGGCCCTGTTTCACGGGTTCGCCGTCAACCAACAACGCCAAGAGCCCGAGCGAGCTCGGACGCCACGCAGTCAATGTCTAATACTGAAGTTTCGAATTGACGCATCAGAAAGTTTCGCCAATTCACTCAACTGACGAACGCGGGTATGGTGTAGTGGTAACACGTGACCTTCCCAAGGTTGAGCTGAGAGTTCGATTCTCTCTACCCGCATTCGCTCTGCTCATGCGGGTATGGCTCGTTAAAGGACACCCATTTGTTAAAACTCGAAAGCTGAAGTAGCCGCTATTCAGTTCGGCTGGAGAGGGTGAATTCATCGAGGACGCCGATGTAGGAGCCGTCTGCATTGAAGCCGTGTTGCTGATAGAGCATCCGGTTGCCGCGCACGCTGATTTCACTATAGCCGTTAAAGAGACCGCCGACGATGGCTTGAGGGGGCCCGAGCACCCCGGGCTCGCTCTGCACGGCGTAGCGCCCGCGGACATCCGTGAAGCCACCCCGGACGCCGTGGGGCCAGTCTGTCGTGAGGGGAGCCCGCGAGCCGAGGTAACTGCCCGCACCGTTGATGATATAATGGGTGCCGTCGCGCTCGGCTCGAAAGTATGCGTGCATGTGCCCGGAGAGGCAGAGTTCAACGTTGTAATGCTTCAGCCGCGGGGCCAGCTCCATACGCAACGCGGCGTTGCCGTCGACGTAGCGTTCGGAGTACGTGGGCCAGTGAATCGCGACGACGCGGAAGCGCGCCTTTTGAGCTTCGGGGGAGCTGAGCACTTCATCCAGCCAGCCGTTGCTCAGGTCGCTCCTCTGTGGGTCGTTGATTCCATACCAGGCGAAGTGCTCGATCACGACGAAAAACACGTCGGAATAACTGAAGGCATAACTCCCAAAGCCGGAGCTCACTCCGGGGCGTCCATCCTTGCGGAAACGGCTGGGCATGTCGGTGGCTTTACGCAGGGGATCGAGGGCACGGCGGCCGTCATGGTTCCCCCATGCGATGTAGATGGGCACCGAGGGTCCGAGTTTGGCAGGGACCCGCTCCAGAAAGGAGAGCCGGGTCTTTTCATAACTGTCTCCATCGGCCGCATGATCCCCGAGACCGAGAAAAAACCGGGGTTCTTTGTCCCGCATGTGCGCCATCATGGACTTGGCCGGCTCCCAGGGATCGGCCTCCCAGGCGCCCCGGTTGGTCTCCTGAATGTCGCCCAGGGAGGTGAACATGAAGTCCTCCCGTCCGGCAGGCGCGGTGCGCAGGTCCGCCCATTCACTGAGCGCCCGCCCGGCCGCGTCCCTGAGCTGGTAGCGATAGGTCGTCCCAGCTTTCAAGCCGCTGAGGGTGCCGCGATAGAAATAGGTGTCGCCGCCACTCGGGGTGGTTTGCATGGGCACTTGGATGACCGGCCCTTGCGCCTCGGCATAGGCTACAGAAATGGGCAGGTTTTCTTTAAATTCCGCCATCACCACCATGCGCTCGCTGGACATATTTTGCAAATAGGGCTGAGTGAGCGGAACCGGCCTCGTGAGCGGAGCCACTCCTTCGTCGGCTGGCGCGGTCCAAAATGCGTCCATCACCAGGCGTCCACCCACTGCTGACTCTCCCGCGTCAGGGCCTGGATACGGATGGGGAATCAAGCGACCTTGATTGTGCACGACCTGATCCGGGTGGAGGGTGCCCTGCACCGTGGCCCCCGGGCGCACGGTGATCGGCCCGAGCGCTGCTTCGGTGTGCACCACTAGTGTGCCCGCCTCCACCACAATGGGCCCCGGCAGCACCGCATCCGCCGTCAGGTGAAGGGTTCCGGAGCCGATTTTTCGAATGCGCCCGCCCTCATTGGGGGCCAGCTCCTCCGCGCTCAGGGTGTGGACCATGGGCGCTGCAGCCAAGTCCGCACCGCCACCATGAAAGCTGAAACGGAGCACATCGCCGGGCGCGTAATTCTCCCCCGGATTGCTTATCAGGACCTGTGAGATACGCCCCTGGTCGTCCAGATGCGCAATGGCGGCGGCATCCGTCCCCCTACCCCGGACGGTCTTGATCCGAACCAGCGGCGGTGCCAGATAGCCCGATCCGCCATCGGCGACAGCCAGACGGCCCTCCGAGGGATAGAGCCCCTGTCCACTTGGAATACGGAGGGTCCCGTTGATCGCGACCGTATGTGCCTGCGTATCCACCGTCAGCCCACCCCGATAGAGGTTGATCTCGGAAAGACTGCTGTTGAGCAGATCCATCAAATTCACACCGGCGCGCAAAACCCCGCCGTTGAGGTTGGCGATCCCCCTCACCGGGCCCGGACGCCGCAGCAGCGGTCCACCGAGGGTGAGGCGACCCCTGTTCAAATTGAGCACGGCGCGCTCGCCCCTCGGGTTTTGCCCGACGACCAGACTGTTAAAACCGCCCGCCCCCCAAAAGGCAAGCGTGGTGAGCTCGGCATCCCCGCCCGCCTGCGTCCCCAGATTCAAGGTGCCGGTCGAGCCCGCACTATCGGCCAACAAAATGCGAAACTTCCGGTTCACGGTGAGGGAGCCTCCGAGCAGATTGAAGACACCCTCGCCTTCGATGCCGCCGGGGCCGCCCACGGCCAGCCAGCGGTTGATTGCGGCATCGCCGCCGCTTTGCTCCCAGAGGCCGAGGCCATGCCCGCCGACCCGCAACCCCGAGGCGCTCCTGGCATCCGTTTCAAAACGCCCCTCCCGAAGCAGATAGGCCCCATAGCTACCCGAGACCGACGCGTCTCGACTCCCCAGTGTGAAGTAATCAGTCCCTGGCCCGCCCGCACGGACGCTGCCACCGCTTTGCATCATGACACCCGCCGCATTCTGCCCGACCCCGAGCCGAACCGTCCCGGAAAGCGTGTAGCTGGCATCCTCTGAAAGATCAAGCCGAAGCCGATCCCCCTCGCCCTCGGCCAGTAGCCACCCGCCACCGGCGGCTGACGCCAGCCCCATCTCCCGCAGACGCTTGTTTGGATCGGCAGCCAGGTTGAGGGGCCCGAGGAGAGCGAGCAAAGCAAGGACCCAACGCAGAGGCCGTTGATTTAGGGTTTCGAAGGTTGGCGACATAAAAAAATGATGGAATTTCTCTTTGGCGATCTAAGATTGGGTCTTTGTCTGGACCGAGAGTCTAAAAAACAGCCGGGGCTCTGTTTTGTCGTCCAAGGAATAGAGTACCCATTCCATCAATGGATTCTCCTCGCTCGGGATAATTCGAAAGGCACCCTCGCTTGATTCGGGAATCGCCAAGCTGTCCCAGGCGATGAGGTCTTCGCTGACTTGAAGTGCCTGCTCCGTGATCTCCGGCGAACGCACCCGGCGGGGAAAACTGAAGGTCAGCGTATTCGATTCACCACTACCTGAGATCCACGTTTGCAGACGGTCGAACCGTGCCGGGTTGCTGTTGAAGACATATTCAAGCAGGTTGGCCTTCCCGTCGCTGTCTGGATCGGCGAGGGGGTGGCCATCACGAACCGCCTCTGCTACCTGCAGCCACTCACGGTAATCGGAAGCCACCGCCCAGCCAAGACTGATCCGCCTCTCGGGCGTGCCGAGAGCCGCCACTTCCTCCGGATTCAGGGCTCGCCCGAAGGTGGCCAGTGCCGCCACAAACCACGGCTGATTCTCGCCGTCTTGATCGGCAAAGAAGAGCACTTCAGCCGGGTCCAGTGACCAAAACGAATCGACCCCGGGGTTATCGTATTGGTGAAAGAGGACGCCATCGACATAGGACCGCACGCTGCCACCGGGCCGGAAATCGAAGGTCAGCACCACCCGGTGCCAGCGGTTCAGCGGCAGGGCTTCATCGGAATAGCCAAGCCCGCCGCGCCCGATACTGCCGGGAGGCGAGGCCCCGCTGGGAGTCGCCCGGGCAAAAAACTTCGCATCCGCGCGGTTGCTCAAATCGCTTTGATAGAAAGTATGCCACTCAATGGACCCCTCAGCCAGCACATCGAAGACAAAGCTGAACTCGTTGGTCATTGCACCCCCGCCATTGGCCCCGATCCCGTGCTCGGCCCGCAGGTGGTTGCCCACCCCGCCGGTCGTTTGAATCACACCCTCCAGTTCGCGCGCTTGCGGACGCGCATCGGCCTTGGTGCTAAAGTGCGTGGGCGCCACCCCCTCGACCAACAAATCCTCACCCACCGTTGCCCGACCCAGATGGTCGGCGTCCATGAATTCCCAAAGTCCCGTCAGGTCCTTCCAGACCCCCGCAGCCGCAGCGACCTCCACCGAACCCAGGGCGACCCAATCACTCACCGTGCCGCCTGCCGCCACGGCACGCGCGCGCGGTGCATACGTCCCGGCACTCAAGTAGCTCTTGTGGAGCGCGAATGTCGTTCCGGACGCATCGGGCCGTGTCCAGATCGGCCGTGAACCGTCGTCCCAGTCGATTTGCACCTCCACATCGCGCCCCAGCGGATCGCTCGCCGTGACCAAAAAGGTGCCTTCGGCAAATTGATCGAGAGCGGACGGCCCGCCCGAATTCGCGGCAATGGCCGGCAGTGGTTCTGCTTGGAACGCACCCTTGATCGGACGCCCGGTCCAACTCGAGGGGATGCGGAGGCCAAAGGCATGGGCCACGGTGGCGGCCGTGTCATAAACCGACAAAAAGGGCCCAAGGTCCAAACCCTGGCGAATACCCGGACCCGCAATCATCCACGGGACCTCGACCTCTCCAGTGGTGGCACCGCCATGCCCCGTCCCCAGCCCGCCATGATCCGACACGATAATCAATAAACTGCGGTCCGAGAGTCCTTCGCCACTGATTGCATCGACCAAGTCGCCCACCATCCCGTCCATCGCTTCGACCGAGGCGATATATTCGGGGCTTTCCCATTCGTGCTTATGCCCGAAATGGTCCGGCGCATCGAGGTGGGCAAAGACAAAGTTCACCTCCTGCGCACGCAAACCGCTGATGACACGGTCCATCACTTCCCCCGAGCGCACGATCCGATTCGCCGATGTATCTTTCGGCGTCTCCGGGAAAAAAAGAACATCGACCGTGCCCGGCTCGATCAGCACCTGATTGGGCACCCAGTCGGTGTAAAAGCCGGTCGTCAGCTCGGGACGTTGGGTCTTGATCAAGCTCAAAATCGAAGGAAAAAATCGGTTCGCATTGGTCGCTGTGGGTCGCAGCTCAGAGTTCCCATTGGTCCAGCTGTTGCCCGTGACCCCATGCTGTTCGACACCCGCGCCGTAGAGAAAGGAGGCCCAATTGGGCAGGCTTGAAGTCGGCATGACGGCCCGCATCTGCAGGGTCGAGGCACCCGCCGCCCGCAAGGCGTCCATACGCGGCGTATCGGCGGTTTCGATACCCTCAGCGCTAACCCCATCGAGGCCGATGACAAAAACATACTCAATCGTCGAAGCGACCGTTGGGAGCGATGCGACAAGTGAAAAAAGGAACAGGAAGCAGAACGGTATGGATTTCATAATGATGGGGGTTAAAAAGAAAAAAACCGCCCCGCCCGGCAAGCGGGACGGGGCGGCAAAACCAGAACAACAAATTATCGCTGCAAATGGCGCGCCGGGCGGCGGCGCAGGCAAGCCAGGGCACCGGCCACCAGGCCAAGAAGCGCAGCACCCGCGGAAGGCTCGGGGACGACGGCCGTCAGCGTGACGAAAGAACTGCCGGATCCGCCATTGAGGCTGCCCGCAGTGAGCGAGTCATAAACGATCTCCCAATTGAAACCAGCTCCGGAGAATTCGGATTCATTGGCCAGACCGTCAAAGGTGCTGCCATCCCAGGTTCCGGTGTAGCCGAAAAGTGTGAGCGAGTCACCCAGGCTGATGGTGCCCGTCGCGAGATCCGAAAGGAACAAAGTTGCACCTCCCAGGCTGAGATCACCGTCGACCTCGACCAGATCCGAGGCGGTGAGGCCGAATTCATAGGCGAAGGTGGCACTGGCATTCAGACTCAGATTACCCGTCTCCAGAACCCCCGCCGAATTCCCCGGCGCGAGGGTGCCTCCGGTTACGGTCAGATCACCCACCTCGCCGCTGCCGCCCAACACGGCGCCGGAAGCCACCGAAACATCGTTGACCGTTCCATTCACTAAAAGCGTGCCCGCGCTCACGGATGTGTTGCCGGCGTAGGTGTTAAAGCCGTTCAGGGTCAGGGTGCCCGCGCCGGTCTTTTCAATACCAAGTCCGCCCACCGAATTGTTGACATTGATGCTGGTGATATCCGTGTCGATGGTGAGCGGTGCATCCGCACCCACATCGAAGACAGGCTCATCACCGGAGGTGTTGCGGATCAACAGATTCAACGAACCGCCACCCGAAACGTTTGTCGCACCGGTGCCGGTCGTGGTGAACCCGCCTGAATTATTCAGGTCGAGGCGATGGTTGTTTTCCACGGTGACAGAGCCCCCGTTGTTGCTCGTAAACGTCCCCACTGCGTTGCTGCGGAAGGAGGCATCTTCGAGAAAGTTCATCGCGCCCCCGTTCAGGACCACTTGCACATTGCCACGGGCACCCAGCGAATAGTTGACAGAGCCATCCAAATTCTCGTTGCCGTCAATGTCGAAGGCCGCACCGTTTTCGATCGTGATGGTCGCGCCGTTCGCCAAACCGCTGCCCCCGACCACGTGACCGATGGCAAAGTAGCGGGTGCCCTTCTGCGAGACGACCCGCCCCGCTTCAATCGTCAGCGCACTGTTTTTCACATCCGTGTTGGCCGCCATCGTCATGGTGCCCGCGCCGCGCTTGATGAGCTCGCCGGAGCCGCCGTCGATCTTGTTATTCAGGTTAAAATCATCGGAACGGTCCAGGACCAGCGTCGCATCATTGGTGATGGTGCCGGACCCGAGGGCTCCGGTGGTGCCGCCATCACCGACCTGCAAAGTGCCTTCGGCGATACTCGTGCTGGTGACGCTGCTCGTTCCGGTTAAGATCAAAGTGCCCGCGCCCGTCTTGCGGACGACGTTGGTCCCATTTTCCGAGAGGTCGCCCGCGATGGACGCTGTGAACCCCCCCGTGTCGATGATCTCGTTCCCGTTAAAAATGATCTCCCGATTCGAATTCAGAGAAACATTGTCCGCGGCAAAGCGCAGGCCGCCGCCGAAACTCCCGACCGCCAGGTTGACGTCGTTGTCCGCCGCGCCCAGTGCGCCATCGCTGGTCACACCGACAAAGCCGCGAAAGACCTCGACGTTCCCCGCAAACGAGTTGGCGGCGTTGTCTAAAATCAGGTAGCTGTTCATGTTGCCGCCCGCCAGGGTGTCCCCCATTCGGTAGGTCTGCCCCGCAGCCCCGCCGGAGATCGCACCGGTCAGGCGCACGGTGGTCTCGGTGCTGGGCGCGGCCCCGTCGGTGCCACGGATAACAAATGTCCGGTGCCCGGTCGTATCGAGCACGAAGTCGTTGGCCACGGTGGAGGTGGATCCATTACCGAAACTGAAGAGAAGTTCGCCGCCCGAGTGGGTCAGCGTGCCCGCCCCCAGCGAACCCACATTCTGAATGCGAAGATCACCCGCGCTCAAGTCGACCCCGGAAAAGCTGTTCGACTGCGTCAGGACCGTGGTCCCCGAACTGTTGAGGTTTAATGACCCGCTTCCAATGCTGCCACCCTCAAAGCGGAAGTCGCCATCGTCGATCGTGGTCGACCCTGGATTGACCCCGCCCCCATCGATTTGGACGGTCTCACCCGCCGCGTCGTCGAAGACCGCGAGGTCGCCATTCGTGAACGATGCTCCGCCGGTCCAATTGGCGTCGCTGGTATTCCAGTTGTCGTTAGCGTTGGCGACGTCCCAGGTTACAGTGGACTGGGCCGATAGAACGCAGCCCGTGAGCAGAGCTGCGGCAGTGGTGATTGAAGCGTGTTTCATAACTTGCTGGGATTCGAAGGTGTTTGATGAAGGATTGCCGTTTTTCAGAGACGGCCCCGATTCAAACAAACCACCGACACCAATCAACCTTTTTACTGTTACAAATTTGTAAACAATAAACTTATTTTCGGTTTATTAAAAACAATTTCTTTGGAACGACGACTGATTCGAGCCGGGGACGCAATGCATAAGAGCAGACTAGAGAGCCAGGATCCTGCTCGATTCCAACGTCCTCATCTACGCCTTCGATCCCGACTCACCCACGTTTTCATGGGCCAGAGAAATCCTCCGACGCGCCGTACTCGAAGGGCGAGCCGCTATCAATCCGGTTATTCTGGCCGAGCTGCTCTCACCCGCATGAGGCTGCATGAAACGAACACCGGTGCGATCACCGGGACAGGCGAATTGTGCGGATCTTCTTCGGCCCAAGCTGGGCCGTGATGCCATCCTCAGCGATGGAAAGGGGTTCGCTCATGGGCTGGCTTTCGAAGTCGACCAGGCCGGCCCCCTCTGCGGAGAGATGCTCGCCGGGCAGGAGACTCGCCGTCACCTCAACCTCATGTGGATTAAAGACGCGAATCTCGGTGGCCCCGTCGACCTGGCGAATGCTGGTGGGCACAGCGGCACCCTCCAGGCGCAACAACTCGCCGTTGGCTTGCTCGGGGCCGTCCCACTTGCCACGCTCAAAATCCAGATCGCTCTGGCTCAGACAGACCGTGCGGATGCCGTCGGCCAGAATCCTGGCATGCCGAAAAAGCTCGCTCCGGTCCGGTTGCCCGACGAGCGGCAGGATGCGGTAGCGGAACGTCAGCGGCATGCCCTCCATCTGGCCTTCAGGCTCCCCGTCGGTCATCTTCGTGCGGCCGGTGGCACGGAAGAGGGTCAATGCGATGGGGCGCTCCGGGCGGTCAGGCACAGCGGTCTCGAGAAGGCCGCCGCTGCAAACGAGCGCCAGCCCCCGGCTCTGGTCGAAGACGGCGGTCCAGCTTTGCTGCGGCTTGGTCTCGACCTCCATTTCCCGATAGGTGTGGTTGTCGGCGCGGAGCGCAATCGGCCGCTCGACCACGTCGAAGGGGGCGTCCGCCAGGTAGGTGGTGGCGTCGGCCCCAGTGGGAAAGAGCACCCGAAGCCGGTGGTCGTGGATGCTGTTTTCGATATGCGTCTCCACATCGAGCCCCTGGGCATCGGCCCGCAGGGTGATGAAGCTTTCGCAAAGGAGCGGGGCGCGCTCGGTCGAGCGGGCATCTGTTCTCGTATCGTAGGCGCGTGGCAGCAACAAAGTCTGCCGCACAACGAAGGTGGTGAGCAGCGGCGTGTCGCAGAGCAGCTCGATCTGAGCGGAACCGGAGACCACATCGCGCCGGTTCACGGTCGGCCCGTGATACCAGCCGTCGCCAATGTCGGCGTCGTCCTCGAAAAGGTTCAGATCGGTGTAGCGTTGCCCGGAGGCCTTGTCCACAAGCGTCAACCCGCCGTCGGGCTGGATGGCTACCCGAAGGAAGGCGTTCTCCATGGTGCAGCGCCCCGTCCGCAGGCCGGGCGTGGCGGGGTGACGGGTGACGGGCACATGGCGGTTGCCCAAATGGTCCGCACCGTTCCCCTTGCTTTCGATCCCCTCGACCCGCAGCTGTGCCGCGCCCAGCGCGGGCAGCGTCAGCTCGGCGGCCACCCGCACGACGTGGACCATGTAGGGTTTTGGGTAGTGGAGGTCACGCAGACGCTTGCGCGTGACCGAGCGCCGGGTGCCGAGGCGCTGGTAGGGAATCGGCTCCTCGCCACGGAAGAGACGGAAGGCCGGTTTCGGCTCGTAGCCAAAGAACTCGGTAAACTCCGGCCACTCGACGGGTATTTCCACCTCGAACTCAAAAACCCCCGTGCGGGGCTCGGGTAAGGAATTAAAGACCGCCAGACGCCGTTCGTGTGGTGCCAGCGAGCCGGGGGCCGCCGCGGCCAAGGTGCGGAGTGACTCATCGAGCAGACGCTCGCCCAGCTGGCGGCACTGGCTAAAGCGGTATTTCATATCCTCATGGACCTGGTCCACTGAGCAGCCACAGATCGAGTCGTGTGGGTGATTCTGCAACAGCCAGCGCCAGGCCACCTGGAGGAATCCGCTCGGGTGCTCAATTCCCAAGGCGAGGTGCGCGAAGGCGGCAAAAGGCTCCACCCAATCGCAGAGAAGCGATTCCAGGGCGGCATTTTCCTGCTTGGCCCAGACCCGGCTGGCGAGGCAACCGGGGATGAGGAAGGACTGGTCCTCTGTGGTCGGCCAACGGGTCGGCTCCCGCAGCTCCCCGCGCACTCGGGGCTCGTCGCCCGTGAAGGAAGCCGCCATGCCTTCGAGGAAGGCATCGAGCGTGCCGTGCCTGAGGCAATAGTCCTGTGTCTTCTTGGCGTGGTCTTGCAGGACCGCGTAGTGCCTCGGGTCCAGCAGAAGATGGTCCCCCCCGTCGAAGACCAGAGCCGGTGAGTCCGGCCCCATCCGCTCCCGTTCCTCTTCGATAAAAGCAACCAGTGCCTCCGCCGCTTCTTCGGAATCGAAGGCAACGCGCTCATCGGTGGAGCGACGCACCTTGTAGGTGTAGTCGCAATAGCCGCTTTTCCCGAAGCGGTAGGTGGGCAGGCAGGAGCCGTCTGCACCCTCCCAGAGAAAGCGCCCTCCCTTACGAATGTCCACACCCCGCCAAACGAGCCCCCCCACACTGCCAAAGCCCATCAGAATCTGGGGCATCTGCGAATTGTGGCCAAAGAGATCACAGACAAAACCCGCGGTGGATGGCTCTCCGCCAAAGGAGCGGACAATGGACTTTCCAAATCGAAGGTTCCGCAGGAGCGATTCCCCGGACACCAGAAACTCGTCCGGCAGGACATACCACGGCCCGAAGACAATCCGTCCCTCGGCCACATGGGCGCGCAGCTCCGCCTCCTTTTCAGGGCGAATTTCCAGGTAGTCCTCAATCAAGATCGCCTGACCATCACCCGTGAAGGGACCCTCCATCACTCCGGAGGCCAAATCCGCCAAGACCTGATCCATTAAGCGAACGAGCTTGTGCCGGTAATCCTGAAACGGCAGATACCATTCGCGGTCCCAATGCGAGCTGGGCACGTAGAAAACGTCTTGTTGTTTGACCATATTAATTCCTATAACCTATATTAACCGTTTTTAGTTAATATTATAAATCTAAGACCGTGGATACGGGCTGTTTTTTCACTTCATTTCAACTAAATTTTCCAAAATCTGGCCAATTTGGATAAATTCGTCTATCTCAGGGCTCGTAGCGGATTCGGAAAAAGCGCTGGAGCGCATTCGTTTTGGGTATCTCGAAGCGAAAATTATCCGCAATCCCAGCGACAAGGGGTTGGTGCCGGGAGGTCTGCCAGGGTCCTGCCGGGGTTCGGGCCTCCAGCAGGGTGAAGGTGCCTTCGGGGATGACCCGGTTGATCTCAATTTCCAGTCCTTCGGATCCAAAGGTCAGCCGAAGCTGAATCCCCGGGTGCGGCCTGACCGGATCGAAGCCGAAGAGCCACTCGAGATTGTTCTGCAAATCGTTCCCATTGATGTCGACGCTCGGGGCGCCAAGTTCGCTTTCAATCAAGGAGCCGGGGACCACCGCCGTCATCCAACTGAGGTAGGCCAGCTCTTCGGCGAAGGCCACGCCCATATCAAGAATACCCGGCGTGCTGAAATGCAGGTCATCGCTGAGCAGGCCGAAGTCGTCTGTATCCACCAGTCCAACCCGGGGATCGGCTTCGGCGACGGCGGTTTGAGCGGCCATGACGATGGCCAGTGGCCTTGGCTGGCGGTTGGTTTGATTGGCCGAAAGCCGCCCCACGACGAAGGGCAGATCCGCCCGGTAGGTGGCCCGGACATCGTTGATAAAGGCCGCCAGATTGGCCGCGTAGTTGGGCGCTTCGTTGTCGTTGCAATCCGACTCACCCTGCATCCAGGCCATGCCCTCGATGGACAGCTCCGCGTCGGGGTATTTCTCCGTCAGCGCGGTCATGCCAGCGGCCACGGTGTCCTGAAAAATCTGATACTCCGGGCCATCGCCAGCGGGTGTGCCATCACCCCCGGCCTGCCACTGGGCGTAGAGATTGGTCCCCCCATGGGCGTATTTGATGATGGCGACCCGCGTATCCGGCTCACGCTCGGCATAGTGATCGGCCAGCCAGCGCCCCATGGAAATCTCGGGTCCAAAGCTGCCGCTGCGAGAGAGCCCGGGCCGCACGGCACCCATGGAATAGGCACCACCGGGGAAATTATTGAACAGATCAACGTCCGCCTGTGGAAAGAAGCTTTCGGGCGGCAGTTCGTTGGCCACGGCATGGCCCACTGCATTGGACTGGCCACCGAGCAGAAAAACCCGCACGCGGGCGGGGTTCGGCGGCGTCACGGCGGGTGCCTCAGCGGCGTATTGATCGGCTACGGCTTGCGCGTCAAGCGCCGTTGGGGTCACTCGAAGCGCATCGATCCAGCCCTCAAAATTGAAGTTGCTCGAACTGGTCGGGTAGCCCACCCCGATGCTGTCCAGGGTCCATGCGGTCAGCGCGCTCCGGGTTTCGCTCAAGACACCGTCAAGGTAGAGGTGGATCTGCCCGGACCCATCGGCAACCAGGGTGTAGTGCCGCATAGCGCTGTCCCGGGGAGTCAGGAAGTCGATGCTCGCAGCCGAATCCGGGCGAAACCGGAGCCCGCCCGCGCCGCCATCCCGAAGCCAAATAAAGTTTCCGGCGGAGCCCCGCTCGCCGACGATCATGCCCTTGCTGCCGCCCAGCTCGGCGCGTTGGGACCACCAGGAAACGGTCCATGGATCGGTCATGCCGAAGGAAACGGGTCTGCTCAGCGCGACTCGGGAGGCCGCTGCACCATCGAGACGCAGCGAGCCCGCGCCGACCACCCGGCCAAAGGCGCTGGTGTTGATCGAGGCGCCGCCCTCCCCCACGCCGTCGTTGGCGGAGCCGCCGGAGTCCTCGAAGCCGCTATCGAAGGTAAAGGCGACCCCTTCAGGTGCCTCTGGCGTGGCGTCGAGCGTAAAGGTGGTTTGATTGGAAGCGGCAGCGTAATCCGCCGTGAGGGGTCCGCTGGCCACGAACCAGCTTTCATTTTCGAGCCCGCGCCGGTCACCCGCCAGGACGAGGGTGCCTCCCTCGAAGATAAACCGCCCATGCGCGCCGCTGCCCCGGCGCAAATCGGCGGCGCGCAGCTCCCCCCCGGAGAGCGTGTAGCGGGCCACCGTCCCGGAGGCATCGCGCGCAATGAGGATCTCGCCCTCCACGTTGACGGAGCCGCCTGACTGTTCCACGGCGGCCCAAGCCGTGGAACTCGAGCCATCGATCCAAAGATCGCCCCCGGAAGCGTCGACCTTGGCAATCGTCAAATCACCGCCTGCAATACCGAGGGCGCCGTTTGTGCCCCAGCCAAGCACGAAGGCAACCCGGACCTCCGCCCGCATCGTGCCGCCACGCAAAATCATGCTGGCCGTGTCCGAGGCCTCCACACCGGAACGCCCCTGGCCGATGGCCACGGCTTGAAAGTCGAGCAAATCGATGCGGCCCGATTCGAGTAGCAGGCTTGAGTTTCGGGTCATTTTAAACCAGCGCTCGCTCGGAGCGGTGGCGGTATTGCGAATCGAAAGATTGCCGCCATCCACGACCAGGCGATCATTCGCTCCGCCGTTGGCCACGCCCCGTCCCATCCAGACATTATGCAGCTCTGTGTTGTAAGTTCCGTTCATCTCCACCGCAAAACTGCCCCCGGACAACTGCAGAAGGCTGCTCCCGCCGCCGCCGTCGGAGAGGAAGAAGCCCCGGCTGACGGCTGTCTGGACCGCACCACCCTGCTGAATAAATTGCCCGCTCGTGGTTTGGCCAACGATGAAATACGTGCCCGTGTGCTGGAGGGAGCCCGCATCCAAACGGAAGCGAGCCTCCCCTCCCCGGGCGTTGAGAAAGCGTAGATTATTGAGAACCAAATCGCCGCCCTCGATGCGGGTATCCGCGCCGCGCTCGAAAAAGCTATCGCTCCCGCTGGCCGTAGCTGTGCCCGCCGCGATGGTCAAAGGCGTGTTCTGTGCCGGCACCCCCGAGGGCGACCAGTTGGACGCTTCGTTGAAATCGCCCGCGCCGCCATTCCAGGTCGATTGGGCATTCAGCGGGGGCAGGCTCAGGGTCAGGCTCATGCTCAGGGAGAGGAATTGGGTGAATTTCGAGAGCATTGGGTTTAACTTTACTTGGAAGACTGGATTGTGTTGTGACGTCCGCCGCCCTCCATGCCATCCAGAGGACGCCACCAGAACCACCACATACCGGCCGCACCGATGAGGAAGAGCGGCAGCACCGTCAGCATCCCGGCGTAGTCGTGAATGACCACGAGCATGGCGATCAAGAAGAGCGTGACCTGGGCGAGCAGGACGAAGGGGATGGCGATCATGTCGGTGCGGTTCTCCCGCAGGATGGCCTGCTGCTCGGACTCCGCTAGTTGACTGCGGATCGGCCTCCACCAGCCAAAGGGCTTGGTCTTTCGGTAAAAGTTAAGCACCGTGGCGTCGTCGGTGCGGCGGGTCAGCAGACTGACCCCAATCGCGGCGGAAAAGGAAATCGTGCCCATGAGCAGAAACTGAAACCATTCATTCAATTCGGGAATGAGGGCGCGCTGCAAAATCGCGGCAATGGTTCCGCAAAAGAGACTGGCCGCCACACCCCAGCCGTTCATCCGCCACCAGATCATGCGCAGAATGGCGGGTGCCGCCGACCCCGTGCCCAGCCCCATGACCAACCAGCCCCAGATGTCATTGATGCTGTGTGCGCCGAGCCCCAGCCAGACACCCAGCATGACAAGCAGGGGAACCGTCACATAGGAGGCACGCACGCATTCCTTCTCGCTCGCCTTGGGTCGCAACCAGCGCCGGTAGATGTCGTTGACGAAGAGCCCACTGGCCACGTTGAGGGCCGAGTCAAAGGTCGACATGAGGGCCGCCAGCATGGCCACCAGAAGGAGCCCCCGCAGGCCGACGGGGAGCTCCGTTTTGATCACGGCGGGCAGGATGAGCTCGGGGTTGACCGTGCCGTGGTAACCGACCAGGCGCAGTTTCTCCGGCCAGTCCTCACCCAGCACCCGACTTAAATCCGCTTGCAGCGCCGCATCGACCGCCTCGGGTCGATTGGCATAGCCGGAAACCATTCCCACCCACTGGGATTCCCGAATAGTGGGATGCTGCTCTTTGAGAATTTGGGCGGCTTCTTGGGGAATGGCCGCATCCGGCATCTCGCGGGAGACAAAGAAAATACCGAGCACCGCAATCCCGATCATCATCGGCCAGCGAAACATCACCACCGCACCCTGAAGCAAACATTGCAGCCCGCACTCGCGGTCGCTCTTGGCACCGAAGAAGCGCGGCTCGCTGCCTCCGCCCACCCCGGAGAAGGTGTTACGGATGAGGTAAAAGAGCATCACCAAAATCAGCCCCTCATAGGCGCCGTAAGCCTCCGGCATGTCCACATTCCAGGCCGGTGCGTAGTCCAGCCAGCCCGCGTTCCCCGTGACGGCGGTCGCCGTCGCCCCGAGGCTCTCGACACTACCAATGGCCGACCAGGCGATGATCCCGATGATGACGGAGCAAAGAAGGATGACCAGGCCCTGAATCAAATCCGTAATAACCACCCCGTAGAACCCGGCAAACATGGTGTAGAGTGTAGTGATCCCGACCAGACTGAGTGCCGCCACGGTGGGGGAAAAGGGCAGAAACATGCCGAGGAAGAGCTGGGCCCCCTTGACGAGATAACCGAGCCCTCCGACCACCGCGAGGATGCCCACGATCGCTGCGAGAAAGCGGGCCGCGTCGGCGTCTTTACCTGTGCCATAGCGGAAAATTTGCCAGTCCGCTTCCGTCCGGCAACCGGAGCGGCGGTTCCACTTGCCCGCCACGACGAGAAGAAAAGCCAGCACCAGCACAGCCCCACCCCGGAACTCCACGAAGAGCCCCTGCGGCCCCAACATGAACAAAAAGGAGGTGATGATCATGGTCCCGGCCACGTCGAACCACTTTGACATCCCCGACATGCCGAGGAGGTACCAGGGCAGCTTGCGCCCGCCCAGCAGGTAGTCATCCCAGCCGCTGGCGGCGCGCTTGGACATCAATAGGCCTGCGCCCGTGATGAGAAGAATAAAGCAGACGATAATCGTCCAGTCGAGTGGAGACAGAATGTTCATGGGCTTTGAGGGTTCATTGGATTTAAGGAATGAGTTCTGGATAAGGTTCCACGACGAAGCGAATAAAGGCGCGGTCTGCAAGCTCTTCAGAGCCGAGTTCAACGGTTACGGTTTCCATGGTCGGCTGCTCGGGAATCATCTCCACGATGATTCCGTCAGCGGCGCTTGGCAACAATTCACGCCGCTCCCATTCCACGAGATCCGGGCTCGACTCCAAAAAATGACGTCCCAGGCCCGCCCCGGCGATCCTCCGGCGAAACTGCACCACCGGACCCGACGAATCGTCCGATCGATCGAAGCGGAACTCACTGGCCAGACCGCTTTGATCGGCCGATCCACCGAGGATATATTCGAGCAAATTGGCCCGTCCACTACCGTTTAAATCATCGAAGGGGGAGGGACGCGCACCCGCATCCTCGACGCCCAACCAGTCCAGATAATCACCCTCCGGCTCGACTCGATACGCCAGACGAAGCTCGCTGCCCGTTTGCTGCAAGCGCCACCAACCACCGCCCGGTGCGCCCGAAAGCTGCAGCTCGACGGCGTCCTCAGAAAAACCAGAAAATTGGTCACTGCGGAGGAGGACCCAATCGCGGTTGCCCGCCGGGGCCGCCGCCCAAACACTCAGGTCCACCTCGACGCGCACCGGATTCGCGGCCGACCCCTGAAAGCGAGTCCGCTTCCCGCGGATATCCGGATAGTCGGTGCCGGGGACGGCATCCATGCGTTGTAGCTCTATTTCCAATACACTACCCGAAGCGAAGACCAGCTCCCCGTCGAGTTCCACTGCAGCCGCCGCCGGTCCCGGCGCGAAACGCCCGGCAATCTTCAGATCCCCCGAAGCGTTGAAGGCGCCACTGAGGACGGCGTTCGCGCCCACCTCGATGGCCGCCTCACTCGTGCTGCCGGTGGCGAGGGCCAATTCTCCCGCTTCGACACGGGACCTTCCCACCGGACCGAGGCCTTCGGTCAGAAACAATCGCCCGCTCCCGGTTTTGCGCAAACCACCGCGCTCGGCGGAGAGTTCGTCGCCACTCAGGATATGGGTGAAATCCGGCGCCGCCCGCTCGGGGCCACCCGCGACGAAGCGAAAAGACAGCGTCTCACCGGGTGCGAGATTTTCCCCGGGGGCCGTCATCAGCACCCGCGTGACCACCCCGTCCTCAATCACCACAATGGCTTGCGGCGGCAAGCCACTGCCGGAGCCTGTCACCTCGACGAGGGGCGGACCGACGTAGCCGGCCCCGCCATCGGCGACGGCAAGCCAGCCGCCTTGCGGGTAGAAGCCCGCGCCTTCGGCGGGCCGCAGGGGGGTATCCAGAGTCACATCCCAGCCAGCCGTAGCGACCTCCAGGCCACCGCGGTAGAAATCGATTCCGCTCAGCGAGTCTGCGGCCAGCACGATGTCAGCCCGACCCGCTTGCAGCGTGCCGCCATCCGCCCCGACGACCGCGTCGACACCGCTACCTGAACGGTGCAGGGGTCCGTGCAAAACGAGCGTGCCCGCGTTCAAATGAACGGCCGCCCGCGTCGCGGCATCGCCCAGGCCAACAATAATACCCTGTTCACTCTGGGCCGCCACTTCGGCATTGCCACCGGCCTGTGTCCCGAGGTTGAGCGTCCCGATGGAGCCGGTCCGCTCGGCCAGCTGTATCCGACCTATCGATACAAGCTCCGCACGCCCCCCCGTGAAGCTGGCCACCGAAGCACCCGCCGCGCCCCCGTCGCCACCGATGGAGAACCAACGCTCGCAAAGAAAGACCCCGCCGCTCTGGTGAAAGACACCGTGCCCGCCATCGCCGACCCGTGCGCCCGAGCGCCCTCCGGTGGAGGCGTCGAGCCGTCCGCCTTGTAGCTGCCAAGCTCCGTAGGCACCCGCACTGCCGCCGAGCCGCAGGTAGCCGCTCGCAGGGCCGCCGAGCCGGACCTCGCCCGAGCTTTGCCAGACGCCGCCGCTGGCGTCGATGTCGGCACCGACCCAGGTTTCGGAGGTCGGGGAGGCAAAGTCATAATCCCCCGCTCCAACAAAGCTCAATTGACCCCGGCTGCCCGCCCCCGAGCCCACTCGCAGCTCGCTCCCGCCCGACCAGCCCGAACCATTATCCAAGCTCAGCGCACCCGCCTCAATATCGACCCGCCCGGCCAGTGTCGCGGGTGCACGCAGCCGGAACGCGCCCGCACCGCGTTTGCGCCAGCCCGATACCCCTTCCACGGGGACCGACCATAAGACATCCGCCTTCAAATCAGCTTCGGCATTGCCAAGCCAGACCACCGGACCGTCGCCGGAGAATCGGTAGTTCGGCTCGCTCACCAAGAGCCCATCCACCTCGATCGTGCCCTCGACATCGACGCGTTTGGGCCCGAGCGAGCCAAACTCCGCAATGAATCCACCGCCATTGCGCCAAGGTGTCGGCCCCGCCGAGTCCCAGTTGGCCGTGCTGGTATTCCAAACACCATCCTGAAAGCCACGCCACTCCAGACCGAGCCCGTCTGGTGTGACTGGCTGAAAAGCGGTCACCGCCGAGGCAGTGTAACGCCCACTCGGGGTGCCAAAGGGCTGCACCCGCCGATCATCCAGAGGAAACCAAAAGACCCCGTCCAAACTACCCTCCATGAGCCAACGTATTGGATCCGCTCCCGAATCGGAGCCGCCGGTCGCCAGCAAAAAAGAATCCAGCGCCACCTCACTGCCAAAATCAAACTCCAGCCCGCCGCCACTCGCCCGTTCTTCCCACTCGCTGCGTACGAGGCCGTCGTTGACGCGTTCGCGCTCGGCCGCCGTCGCACCGCCGGCGATGATTGACTCGATTGCATCGGGAAAGACCCGCGTCTCGTCACGGTAAAATTCGAGGCGGGCCAGCCGGGTCACCCCGGCCTCGGGCTCGCGTGTGGAGGTGGGCTGAAAGCGCAGGTAACGAAGCTGAAAAACGGGGGGTGCATAGGGTGCATCGGGAGTCGCAGGCAAAGCGAAGGGCAGGCTCGCCTCGAAGCGCCGCTTTGAGATCGGGTAGTTCCGCGCCTGTCGGTCGAGCACGACCCAGATTTCGCCGTCATCGCTGCCCTCCAGAGTCCAACGCGCCGGGTCGCGGTCGGGGAAGTCGTTGGCTGTGACAAATTGATACGCATCCACCGTAACCGGTTCCGGAAAACTAAAGACGAGAGGTTCGCCATTAAAGTCCAGCCATTTGGTTTCTGTATCCCCATCGACACTACGGAAGGGCTCCTCCCCGCTCGGGTTGCTGCCGCCTGGGTTACTGACCGTTGCCTCGCTCATGGCAATGGCCTGCCCGTCCCGCAGCAGGACAAACTCCGAAAGTTGCACCATTTCCCGAGGGTCGGAGCCACCACCCCGCCGCCGGTCGATGCTGAAACGAAAATAGGCGTGGGTGGCTGGGTGGCTAAAATCCGGCACCGCCGTGAGCCGTGTTTCATCGGCCACCGCATCGTATTCGCGCTGGATGGCCGAGCGCGAATAAACAAAGGCCTGATCGGGCCAATCCCGCTGGTCGCCGGCCAAGACAATTTCGCCCGCGTGAAAAAAGAAGTAGGAATCGCCCGGCTCGTCGGCCTGGTAAGTGCCCCCACTCCAGGTCCCGGCCTTGCGGGCGAGCAAACGCCCCCCCGTCATAATATAGCGACCCCGCCCGCCGAAACTCCCGTTCACATTGTCGCCCAGGGTCAAATCCAGCCCGCTCAGGTCGAAGACGCCACCGCTTTGGAACACCGTTCCCTCCGAGCGCCCGGTATCAGTTTTCCCCTTACGCCCGACAATTAGACCGCTCCGCCGGGAGCTCGCGTTGGTCGATGAGGGCGTCACTTCCACGCGGCCTCCGTTGAGGTTCAGGCGGCCGTCGGTGTAATCGCCGATGGTGATACCGCCCGCGTCGACCCGGCTCTCCAACATGCGAAAGGCACCGTCATTGACGGTAACCGAGGCCTCCCCCGCCCGGTCCCGACCGATGGAGAAGCGGGAGAATCCGCTCACTTCAAATGCGCCGCCATTGATTTCGATGCGCGCATTGCGCTGCAAGTCCATACGCCTCCGGGTGCCTCCATCAAAACGCATGAGTCCACCGTTGATGACCAGGGTGTCGTTGCCGTTTTGCCCCATGAATTGAAACTCCGAGGGCGATGGGTTGGCCACCGCGTAGGTCACTTCAAAGAGGCCATCCTCCATGCGGAAATCCGTGCGGCGTCCGGAGAGGGCACCGCTTCGGCTAAAGTACATGCCGCGCGTCACGGTGGCCTCCACGATGCCGCCCGTCTGCACCACTTCAGCCTCATAGCGCGAGGCCAGGCTAAAGATGGGGCCGTTAAAATCGAAGCGCCCATCAGAGATTTCCAAGCGCGCCGCGGCCGTGCCCGCCTGCAGGAAGGAGGCGTTGGACACGGACAGACCGCCGCCGTCGAGCGTGGTCGTGGCCGAGCGCAACAGATTTTCTCCATCAAGCGAGGCGGTGCCGCTGCTGATGCGCACAGCCTCCGTCTCCAGAGGCACGGTGCCACCGCTCCATCCGCTGCCCTCCGCGAAGTCGCCCGTCCCGCCCAGCCAGACTGCCTGGCCATCGAGGGCAGAGCCGCTCAGTGCCAGGCAGAGGCTGATGAAAGAACAGGACCTATCAAATCGCACCATCGACCAAGGTCTCAATCCACCGCAGCTTCCAGCACTTGAAGCCGCCCGAAGAGGCGTTCCCGTGCCGGGTCGGTTGCAGGGATGCGAACGGTCACCGTTTCACTGCCGGCGGCTGGCACGTCCGTCTCAATCTGGATGTTGCCGGTGCTGCTGGCCGGGATCGGCAGGGTCGTCCAGGAGACCAGATCCTCGCTGTATTGGAAGGACTGCGACGTTGCCGACACCGACTCCGCGCTGCGGACAAAGGTGAAGACAAAATCGCCCGCCGAGTCGAGGGCGCCCTGAGCCAAATTGCCTGCGTTGGGCACGGTGGGATCACTTAGCAGGACGAATTCGAGTAGGTTCGGCAGGCCGTCGCCATCGGGATCGGCCGCGGGATCGGCGTCCGTGAGTTCCTCGAATCCACTGGCCCAGAAGGCGTAGGGGCTGAAGGGCACCGAGCCGGCGGTGTAGGCCAGCACGAGACGCCCGTCCTGATCCTCCACTGCCCATGTACCCGAACCGGGAAAATTACTGGTCGAGACGGTCCAGTTATCCGCCGTCAATCCGCTCACGGAGAAGGAGTCGACGAGAACAAAGCTGCGGTTCTCCTCGGCGAAGTTACGAATGCCGGTGCCGTCGATCTCCACCCGGAACGGCTGGCTCGTGGTCGTGCTCAGCGCCGTATCATCGAATTCCGCTGAATCATAGCCCAAGCCAGCTGTTCCGGTCCAGTCCACGACTTGAAACTGATAGCTGGCATCGGGACCGAAGCGGATGGCGGATAGGCCTCTCGCGAGACCGACCCCGGTGCCGGGGGCGAAGCTCCCATTGATGTTGACCGCCCCGAGTGTATCGATGGCCCCGGTCAAGGTCGACCCGGGACCCACCGTTAGCTCGGTCTCACCGAGGAAGTTATTCACTTCGAGGATACTGTTACCGAGCACCTGCGTGGCTCCGGTCGAGGCGACTTCGCCGTCCAGAATCAAACGGCCGCCGCCGGTCACGGTGAGCGTGCCTGCATCGTTGTCGGCGAGGTCGCCCGGCGTCAGTTCGTAGTCAAAGTCGACGGCAGGCGCGGTCGCGCCGCCTCCGTGGAAGGTGAAACTGACGAGGTCACCCGCGGCAAAGCTTTCCCCCGGGCTGGTCAGCACGACGGCCACCACGGCGTCCCCATCGAGGCGGGCCGTCGCCGTCAAACCGCTGCCGGAACCATCCGTGGCCACCCGCACGATGGGCGCGCCGAGGTAGCCGCTCCCGCCGTCGGGCACGGCGATTTCGCCACCCGCCGGGTAGACCCCGCTGCCCAGCGGACGGATCAGGTCAGCGGTGATGCGGCTCACGAAGTCGTTGGTATCAACGGTCAAACCCCCACGGAAAAGATTGGCGGCGGTCAGACTGTCGGCCACCAGAACGCTCTCATCCGCACCGGCCCGGAGCGTGCCGCCATTTAAATTAACAATTGCCGTCGCATTCGCACTGTTCCGGTAGAGCGGTCCGCCGAGGGTCAATTGGCCGGCGTTTAAATTGAGCGTGGCGCGCTCGGCATTGGTATTCGAACCGACGGTCAGCCCAGTCGTGTTCAGGCTCGTCACCTCAGCCGAGCCACCCGCGAGGCTGCCGATGTTCAACGTCCCGATGGAGCCGGTACGGTCACTGATGAGAAAGCGGAAGCCGGACGCCACCTCCGTCGTGCCACCCAACAGATTGACGACACCTTCGCCTTCGAGATTCCCCTCGCCGCCGATGGCGAACCAGCGGGGCACGATCAGCTCGCCGCCCGTCTGTTCGATCAAGCCAAGGCCGTCGTTGCCCACGCGAATCCCGGAAGCACTTCCCCCGCCGCCCGCGTCGAAGCGTCCACCCTCAAGGTGCAGTGCGCCGTAGGCAGCGGTTTTTGTGCTGCTGGCACCGCCTCCGAATTCCGTGTACGTCACGCCGGGGCCGTTTGTGACCAAGGTCCCGGACAACAGACGGACCGCGGCGGCGGCGTCCTGCCCGCCCCCGACGATCATCGCGCCGGGTGCCTCCACCGTATCGGTGGTGTCGATACGCAGCGTGGCCCGTGCGCTAGCGCCGCCTGCGAGTATGAAACCGCCGCCCCCGCTCAGGGAGCCATTCCCAGCAATGTTCAATTCACCCGCATCCACCGTGGTGCTTCCGCTGTAGCTGTTGGCACCGGAGAGCGTAAGCTGGGCGGAACCGGTCTTTTTCAAACCGCTGATGCCTTCGATGGGCGTGCTGATGGTGGCATCCTCGCTGGTTTCGACGCGCGCGGCACCGGCCAGTGTGAGCGGCCCCGAGCCGCCGATCGCATAGCCGGGTGCCTGAAAATCCATTTCACCAATAGTGACGGGCTCGGTCACCGTAATGGCCAGGGGCGTGGCCCCGTCAAAGGTCGCCCTCGCGGGGAGACCGGCGTTGTTCCAGGAGCGGGCACCGCCTTCATCCCAGTTGAGATCGCTCAAGTCCCAGTCGCCGCTTTCGGAGCCCGTCCAAACCAGATCCCCCTCCTCGACCGAGGCGGGCAGCGGAAAGTCGAGCGTACGCAGCTGCCGCCCACGGGGCGTGAGGTCGGCCCGAATATTACGGTCGATCACCACCCAATTGGAACCGTCAGCACTGCCCTCCAAGGTCCAGCGCACAGGATCGCGCGCGGGCAAATCATTGGCCGTGGTGAAACGATAGCCGTCGATCGTGACCTCGCTGCCGAAATCGAAAACGAGGGGCGCGTTGTTCGAGTCGAGCCATTTGCTGTTGACGTTCCCATCGGCCACTAAATCGGCTGGATGGACCGGTGCGTCGTCCACGATCAGGTTGTCGCCGCCGGGGTTGGTCACGGTGGCGGCGCTTAGGTCGAGCGCCGCACCCGCATTGAGAAATTCAAATTCCGCCAGCTGCACCGTGCCTGCCTCCAGAGCGGAACCCAGCAAGTCGGCTTGAAAGCGGAAATAGCGGTAGCTGGCCGGCGTGGTGGCGGGGGCCGTGGTCGTGATCGTTGTGCGATCGCTGATCGAGTCGTAAATCGCCTGGGGCGTCCCCAAGGTGATGAACCAGGGCTCGGACACCAGGGTACTGCCGTCACCGGCGATCTGGATCGTCCCGTCCTGAAAGTAGAAACGCCCGTTGGGACTGAGGCCCGCCTGCAAAGCGCCTGCCACCAGGTTGCCGCCGCGCAGCAAATATTCCGGCGCATCGACATTGGCATTGCGTCCAAGGGTGAGGGTGCCCGCGATGTCGAGGGTGCCCCCGGTCTGCTCGACGGTGGCATAGGTGGTGCTGCCACCGTCACCAATCCAAAAATCCCCCGCACCGGTGTGTGAGGGCACAACCGAGAGCGTGCCGTCGTTAACCCGAAGATGGCCGCTCTGCCCACCGCCCACGATGAAGGCATTGGTCACGCCCACCTCGGTCGTGCCGCCGTTGATAAACATATTCGCTTTGGTGCCGGGGTGATTGCCCCGGCCCACTACGAAGTAGGTCATACCATCGACATCGACAGCCCCGCTATCGACCTGGAAAGTGGAGTTGCGCAGGATGTAAAGCCGCTTGTCCGTATCGCCGAGCGTCCCGCTGTTGCGCAGGTTGAAGGTGCCCCCGTCGACCTGAAACAAATCCGCGCCCGCGCTGGAACGGCCCAACCAAAAGTTGTGGCCATCGCTGTTCGCCTCCAAGCCGTTCAGGCTGACATCGAGCGTGCCCCCGGTTAAGGCATAGGTCCCGGTATTCGATCCGGCGGCGGTGTCGGCAAGGAAAAAGCCCCGGCGCAGATCCAGAGTGACCGTGCCGCCGCTCTGGTTGATGGTGCCCGCGTTGTTCTGGGCGACGATGAAATACGTGCCCGCCATGTCCAGGGAGCCGCTGACCATGTCGAAGGTGGCCGGTCCACCCCGACCGTTGAGAAAGCGATAGTCGTCTAGCTCCAGTGCACCCCCGTCAATTCGACTCGCCGCAGCCCGTTCAAACAAGTTGTCCGAGCCGCTAAGCTGGGCCGTTCCACTGCCGAGAATGATTTCGGCGGTGGCATCGGGCACGATTCCGGTGGACCAGTTGGCCGCTTCGTTGTAATCACCGACCCCGCCCGTCCAGGTGGACTGGCCATGCAGGGGATGTATCAGAGATGCCGTGACAGCGAGGGCGAGGGAGATCTTTGCGCAGGCAGTTTTCATTTGAGTTCCTTGATGGCTGTGAGTGGATTGGTAATGAAAGCGAGGGATGCAGGCAGCTATTCCCGGACGAACTCCCAGGGGAACAGGACATATTCGTGGTCGAAGCGACCGTCGGGATAGAGATCAAAGACGCGGAAGCCGGGATCGGCCCGGGGGGTGCGGATAAGGTGCGGGTTGCCCATTTTTCGCTCGCGCCGGGTGGCACGGATAGCCATCTGCTCGCGGGGGATCCACCAGGAGCCACAAACCGCCCCACCGCTCAGGTAGCTACTGCCGAGCACATCGATCCGCTCATCGACGTGGACATGGCCGCTCAGCACGACTTTCACATTGCCGTGCCGCCAAAAGGCATCCGCCACCCGCCAGAGATCCTGATGGCAACTCCCCTTTGGCATCGTCACGCCGCGTGCGTGGTCATCGGGCGGACCGAGGCGGGTATCCTGCAGCATAAGTCCCGCGCTGAGCACGGGCACATGCGAGAGAATGATGATGGGTTTGGCCGGGTCCGAGGCGGACAGCTCGCCCTGCAGCCACTCGAACTGCGCATCGTCGAGCCCGCCCTGATAGCCCTCTTCCCAGGGTTGCACGGAGTCCAGCACGAGCATCGTCCAAGTGCCCAAATCGACGCGGCGGTAGAGCGCACCCTCCCCGAAGTATTCCCGGAAAAAGTTCTTCCCGAATAGCGGCTCCCGCCCGGTCGCGCCGGACTTCGATTTCTTCCAGCCCCAGATGTCATGGTTGCCACAGGCGTTGACCACTTGCACCCCGGAGGTCGGGAGGATGCCGTTGATGATCTTGGCATCCTTCTGCATGTCGGCCAGCGGGCGCTCGATGGAGTGCGTCAAGAAGTCGCCGCCATTGGCGATCACATCGGGCTTCAAACTCATGGCATGCGCGTAGGCGGCTTCGATGCCGGCTTGGGAGCCCCGCTGGTTCATGAAATCCATCAAATGATGGTCCGTCATGTGAATCACACGGAGCGGACGCGGATTCTCAGCGGCGGCCGCCGATAGAGCGGACGGGCCCAGTGCTTGCGCAGCGAGGCCACCGCCTGCACCGAGGGCAGCGGTTTTGATAAATTGGCGACGGGGGAGTAGGTGGGGGATCGACATAAGCATACTTAGCGGCTGGGGAGGGAGAGACGGGTTTCATCAGCGAGCGGGTTGTAATCGGCCGAAACACGGCCCCGCGCTTCAAAGAAGGCTTCGTCGAGGATGTCGCGGCGGTCACCGGCGAGCACGATGAGACCGCCCTCAAATTGAAACCGGGCCGAAGTCGCGGAGTCTGCGGGCCGGATATCGCCTGCCCGCAGCGCCCCACCGGTCATCCGCACCTGGCCCACGCTGTTGCGACCGCGTGCAATCTCAATGTCCAGCCCGGCCAAATCAACCACCCCGCCGTTGATCTCCAAACTGCCGTAGCCGCCATCGGCACCCACCAAAAAACCGCAGTTTCGACCGGCGTCGTTCTCGGCCACGCTGACCGTGAGCTGGCCGTCGTTGACCACGACAACCCCCTCACTGTCGACGCCCACCGCGATGCCGCCGTCCAGTCCTCGTGTATCCAAAACTTCAAGACGCCCCCCATCCAGTTTGAGCAAGGCATTGCCCGGGGTCCTCTCACCGATGGCGAGACGTTCCGGACGCAGAAACCGCACCGAACCACCATTGATCTCTATCGTCGAGCTGCGGCGAACAACGATGGCGCGAAAGCGATTTGCATCCCCGGGGTTTTCCCGATCACCAAAAAACGGTGCGTTGCCCGCATCGATTTCAACACTGCCGCCCTGAATCGTCCATCGGTCATTCTGTGCCTTGCCCATGAAGGACTGCCAGCGCTCCTCATAGTCGCTACGCTCTCGGAAGCTTACCTCGAAAGCGCCATCCTGCATGAGGAATTCAACCGGTGCCCCTGCGTGGTCGCTAAAGAAAAAGCCGCTCGCCACATCGCTTTCGAAGCGGCCTCCAGTCATGACCATCTTTCCCGGCGCGTTGTGCCCCAAGACAAAAAAGTTCCCGCTGTGGCGAATCTCACCGGATTCAAGCTGTAGTTCCCCGGCACCGTCCACCCCGTTACGGAAGGTGCCCACCAAATGGAGCGTGCCGCCATCAATGAAGGTAGCCGCCGCCCGACTCAAATCGAAGGACGCCGACTCGACCCAGTCCACCTGACCACCCTCGATCCGAATGGGCGTTGCACTGGCGGGGACGCCCGTCGGGCGCCAGCGCTGCTCGTCGCTGTAAAGACCCTTGCCCGAGCGCCAGAGCGATTCACGCTCTGCCCCAAACGCGCTGTTGGCAGCGAGGGATACGAAAAAAACTGAAAATAAAAAAACGGGAAGCCTCATGGATTTGTATGTGTTGTGGAAAAAGGGCGACGGCAGCCAACCGCCGCCCCCGCGAAACTAAGCCAAGGCTCGGCTTTCATTGGAGTCGATACCATTAAGCGCGCGGACGGCGGCGCATCGCAGCCGCACCCAGCGCGAGCAATGCGGCCAGGGCGGAAGCCATGGCAGGCTCAGGGATGGCCAGAGTCGTGGAGGTCCCATCGAACTCGGCAAAGGCACCCGGCGCTGCATCAAACCAGGCTTCACTGAGCAAGCTGGTTTGGTCGCCGTCGAGGGTGATCGTGCCGCCGTTGAATTCGAAAAGACCCGTGCCGTTGACCACATCAATGTCTTCGGCACTCAATGTCCCATCGGACATTGTGTATCTGGCATTATTGTTCACATTTCGCGCCAGTAACAATTGCCCAGCCACCGTGATATCACCCCCGCTCTGCTCCACTACAGCCGACGCAGTGGTCGATGTGTCGCCGATCCAGAAATTACCGCCGCCGTTGTTGGACTGTAAAATATCCAGTGTTCCGTTCGTCATTTGCATGTAGCCGTCCTGACCGCCGCCAACAATGAAGGCGTTGGTCACCGCGATGTCGGTATCGCCACCGTTGACGAGGAAGTTAGCCGTTCTTCCGGCGTTGACACCGCGGCCCACTGTGAAAAAAGTCATGCCCGCGACATCGACAATTCCGCTATCGACCCGGAAGGTGGAGTCTCGAAAGATATAGACCCGCTTGTCCGTCGTGCCAAGAGTGCCGGAGTTGCGGAGGTTGAAGGTGCCCCCGTCGACATGAAACAAATCGGCCCCCGCGCTGGAGCGGCCCATCTGAAAATTGTGGGCATCGTTATTGGACTCGAGACCGTTCAGGTTGACGTCGAGCGTGCCGCCGGTTAACGAATAGGTTCCCGTATTGGACCCGGCGGAGCCGTCGGTTATAAAAAACCCGCGTCTCAGATCGAGGTTGACCGTGCCGCCGTTCTGGTTGAAAGTGCCCGCATTATTTTGGGCAACGATGAAGTAAGTGCCGTTCTGAGTGAGCGAGCCCGATTCCATATTAAAGATAGCGGGGCCGCCGCGCCCGTTGAGAAAGCGGGCGTTATCGAGAACCAGGGCGCCGCCATCGATGGTGCTGGTCGCCGCGCGCTCGTAGTTCGCGTCGGAACCGGAAAATGTCGCCTCCCCCGAGTTAATCTCGATGGCGGTGCCGCTGCTCGGCACGCCGGAAGGGGTCCAGTTTCCGGCTGTGGAATAGTCACCGGTACCACCCGTCCAAAGACTTTGGGCGGCGGCGTTGCTTGCGAAAAACATTCCCAGCGCAGAGCTCAGAATGGCTGTTGAAACGAGTGGTTTCATTTTCATAGGATCGACTTTCATGATTGAATGTTAGTTTTAGAGAAGAGATCGCTATGGATAAAGAATGAATTTACTCAATCAATTGTTTTTTTGTTACTTTAATGCAACAAAATAAACTTATTAAGTTTACATTCCAGTTTCCTGGTACCGCCAGCCGGGCAAAAAGCACGGGGGCGATCGAGCCATCTTGTTTTTTCGCCTTGCACATAACTTAAAAGAACCCCGGTGGTCGCTTTTTAAGCGCAACAGGAGCGGTCCGGCGCACTACCAACGGCCACCTTCCTGCTAATTTAAAAACACGGATTGCCTCTGAATTAGGGCTATTTGGGCTCAACAACCGCGTGTTTGCGCCCTTCTTATTTCACTTGTTTGTCACTTTTAAAGCGTTGACTGAGTTAATATTTGGTCGATTTATAAAACCAATAAACGACAGCCAATTTCCTGATTAAGCCTGATTACGCTCAAATGGCACTGAAATCCATCAACCATTCAAAACCCTGTCCACGCCGCTGCGAGGGCTTTGCGCTGGTGCTCGCCTTGTCGGCGATGGCCTTTGTCCTGATCCTGGTCCTTTCGATCTTTTCACTCGCCGCTGTTGAAACAACCAATGCCGCAGCCACGCTCGACCGGCTCGAGGCCCGGGAAAACGCCCGCTTGGGCCTACTTCAAGCGATCGGCACACTCCAGCGCGAACTGGGGGAGGATCGCCGTGTCACAGCACAAGCAGATCTGCTCGACCCCGCCTCCGCCCGCTCCGCTATGGTTGGCGTGTGGGAAAGTGCCCGCGCCGCGCAGCTAGACAACCCGAGGGCGCGTGCCCCGCGCTACGCAGCCGAAAAGCAGCGGGCCTTCCAGCGCTGGTTGGTCTCCGGTCCGGAGGCGCTTCTGCAAGCGAGCAGTTTCATCGACGCGCCGGTTCAGCCCGACGAAGAGCGCGCCCTCTTTACGGAGGCAGCCGATGGTTTCGATCTGCGGGCCCAATTTGTGCCGTACACCGATGGCCGGGGCGGCTTTGCCTGGGCGGTGTCGGATGAGGGGCTCAAGGCTCGCCTGAATCTTGGGGAGGATACGGGCGCGCGCCCGACGCCCGACACCATTGCCAGCCCGGCCGGCCCCGGCATCGGCATTGCTAACAGCAGCGGCCCGACACTGACCCAGCCAAGCGAGGGCTGGGCCCAGCGGCGCGAACGCGTTCGTTCGCTGGGCGATCTGAGCCTGGATCCGGCCTACGCCTACAGCGGCGACGCGCCAAACCAACTTTCGGCGGACTGGACCACCGTCTCCCGCTCGGTCTTGGCCGATGTGGCGCGGGGCGGGCTGAAGACCGACTTGACCGCTGCCTTTGAAATGGGCGATTCCGACTTCAACGCGAGGCTCTGGGGCGATTCGCCCAATCCCTTTCGCGACGGCCCGGCACCGGGGGGCGAGCAACCGCTCTTTACCCCGATCAATTCGGCTCGACCACCGGTCGTCACGGTCGACTACGACGGGCGCGCCGACGAGACACGGACCTTCACCACCGGCGCCGTGCCGACTTTTGATCACCTGCGCGACTTCTACCGCAAGTATCTGGAGGTCACCAACCCCGGCGATCCCTTTTCCGTCACAAAAAACAAGAGCCCCTACTGGAGCGGTTCCGAGCCGACGCAGGGCGGTGTCGCCCCCGTTCTTAACCGTATTCTGTTATTTTTCAGTCCATGGGTCGATCCAAACGATCCCTCGGTTCTCCGTATGGTCATATGCCCCTTAATAGTCCTTTGGAACCCCTACGACCAGCCCATCGAGGCCCCCGCTTTTTTTGCGCATCCGCGTCTCGATTTTCCACTTGGATTCGAAATCGATTTATACCGGAAGAACGAGGAGGGAGATCATATCTTTGAATATAAATACGGCCACAGTTACATGGGCGGTCACCTCGGCAGGGGACTACCTAACTCGCCAGGGTCGGGCCGTTCTCTCGATCCATATTTCCTGCTTCAAATAACCCGCACTGGCAGCGATAGCACCCGGCGTCCTATCGTAATTGGCGCGGGCGAAGTTCGGCTGTTTGGTCCGGCAACTTCGATTCCGGTTCCTTACGATCGCACAGGAAGCGATGCGTTGAGGACGCTTCGCATGAAGCCGTTCGAAAGCGAGGCCGATTATAATAATTTCAGGGGAGGATTTGCGGTCCGCCTTGATCGAGGAATTTCCACCCAGAGTAAAGCCAATTGGACCATGCCCATCGAGCCCACAGACGAAATCCGCATTTCCGCAAACTTCGCCAACAGGCGCTTCCACTACATGATGACCTTGGAGAACGAGGGGCGTCTTGACCGTCGGGCCGAGATCGCCATCTTATCGGAAGTCATGGTCTACCGTGACAATGATGGTGAGTCCACCAACAACTTCGTAGATGTCGACGAATACGAAGATCAAATAGTCACTTCTCCGCGCTTAACAGCTTCGGCATTAGAGTCCCCCCGGCCCGTCGCCGTGCTGGAGACCTTCAACCGGACGGCCGGGGAGGTCGGTAATTTGTCGAATCTCCTGCTCACCACCAACCCGCGGCAGCGTTTCGTCAACACCCTCCTGTCCGGGGCCGACTTTACCTCCGGCCCGCACTATCAGACCGACTTCCGAGCGGTAGCCGACTTCCTGGGTTCCGGTCTGCAAGTGACCCCCGACGCCCAGCGCACCTACTACGGTGCATCCAACGAAAGTATCCGGGGGCGCGACCGCCTGCCCTTTTTCTCGCTCCCCACTGAGCCGCTCCTCAACCTGGCGGCCCTTCGCAACGCCGACCTCGTGGACACCGCATTCGCCCCGGCCCAGGCCTTTGGCAATGCCTGGGCCTCCCCCTATCTCGATACCGACGAGGTGGCGCGCGAGGTTCGCAGCAGCAGCACAGGCGAGTCTTTTTCCCCTAATTTAGCCATCTACGACCACGCCTTCCTGCTCAATCATGCGCTCTGGGATGGATTTTTCTTCTCCTCCCTCGACGCGGGTGTGGCTCGGACCGGCAACTCTGAGCTGAGCGATTGGCTGGACGACCCACGCGAGGCACCGCTGCGCAACCCGCGCCTGCGCCCCTGGCTGGGCGCTTTTGATAGAGCCCAAACCGAGGCGCGCCTGACCGCGGCGGACCGCCCCCTCAAAGTAGCCGCACACCTCCTGCAGGAGGGTGGCTTCAATGTCAACTCCACCTCCGTCGAGGCCTGGACGGCCGCGCTGGCCAGCCTGCGCGGACGGCAGCTGAATACGCGCTCACCCGATGGGCAGCCCGAAACCCACGCCCCCAGCGGCAGCACCTTCCACCGACTGACGCAGCCGATTGGCGAAGCCAACGATAGCTGGGTCGGCTTCCGGGAATTGAGCGACCCCGAGATTCAAGCCCTCGCCCGCGAGATCGTCGACGAGGTGCGCGAGCGCGGCCCCTTCCAATCGATGGGCGAATTCGTCGCGCGCCAACTCGGAGCGGCCGCCAGCCATCCACCCGAAAAGGCGCACTGCAGGCGGCCATCGACCGGGCCGGTCTCAATAATGCCCACCGGATCCAGCGTTTTGACACGGCACCCTACCCCCACGGGAATAATCTCCCGGACCCCTACACCGGGGTCGGCCTCCCAGGCTGGCTCACCCAGGCCGACGTGTTGCACTCGCTGGGCAACAGTCTGACCGTCCGCTCCGACACCTTCATCGTCCGCTCAATCGGTGAGTCGACCAACCCGCTCGGCGAAGCCACCATCCGCGTCGGCTTCGAAGCCGTTGTGCAACGCGTGCCGGATTGGACAGACCCCAGCGATCCACCCGAGAAGACCCCGCTCGCCGCACTTTCCGAGATCAACCAGGCATTCGGGCGGCGCTTCGTCGTGGTGGCCCTGCGGGAAATCGACCTATGAATCCGTTTTTAACAGTTTTTCTCCGCCGCTGGCGCGGTTGCCTACTCGTCTTACTTCTTTGTGGCAGCGGCCCCGGCTTGGCGGCTGCCGAGCTTCGCTTCCTCGCCTGGGATGAGGGCACCGCCGCAAAGGAACTTGACCTCCTCAGCGCGGGCCAGCGGACCCCGGTGGCCGGTCTGCATCCCCTGCAACGCTCCAAACCACTGAGTCTGCCCCCGGCAGAGCCCGGGGGCCAGCGAAGCTTCAGGCTCCTCGCGCGCGAGACGGTGCTCCCCGAGGGAGAATTGAACTGGGAAACGATCCCTCACCTCGTCGTCGATGTGCCCGCAGGGCTGCGTCAGCCCCTCGTCATCCTCCTACCCTCCAGCCGAAATCCCATCGGGCTCCGCTCCATTGTGATCGAAGACGCTACGGATGACTTCCCCTGGGGACAATTTCGCATTGTCAACACGGTCGAGCGCGACCTTATCCTCGCCACCCGTGAGCAACGCCTCACCCTGCCGGGAAACTGGAAACCGGTCAATTTCTCCCTCGGCGACGGTGGCAATCGATCCGTCGTCATCGCTATCGAAGAGGACGACGGCGGCATCACCATCGTTTACTCAACCATTTGGCTCGACGACCCCCGCAGCCGCCGACTCGTCTTCATCGCCCCCTCCGAGAACGCCCGCCTCGGCGCTGTCATGCTCAAAGTCGTGCCTGAATTCCGCCGCGATTAAAAAGCCGCCCGTCCCGCTCCGGAAAGTCGTCTACTTCTCGCCCGAACTGCCCTCCAGGGGCTTGGTAGTCTCCATAAAGCGGACTTCCTCAAAATAGCTGTCAAATATCCCGACATTGATCCGCAAACGCTCGACCTCAATTCGCTGCTGCGGCTGCCCGTCGGTATAGAAATGAAGTGATCGTGCATAGTGAACCCCGTCCACTTGCGCATAATCATGGTAGAGCACCGTCTGCGAAAGCGCACCCGGAATTGCTTCCTCCGGCCGCATGACAACTTTGCGCTCTTGAAAATCTTCAGTGTTGAGCCAAATCTCTGCAAAGGGTAAACCGGATTTGGGCAGAACCTCCACACGGTAGGCCTCCATTATCCCGCCATCCGGCCGCTCCATCGTCTCCAGGCCGCGCAGCCGCAGCCAATCGGGGCGCCCCTCCGTCTGCAAAAAAGGTGACTCCATGCGGACTGCCTGGCGCAGGCTTGCCTGCTCGCGTTCGCTCACCTCTTGGCTGCGTTCCTCACCATTCGAAAAAATAAGTTTGGCCCACGCACCGCGATCGTTGACTAGAACCTGCCGAACCACCTCATTGGGGAAGGTAATATGCTGACGCAGTAATCCGGGCCGTTTGCGTATGACGCGAAAAGCGGAGCTCTCCGCCGGGGCCTCACCCGGCAAACGGATGTGGCCCTCAACTTGGATCGATTGCACCGCTTCAATATTTCGACGCCCTCCATTCGAGTCCAAATAGCCCGCCCAAAGCGCTTCAACCGTTGGCAGTTCCCCTAACACAACGGGACCTCTTGAAGCATCGTGAACGCTTCCATCATCCGCAAACAAAGTGGATAAACTAAAGAGAACCAGACCAACCAGGATACCATAAAAGTTCATGAACGGAGCCTGCTTGGCACGAGCGATCAAGTCAATCTGAATGGCTCTGCCATAGGATAAAGGAACGACTACGCCGCCCCCTACCGCGGAAAAGGCGAGCCCATCCATCTCATTGACATCGAATTCAGCAAAACGAAGCGCGCCTTGCTCAACTGGCAGGTCGAGAGGGTTTGAGGGACGATTGAAAGCTACCTCGATGATCCCGCAGCCGAAACGTCGCTAATCGGTACTTCTGCCCAAGCTCCGTGAGAACCACGGAGGGCAAGCTGCGCGGGTTGGGAAAGCATCAAGCCCGCCTGACTTCCGAATTGGGACACCTTTAGCTCATAATCGTAATCGTAATCGAGGTTACTCCGAAAGCTAGGGTACTGACTGCATGGAAACCTACAAGTTCGATGAATCGATTAGGATTACGAGGACGATCAGAATTACGATTTTCAGCGGGACACCCTATGACCGGTTTCGTTTGTTGATAATCAAATATTTACAGTCTGATTTTCGGTTCTTCGCTATTTTTGATGGATGAATGAAAATTGGAACACGCATGGATCTCCGGGAAGAGGAAGGGCATGGGATTCGATACTGGTTCGTTTTCACCACGGAGGCACGGAGGGGGTGATTCACTTGAAATGACAACACGAGACGTTTGAGCCCATCTGCCTCCTCAAAACCGCATCCCTGAAATTTCCCTGCATCTTAACCAACCCGCCTCTGTGCCTCGGTGCCTCCAGCGTAAGCGGGTGGTAAAAATCAGAGCAGATATCAGCTATCCATTAAAAATAGCGAAGAACCTGATTTTCGGGTCACTCGGAAGTCAGGAAGTCAGAGGCCAGTATGGATAGTCATCTAGTTATGGCCATTTTTTGTTTTGCCAAAAGGGCGATAGTCTTGGGGTTTGTAACGTATTGATGCACATATACTAATTCAGGTCTCAGGGCTCCAACTCATTCTTCTAGGATTATTGCCATAATGGCAGAGAGAGAAAGCGGCTGCACCATAGGATCCCAAATTCTCGGCATTGGAATCACCACTCGTCCGCCCACCCAACCGAGCGCAATCCATTTCCCGGAAATTCAGACTTCTTATACCCCCAAGAGCTATTCACTGAGGTGTCTATTTTCAGTCAGCCAATTCGTATCTCCGGTAAGCAGACGTTTCCGGAGCTCCCGGGGGGCCTGTCCCGTTTGACGCCTGACGAATCGGCTGAAAACGGACTGCGAGTTGAACCCGCTGAGTTCCGCGACGTCGGATAGACTGAGGGTGGCATCACGCATCAAATCGATTGCGCGGTTCAATTGGTAATTATTCCGGTAGTCCCGCAAGGAAACGCCGGTCTGCCGCTCGAAACGCGTGCGCAGATGCCGTTCCGAAAGGTGCATCCTGCGTGCCACCTCGTGCAGGGTCCACCCCTCGCGAACCGAGCGCAGCAGCAGTGTTTCGGCTTCGGCGACCAAGCTGTCTGAGGCGATACCCGCTCGCCGCCCTGGTCTCTGGGGAGCGGCCACTCGCGGCAACCGCATGAGCAATTGGTCGACCAGGGGAAGGACCCCTGCCCGCTCCGCCGGGGCCTCCTCGACCCAGATCGCCGCGATCTGCTTTAGCGACTCTAAAAGCGGGTCCTCCGTGCGCAACACACAATGGCGCAGACCCTCCAGATGCAGGCCACCCTGCTGCAACTCGAAGGTCACAAAAATCCAGCGCAGCGAATCCGCGTCCAAGTCGATGTAGTGGTGGAACTGATAGGGAAACACCAGCAATGAATCTCCCGCTTCGAGGCGCAGGCCCTTCCCGTCCACACTCACGATCCCACCAGTTTCCAGAACATGCATGAGGACATAGCGGTGATGCATGCGGTTGGCGAGGTGCCTCTGCTGGAGACTCTCGCGGCTGAGCCGCTGAAAGAGCAAAACCCGACGGCTGACACAGCGGCCGGGCACGTCGACCCCTTCGTAGTAATCGACCGGCTCCGGCAGATGCTTTGGAAGGTCATTGGGTACTCCATCACTCTTTTTCACTTCCGAAACAATCAAATATATGTCCGAAACAGGCAAGATTTTAACACCGCCTCTTTGCTACTCTATTCGTATGCAATCTACCAATTCTGAATTGAATCAGCGCGAGAAGATCCCCACCCACATTTACGAGTCCGCCGACGAAGCCTGCCAGGTTGTTGCGTCCGCCATTGCGGAATTGATTCGTGACCGCGAGGCTGAGGGTAAACCAACTGTCCTTGGTCTGGCCACCGGCTCGACACCCGTCCGGCTCTACCGCGAACTCATTCGCATGCACCAGGAAGAGGCCTTGAGCTTCGCCAATGTAGTGACCTTTAACCTCGACGAATACTACGGACTCGATGGTGACCACCCGGAAAGCTACCGCCGCTTCATGCGCGACCAGCTCTTTGACCATGTGGACTTGAAGCCTGAAAACACCCATGTGCCAGACGGCAGGGTTGAACGCGAAGCGGCCTACGCCTCCTGTCATGCCTACGAACAGGCGATCACCGATGCCGGAGGCATCGACATCCAGATACTCGGGATTGGCCGGACGGGGCACATCGGATTCAACGAGCCCGGCTCCGGCCCCGAGACGCTCACACGCCTGGTCACGCTCGATAGCCTGACGCGCCGCGACGCCGCACGCGATTTCCTCGGGGAGGCCAACGTTCCCCGCCACGCCATTACCATGGGCGTTGGCACCATCCTCGCCGCCCGTCAGGTCTTTCTTCTGGCCTGGGGGGAAGGGAAAGCCTCCGTCATCGCCCGCACGGTGGAGGGAGCGCCCACCGAGGCCATACCGGCCACCTTTCTGCAGCGGCACGCTAACTGCCGTTTTTGCATCGACCGTGCCGCCGCCGGTCAACTCACCCGCATCAGTTGCCCCTGGTTGGTCGGTCCGGTCGATTGGACTCCGGAGATGACGCGCAAAGCCGTCCTCTGGCTTGCTGGGAAAACCGGCAAATCCCTCCTCAAATTGATCGACGAGGACTACACCGAAAACGGCATGGCCGACCTCCTGACCGAGCGCGGCCGCGCCTACGACGTCAACATTGACCTCTTCAACATAACACAGCACACCATTACCGGTTGGCCCGGCGGCAAGCCCGGTGCCGACGACTCCAACCGCCCGGAACGCGCCGATCCATTCCCCAAGCGCTCACTCGTCCTTAGTCCTGAACCGCTGGATGACGTTTACAGCATGGGTGGCACTCTCAACCGATTGACCACGCAAGGCCACCTGTTGACGGTGGCCTACCAAACAACGGGTAATCTTGCCGTTCCCGACGAAGATGTGCGTGGCGCCATTGAGCTCATGATTGAATTGGCCGATGGAGGCCAATCCGGAACGGACAACTCCTTTGCCCGGCTAGTCGAGCGTCAATTGGAGGCAAAGGGAAGCTTCGGAGCGGACACCGCTGAGATTCGTCACCTCAAGGGGCTAATCCGGCGCAGTGAGGCGCGCGCCTCCGCCCGCACACTCGGTGTGTCCAATGATCGACTGCACTTCATGGATCTACCCTTTTACGAAAAAGGCCGCTATCGCCGCTTCGTCGCCGAGGATGCCGATGTGGCCGCTATGCGTGCGCTGCTCGATTCCCTGAAACCGCATCAAATTTTTGCGACCGGCTACGGCCACGATCCGCTTTCCGTGCCCGCCCTCTGCTTTGACATTCTCTGCCGCGCACTCAAGGAGTGCAGTCATGCCGACTGGGTTCAGGATTGCATTATTTGGCTCTACCGCGGTCCCGGCCAGGAGTGGGAAACGCACGAAATCGATATGGCCGTGCCACTCTCGCCCGATGAGTTCGAAAACAAGATCCAGGGCATCTACCAACACCAAAGCCAGCGCAGTCAAAGCGCCGGGACCGCCGAAAAAAAGACCCATAACACCTGGGACCTCGCCCATCAAATCAACCAAGCCACCGCCGCAACCTACGATGCCCTCGGCCTTGCCGACTACGAAGCCATCGAGTGCTTCAAACGTTGGGCTCCCGCACATTGACATGCAAATCACCCCTCCAAAAATCAAGCCCAGCCTCGACCCCGGCTTTTTACCAGCCGCACTTTGGAACCGGAGCTATCGTCAACTGGCCCAGTCCGTCGCTGGCAGCCGTCAAATACGCATCGCTATCGAGCGGGATGCCCAGGCCCGCTGGACCTTCGACTCCATCCTCCTGCCGGATGCGCCCGAGTTCAAAAGTCTAAACCTTAAGTATGTCGAGCGTATCGTAAAGTTTTTGCTCTGGGCCTGGGGCGGGCCGCGCGTTCGTATTGCGGGAGCCCCGGAGATCATTCGTAGTCTGTCCGCTGTCTACGGCGAATCCGGCGAGCGACATTTTGATAGCTGCTTCATCGGCCCGCGTTGCTTCGGCGCTCCTTTGACGTTTGAGGCGGCGGCTCACGATGCAATTGAGCCAAGTGCCCCTTCAAAAGACGCCGAGCCCATTGACCTTTCGGGCAATCGCATCGGTTTCGACCTGGGGGGCAGCGACCGAAAGTGCGCGGCTTTGATCGACGGCGAGGTTGTCTTTTCGGAAGAAATTAAATGGGACCCCTACTTCGAAGGGGATCCCCACTACCACATCGCTGGCATTCAGGACAGCCTGGAACGCGCCGCGCGGCACCTGCCGTCGGTTGATGCGATCGGTGGCAGCGCGGCTGGTATTTATATCAACAACGAGCCGCGGGTTGGCTCGCTCTTCCGCGGAATCCGCGAGGCCGATTTCGAACGCCACATTCGGGGGATTTTCAAAGAGTTAAAGCACCGCTGGGGCGGCATCCCTTTTGAGGTGGCCAACGATGGTGACGTCACCGCGATCGCCGGAGCCATGGCCATTCAAGACAACGCCGTCCTCGGCATTTCCATGGGGACCAGTCAGGCCGGCGGCTACATCGACCCCCATGGTAAGGTCACCGGCTGGCTGAATGAACTGGCCTTCACGCCCGTTGACTACCGCGAAGACGCACCGGCCGACGAGTGGAGTGGCGATAGCGGCTGCGGGGTTCAGTATTTCTCCCAACAAGCCGTGGCCCGCCTGCTTCCCGCCTCCGGGATCGTAACTGACGAGGCAATGGGCGCACCCGAAAAGCTCGAACTCGTGCAAAGCAAAATTAAATCAGGAGACGAGCGGGCTGTCCGGATCTACCAAAGCATCGGCACCTACCTCGGCTACAGCATCGCTCACTATGCCGACTTCTACGACTTCCGCCACCTCCTGGTTCTAGGGCGTGTCAGCTCCGGACCAGGCGGCGAGCACATCCTCAAACAAGCGCGTGAGGTCCTTGACCTGGAGTTCCCCGAGCTCTCCTCAAAAATCGCCTTTCAAACGCCCGACGAAACCACCAAACGCCACGGCCAGGCTGTGGCCGCCGCCAGCCTACCGAGGGTTTGAACATCGAACATCGAACATCGAACATTTTCGATTCAAATCGACCCGGTTCCTACAAGCTTCAAATTTCCTAAATCACCTTTCAATGCCGCGGTGCAGCCGCCTCACTATCCATTCAATATTCAACGTTCAGAGTTCAATGTTCGACGTCCACTCCACTCTTTCGCAGCCCAATAACAGCCTCCACATTCCCGACGGCACGCCCGGCGAGGCTGCCCTCTCGCGAACCACCCACCTTGGAATTGGTGCCCATCAGGATGATCTCGAGTTCATGGCCCTGCATGGCATCCTTGCGTGTTTTCAGCGGACCGACCACTGGTTCGGCGGGATCACTTGCACCGATGGAGCGGGTAGTTCGAGAACGGGTGCCTACGCCGACTATTCCGATGACCAGATGAAGACCGTTCGGGTGGCCGAGCAGAACACCGCCGCACAGATCGGACAATACAGCTTCATGGCGCAGCTCGCGCATCCTTCAGCCCACGCTAAATCTGCCGGGCAACGTGCATCCTTGAGCGAAGACCTGCTCGGACTTTTAAAAGCCACTCAGCCCGAAGTCGTCTATACCCACAACCCATTTGACAAACACGCCACCCATATCGGTGTGCTCCTGGCCACCCTCGATGCCATCCACCAACTCCCCGCCGCCGAACGCCCCCGGCAACTTTTCGGCTGCGAAGTCTGGCGCGGCCTGGACTGGCTGCCCGATGCCGAGAAAACGGTCCATGACGTCAGTGCCCATCCCAACCTCGCCGCCGCCCTCAACGGCGTCTTCGACTCCCAAATCACCGGCGGCAAACGCTACGACCTCGCCGTTGAGGGCCGCCGTATGGCCAATGCCACTTTTTTCAGCTCACACTGTGTCGATCATGCCAACCGCGTGCAGTATGCAATCGATCTGTCTGACTTGATCAACAGCAAAGCCCCCCTCGAAAACTTCATGCACGACAAATTAGGCGCATTCACTTCCGAAACCTTCGGCCTTCTCAAAAGCCTCACCTAAAAAACTAGCCGAAGATCGGTTTGATATGGCGAGCCCAGAGATTGTTGGTGACTCCTGCGCCGATGACGTCGGCATGCAATTTGAGGGCGTCGCCATAGCGGTCTCCCATCTTTGCAGCGATTTTGAAGCCAACATGGATGAGTTGGCGCAGGTGGGGATTGTAGGCCGGGTTGGACGGTTCATGCTCAAGGGCGGCCACAAATTGACCCCAAGTCCAATCGTTAACTTCGTCGATTGAAGGCAGCTTGGTTGGGTCGATATCGATGACCGTGCTATAGGGCGCGGTCAGAGCCTCGAAGTGTTCGACTCCGCCCGCATAGATTTTCTTGGCGATTTTAAGTCCCTCGCCACCAGCGCGTGCCAGACCAATCACTTCCTCCAACCAAGTTGTGCCGGCGGTCTTTACGTGCAGACCTACGCCATGTTGCTTAATCAGCTTGTTGATAATCGGGTAGAGCGAAAACTTGTCGCTGCCGGAGTGCACCAAATGTATTACGTTGGATTTTGAGCATTTTTCTGTTTTTCGCGGGTTGGTTTCGAAGTGAATGTTTGGAGGAAAACGGCCGTTTAGTCCGCGGCAATGGCGAACATGGCGTGGCAGCTAAACTGGACTACTTTGATTTCTACTTTGCCGTCGCTCTGCTCGGACACAAATTCGACTGCGGGGTCCAGCGCCTCGATTTTCCCGACCGAACCCGGCAGTTTGAGGCACACGTTAACGTCATGCAGCGACGGCAACTCCTCGATCACTTCGACGCTTCGACCGCCGCTGGCATTGCCTCCGGAAAGTTGCACCACTCCGCCACGGCTGATGGTCGGAGCGTAGAGCAGGTGTAGCACGTGGCGGTTGTGCGCCGGTTGCCGGGTCAGGCTAATCCGCGCGGTCGAGGGTAGATTGGTCTCCAAACTCAGGTCGGTGCCAAGCAACGAACGGATCGCCCTGATAATGAATTCGCGGTAGGCCACAGCTCCGTATTGACGATAATGCCGAAAAACAGGGTGGCTGAAATAGAGAATGTTTCCTTTGCGCACCCCACAATGATAGCCTGAAGCCTCCGGTTGGTTGGGGGTGTGCTGGTGACTGCAGAAATGCTCCCAGGTGCGATTGAAATAGGGGTCGTAAATGTCGCCCAGAGACGCCCCCGTGGTTACCCGGATACGATGCGAGCGATCATACATGATCTGCGGTTGATTGACGAAATCGGCACGCAGGGTCTCGACCGGCAACACGTAGTCGTGCCCGCGATTGGCCTCTTCGTCATCCGGGAAGTAAGGGCTCAATCCTTCATAATCCGCTCCAATGTCGAAGGCGAACCGCTCCGCGTCTTTTTCCAATCCGCTTTCACCGGACAAAATCAGCTTGCCCCCTTGCGCCAGATAGCTGTCGAGTTTGTTTTTCAGTTCGGAATCGATGCGAATGTCATCCGGAAGTACGAGTGCTTTGTAAGGCGCAAAATCCATCTGACGATCGACCAGCCCGAACAGAATGTGCCCTTCCAATAAAACCCGACAGGCGCCTTCGTCCGCTGGACTGTCGCGAAAGGATCCACTCTCAGCCTCACTGGAAAGGACACCGAGGTCGAAGACTTGCTCGGCGCCCTTGCACCAGGCCTCCTTGGCTTCGACTTCGCGGTAGGCCGCCCCGATAATTTCATAGGTCGACGGATCAAGTTTACCATTTGGATGCAGCTGGTCCCCAACGCTGCATTTCGCACCATACGCGAGCATGGCGGCGCATTCATAGCGCAGCGCATTGGGATGCTTGTAGCCCCCGAACTCACCCCAGGTGGTGTGGAACTTACCCGTCATCCCGAGAAAGTCATGCTCCAGGTTGCAAGCGTATTTAGCCGACATCGGAAAGTGATCGTAGCCCCAGCCTCCGGTCGGCAGCGATTCCAATTCCAAATGGCTGAAATACTGCAAGATGCTGCGCTGGCCCCGTGGGATGTGCCCCGCGTTGTGGAAGACCGGCATGTCGGGGCGTCCGCTCCGCGCGGCCTCGGTCGTCATTTTGTAGTATTTCTCCAAGGCTAACCGCGACGACTCCTTGCGGTCCGCCTCGACTTTGGGATCCAGACCGTTGGCCTGCATAAACTCCAGACTCCAACGGCCGCAGGACTGGCTTTGCGTGATAATGTCCAGAAAGATGCCGTCACAGTCCGGGAAAAGCTCAACCACTTCACGGATCTGCTCGCAGAGATAATCGAGGTAGGGGCTGTGGAAATCCATCATATGGAAGCCAGCCTCCAAGGGCGACCTCGCCCAGCCTGTGTAGCGCCCGCCCTTGTCCACTTCCCGCCATTCCGGATGGATCTCTGATGCCAGATTATCGACCCCTGCAGACAAATAAATTGGCGCGTTTACTCCGATTTCCTTGGTCGCCTCGTATTGCGCTTTCAGCAAGTCGAATTCAAGGTGCGGATGCATTCGCCCCACACCGGTTGGATGATAGCTGACGCCGTGATGGCATTTGGCGAACAAGGTGACCGAATCGACTGCCGCCGACTTCAGACAGGCCTGCCATTCCTTCTTCTCAAAGTCGACACCAATCCCGGGGATGGCCGGTGAGGTGTGAAAATCCAGATGGATCTGGCGGAAACGGAGTTGGGTCATCAATTCTTTCATGCCCAACTTTAGCAGAAACAGACTCGCCAAAGCTATAGATTCAATCACTTATTTTGTGCATGTTTTACGCATCTGAGATCGGCAGTAAGGGTCCCGCAAGCCTCGATATCCTGACTGCGGACTGGTATCCGCTGGAAGCCTGGTGCCACGCCAACCTTCGGGCGCCCTACTGGAGATTCTACTGGAACGCTCAGCCTGGAGCGGTCATTAAGGTCGAGTCAAGGCGCATCGAGATGGATCCCGGGGCACTCTTCCTCATCCCACCGGAGACGAATTACGCAACCGAAAGCAAGTCATCACCCCTCCACCTCTATGTGCACTTTCTAATCTCCGGTGACGCTGCGAGGCAGGAGGTGATCCGCCTGACAGCGAACAAAGAACAGCAGGCCACCTTACGCTCCATCACTTCAGCCCGTCCGGACGAGGCCCACCCATGGCAGATCGTGGCGCTCGTTAGCGAGGCACTCTCCCGACTCCCAAAGGCGCACTTTGGCCGGGGGCAAGCCGCGCATTCCGCGCGCATCCGCCAAGCCCTCCGCATCATTGACAGCAATCTGCCGAAGTCTGTGTCGGTCACCAAGGTCGCACAGGAAATCGGCATGAATCTGAACGCTTTTATCCGACGCTTCAGGGAAGATCTCGGGCAAACACCCGCCCGCTATCAGAGCGAACGCCGCATCGCCGCGGCCTGTCTGCGACTTCACCATAGCGAGGATAGTATCGAGCAAGTGGCTATCGATTGTGGATTTTGCGACCGCCACCATTTCACCCGAGCCTTCACCCGCGTGCGCGGCATCAGCCCAGCTGCCTTTCGACGACTGGGTGCCAGCGCGGCTTAGTCAATCTCTGGCTGAATCCACATCGGAGGCACCGGGATCAACTGAGTCCCGTGCAAAATACGTGCCGCTGCACTGCGCCCAAGCCGACGATAGTCATAGCGCAGCCTCAAAGTGGGCGCAGTGACCAAACCCGTCCCCTGAGTCGCGATCACCTGCGCCGTCTTCGAGATGGCAGAACGGCTCCGCCGGATCATCTCACACAGAGCCAAAGCCGCATTATCCTCGGGCGAAACGAAAACCACTCGACTGCTTCCGGCCCTGCCCGAAAAAGCCCGGCCAGCATCAGACAGAGACATTTCCCTGGGACCGAAAGGTGCCAACGCCTGCCGTAGCGCATCTAACATCGCATCCACAGCGGGATCCCCCTCGAACGGATGGATCAGATAAACCCGCGGCACGGGTTCAGACCGCAAGTGCTCAGCCACCATTCCCGCCCCAGCCAAATAGTCCGGCTGGACCGACTCCATCGGCGACTTCGGATGCAGCAACTGGAGCGAAGTCCCCCCGCCCGTCTGCGCCGTCTGAATGACCGCCCCCTTCCATAAGTGGTCGAATACATAGCCCGCGCAGCCCTTCGGAATGGCCGAAGTCAATCGGGTCATCTCTACACCCTGCTGCTTTAAGCTAGCCCGCTCAATCGGACTAGCCGGAGCCTCCTGCCGCACCAGCGTGGGCGAAGAAAGCAAAACCAGCGGACTCCCATTGGCCGCACAGACTTCAGAGACTCCCTCCAGTATCTCCTGATAGAGGCGGCTCCACTGGAGCAACTCGCGCCCGATGAAACAAAGCGGTGCCCCCCGCAGGGTGTGGCTCTGCGCCCCCGCCGGATAAAACCGACCATTCGGACTCTGCCAAACATAGCCCTCCGCCGCCAAATCCCGCAACAGCCGGAAAATCGTCGAAGGATGCAGATCGTGCGTCTCCCCCAGTTCGCGCGTAGTCGGCAACATAGCCCCTTCAGGCATTCCGGTAACGGTCTCGATGATGCGTTCGCGCGCCTCTCTGGCAATGGCTGTGGGTTTTCTGGGCATTCTTCAAACCAAAATCTCCGGAGGCCTCAAAAGCAACATTTCTATATTGTTTCTTTTGCCCCGAAAACTGAAGATTTGAAAGAAGACCATCTTTAGGCACTTCTGATGAAGTGTCTCGAATCGCGGAAAAGACAAAATCCAGCATTCTGTCAGAGTGTCATATGAGAAAAACGGACGGACTCAATCGAATACGGCTTGAAGGTAAGACAGTTCCCAAGAAGCGGGCTTGCTGACAACTCCGAAACATCGCAATGTTCAACTTTCCATCCCGGGGCCACCTCAAACATTACCTCACCGCCGTAGCCGCGGGTTTCGTGAAGCCTTAGTATATAACCGTTTCCTCCATCTATCGGCTTCACCCAAGAGGGAATGAGCGTATCGCCTCCGGTGATCCCAACTAAACCCGCGGACATGGATTCCCCGCAACGGCACAGAATTGGCGCGCTATAGGCAATGTCCGCGAGCGCGGCGGCTTGCTCGAAACGAGGCGCATCTGCACCGCCTGCCGCAATTAGAAGTTCGAAACGATGCTGTCCCAAGTCGGAATAATCGTGCGGGTATTCCCGCTGCCGCAGATCCCGATTGCGGACGGCATCGGTGATCAAAGCACTGCGCAGAAGGCTTACGTGCAACAGTCCGTCGCGACACCCGAAGCCATAGCGGTCTTTGGAAATAAGAGCAAGAGCATCCCGCTCGTTGTCATCAGACACGACCGCCCACCGACTCGCCGGCACCTCGAATTGGGCGTCCGCTGCGGCATTCGAGGCCATCTGCGGCCTTTTCGTGCTTCCGAACGGAGCGCCGAAGCGCGCACTATGACCGATATATGCGGTTGGAAAATGCGCTTGGAGCAAAGTCTCCGTATCCTGCCAGTCAATCTTGTAAACAATGCGGAGAAAGGGCTCCCCTACTCGAAGCATGTAGCATATATCCGCCGTGCTCTTTTTCGTCAATCGAATACAGAAACGAAGGCTCGCCTCGGTAGCACTCTTCTCAACTTGGGCCGCTCCGCACACCCCGACCGGTTTAACCGGATTCGCAGGGCATTGCCGGTCGATATCCCATGCCTCAAACATAACCGGATGATCAGGATAAACAAACAGCTGGTTAAGGGAGTTCTTGATGGCGATCGGGTAATCGTCGATGCGCAGGCCACCTATTTCACCATCTGCGTTGAACGTGGCCTGGACCCGTTCATTCTGTAGCAAGGTCTCCGTCGCTTCCACGGGTTTGAACTTTAAGCCGACCGATTCTTCGAGAACTGTTTTGGAGAGTGGTGGCAGACGGATCTGACGCCCTACACCTTCCTCCTCAAATACATGGTCAATCACATAGGGAAGCGGGTTGAACCAAGCCGAGCGGCTGCCTTGGCCAAAGTTCTCCACACCTTGAAGTGCCTCTTCAGCCAGAGATCTTAATTCGGGCAGTGCTTCTGCATACACTTCGTGGACGCTGCTACCGGGTATGTAATCATGGAATTGAGCAAAAATCAGGCGCTTCCAAAACCGCTCTGGTATCGGGCCCTCCCCATGCAAAGCATGAGTCGCCTCAAGCGTTTGCAGGGCTCGTTCAAGACCCCTGAAATCCTGCTTCAAGCGTACGTGGGTTGTTTGCACCCCTCGATGATACTCGAGATAAATTTCACCATGCCAGACGGGCAGAGATTCCCGGATAGGCTCCATTCGTTCGAAGAACCGGTCGACGCGTCCCCATTCGGGTGGCGGGACCCCATCAAGCGCTCTAATCCGCTGAACCCGTTCGCACATCTCCTCGGTCGGCCCGCCGCCCCCATCCCCGTAGCCCACTGGAATCAGCGCCTCTGGGTGGAGGCCACTTTGTTGATGGGAAAGCGCAGGTTCCACCATCTCTTCGATCATCGTAGTGGTGTTATATCCATTGGCCAAGAGACTATGGAGCACATGCGCGATCACTTCAGTCCCATCCTGACCGCGCCAACGGAAGCTGCTGAAAGGAAATCGGGTGGAGTTGCTCCACGCTTGCTTTGTCGTAAAGAAATACTCCGCTCCGGTTGCCCTCATGAGCTGCGGAAGGCATGCGGAGTAGCCGAAGACATCGGGCAACCAAACAACCTTGCTCGGTTTTCCCGTGAGTTTCTCAAACGCCTCCTGTCCGACTGTGAAGCTCCGGAGCAGTGCCTCGCCACAGGGTAATTGCGTGTCGCTTTCGACATACAATGCGCCGGTCGGCTCCCAACGCCCGTCGGCGATCCGACGCTCGACTTCAGCCATGAGCGCAGGCGACCTTCGTGCCACTGCTTCATAGCTCGCCGGTTGAGAATAAGCGAAATAGAATTCGGGATAGTGATCCATCAGGCGGTTGACAGTGGCGAAAGTATGCACGGCTTTCGCCTCACCTACTGCCTCCGGCCAAAGCCAGACAAGATCGATATGTGCGTGCCCAGTCAACGTTATCCGCATGGAACTAATCTCGGAACGCAAGACCTCATAAAGATGGACAAGTCTTTCATCGACAACATCGATCCTACCGGATTCAAAATAATCGACCAAGCGATCCAACTCAGTGAAGATCCTACGCGCTTGAGGTGACAATCTCTCCAAAGGTTTCCTGTAGCGCTCACTTTTGACCAGATCCTCCGGATCGTAGCCATCCCTCCGGCAAAGGTAGATGGCCAAATCGAAAAGAACTTTGAAATCATGGTACAGTTTCCATGCTGCCTCGTCGCGAGTTCCCAGGAATGCGCCTTCAAAACGACTTCCAGGAGAATCGATACCGGTAGCGTCGGGATGCCAAATAGCCGATTGGCAGCAGATGGCTTCGACGCTTAATTCTTGAAAGTGCGCAGGAAGCAGGGCATGGCGATGAGCGACATCGAAGCCGGACCAAGGATGGCCGTCCACGTAAAGCGTGGCCTCCGCCTGGTCCTTCCAAAAAAGAAACTGCCGTTCCAGTAGAGACTCACGGGAGACGGCAATTCGGAACCACGCCTGATCGTAAATTCGTCCCCAGAAGTACGGATAGCTCTGGATCCGCTCCGCAGCGTTCCAGTCAAATCCGCCATAGTTTTTGTGCGCGGAACAAGGAGCCGTCATCGCGACGGGGAGCGGATCGGGATCTATTTTCCATATCCTTTTCTCAAGTCTGGGGATCGCAGCGGCAATTCGAGGAATGACAAGCTGGATATAGGGAGTCTTCGGAACACTCATAAGCTGCTGGGGTAAAATCCCCCTGTAACCGGTTAATAGACAACAAACCAAAATGCGACCCACACCGCCGGTCATCAGTCGCTTACGGCAAACTCTTAGCGTGACGACCCAGATGATTCGTCGATCATCGCAAGCTTTAGAGAAGCGATTGAACCCACAAAATGCCCGGTCGAGGAATCCCATGGACAGGTTGCGACTACAAAGCGTGCACCGCTGAAAATTCTATAATGTTTGAGAGTCAAGCTATCTTCAACTTGACCATTAACAATGAGGGAAAGCTCTTGGCTCTCATAGCGCACTTCCACCTGGATCCACTGGTTGAGCGGCCGAATCTTATACAAGGGGAATCGCACCTGCACCCACACATCGTCAGTGCCACGAAGACCCGCCTCCAACATATTGGCTTCGGTTATCCTAAGAAAGGCCCGATCGCTGATCCCAGCTAAATACTGAACGTGCTCCGGCACGCTTGCCTCCTTCGGCTTAAAGACTACTCCTAATGAAAAAGATTCGATGCCAGACTCCAGGAAGGTTTCCAAGCCCCCACTCTCTCCATCCGGGATAACATGAAACTGCCATGCTTCTTCATTGGCGGAAGGCCCGGCCGTTTCCGAGGCAAGGGCGTCACCGCCGAGTCCAATCGGCAGGGCAATGACACCATCCGCCTTGCCGATTAGACGCTGGCCGAAGGCCGAATCAAATGACCAGTCAAGCAGAACTTTGTCGCGCCCCTCGGTTTGACCCGCGAGTGTGAGGACTTGGACTATCAAGATAGAGAGTGAAACTACACTGAATACTCTGACATTATGTGAGAAAAAGATGGCTCGATTGAATGATTTTTCGTTCATTAGGTTTTGTATTTTTGGTTTGTATTGAATATTTGTATAAAAGGCATTAAGCGACCCAATACTATACGATAACTCTTAGCATGATAACACTCGTTTGAGATCTCAGCTATTGCACTTTATAAGAAAGATTGTTGCATTTTTGCAGAGGCAAAGTTAATACATTTCCGTTGTTATTTTTACGATTCACGAAATAGTTAAACCTGTGAAACAGACTGGATCCAAAGAAAAAACATGCAAAACAGTAGCCGTCTATCTGGGTTGGTATGACCAGAGAATCCTGACCGGATTTGCTCGATTCGCAAAAGAAAATCGCTGGTCGGTGATCTTTGATTTTGCCATGGTTCACCAATGGTCGAGCGAGTCACTCAAGGTGGATGGCATTCTTTGCATGATCGGGCCAGAAAGAAAAGCGGCGGAAATCATCAAAAAGATGAAAGTGCCAACCGTTGTTCTGAACAACAGCGATGAAGGCCTTTTAGCAGGCTTTCCAAGAGTCATGATCAACGACCATGAATGCGGTCGCTTGGCCGCTGATTACTTTTTGGGCCTTGGTTATAAAAACTTCCTGACGGTGGGTAAGAAACGACGTACGTTCTTTCGCGAGCGAATCCGGAGTTTTGTTGATACGGTTGAGACCAAAGGAAATACTGTTGAATCTGTATGGATCGGCGAATCACTTTCCCGTGCCAATATGCAACATCCGATTGAACTTGCACTTAAGCGGGCAAAAAAGCCAGTGGCTGTCTACGTACCAGCCGATGTAACCAGTGTGCATGTTATCAGCTGTGCACTCGCACTTGGCCTTCACGTTCCTGAAGAAGTGTCAGTGCTCGGAACTGACAATCAGGAAATGATCTGCGATTACGCACCCGTACCGCTCTCCAGTATCCGAGTCGGCATCTCTGGGCTGGGCTACGAAGGTGGCAAACTTTTAGATAAAGTAATGAACGGAAAAGCACACAAAAGTGCGGTCAAGGTTCTGGCACCCATAGAAATCGTGGTACGACAAAGCACGAATTCGGTCGCGGTTCCGGATATTCGAGTCGCACGAGCCATCCGCTTCATCGAGGATAATCTGGATAAGTCAATCAGTGTTGGTGAAGTCGCAGCCCATGTCGAACTTTCGTCAACAATACTAAGCCAGCTTTTTCGGCAGCACCTCAACCGCTCGATCATTAAGGAAATAAACCGAAGTCGTATCGAAAAAGCTAAATCTCTACTCCGCAGTGGGAATTTTCCTGCGAAGAAAGTGGCCGCAGCCTGCGGGTTTAGCTCACCAAATTATTTCAATAACACCTTTGTCAAAGCCACTGGCACGACACCGCGCAGATGGGCCGCGAAATATTTGCATAATGAAAAAAGCAGAAAAGAGCAATAGTTACAGCTAGTATTCTTGTCACGGGGCTGTTTTGATCCGGGCAAAGTGGTAGGGCACGGGAAGGTTGTACCCTTGCGTCAGGTCGGGCAGTTTTTGAGGTGGCATGGGGTAGACCTTATCGATCGATATCCAACTGGCATGCCCATCTGCCCAGACTACATTAATACCTTCCCGGTGCCCAAGTGGTGCCCTGTCTCCTGTCCAAAAAGAATCCTCCCAATACACGAGATGTGGCCATGTGGTCGAAGGAAGATTATGACCGTCGGCTACCATAATTGTCTCTGAAGGATTTTCAATCTGAAGGACCGGACGACTTCCGATCTGGGGCGATTGGGCATTCCCCAGCTGCATGTAATTATAGCCGTAGGTAGCGGAGAGCGTTTCACGGTGTTCAGGACAGCCCTGACGCGTCAGAGAAAAGTCCGATATAAGGCCGTTCCTCAGCAATTCGTCATCCCAACTACCATCAGGCCCCGAGGCTGGCATCCGGCCATTTGCGTCAGCGGCATACATGAGAATGAGCGTGCCGCACTGCCGCAAGTTGGCAAGGCATGTCGCCTCATTGGCTCTTTCCCTTGCACCTTTGATGGCAGGGATAAGAATCGCGGACAGAATAGCAATAACTGCAATCACCACAAGCAGCTCCAGTAGCGTGAAGGCGGCACTTTTAGTCGAAGATCGAATTCTCATAAGCTTTGATCGACCCTTCCTTTAATGATACAGTGAATGAATACCCATTAGAATTATCCAGCCGGACTGATTACGAGAACACGCTGATCCTGAAGATAGCCATCTTCCTGCAATTTGATGATCAGTCGTCGGGGATGGAAGTCAAATGTTTGCTCAACTGTAAACTCTGCGCTGCCATCATTCAAGCTCATGGCTATTCCCTTCGAAGAGAGCAAGTGCGAATCATCCACGTCGGCGTAGACTAGTAATTCACTGCTGGCAAATTCCTCCGGCACACTCACAACCACCTTGCCGCCTGTCTGGGAGACTTCGAGGATGTTTCTGAGTAAGACGACTGCTTTGACTGTCTCCGGAGCCATCGTTAGTTGCATCTGACCGGTCCCGTCTGGACTGATCTCCACATCGTCGACCAATTCAACATAATGCCCTTCGAAAGGAGCTGGTTCGGAAATGAACGCGGTGATCCCTTGATCATGCACGTTATACAAGGTGTAAACGATTTTACCGGGTGCATCAAAGCGATTGGCGAGGAGACCGGGATGGCTGGTCGGCACCAAAGGCTCGGGAGTCATTGTCTGAATGGCATCCGAATTGGCTTTCAAAATATTACCCAAGACTCTGGAGAGCGCACGGTCTCCCGTGCCGAAATCCCATCCCATCCCATTAAAAAAGTAGCGGTTGATGTGCCGCTCACTACTTCCCCATTCAGCCAACTTGACCGAGGGGAAAAGAAAACGGAAATAGACCAGTCGGTTGGCATCGAAGTATTTCTCCGTGAAGGGAAAAGCCCGGCAGTAGGTCTGCGTCCAGGATCCGTCGATAAACTGAGACATATAATCACTCCCCACATGCTCGGTCCACAGAACCGCTTGAGGATCGGCCGCTTTCATGGCATCCCGGACCATGGTCAGGCTTTCCGCCATGTCTTGCTTGGAGGTCGGGCTGCCGTTCTGCAAATGCCTGTGGGCGGGATTGAAGCAGGCGTGCTGAAGCGGCAACTCGTCAAGATAGATCCCGCTCATCCCGGTATCCCGAACCAACCTCTGTGTCGTGCTGGCGATGAAGGCAGCCCACTTATCTTGATCATAAAAACACATGTTTAGATTCTCCTCCGGCCAAGGAGACCAGATATAATCGCCTCCCGGCTTCCTGATCGCAGCCCAGTCTGTGTGCTGGGTGCCGACTTCACTGGCCCGCAAGCAAAAACGATAATTAATATAGGGAACAAACCGGGTTCCCTTCGCCCGATACGCTGCGATCTCGGCATTAAAGGTAGCAAGACCGCCTCGGTGGATAGATGGAACAAAGTCTCCCGGTTGGTATTCTGGGTGCCCATTGTAATTGGGTCCGACATGAGGCACTTTCAAGCTCTCCCAGAAAGCCCATTGCACCACATGCTCCGATCCAACCAACGCCCTCGCCCCAATATACTCGTCCTTTTCGTTGTCGTAATAGGACTGGGGATGCTGATTCAAAAAAGTGTAACTCTCTTTGAACCAACGAGGCACCTTGACCGGTCGGTACCACTCCCGTGTCCACGCGACATACTCGTCCAAAGGCTCGCGCCAGTCACCGTCATACGCCTTCAGTCGGGTGGTCGGGAAGGCAATGGCCCCCCCCGGCTGCAGAGCTTGCCTCTTGTAGTAAACCGCCATGCCCATCCCGCTAGAGGGAGCCAGATTTATACTGGGCATTTCTTCGGGATAGAGAACTTCGCTGAAGTTAACCCTATCCTCACTTCCGGGAAAAGCCTTCTTAAGCATCAGACCCTTGGTAGTGCCGGTGGCATCCTCCGGATAGAAAAAGATTCCGCTGCGGGCTTCCGAATTAAATACTGCCATAACCTGCATCCAACCCAGTCCTCCATACTCTGTCGCCAAGCTTGAAGCCACCGTTCCCAGCAACCCTCCCCGCCAGGGAAAAAAGTAGTTCAAATTATCCAATTTGCCGTCGATCTCGATATTCTGAAGAACCGGGAATGTTGTCTGCAAGACCTGCTCCACGCCACTTCGGTTTGTCACCTCAAGGGAAAGACCCAAACTGGAGTCGTCGCGAAGCTCCGCCTCGAAGCGAGTGGAGAGTCCTGAAGTCGGATCATACTGAACGACCTCAAAGCGTGGCTTGCCCGGTGAAACGGAAACCTCCTCCAGAGGAAAGTCCCTGGAATCAAGATTCTGATCTCCCGCCCTCAAGACATACAGCGGACAGGCGGTTCCCGGACTGATGGCAGGGACGCTGCCATCACCTTCGCGGCGGTCCACCGCACTCCACTGAATTCCCTCCAGCAAAGAGAACGCGTAGGACGCTTCAGGGTTCGAGAGACGAATTTCCCCGTCGTGCATAACAACCTCCCAGTCGCCACCGGAAACAGACTGTGACCGGCTCGCTATAACCTTTTCTTCTTCGCTGATCAGCCGTGTCTCCCGTAAAGCCGCAGCTTGCAATGCAGGATCCCCGTTAACCTGAACACTGTCCACTTGCAGATCAGCGCGCTTCGATCCAGAAATTGTGTTTGCACCAAAAAACGCAGACATTGGTGAATCTGAGAACTCCGGCCTCTTTAGGTCGAGAACGGCTCTGCCGTCCATTTCGACCACAACCTGTTTCCCTTTGCGACTTATAACGAATTTGACCCATCGGTCAAAGGGGATATTGCCGATTTGCTGCTCAAAAAAGGCTCCGCCGTTCTCCCTCGCCTGCAATTTGATTGAACTGTCCTGGACAACCAACCAAAGGAGATCGCGCGTCCACGGCTGTGTGTTGTGAAACCCGAAATAATAGAAATTCGTCGAATCCGTGCTTAACGAATTCACCTTAACTTCAAACTCCATTGAAGCTTCCCTGAACATCTCGTCACTAATAATGTAGCATCCCCCGGCCCGCGGATTCATCCGAATGGAGCCATTCGTTTGATTCAGTTGATTGCGAAAGACGATCTCGGCGCCGACAGGAGCGGTGCCCCATGTCTGCGAATTGTAACGGTCGAAGTCGTCTCTCAGGAGCTCTTCGAGGATTGCCTGTGCATTTAAGTGGCAAGCCATGACGAGAACAAGCGTGACGATGCAGGAAGTTAAATGGGATCTATACATGATTTTTACTGATGGAATTGCCAGTATAGCGGCGTAGATCGATTACGGATATTGTAATTTTGAAACTTATTTATTATACTTTTAAAAAGCGATCTTCGACTGCCGATTTAATCCTGGAGGTGCTCGTCAACTCGTAAAAAAACCCTCTGTCGGCTACATTCATACGTCTTAATTAATTTTATCTGTTTTCGTGATCAGCATTGACAAGTAGCAATGAAACGAGTTCCGACGGTGATATTGAATTCAAATTTCATCGAATTGCTTACCTGAAAAGCATTAGTTTAACGTTTTATTACTTAGGTATTATAAAAATGTATAACTAATTATAAATAAGCTTAAATGAAGATCTTTAACACTCAATATCAACCTATTTCCACTATGAATAAAATCGTGATTAATCGCCTGTTACTTGTTCCTCAGGATGGCCTGATACTTGGAAACGGCGACCTTTCAGTCAGTGTTTATCAAGCAGCGGATGAAATCCGCTTTCGCTTCGGTAAAGGTGATGTATGGGATCGAAGGCATGATTGTAGTCAGGATCCAAAACCGGCACATATCGACGAGGTGCGTCGGGGCATCGAAGTCGAAGGCTGGGAGTGCGGACCCTACGGAGGTCCCGTCCATGCCAAAAACGGTAGTAGCAACGAGGCCCGGATGCGGGAGATTTGCCAGGGCAATCCCCCAAGCTATAAAGCCTTTCCTTACCCATGTCCCAAACCCGTGGGTGAACTTGCGATGCGACTTCCTTCCGATGCACAGGGCTTGGAAATCAACCAGACGCTTGATATTGAATCGGCAGAGATCACCGTGGAATGCCGCTGGAAGGGTGGCCTGCACCTATCCCTCGTCTGCTTTATTGCTGCATTGGATAATGTTTTTTGCCTGAAGTGGAAGCTTGAGGGCTGGAATGAATTGACGCGTACGACCGGCGACTTTAAAGGCGTGGGCCCAGCCCAGCCCGTCTGGTTTCGACTCTACCGATGGAACGACCCGACAATCGCAAAAGCCGGGGAAGCGCATTTTGCACAACACCGGCATCCCGGCATTCGATCCAAAGCCGGCCCCAAGGCAAGTCCCCTGCCGCCGGTTTTGATCGAAAATGGCGCGATCGTCCAACATTTCCCTGCAGACACTGTTTTCCAAAATGGATTCCAATGTGCGATGGCTCCGCTCTCTACAGAAGGACTGCAAATAGAGCCGCTTACATCCGAAGCGATGGGGGGTGCCATGCTTCACTTGCTTCCCGATGCCGAGGAAGGAACGCTTGCCATAGGCGTTTCGACAAGTTCCGATCCCGAAGGCACCGCTACCAGACTTCCGACGATGGCGAAGGGAAGCTTTTCGGGTTGGCGCTCTTCCTCCCGTAACGAAGCACAAAAATTCTGGGAACGTTCCAGCCTGACGCTCGCCGAGACGCGTCTCCAGGATTTGTGGACTGCATCGCTTCATGCCAAGCGTTCTACCTATCGGGCAGACACGGTACCTCCGGGCCTTTTCCTACCTAGCACGCTTGGTGATTATTCTCTTTGGCATGGCGACTACCATACGAATTATAATTTACAGTCGATCTTTCTTGGAGACTACGCAGCCAACCATCCGGAAATCGGCGACGCCTACTTTAGAGCAATGGATTTCTTTCTCCCAATCGGCCGAAAGATCGCACGGGACTACTATGGCTGCCGTGGCCTATTTATTCAGCTTAGCGGGTTCGCCACACATCCGTCCGATGACCCTCTGGGTGCTGTCCCCATGGGCCGCATGGCCTACATGACGGGATGGGCGGCAAACCGGTATTGGTGGCGTTTTCAATACACTCAGAATCATGATTGGCTGGTTAAAACCGGATATCCGGTGCTTCGCGACTGTGCTCTATTTTATACTGACTTTCTACAGTTAGGTGCGGACGGTCTCTACCATGCCTTTCCCTCAAATCAGGGGGAGGACGGATTCTCCGGCAAGTCGGAGGATTTCATGGATCGTCCACAGATTCTTCGCCATGCCCGCTATTGCCTGCACATTGCGGTTGGAGCGGCAAAGGTGCTTGGAGTCGATCCCGATTTGATTGAAACCTGGAGTCATATTCTCGTCCGCCTTCCCGCAGAAGCAACGAAACTAAGTCTCGATCTGGCTCCTGAACTCTACTGCTTTGACGGCGGCGAAATTTCGGATGATCCAAGCGCACAACCAGCCTTCCTCGATCCCGACAGTGAAAGTTACCGCTGGTATCCTGGCAAGCTCGCCTTTCAAATCATTCAGGCTCTCCGCACCCGCCGTTTTATTCCCGACCGTGATTTTCTTCCCACCGTGTCACTACTTGATCGCTGGACTCATGACAACGGGCTTCTCTGGGCAATGTCCGTGGGTAACTACGGCCACGTCGGTGCCTGGTCGGAATCTCTCGGCATCGTGGGTGCCATACAGGAGATGCTTCTGCAAAGCTGGGAGGGATACATCCGCTTATTTCCGGGATTGCCTCTTTGCCAGGATGCTAGCTTTCAAACTTTGCGCGCAGAAGGTGCTTTTCTGCTGTCCGCCAGTCGTAAGGATGGTGCGGTACAATCCATAGAAATTCTTAGCGAGGCAGGTGGCCTTTTTCGAATCGAAAACCCCTGGTCAAACAGTCTGCCGATAGTTGAAACTGAGAATTCTCCGAACCCGAAAATCATTGAGCAGGAAGGTCGCATTCTCGCTCTTCCAACTGAATCCGGAGGTAGCTACTTACTGCACCCCGCTTGAACTATCAACGGCACCCCCAAAGCAGGCCGCATCTAAAAGGACGCAGCACACCCGGTTCATCGAGTGGAAGCCTGGCATTTCATACCACAAAAGCCGGAGACAAAGCTTTAGGGGCGGCAAGCTGACTATTCACCTCAGAGATGCCTTTCTTCTTTGGAAAAACTCCATTCCAAGCAGACTTCGTACTCCAGGGAGCATCGGGCTCCGACCAGAATGGATGTTCTTTTGGCAATCCAAGAGGGAGAAATGCCATCGCACAAAAATACGCACTTCCCTGGCTGACATAGGATTCTCCAACTTCGGATTGTGATCCGATGAAGCCAATAGTAAGTAGGCCCTTATCATCAAAAAAACCATCCGCAGTGAAGAAACGAGACATCACTGCTGACATGGCACAGCGTACCGCAGCGGAGGGCAATTCCGAGGGGAGGTTGTCGTGTAATGCAGCTTGAGCCAGACCGTGAAGGATGCCAAATCGATAGGCTAGCGAACGCCCAATCAAGGGGAAAGTTCCCTCCGGGGAAATCATAGCTTCCAAATGGCCGGCCATACGCGTCGCTCGCTCAATAATTTTCCGCTCATTACCTTCTATAAGCCGCTCTCCAGTGAAACATCGCACAATGTCTACGAGGATAGGATGGATGGTATAGGAATTGTAGTAATCAAATACGAAATTCGGACCGTCACTGTAGTGTCCATCTCCTGCATACCACTGATCGAATTGACGCAGGGCGTAGTCGATCCGGACGCAATCCCAATCCTCACAACCGAGTGCACGTAGTCCACACTCCACCATTGCCGAAAAAAGTATCCAATTATTAAAGCAAGGTTTAACACGTCGCGATCTCCTGAGTGCAAAGATTAGATTATCCCGTGCCCGCCCTTTTAAGTGCTTGCCGATCGAATTCGGAGCACGTAATAACGCCTGTGAAATGAGAGCTGCTTCGACCAGAGGCTGGGCTGAGAGATCGTCACCAAATACTTTATTAATGTTCGTTTTATTGAGAAAGAATGCCTCTATGGATTCAATGACTTGAGTGGTCGGTGCGCGCCCGAAATGTCCCTCACATTCACACCAGGGAGCGATGCCGCACAGAGTTCTAGAAAATGCCTCAAGTGAGGCCACTGAACTGGAAAATAGTTTCGAGTCAGTTTCACCCCAAGCCGTTGGGTTATTGAATAGCGGTGCGACCAGTTCTAAAAACCAGGCTTCCCACTGCTCACGTGCACCAGAGACTCCTGATCTTGCACCACCTTGGCAGTATTCGAGATCCATCTATTTACGTTTAGGTTAAATATTTATGCAGGCTGAAAAAAAACCGGGTGGCCTATACAAGAGAGGTCACCCGGTTGCGCAGAAATGTGAATGATTGATTATCGGCGCGACATGACCGGGCGGCGTTGAAATATCACAGCTGAGACCAATAGCCCCATAATGACCGCAGCGGCCGAAGGTTCAGGAACGGTGACCAGATCATATTGCCTTATGCTCTCAAGAGCCCCCAGTCCCAATGCCCCTGAAGCGTCCTCTGCCGCATAAATGCGGACATTATCAAGAAAACCTTCGAAGGGACGGAACGTATCGGAGGCGCTACTTGCGATGTTCAGGTTTTCTGTGGAGGTGAATGCCCCTTGAGTGGCATCAGACAAGGTGCTGATCAGTGAGACTGCACCCGTCGTGCTACCAGAGTAGACGTTTATGTTGTTGCTGGTTGCAATGGCATCGAAGGTTATCGCCAAAAACACCCATTCACCCGGGTCGTCCAGTGAGCCGATACTGGCTGTGGGCGCGGTCACTCCGCCCAAACCGAAGCCCTGGATCTGCAAACCCGTCTCAGCAAAAAGCACCTGCTGGCGTGGACTGTCGCCAATTAGCCGGGCATTCGTGCCCAGTGGATTCGAGTCGGCATTAAACCAAAGAACAAAGGTTCCGGATTGGATCCCACTGCTGAATGTTAAACTTTGACTTGCCCGACCACCCGGGTCTGAAGGACTGGCACCCATTTGCACAGCCGAATTATCCAAGGCACGGTCGCCGACCAGACCCGAGACTCCAAGAGTGTCAGCAGATATCACCGCAGCACCGCTCAAGCTTGCAGACCCGCCAGCAGATCCGCTGTTTATTGTGCTGGTAGCAGCTACTGCATCATTGAAACGGTATTCTACCAATGTTTGTGCATGATTTGTAGTTGCAAGCAGGGTGAAGCCAAGCGCTGCAATAACTAATGTGTGACTCATTTTATTTTTCATAATTTTTGTGGTGGTTTCATGTTAGTTGGAAAAAGTGTCAGCGATGAATTTACCCGCCCCATCCCATGTGGCAAGTGACGGAATGCGCATAGAAATATCTATTTAGCGCATCGAATTCGGTTTATGTATTTTGGATTCGACTGCCTCCAGGCTGAAGCAGTGCAAGCGTTTTTCTTCATGAACGCCCGTTCTAAAGAGGGTGCCGTAACAAAACCTGTTTGCGTTGCAATTTGAGCGATCGTAAGATCCGAATTTTCAAGCAAATCCTCAACGGATCTTAAGTGCGAGAGACGTATTTCCTCGTAAATGCCATGCCCCACATGTTGCTTAAAAAGATTCTCCAGAGCGCGCCTTCTCAGTTTATTTGCCTCAACCACATCCGACGCGTAAATCGGCTGTGTCGCATGCTCCCGGATAAATCGTAACGCTTGGGCCAAATTCGGATCCAACGTCGCAAGCCGGTCCGATGACTCCCTTGAGATGAGTCTGCCTGGTAAGACTTTTTGCCTGTGCGGGAGTTCCGCAAGTCGGCGACCGATTAAGGTATCCAAGAGTTCTGCGGCTTTGAACCCGATATCGTGCCCAAGAACTTGGATGCTGGTAATGGAGGGCGAAGCCAGTTGGCAGAGGACATCGTCATCATTGCAACCCATCACCGCGATTTCCGAAGGTATGGATCTTCCAATATCCACACAATGTCGCATGAAGCCGAAAACCACCGTGTCGTTGACTCCAAATACCCCACTGCCCGAAGGCAGATGCCTGGCAATTTCCTGAAAATTTCTTTTATCAATAATCGCAGCCAATGGTTTGCTCAAATCCTGTGGTATCGCGGTAACGTCAAGACCTTCCTCCATGGCAAATGCCTGAAACCCCTCCCATCGCTTGCGTGAATACCCCATCTTTGGGTCATGGAGACAATACAGAAAACGGCAGCCGACTTCGACTAGATGCTTTGCCGCCGTCCGACCCACTGCCACATTATCAAGACAGATTGTCGGCAAATTACAACCGGACGGACCTTCGGTCAAATTCACCACCGGGATACCAAAGGATAAGGCCTGAGAAACTTCAGCTTCCGTGTAAAATTGGCCAATCAGGCCGGTTGCTAGTCGGGAAACGGTTTCACTCGATTGGTTGACTGGCTCGATTCCATTCATCGGAATGGACCAGCCAGGATTACGTTTCATGTAGCTCAAAATTCCAGATAAAGCCGCCCGACCATACAAGGTATCCAAGCCGATCCAAAGCGCAATCGTTGATACCCCGAATTTACTCAAGAGAGGTTGCCTTAAGTTTTTAAGTTTCCGCTTTTTCATGTCGAATGAAACCATTCTAGTGCTTAACCCAAAGAAATCAACTCGCTCAAGGCCAAGGCCGTGTTGTCCTCCGGCGAAACGAAAAACAAGCGGCTTCTCCCGGCAGAGTGTGGCTCTGCGCCCCCGCCGGATAAAACCGACGATTCGGACTCTGCCAAACGTAGCCCTCCGCCGCCAAATCCCGCAAGAGCCGGAAAATCGTCGAAGGATGCAGATCGTGCGTCTCCCCCAGTTCGCGCGTGGTCGGCAACATAGCCCCCTCAGGCATTCCGGCAACGGTCTCGATGATGCGCTCGCGCGCCTCTCTGGCGATGGCTGTGGGTTTTCTGGGCATCCTTCAAACCAAAATCCCCGGAAGCTTCAAAAGCAACATTTCTATGTTGTTTCTTTTTGCCCCGAAAATCAAAGATCCCTGTGGAAAAACCTCTGCCAAGATTTCCTGGGGAAGTTCCCTCAAACTAAGCAATAAGGCAATCTCCGGCCATGTGCTCAGTGGATGAGTGTGGCCACTAATTACAAATTTGCTGAGTGTTTTGCAGATAGCATTGAGATTGGATCGTGCTGCGGCTTCCCAAGCGTCGGGAATCAGCTCGCCCAAAACCTTCACTACTTCGAAGCATTTAAGCACATCCCTGGTGCATTCCAGTGGACGGCGAACGAGCGAGAAAGTCCGGTCATTCGGGGAGCGATAACCCACACTAAACCATCCACGGCGGTCATGGGCACCGTGAAAATAACCACTCGGCGAAATCCATATATTCCTGTTTAAAATTAATTACGCCTAAATGTTCAGATTCATTTTTTTACATCTCTTCGATTGCTTGAATATCTATACGATGTGACGCTCTTTGGAATTTCTTCTGAATATCCTTATACATACTGCGAATCTCCGATTCCCTCCCGGTGAAACTGCATTTTACACAGTAGAATAGTTCATCTTCGCGCTCAAGCAGCACATCCGTGTCCCTTGAGAAACAAACCGGGCAGCGCATTACTCTGGTATCTTTGAAAGCGTCAGCCATGATTCTATTGTTGTTGAGGATTGAATAGGCAGCTCCAACTGAAGCGTCACAAAGGGAGAGAAAAGATTTCCGTCTCTGACGGAACCCCGGCACGCGGAATGGGTTGTTGCCAACGCTACCGAAAGGTTAAAGTCGGGAAACTCCGCCCCGACCTCAGTCGTGTCCATAGACTGAGCCAAACCTGAATATTTATAGGGTTTGCGCTCTGCCTCCAATACCATGGCAACTGTATCCATTCGTTGAGGATACTCAGTGATCCCGGGGGCTAGCTTGCAATACTCATGGGCAAAGAGCGGGTTCGCTCCCTCGCTTTCCAATTCGATTTCACGCCGAAAAACGATACGTCCGCTCCGGTGCGGGAAGACAATTCTACTTCGGACGACACCCTGGCACCCATTCGCGAAAGCGAATGGGATGGCTTCCAAAATCACCTGATCCTCGTCGTCTCCCAAGGCCAGCCGCTGAATCTTTGTCCGCTTGGTCGCGAAGTCGAGAGTCTCCTCGCCGCAGACGAGCAAAAAGGTCGTCCTCGTTCCGTCCTCGTGGTGGTTGGGGAAACCGACGCGGTGCTGCGACTGAATCAGGTAAGGGTAGGTTCCAAATTGCAGATGCGGTGTATCCGCTCCCAGGCGCACAGGATATTGCGAACAATAGGGACGCAGGTCTCCGATGCTGCCACCTTGGGTCGTATCAATCAGACAGCGCATGGCAGTGTCTTGATACCAAAAGTAGTGCTTACCTGAACCATAGAGCATTTCCTTCGCCCAATAGCGTTGCGGAGAGGACGGCTTCCGATGTTGCCGATGCCATTCCCCGTAAGCCGAGAGTGTCATTGCTTTCACCTTCCCTTCGGATTTCAACTCAGCCAGATAAGTCAGCATCTGCTCGTAAAGCCGCCAATTGACTTCCGGAGGGTGCTCGCTGTTGGGGCCCCATTTTAACCAGGAAGCACCGACAAATGTATTATAATAGGCATAGCCATGGTTGAATTTCTCCTGCCAGCGAAATTGATCGACCAGGTTCAGGTCATAAGGACAGAATGTGGCCTCATTGCCCATGCCCCTTGCCACATTCGGCGGATGGCTGGCCCAAAAATCATTTCTGCCCTCATAGGCCAGACTCATATCACGCATCAGATGGGGAACCAATACTATGTCGCGGGCCTCCCCGGTATTGGCGGCTGGCCGCAGAGAGTGGTTGCGTGAGGGCACGTAAGGATTCCAGGGCATGCCTTCATTAAAAAGATGCCAAGAGTGATTGCAGCCGTGAAAAACCCGCACCCCTTCCTCGAAGCAGCCGCCCACCGCTGTTTTTACTGTTGGCCAGAATTCCTCCAAGGCATCCAGACTGCTGCTGTCGAGATGGTAGCAAGCCGCCGAGGTGGGCAATCCGGGCATAAGCTCCTCCCATCGATGGCGAATCCGCTCCAGAACGATTTTCTTCGTGGCAAAATCAAAGAGCCAAAAGGCCGGGTTATTGCCTTCGATGTCTTCCATCCCCGGCCCCCCGAGATCATGCAGGCCCAGGCCAATCTCATCGCCATACTTGGCAGACTGCTCAAGCGCAAAAGCGAGGACTTCGGGCTCAAAGAGGTTCCGGTAACTCAGAAACAAAGTGGCATTCATTCCCAGGCCATGCACCAGCTCTTGCTGACGGCTGACGATCGACAAATGACTTTCAGATCCTATACGGTGGAAGATGTTAAATTGCATGCGATCTCATTCGTAGACTAATCCGCGAGACTACTGGCAGCCGATAGAAGCGTGCGCCTCGCCTTCCAGTAAGATGCGCCATCGCGAGGGTGATCATTCATCAATGGGAAATGCTCAAAGACCAACTGCCTGGAAAACGTTTCGTCGTTTTTTGAAATCTTGCGCAAAACCTCATAATCTTCGATTCCAAGCCTCTGGACTTCATGGCGAAGGCTGGGCCATGGCCCGCCGGGGCCCGGGTAAAGAATATGCGTGTCACCCGCAGGCAAAAAATTCGTTTCCCGGTCACCGTAGCCCACGAATACGGCAGACTGTTCAAATGGATTTGCCAGCCAGCTGTTGGCGCCCCAGTGAAGAAAGGTAGAGAATCCGTAGCCATGCGCAAACCAGGGAGTGAGCGCAATGCGCACCCTCTCCTGGTCAAGTAGTCGATTTATCCAAGCCCCCCCGGGGCCCGTGCAGACATAAAAGCCCACATCGGCTCCTTCCCTTTTTCTTGCCTCAAAAAATTCTCTCTGTGCCATGTAGACATTCGGCATCGGAATCCATTCGTCCACATGCTCGGCAATACCCAGGTTGGGAGAATTGATCACTTCATAAATTTTGACGCCGGGTATGCGTGCGCGTATCGTTGCGGCAGCTTGCCCGTAAAGATTGTTGAAATGCTCGGGCACCTCATCGAAGACCTGCATTCTAAAACGATCATGGAGGTCATTCTCAACCACGACCTCATTAATCTGATCGAGTAGAGCGTGAAACTTGGCATCGCCCTTTGGGGTATTCAGCATGTAATCGCTGTAATGAAGAACTCCCATTCGCGGGTTCGTGGTGTCGCTTCGTGGCAGAATGCCGTAGAGTAGTCCGACACCGGTGAAATCCCTCATTCCAGCTTCGAGGCATACCTGTATGTTTCGGCGCAGCCTCTCACTAAACTCAGGCTCTTCTCCAGTGGGACAGCCGCGCGCCAAATCCGCAAACAACAGACGTGCTGTATTTTGTCGGCCTTGAACCAGCATTTCGGCATATTTTTTGTACATCTCCCAGAATTCCTCGCTCCAAAGCTCCAAATTATGATACTTGGCAATCGCCGAGAGACTGCTGGTTTGCGTCAGGCGGAATGAACCCTGAGAGGCGGGAGGAATACGCACGGGGGCGACCTCCAGTTGAAAATGAGTCGTGGTTTCCTTGCCGCTTGCATCAACCGCTCGCACCACGAGTGTCTGCAGACCCCTCGTGATCGTTTCCTCTATCAGCCAGCGCACGGCGTAGTATTCTCTTTTGAGGCCTTCCGGAAGCTCTTCCGTGCCGCGAGCGAGCAAGCCCCCCTCATCTGAGCCAAAGGGTATCATCACATCCGCCATATCAAACGGGGCCTTGCGGATGATAAAAGGATTGTTACGCGGATCCCTTTTTACTGTTCCATGGGACAGTGCTGTATTTTGCTCTACTGGAACAAAGGATAACTTAAACCATTCTGCCTCAATGGTTGCGCCGCTCTCATCTTCCAAGCTTAAGCTGGGATACCTTTCTTCCAGATTTCTCGGAAAATAAGCGATTTGCAGTATCATTTCCCCACCCACGCCAGAACTCAAAATCGTACCTCCCAATGGAGAGGGCCGGGCATCCGCATAGATCGACTCCATCGGGTCTACGACATAAAGTTCCTGCCCGTGAACGGATGGCAGGGTGAAGCCCAATGCAAGCAAGAAACTGGAAAATCTATTGAAGTGTTTTTTGAAAGTCATCTAACAAACTTAATGATTAAATAAGAACTACCAGGCGGAAGGGATTCCAAAAATCTTTAAAGATGCGCACTGTGATTTTATCGACCGGAGCACGCACCCTGAGTGGTCGTCATTCCTGGCACAAAAATGCTGCCTCCTGAGCATGAAGCCATCGTCATCCGGACGGAACTGTTTGAGATGACAGGCATCTCAGACTTCCGCTTTGCGTGGATCCATCGCCAGGAGGCAGCAACTATAATACAATTTGATGTGAGCTGGAACAGGTGACTAATTCCGACGGCGGCGGCGGAGCGAGGCAAGACCAACAGCCATGGCTCCCAGCAAAAGCGTGTATACGGATGGTTCGGGGATGACCGCCAAGGTGTTGTCCAAGTTGGAGAACGTGTAGGTAAATCCGCCCGGACCCGCGCCGCTGAATGTATTGCCGCCATCTCCGGAAAACAGAGCGGAAGCACCAATTGATACCGAATCAAAAGCGCCCGAGGGGGCAGACGAGAAGAGAGAATACGTGCCCTCTGAAATTCCGGTCAGATCAAAACTCAACTCGCCGCCCTTGGTAAAAAAACTGCCGACATCGATGAGATCAAAACCATCCGCGAGATTGGCCGATAGAGTGACGCCAGCTGGCCCAAATGCGCTGCCTGAACCGCTGACCGCAAGAATGGCACCCTCTTGCAGACTCAATGCGTTGTCGACGGAAGCCAGACTTGAATTATTCAAGGTCGCTCCATTCGAGACGTGAATGGAAGCTGCATTCGTCATGGATGCGCCGGATTCCAGAATCAAGGAGCCGGAAGAAACTGTGGCATCACCGCCGAAGCTGTTGCTCGTCATGAGTCGGATGGTCCCTCCGTTGAATGTGATGGAACCAGATCCCGTGAGCGCTGAATGAATCGTCACCTCCCGATCGGTCGATGTGGCGGCATCAATGCCTGAGATCTCGGACCCACTGCCGGAGAGGACGATATCGAAATTATTCGCGGCAGTGCTGGAACCGACGATGAAATCGGCATCGTAGGGACGTAGTGTTCCCCCCGAGAGATTGAAATTAACGGTGCCGGTACCGGAACCACGGGTCAAGCCGTTGATGGCCAGTGTGCCTTCCTGCAAATTGACGGTAGCAGTCGATCCGGTGGTGCTCGAATCGTTATTGGCCAAGGATCCAGTGCCTCTAACCAGAAGCTCCGCGCCTGCGCCATTGATCGTCAACGTTCCGTCACCGCCACGATGCCCGATCAACAGGTTCCTTGTCGAGCTAAGAGTACCTGAAACCGCATTGACTGTGCCTCCGGTGAGATTGAAGGACCCTTCCGCATAATCGCCGATTTGCAGGGCGTCGAATGTTCGGGTCAAGTTGGTCACGCCTCCGGAATGGTTGAAAGTCGCCGCACCGTTTCTGCCAACCGATAAAATATTCACGACGGCTAGATTACCGCCATTCATATTATAGGTGGCATTCCAACCTGGACCCGAATTCCCCACTCCACCGGTGGATGACATCATCAGATTAGAGGAGACCGTCACAGTACCTCCATTCTGAGTGACCGTCCCGGTGCGCCGTCCGTCTCCATTGACTAGGTTGAGATTACTGACGCTCAGGGAGCCACCGGAATCAATGCGCAGCAAATTCCCGTCATTCGAGTTCTGCCCCATAAAAATCGAATTCGATCCGAGGTTTACCACCCCACCCGATCCCAGACGGAACTCGCCCGCATTCAGATTCAGTTGGTTCGAAAAAGTATTGGCACCCGTCAAAATCAAAGTGCCCCCTCCCTGGAAGGAAATGTTGCCCGAGGCCGTGCTTCCAATCACTGCCGAAACATTGGCGGTGGAACCGGAGGCGACCTCGAAAACCGGCGCGGAGCCGTTGAGTGTGATCGTGCTGGCTCCACCCAAAGTGTAGCCATCGACGGCAAACGTCAGACGATTGGTGTTCACTCCAGTGACGACAGAAACCGTCCCGGCGGTGCCGCCAAAGACCGCATCGTTGTCGACAGGTGTGTTATTCCAGATGGTTTTGGTGCCAGTGCCGTCTGAGTTGGGAGCCCAGAATGCATCGGACGTGTTCCAGTCGCCATTCCCTCCGGCACCGGTTGACGGTGCCCAGTAGAAGTCGGCGGCGTGAAGATGCGGCGCTGCCAAGGCCGCACCGAGCGCTAGAGCTATGAGGTTTTTTTTCATTGGTATACTTTTTTTGATGGTGAGAGAAACAGAATTTCAGCAGAAAATTCCAGAACATATCCAATCGTTTGGATTGTCAATGAAATTTTTGACCATTTTTTGGAAATGTCCTTTCCCCTTTTTCGGCGTGGGTAGCGCGGCAGAAGCGCTCAGCCCATTTCCGTGGGGAGGGTGCGGCCTTCGCGGGCGCTGCGACCGGCGAGCTCCAAGACGTGAATGCAACGCGTTGCATACGCCGCCGTGATCACCAGGTCGGCATCGTTGACGAGATGATCGACAACGTTCTCATAGAAACGGTGCCACTGGGGGGGCGGCTCCTGACCCTCGGCGATGAGCTTTTCGCCATGCTGGATGGACACCAGGCGATAGTTGCCATGTGGACTGAACAGTATCGTTCCCTGGGTGCCTGTGACTTTGACGCTGTACGGGTCGACTTCGGGGTCCAGGCTTGTCATCCGCAGGGTATACAGGGCGCCACCACGAAAGCGCACCACGGCCATGGCTTCGTCCTCATTGACGTCGTCCCCCCAGGGGCTCTTGTCGTTCCAGTAGCCGCACCGGGCCCAGCCGAAGATCTCGACCATCTCGTCGTCGAGCAGTTGCAGCGCATATTCCGTAAAATGGACGCCGAAGTCGTAGAGCAGGCCACCCGAGATTGATTTGCTGCCGCGCCAAGATTTCCCCGGGCAGCGGTGACCGCCCGTACGCACATCGACCCGCACGACCTCACCGATGAGTCCCTGCTTCACGAAGTCCATCGCCTTGCAGATGCCGCCGTCCCAGTGCCGGTTATGATAGGTCGTCAAGAGCACATTGTTCTCGTCGGCCAGTTTGATCAGCTCGCGGCAATGCGCGGTCGTCACCGCCAGCGGTTTTTCGCAGCAGACGCTCCGTCCGGCCTTCAGGCATTCCGCTGCCAGCTCGAAATGCGTGTTGTGCGGCGTGATGATCGCGATGAAGTTGGCGTCGGATTTCTCCAAGAGTTCCTTGCCGGAGGCGTACGTTTCGATCCCTGGGAACTCCTCGGCTGCGACGGCGCGCCGCGCGGCATCCGGCTCCGCCACCGCGACGGGCGTCGCCCCCTGGGCGATAAGCTGGCTCATGTGCCCCTTGCCCATGTTGAAGGCACCGCCGTAGCCGATGATCCCGACCTTGATATCTTGCGCGTGTTCAAACCTGGCCATCTATTGACTCCTTGCGTTGTTGGTATTGGAAGCCGTTATTTATCCATACACCATTTGACACCGTTGACGATGAGGCGCTGGAAGTTTGCATTGCGGGTCTGGGGTTCGCCATGTCCCAGGGCGGTGTAGAGCACACGTCCGTGCCCGTAGGGTTTTATCCATGTGATGGGACGGGCGAAACCCTTGTACCATGTGCTCATCAGAAGCTCGAAATGACCGTAGGTCTCCATCAGGTACAGTTCTTCGGGCATCGTGAAGTCCGGGATACCCGCAACGACCGGATGATGGCGGTCGAGGATATTGAAGGTCAAATCGACCGTGCCCGCCGGATGCGTCAGGAACTTGCCGCCGACCATGGGGATATACCCCTGTGTTCCCTTGAATGAGTCCGCCGCCGAATGAACGGGGATGAATCCCTTTCCGGAGATGATGCCGCCCAGCAAACCGGTTCGCTGCTCGTCGGTCAGGTCCCCTCCGGTTGTATAATCCACAATCACATCATACGGCGCGATCCGCTCCTTGGTGAAATCGTCACGGTCCTCCGTGAGCGTTACCTCGAAACCGGCCGCTGTGAGGAAGTCCTCATAGATCGGTCCCATGATGGAGAACTGGTGAAAGCCCTGGGTGTGTCCACCCATAACCATGACCTTGATAGGCTTGTCGTCCTGCATTGTTCAGTTGATAGGGTTTTGTTTTTCGGATGGTGAGAGCAACAGATTTGGCTGAAGATATTTCATCAATGATCCAATCGATTGGATTGTCAAATAAATTTTTGACCATCTTTTGGGAAAATTTCACATAGCATAGCCGAGGGTTTTGTGTCAGAAATTCATTCAATCTTTAATATCCAGAAGGAGGCCGCTACGCCTGTCCCTGACAATTCAGCTTTCAGTGTCGGATATTTGCAAAACCAGGGAATCCACCAGGTCCGAGCTCCAAGTCAGCTCATAGCCGCCATCGAAGGGCGACATGACGACGCGGTGACCACTGACAACTTCCGGTTGCACAGATGAAGAGACCCGAAAGACCACTTCACGCGTCTGATTGACCATATTGACGACGATCACCGCCTCTCGACCGTCATCCGCAAGCATACGAGTCCCGACTACATCCGGGTTACCGCGGACCCAGCTGATTTCCTCCCGGTCATGGTCGGACATGATGAAAGGCTCCAAGTGCTTGAGAAGCGTTGCCACATCTTTGGCATCTTGCCAGCGCTGCTCGAAGGTTTCGCCAATTGTGGGAGCCTCGAAGAGCAAGCCATTGTAGGCGTAAAAGAGAAAGCCCTTACTCCCCTCAACAGCCATGGTCAAGACCATGGCCTTCAGCTCGTCAAGATTGGGTGCACGCTGGTCTCGTTGCTTGAAAGCCTCGGGGTCGTCCTGATAGCGCCGTGGGGCTGAATTATATTGTCCGAAATTATGCAACTGTGGTACATCCCAGTGTGGCCAACCGGAGCGATTGGCCTCCCATGCCCACTTTTGCACTTCTCCGATACTTCCATAGAATGGACGGATCGGATAAGGATCCACACCAATGATGTCATAGCAGTCGAGCATTCGAGGGATTAAATGCATGTGCATGAAAACGCCCCAGGTTGGACGGGAAGGATCTATCTCCCGCAGGAGTAATCGCTTTTCAACCAAGACATCCTTCCAGGAATAACGCAGTTCATCTCCGGTGTAGTATGCAAGGAGTGCCGGGTGGCCTTTCAGTGTTTCGACTACCTTTCGGAGGATCGCATTTGATCCTTCCAGCCCTTGCCACTTCTCTACTGCGTTGTAAGACATACCAAGATATTTCTTCCGATGTGCATCATCCCTGAAATCTTTGACGTTCGAGATGTGCAGAACACACTTAAGACCAAAAGCCTCCAGCTCATCAAAGATGGCAAGTATTTCTTCGGCAGTCCGTTCTCTTCTTAAGATTGAAGATTTAAGAATCGTGTTTGGTTTGACGGTATTGAAGTCAGAGTCCGCAATCAACTCGAAGTGTTCCGTCATCAGCGTATCGACCCGATTCTCGACCCCCATGTAAAGCCCGATCGGCATGAACGGCTGGCCATTGACAAGCGTCCGCCCTCTTTCGTCGACAGTCACACTGTTGGCGGGGTCGATCTCGACCCGTCGCAAGCTGGTCGAGGCAATTTCAGAACGCACTTTGCCGGACTCTTTTTCTTCCAGATGAAAGCGGATCGGAATGTCCACTCCCGTAGGATAATCCGCTGGCGACAACTCGAACTCAATCGCTTCGTCAATGTGGTAGACCCGACGGATCACATGATCCCCCTCGCCCAATTCAATCACTTTAAAAAAGTCATTCATATCCTCGCCGTAGGTGCCGAAAAACGATCCTTCTACCCGAACATTTACCGTCGAATCACCAACCAGTCGCCCTCCCAGAGGATGCCTCACCGCAACCGAGGCCGAAGCCTGATCCATGGGTAGAGGTTTGACGAAGGCACCGTCGACCCAATACTTTCCTTTTGTTCTGCTTAAACCTCCCCGAAAACTGACACCAAACTGAACATACACTGCTTCGTCCGGAATTTCCAAGACGGCCTCAACATACTGCCAAGTGCCATCGGCCGGGAGAACTCGTCCCGCGTCTCCGGCACCGCCGATATAATAGCTCCTTTGCATCCCGTCGATGCCGGAGGTCTGCATGAAAAATCCGGCAGCATCCCTGGAGCCAGTAAGCTCTGGATCCACCCGCACCCATCCACCAAACTGGTATTTGGGGTATTCCGGTTTGAAGGCATGCAAAACCAGGAATTGATGTTTATCATCCGGCTGCTTGCTTTGCATCAGCGCGGGCCCACCGTCGCGGGCACCCTCGGGATCAATTGAAAAGGTAGGTGGCAGTTTAAGGGTTTTGAAAACGTCCTCATAGGAGAACTCGTCCCCCGCCCATGCGAAGAGACTGAGACAAAACGATAAGAGCGAAAGGAAGAAGTATTTTTTCATGATGTTTGATTAGTATTGAGTGAAAGATATTTGCGAGATTGGGCACACGAGAGAATCGGATTGGTGATTTTTTTACCTGAATCGCCAAAGTGACTTTTCCAAGTTGCCCAAATCCTTTGTTAACGCCTCCTCAGTGGCCGCCGAGACGGATAAATCGGTCCAGAGGACATTCGCCTTCCCGTTGTGACGGAAATATTCAGCGTTTCGCTCGGTCGAGAGACTGAAGGACGCAGGCGTCGTATAATCTTTGTTGATCAAAGGCTGATCCATCACCAGGACGAGTCGTCTCCCATCCGGTATCCCTAAAAAACGATCCGTCATGGGGGTGCTCCCAGGCGGCCTGAAACCTAACCAATAATTCATCCCATAGGTAGTGGCACCTCCAACAGTTGTGCTGCCATCCGGAAGACCCTTGGCGGAGGGACACTGAAAGACGGTGCGAGATCTCAAACTCCACTTGGGAAGCTCCAGATAAGGTTCTAGCGCATTTTGCCACAACTGAGTTGGATTGCCTTCAGCGTCGATGGAAAAACCACTCGGAATCGCCCCCTCGTTGTCATTCGCATAAAGCTGGATCCCGGTGCCAATCGTACGCAGATTCTGCACGCATTTCGTCTCGTTCGCACGTGCTCGCATTTTTCCCAGAACTGGTATCAGGATGGCGAATAGAATCGCCACGATCACAATCACGGCCAGTAGCTCGATCAAAGTGAATCCGGCGGTCACACGGGGATGCCTTCCGTTCAGCGGGGAGCGGAGGGACGGAGACTTCATGGAAAAGATACTCATTGTTTTAAGTAATAGATAGAATCCAATCGATTGGAGTCAAGGGGGATTCATAGCCCTGTTGACAGATTTTCCAGTCAAAGGTATTTAATATCGCCTTTCCGATTCCTCGGTTGATACCGGGAAGGCGCGAAGCCGTCTTCGCAGGTCGGGTAGCAGACCGCTCGGTTCGTTTCGTCCACCGTCCACACGGCGGGATGGGAGGTTCGGACACGGCGGCTACGGATCAGCCAATCGCAGAGTTTCCGTATGCCCGCGTCCCTGACGCCCCGGTGTGATTCGGCGGCGTAGAGGTTTTCCCTTTCTCCCGGATCGGCCACCAGGTCGTAGAGTTCCCCCAGCCCTTTTTCAGGAAAGGTACCGTCGACATAGTGGACCATCCGCCAGCGATCCCAACGGATCGACTTGCTCCAGGGGTTTTCCGTGACCGCGACTTCCCGGATCGGCTCTTGAGCGCCTGCCAGAAGGCCGCGGAGGGAACACCCGTCCGCCGACTCCATCGCTTCGAGTCCGCAGAGCTCCGGGAGCGTCGATGCCATATCGATGTTTTCAACCAGTTCCCCGCAGACGGTGCCGCTCTCGGGCGTCAACCCGGGCACGCGCCAGAGCATAGGGACGCGGCAGACATCCTGCGAGCAAATGCCCGGTGCCTTTTCAAGCAAGCCATGCCGCGTATGGTAGCTGCCGTGGTCGCTGCCGTAAATGACGATGGTGTTTTCCGCGAGACCCGCGTTTTCAAGGAAGTCCATCAGCCGCCCGAAAACCGCATCCAACTGTGTGACGCAGGCCAGGGTGCCCCGCCATGCCCGTCGCGGTCCGGCCAGCTCATCCTCACCCGGCTCGGCAAAGTCCCAGGAATAGCTGCGGGCATTTTCCGCAGTATGCCGAAAGTGCGGTGCTCGGTGATGCAGATTTTCTCCATAGCTCTCCGGAAGATCGAGATCCTCGGGATACTGGTCCCAGAACGCTTTCACCGGCAGGAGCGGATGGTGCGGTTTCTGAAAATTGGCTTGAATGAAAAACGGTCGTTCGTCGCCCGAGCCGATGAACTCGATGACCTTGTCGGCACACCACATCTCCTGCGTCCGCTCAAAAGGCATCTTCGAAGGCATGGCATCCAGAGGAATCAAAGCTTCGCCATATTCATATGGATTGTGCCAGCTATCCTCGAGTTCGCGAAGGCCGTCGCGCTGAAGCGCACGCAGATACTCGGAATCACCCTCGCCTCCAGTTTCCATTTCATACGAGTCGGCGAATAGGTCGACATCATCGGCAATCCAATTGCGCGGAGAGTCCGGCAAATGAAGTTTGCCGATCCCTGCCGTCCGGTATCCGCCCTGTTTGAAATGACGAAACAAATTGGATAGCCTCGGCTCGGACGGACCGGAAAGGCCGTAGTAGCCATGGTTTTGACAATACTGCCCCGAAAGAATACTCACCCGGCTGGGTGTGCAAATCGGATTTTGGCAATAGGCTTCAGCGAAGCGCACGCCCGACGCCGCAAACCGGTCCAGGTTGGGAGTCTTCACCTGGGGATCGCCCGCACACCCGAGCAGTCCCGCGTGGTGCTGGTCGGCTAGAATCATCAAAACGTTGTATTTCATTTTAAGTCGTGACTTCGCAAATTCTCGATACTACACGAGCACTCCATGCAAGGAGTAGACCGTTCCCAACTGATCGGAACAACCCACCAAAAGACGCTGTGATGCTGGATCAAATAACAAGCAGGACGGTTGTGTGCTGAAACACTGCTGTGGATCGAGGGCTGAACCGGGCGCACAGACCCGACCCAGTTCGAGCAGGCCCCGCTCTACCGACCAGACAAAGAGCAGTCCTAGATCATTCGGACCGGAGGCCACTCCAAAGACCACGAACTCGTTCGTAGAACTCCGGCCCCCGGTCAACATCCGGATCGAGACTCCGCCCGAGAGCGAGCCATAGGAACACATAACCCCATCAGGGGAAACGAGAAAAACACAGCCATCCTCCGTGCCTCGCAGCAGGCCGCCCGACTCCAAACGGAGCTCCGCAGTGACCTCCGCGCAATAACGCCGTCCTGCCCGGGCCACCGATTGAACACGATCCGAGGGTTTTTGAGAAAATCGGGGAATCTCCCGTTCGGCTCTTTCAATGTTCAGCACCAAGCCATCACGGATTTCAATTCTCCATTTGGCTATACCTCCCTTCCAGTGCCCTGTCCAGCAAATCACCTTCTCGGCCTCGCTATCAAAATCCATGGCCAGCACCGCGCCTTCGCCGAATGGCACCTGCTCCCAGACACGCAGCGCATCAATACTTCCTGCCTGCACATAGGGATTGGCGGATTCATGGATGAAGGCTTGAGCCGAATGGAGAAATTTCAAAGTCTCCCGCGACTCATGGACCGCCTCTTCGTAATGGCTCCCCGGATAGAGATCGGCCGCTTCGTCAAAGAGCAGGTAGGCATTGGCATCCACCGTTTTTTTTCTGGCGACCGGATGACGTCCCTCTCGGAGTTTCGCCAGATCCAGGATACCCAAGCCCGGTGGTATTTCGCCGTGGTTGGTATCGGCCAGATAAATCCGGTCGGTTTTCGCGCAATAGGCCGAGCTGCCGCAGGAGGCGGATGCGCGGGCCTCGGACCCTATCATGCCCAGGTAATCCGGCTCGGAGGCGTCACTCCCGCTCCAGCGGAAAAGTTGCAGAGTGCAGCCGACTCCTCCCTCGTTGTAGGGAAAGGTCATGGCATACCATAAGACCCCGTCACTGTCCCAATGCGCCATGTTGATTTTGGTCTTTTGAAAAGTCGGACAGCAACTCGGTATGAGCGAGCGGGAGTAGGAAATCTGTCCGCTCTTCGGATCGAGAATTGTCAGCCGATTGCAAAAATGAACCACCATAAAAATACGCCCGTCGGGATGCCGGGTCTTTTTCGCCACCATGCGGTGCACCCTTGTGTCCGGATGATCATCTCCCTCCATTTTCCCTAAATGCTCCACCTTCAAACTGTCCATTTGCACTCGGAACAAATGCCCCGACCGACTCGATGCGTATAAATTGCGTCGATCATCACTGAAGAGACAATACGATCCAACTTCCGCGAACTGGCCAAGATTCACCAGTTCGCCACTGTCCAGACTCCAGCGGCACAAATGGCCGCGTAGAAAAGTTGTGAACCAATAAGCGTGGGTGGCGGCATCATAGACCGCCCCGTAGATCGAATCCCTCGGGAAGGGAATGCCCAGGCTGCGCACACTTCCATTCTGAGGATTGTAATGCAGCACATGAGATCCCGGAAAGCCCTCGTTCAAGTCCAGATAGTTTTGCTCGAAGAGCCAAGCCGGGCGGCCTTTTGAGGCGGCCGTCGTATGCGTCGCCATGAGCAGAGTGCCGTCCTCCATCTCCGCCAGGCTGGTGTGAATCTTGCTATGGGGGATCGTGTTCGGCTCCCGATAAAAAGCGTCCCCCATCTTGAAACAGGATGACAACTCATCCGATTCCGCGTCGTATTGGAAAAGCTCGACCTCCACGGACTTGGAAGCCTCGCCGCACATCGGGATGTAGACATTCCCGCTGCGAGCCAATGCCAGGTCCCAGGCGGCATTGTGCCCCTCGCTCGTGGGAAGCTCCATAAATCGATAGCCACCGTTTTCACCAATGGGATGGAAGAATCTGTCAGGCAGATGCGAGGTATTCATAAAAGTGTGTAAGAGTGTAAGAACTGAACAGGTTGAAACCGGATTTACCAAAGTCAAATCCAAACGATTGGATTTAGTAGAATCGGAAACGTCCCGGGACGGCTTTGAGGCTACACCTCCGCCGAACTTTCTCTGGCTACCAAAGAGGTTGAAAGAATGATGGTTTGCGGGCTGGATTCGGACACCTCCAATAGGTGGATTAAGCGGCGTGCGCCCTCCTGCCCCATCTTCCGCTTGGGAATTTGTATCGTCGTGAGATTGGGGTCGATCAGAGTGCCGCTTGGAAGATTATCACACCCGACAATGGAAAGTTCCGCCGGAATCCCCACCCCGGCACGGGTAAACTCACGGATGGCTCCCAGGGCGAGGTGATCGTTGACCGCGAACAGCGCGGTGATACCCTGCAAGCCCTCTTTCTGAAGTTCCCGGGCGACGTCACCACCCCCGTCCCCCCAGGGATCGCCCTTGAAGATTCTGACCGGGGGGCATCCCCCCCGTGCTTTGATAACGTCCACAAAGCCTTCGATTCGTCTGGAAAAATTGGGATCTTCCTCTAGGCTGGTAATCACACCGATGCGGCGATGTCCTAAGGCCAGTAGATGTTCAGCGGCGATTTGGCCACTTTGAACATAATCACCGATCACACAATGGAATTCCTCCAAGTCCTGATCCAATAAGACCAGATTAGGATTCTCCTTGCCTACGGCACGCAGCCACCTCTCATCACGGCTTCCGATGATCACCAAGCCCTCGACGAGGCCATCCAGCAAGATATCGGGCACCTTGGCGGCAGCGATATCAGAGTCGTTGACCGAAGAGAGCAGAATCTTGTAATGATGATCCAGCAATTCACTCTCCAAACCCTCGATTAGACGCATGTAGAAACCTTCGTTCGCGAGTGGATGCCCCGGTTCCTTCCGGAAAAGCACCCCCACAATCCCGGTCTTTTTCGTGCGCATGGCTCGGGCCAGGGTATTGCTGCGATAGCCCACCCTCCGGGCGTAGCCGATGACCCGACCCCGCGTCGCGGCACTATAGCGATCATCATCATGATTCAGGATATGCGAGACGGTCCCCGGATCCAGCCCCAAATCCGCGGAAATCTTTTTCAAAGTCAATCGAGTGGCACTCATACAATCGATTGGAGGCAATAGGCCGACTTCGGGGCGTCAAGCAATAATTCTCCCTCTCCCGTTCTCCCCTCCTAACAGTTGTTAGAACCATTCTTCATTGATCCCCTCTGCAACCCACCCCCAGGGGATCTCGAGCCGCCAGAATGGAATGCCTATCGGTAAGATTTCAGGGGTTCAGCGCTGAGCATCCTGATCGCTTTGCAGACAGCACCCGCCGCGCCCCGGAAACTTTTTGAACCGTGCGGTGTGCCGTCCGGTCCATGCCATTCGTAGAATCCGTCAAATTCCTCCACCATCTCCAGTATCGGAATCAAGACTTCCTCCGCTTCGTCGACTAGACCGGTGACAGCCAAGCCCTGAACGATTCGACCGCCCCACCAGGGCCAGTCGCCGCCGTTTTGATACGCAAAGGGTTTATGGAAGTCTTTGCTGCCCACGGATTCAACGGCATAGAGAGGCCAGATGGTCAAACCGATGCTTCTGACTCCGGCTTCCCGAATATTTTCCTTCATGTGCTGGTAACAGCGCAATGCCTCATCCGGGCTTAATAAGCCGGTCCGCCCTCGCAAATGAGGTGTGGAGCGTAAACTCCTTCAGCTTGGGGCTCCACAGTCTGAGACGAAAGACGGGGCGGAGTTCACAGTCCACCATCCATTCGCTGCTGTCGCCGCGTTCCGCCCAATCGGCTTGGATCGTCAGCGGTCCGCACCGCCAATTTCCCGCATCTCCCTCGAATGGAAAATGGCTCTGCAGAAAAAACACCACACGCCCCTCCTCCACAAGCACGCCGGAGTCTTTAATGATCCAGGAACTCAGGTCGGAGGACAGTATTTCGCGCTCACATTGGAGCATGGATCCTTCCCATACGGGTGTGAGATCCAGGCAGGCGCGAAACGAGTGCGCGTCCCCGGATGCGTCCGGAATGAGCGCCACCGGCGCGGTCACCTGCTCCACCGTCGATCTGCCGTCAAAACTGGGGGCCATCGTGTTGTGGGCCTCGGTCCGTTGAAGCGAGCGGACACGGGGATCATCGTAACGGACAACCCCTCGATCGATGAAGACGGGGCAGCCGTCCACTTCGGCCACAAAGCCGCCTTTGTCAAAATGGGAATGGCTGGGACGGGCCTTGCAACCCGCGAAGGTTAGGCGCAACGAGTGGCCGTCGCTCGAGCGGTAACTACCCGTCAACCCGGCCACCGGAAGCAGGGAAAAGGGTGCCGCCGCGCAGCTTGACTTGGAAACGCTGTCCGGCCCGAAGATGAATGAGAAAATTCCGGTGCCCACATAATGCTGCGAATAGGTGTAGGGGCGATCCGAAAGAAAGGCGCCTTCGGCCAGCTCCCCATATACCGAGTTCGGAAACAATGAGGCCAGAATCAGGCTGGAATCCGTATTCTGGTAGATGCTCGCACAGTCCCCATCGGGAATATGTGTGCCGGGAACGGACCCGGCCACCGTCCGGAGGTAGTCCTCCACCTGATCGAAAGCCCTGGGCAACAACGAGGTGACATCGACCGACCTTTTCTTGGAATAGGCCAGCAAACCAACCAATATTGTCTCCAAGGTGAGGAGCAAATACATCGGCCCTTCATCCATGCCACCATCCGCGAGTAGATAGCGATCCATTCCCTCCCGAAGCTGCCGCATGGCCCGCTCCGCGTAATCGGTGCCCAGGCGCGGCCATTCTTCTTCCAGGAACAATCCCCCGAGGACGCGGGCGCGGCAAAACCAGGGCCCTTGATTGATATGGTGCACATACTCGAACTTGGCCATGTCCCGTTCAATGATCGCCAGGCCCCGGTCCCAGAGCATCTGGTGGCCGAGCTTGCGCGCACGGGGCGTCAGTGCGTGGTCGAGCCAGTCCAGAAGGAGCACCACCGAGGTGCTCATCATTTCCTCAGTGAAGCAGCGCTGGTCCCAGGTAGACCCCTGCAGACGGGTCTCGCCCGAAGGCGACCAGTGCTTGAGATGAAGCATAGACATGAGATAGCGCAAGGCGTGCCGCACCATGGCCTCATCTTCGTTCACCAGGCCGACGAGAGCCAGTTTGACGGATTCGTAATAGAAGGGCGCGCGTCCGCGCTCGCTTTGACGCACATAGCGCTCGTCGGTGAAGGGCGCATAATCACTGATCCACAGATCCTCTTCCGGATTCCTCAGCATGGCCTTCCGGGCGGAGGCTTCCAGCTTGGCAAAATGCGCCGACCAACCGGGCAAGTCTTTTTTCGCTCTCAAAGCGGGCAAATCGGCGGCATCAAATAGCAAACCCCGCCGAAAAGCGGGTGCGCCCCACTCTTCGACCGGCCGGATCAGTCCGGGCCACTCCGGATTCCATCGTATTTTGTTTTTCTGGATCATGGCCGATAGCCCGGAGTTGCGCAAAGCAAACCAAATCAGGGAGACCGAATCCGCCCCGGCTTGCTTGGCGTAAACCTCCATCCGCAATCCGGCCACGGACGACGGGGGAATCGGAAGAACAATCTCCTGCCGACTGAGCGAGCCTTCGATTATCCCCCCCAGGGGCGTCACGACCCGCTCCGCATCCCAGGTGAAAAAGCGCACTTGAACACTTGGTGGAATGGTCAGGCAAAATATGAATTGGTCGAAACCTGAATCGGGGAGTTCCAGCGGCCAATCCAGGCTACCGGCTCTTTTCCCCGGCGCACACGCAGCCCACTCGATTCTCAATGAATCCCAGAACTGCTTCGTCTGAAACGCGAGACCCTGATCCGGAGAGAGGCTACATGGATTGCCTGCTGAAATATCGGGATCATTAAAACTCAGGAAAATAGCTTCAGAATCATTGAGTGGATATACTTGTGTCATAAAATGGATGTTTGTGGTTTAATGTTAAAGTGCTCCGCCTTTACTAAGAATGTGAAGGTTTCTAAAGCGGATATCGGTTTTCCACATCAGGCGAATGCCCAGTCGGCCTCCGCGGAACACAGGACCGTGACCTCCGAAGGGTTCGTCGAGGACATCAAAGAGCAATTGCCCGTCAATGGAACCCCGCAAGCGATTGCCTTCCTGCACGTATTGCAGCCGGTGCCACTGCCCGCAGGCCAGCCGATCCGTGAGGCACTGGTAGGCCAGCGGATGCTGCCAGGGCTGCTTAATCAGAGCTGACGAAGCGACATCATTGCGCGTGTCGTCCATCTCCCGGAAGTATTCCCAGTGGTAGAGGCGGACATTCTCGCCGAAGACCAACGACATGGAGCCGTCGAGTCGGAGCGGATAGTCACACATAAAATCCTCTCCCTGCATGCCAGCCGCCTGCAGACATAAAAGTGAAAGTCCATTCTCACGTAGCGGCATGAAATCAAACTCGATCACTTGATCGCCTTCGAAAAACTGTTTTGTCCAAAGGTAACCTTGGGAGCGCTGCAAGCCTTCTGAGGATTTCTGAAATTCGAGGTGGGTCGCAATGCGCAGTCCGTCCGCCTCGGCTTGGATACTGTCGTGATCGAAGCCCTGAACCTGAAAATGCTCCATGGCATCCGGCTCGCACAGGCTGAGCTTAAGCTGCGTCTTCCAACTAGAGTCAGGCTTGAAATCAAAACGCTCGACCGGCTCGCCCGCGTAGGTTTTGCGGAGTTCGGCATCGATTTCCGGATTCGGGGAGATCACCTCGGCTCGATAGAGATCGGCCATTGCATCCGCCGACAGCGCCTCATCGTAAAAAGCCAAATCAGAAAGCGCGAAATTCGTGTTTCCCGCCACTAGCGTCGGCTTGCAGCTCTCGGGCGGGGCACCATCGAAACGATTGCTGACACTCACTAAAACTCCGTTCAGGTAAAGACGATAGTCAAAGCTTTCAGCATCCCAGCTCAACCCGATCTGATACCATTGCTGCGGAACCACGTGCCAGTGCCCCGCAGCCACAAAGGCCAGGCTCGTCGGTCTCTGGCTGCTGAAGACATTACTTTCACCCTCAGCCGGATCCCCTCCATAAATGAGTCCCCGGCACCATTTGGCAAAAAACTGGGGGTACCAACCTGCATTCCAGACCAAAGAAAAAGCAGCTTCTTTGGAATTGCGCAGCGGTCCGGCCGGTTTCCAGCCACGCGCACCGGGAGCTTTGATTGCCCCGGCATCGGTTTCCTCTGCCAGGAAGACATATTCATGCGGATTCGCCTCAATGGCGTTGGACCACGGCACTGCCGCCCAACTCCGCAAGGCATCCCTTGAAGCCACCCAAAAAGTCAACGCTCCTCGGGCTTCATTCAGCGTGTGCCGGTCGAAGCGCAGGCGACTGTGGACGCTCTCCGCCAAGAGGCCCGCGCGCCCGTTCAATTCGACGCGACGGAAATCGCCGACTGAGTCAGGTTTGTAATCCCTTTGACCAAGGGGAAAATGAGCTGCCGGGGCACTGGATGTGTTTTTCATAAGTCGAAACTTGCCGAAATTATAAATCATGACGAGAATCCGCTTCCTTAAACTATTAAGTTAATGAAGCGACTCACCCAGAAAGACATCGCCTTGCGTGCCGGCGTCACTGTTTCCTGCGTCTCGCAGGCATTGCGTGATCTGCCCGGGATCGGGATTAAGACAAAGCGTCGCATCCAACGATTGGCGAAGGAAATGGGCTATCGCCCGGATCCCGCGCTCGGTGCTCTGGTCGCTTATCGAAGCGGCGTGAAACCTGCCGGTTTCCGCTCTGTGCTCGCCTTTGTCGCAGAGCCGTCGACGTTGGCCGGGCCAGACCCAAAGCTCTCAACGGCCCGCACGCAAGCTGCCGCCCTCGGCTACGAACTCGACGTCTTTTCTCTAAAATCTCCCAGAGACGACTGGCGTCAAGTGCTCAAGGTCATACGCGCCAGGGGAATACGCGGCATCTTACTCGCTCCCCGCAGCACGTACACCGAAACCTTTCCCAGAACATCTTTGGATGATCTCTGCCTGGCGACCGTGGGCTACTCCGTCAATTTACCTGGAATCCATAGGGTATCTCCCAATCAATACCTCGACCTTCTCAATCATTTGACCCAATTAAAGAAATTAGGCTATCGAAGAATCGGCCTCTGGGTGCCACCCGAGGCGGATGGGCGGGTTAACTATCAGTTCAGCGCCGGCTATCTGGCCGGCACACAAGCTTTGAAACTGCCTGCAGCTCCAATCCACACCGACGCTTGCTCGGAAGCGGCAGCGATCAAAGACTGGGTCCGGTCTAATCAATTGGATGCTTGTATCGGATTGCCGTCTCATTTACCACAGTTGCAGAACGCAGGCTTCCAGATACCGGAAGCCCTCGGCTTCTCCACATTCGATTGGCACGGCGGCCAGGAGGTTCAAACCATGAGCGGCTTCGATTACCGCCCCGCGAGACTCATCAGCGGCGCGATCGACTTGCTTCACAGCCTTCTCCTCCATAATCGGACCGGGCTTTCCACGGACTACCCGCTAACTCTCTACAACGGACGCTTCGTCCACGGCCCGACCACCCGACGACTTTGATTGACGCAAAATAACCGATCTCTTCCATCGCGGGAGGTTGACGCCTTCTGCATCCGCTGCCACAGAGATCCATTGATAGGGAGATTGCCATGGATCCAATAAATCCCAAGTCCCTTCACCCTCGTAGTCAGACGGGACCCATTGACCGCCGATCTGCGAAGGCACGCTTCGTCCATCTCTCAATTCATTTTTCCAATTATAGTCAGCATCCCGGAGCCAAAAAAGGCGAATGGATTTCCCCCTGAGTTCGTAGACCCGAAAGGAAGAATTTTCGGAAAAATGCGGCACAAACTCCTCATAGCATGGATCAATCTCTTCAACCATCACGGCAAACGGCTTAAAATGATGCCACAGGTTGTTTCTATCAATATAGAAGTCCCAATGCCAGCACTGTCCCGCACCAGCGCTTCCCGCAAAGAAAGGAGCGAAAAGCACGTCATGCAGAATGCTGCCAGCCACATCTTTTGGATAATCATCGAATGGTGCCCGGTGCCCCGGATCGACCGCTCCGGATTCGGCAAGAATGACGGGCCTGCCTGTTGCCATCGACCGCAAATACTGAATCGCTGAGGCGGCCATCACATCAGTTGGGCCTGAACAGCAGGGAAAATGACCCGGCATCTCGTCAATATAGCGATGAATTTGCAAACATCCCACCCCCGGAAGAGCCGCCAGCCATTGATAAGGCTCCTCGTCCCCGAGCCTACAATGACTACCCAGGCTTTGCAGACATAAGAGCTTTGGAAGCCGCGCTCTAATTCTTGGCAGCATATAGACTGTCCAGTCTTTCCAATTCGAAGCTCCGACTGCATTCATCTCATTCCAGAGTTCAACCGCCACGAGTGCAGGATGGTCGCCAAAATGCTCCGCAAAAAAATCGACTTTTGAGAGAAAGTGCTGCCGCCCCGCTTCGCCGCCTAAATACTCAGTCATGCTCTCGGCGACACCCCCGGCTGCTACGTGATATTTGGATTTTTCAAAACTAGCCGCACCTGGAAAAATTTCCGCACAGGGCTCGGGTTCTATCGAACGAAAGTGATTCAAGGTAAGCTTTACCTTCATGCCAGCCCCTAACGCCAGATCAAGCACTGCTCGGAGTGTTTCGGTCTTATCGACCCGGAAGTCTCCGCAGCGCTCCCCTTCAAAATCGAAAAATGGATGCCCAAGCCACAGCCGGAAAAAATTTGCTCCGTTTTCCGACAGAAGTTTGATCCACCTCCGGTAATGATCCAGCCCCTCCTCCCTATTCACTATAAATCTGGGAAAGCACAAGTTGGGGCCTATGGGCAAAAAAATGCTCCCATCGGGAAGCTTGAGATAGCACACGGGTGCTTCATTCCGACGGATTTCGGTATTCGCACAGGTGCCATTTTTCATCGAAGAAAAACTCAAGTATCGGAACAGGAAGTGTCAAGTGAATCGTCAGTCAAACGGCGTTGATGAATGCGGATCCTCGAAATTGCGTATTCTGTAAGCTATTCTTTGAACATATCCTATTTGCAACAACTTTATATTTTTCATATCGCCTTACACAGGTCATACACATAAATCATGACATTGCTTACCCTGACGAATCTGCACCCTTTTGATATTGGCCTCATCATTGTCTTACTCGGCATGGTGGCGGGATTCGCCCTCCATACCCGGCGCTACACCAAGAGCGTGGCGGACTTTCTCTCGGCCAACCGCTGCGCGGGGCGCTATTTGCTGACCATTGCCGGCGGCATGGCGGGGATCGGCGCGATTTCGATCGTGGCCATGTGGGAGCAGTTCTACCAGGCGGGCTTCACCGCCCAGTTTTGGGGCACCTTGCTCGCACCGCTCGGTCTGATCATGGCACTCTCCGGTTGGATTATCTACCGCTACCGCGAGACCCGGGCCATGACTCTGGCCCAGTTCCTGGAGATGCGCTACAGCCGCCGCTTCCGGGTCTTTTCCGGCGCTCTCTGCTGGCTCAGTGGCATTTTGAACTACGGCATTTTCCCGGCTGTGACGGGGCGCTTCATCATTTATTTCCTGGGGCTTCCCATCCATATGTGGACGGTTCCGGGGATCGGGCTGGAACTTAACCTGACCCTGGGCGTGGTCATGGCTGGCCTGCTTGGATCAGCGATTTTCATTACCCTCAACGGCGGCCAGATCGCGGTCATGGTGACCGACTTCATTCAGGGTCAACTAAGTAATATCGTCTTCCTCGTCCTGCTCGGTGTGATGCTCTACCTCTTTCCCTGGAGCGTAATTGTGGAGACACTAATGCAGGCACCTCCGGGTGAGTCGAAGTTGAACCCCTTCGATACCGGCTCCTTGCCCGACTTCAACCCATGGTTCTACTTTATCATCATGTTTCTGTCGATTTACAATTACATGGTCTGGCAGGGCAGCCAGGGCTACAACAGCTCGGCCATTAATCCGCATGAGGCGAAGATGGCCAACATTCTCGCCCAGTTCCGATCCGGGGTGACTTATCTGCTCATCCCTCTGGCCGCGATCTCCGCTTACGTACTGATGAACGCCCCGATTCATGAAGCCGCCACTCTGGCGACCGAAGCTAAACTGGCGGAGATCGGAGACGCGCAGATCGCCAAGCAGATGACCACCGCAGTCGCCCTCGCGGAAGTGCTTCCGATCGGTGTCATGGGTTTGCTCGCCGCCGTCATGCTGATGGCCTCGATCAGCACCGACACCACCTACCTGCACTCCTGGGGCAGCATTTTCGTGCAGGATGTCTATTCGCCCATTCGCCAACTGCGGGGCAAAGAACATCGGCTCTCCCCGGAAAGACACCTCAAAATGCTCAAGGGCTCCATCGTCGGGGTGGCCATTTTTGCCTGGGTCTTCAGTATGATCTTTCCGCTCAAGGAATATATCCTGATGTATTTCCAAGCCACCGGGGCCATCTTCACCGGCGGCGCGGGTGCCGTCCTCATTGGCGGGCTCTACTGGAAACGCGGCACGGTGACTGGTGCCTGGTTGGCCATGATCGTCGGCAGCGTGCTGGCCGTGGGTGGTATTTTCATGATCAACTTCATCTGGCCCAACCTGACGCCCTACCTGCAGGCCACCTACACGAACATCGCCTGGATTCAGGATCTGCCGGAAAAATTCTGGCTCAACGGGGTGCAAATGGCCTTCCTCGCCTCCCTATCCGCCACCCTCGCCTATATACTCGGCTCTCTCCTATCTCCGGATCCTCAGTTGAATATGGACCGCCTTCTTCACCGCGGTGAGTTTCAGGCCAAAACACCTGAAGGTGCCGATCATATCGCTCCTCCAGTTCGCGGCTGGCGCGCCCTCGCCTTCACCGCCGAATTCACCAAAGGCGACAAACTGATCTATTGGTTTAAGATCGGCTGGGTGCTCTTCTTCTTCTTCACCTTCATCATCATCTGCCTCTGGCAGCTCTTCTACAAATGGCCGGACAGCTGGTGGGCCAACTGGTGGCTCTTCAAACTCGTCTTCACCGGTGTGATCGGCGTCATCACCACCGTCTGGTTCCTCATCGGCGGCTTCAAAGACCTCGGAGCCATGTTTAAACGCCTGAAAACCATCCAGAGAGACGCCGAAGACGACGGCACGGTCGAAGCCGACGAACATTTCGGCAGCCGGGACTGACCGACAATTAAAAGCAGACTCATTTTGGATGGCAAGAGATCAGTTGAGCTTCGGTCGCTTAAAGGCTCAATCTGTGATAGACTGGGCTACCGACGAATTGGTTTGGTCGAAAACGCTAGCTATGACAGGCGCCTTGCCGGTCAACGATCCGATGGGAGGTTATATGGGCGATGTCAGCTTCATTCCCGAAGCAGGGGCATTTCACCTGATTCAGTAAAGGGGACTTCTGAAAAAAATTCTTATGACAAAATTATACTCACAATGAAGCAGGAGGATGTAACTAAAAATAATACTACTCGCTGGCAGTACCTCAACCCAACACAGTAAGACCCAGTAAAACCAATTCAGGTTATGAAATCAATGTTATTAGAATCAAAAGCGGGGTATAGCCATTCTGTAGGCCTTTGGTCCCAGAACTGCCCGGGTCACACACCTAGCGTATCGGAGGGTTCAGTAACACACCCTGGGCCAGACGCTGCCTCTCGTCTGGTGGCTCTCTCTGCGATAGGCAAGGTTGATGAATTCCTTTCCCCAGTTTTGGAAGGTCTTGCGAGTTTACAGGATCGGGATGAGGAGTCCGAGTTTTTCGGATGTTTTCGGTGGTACCATGAAGAACCGCACATCTATGATACCAATGCTGCATTTTTCATTGGGTTAAACTTAATTGTTCTCCAAAAGGGCTATTATGAAGGACTAAGTGAACGCGACAGCAAATGTCTTCGAGGAATGTTCGAAGCACTTGATGTTTGGTTTGACCGACAGGTCGCGCACGCTACCGCATTTTACCCAAACAAATTCTTGGGTGATTTGGTCTGTTCTTGGTTGCTCAAGGAGATTTTGCAACGCGAGCCCGGCGCAAAGCTTCTGTCCGTCATGCAAGAGAGTGGCGAGTATTGGAAGACCAGCCCTTGGGGCTGGGGGGAGCATTTGAGTGATCCATATTCGACCATCATGCTGAACGAGCTGTCCTGCCTGTTGCTCATCGCCCGACAGCTTCCAGAAGATCTGCGACGGCTTTATACCGATCTATTTCATGACTTGCTGGCGATTGATGATGCATATACCGGAGGCCCCCGAGTTCCCGCAATCCGCAGCTATGCCTTTACGCACTTGATTCCAAATGCGCCTTTTCGAAACCTGGTGAGACCAGCCAAAGACTGGAGCGACACGATTCACAATCCGGAGCAGACGCCCCATCTACGGATGTTCAGTTTTGGAGACTTCTTTTTCCGTCACGGGTGGCACGATTTGGCGAAGGCAGCTCCTCCAGCGAAGAACAATTTCACAACTTTCTGCTATGGCGGGGCGAAAGCGACTGCTCATGTCGAGAATGACTTCCGCATCGGTAGTCTGAGCCGCTTTCCGATCATGCCGCACTCGGATCATCCTCAGTGGGGGCTTTCTTGGCAAAGCATGCCCATTGCTTTCTGTGGAGAGAAGAAGAATTGGGGCTTTCTGCGATGGCAAACCCGAGAAGGGGACATTGAGCGATACCATCCGGCCCGGGACAAACACCACGCCTATCTGCACAATGCACTGACGGATTCCACCAACCCACCCGTGTTGGGTCAGACTTACAGTCTACAGGAAGCGCTCCGTTTGGTAATCCTGCGGCAAATGCCCCGTATCGTCCGAGATTGGCAGGAATTGGGAGATGGCTGGGACATCGTGGAGTTCTCCGGCAAGGTAACGCAGGAAACTGTCCGTGAGGGAGACTGGAGTCGGCTGCATCTTCAACTCGAAGGAGGGAGAGATATCGCGCTGTTCCATTTCAGTATAGACGTTCAGTGCATTCCCTCGCTTACGCAGGATAAGAATAGGCTCTCATGGAAAGTGAAAGTCCAGCAAGAGGAACTCAAAGGGCAGAATCGCTTTTGCCAGATCTGGCTGATAGGCGAGCCTGAGGACCCGGATCCAATTCTTGAAACAGTCCCAACATGCCAAAAGCATCCTTTGTGCGAAAAGCGAACACTTTGCTGGGCTAGGTTTTCTCAGGATATCGATTTAGAACATAGTGAAAGTGGTTGGACATTGACTGTAAGCAAAGAAGCGTAACAATGAGTTCTAAAGAAGCGGCTTTGAGCGAGGTGCCGGAGAGGGTAGAGCGAGTGCAATGGTGCCTGAGTGAACTCAGCGGGGATCAGTATGTTCTCTTGCCAGGTTCAGTATATGCTGGGAATCGATTCGCGAGCTTTCGACTTCCCTACTCCCCAAGGGCGCCAGAAGACCTTGCCTCAGCAGAGATGGAGCCCATCGTGAATGACGTTCCGCGACTGGCGACTCGTGGATCTGGCGGCATCTATCAGCTCTCAGGAGATGTGAGCATTCCCTTAGTGGCGGTTTATGACCCACTCTCGCTGTGTGCATGGGCCGTCATAGCCACGCAGGGTTATGAAGATGGAGGCATGTTACTGGCGGTGGAAGAAAACGAATCCCACACGGAATTGACGATCCGGTTGGAGCGTCTTGGCGTGAGGCCATCGCCAGTCTACCGTTTACCAATGTTCCAAGTGGAGTCGCCAGACCCAATGCCACATTGGGAAAGAGATTCAAAAACGGCATGGAAGGTCGAGTCTTGTCAGGTCAAGAACCTGCCCGAGTTTTTTCTCTGGATTCAAGCGATCATGGCCAAGCATTTTCCGCTTTCCGATCCCCCAGCATGCGATATTCCCTTCAGCGAGGCAGTCTCCGAAGTGGTAGCTCATTACCATCGTGATTTTTGGGACGAAGAACTTGGACTTTTTGCCACATCCGAAAAAAGTTCACCCTATTACTTTCAGACAGGCTGGTGCGGAGGCATGATTGCCACATGGCCCCTACTTCAGCAGGCCGATGAAACTGCCCAGCAGAAAGCCAAGAGAAATCTGATGACGTTTTTCAGTAATGCCAGATCGCCTTCAGGGCTCTTTTACGGCAAATGTTCGGTATCAGGAAAATGGGAAGCAGACTTTGCTCATGACACCTCGCGTCCCTACACGAACCCCTGGCATCTAATTCGTCGAGATGCAGACATGATGTTTTACCTTCCTCCCCAGCTGCGCTGGTTATCCGACAATGGTCACGAGGTGCCAGAGCAATGGCGTGAAGCTCTGAGGGATTGTGCAGTGACGGTCACGGAGATTTGGAAGAAAAATGGGCAGATGGGACACTTCGTCCATCAGGACTCCGGCAAAGTGTTAGTCGGGGGTACCACCAGTGCCGGACTTATGCCCGCTGGCCTGTGGCACTGTGCTCAGTATTTCGACCTTCCAGAATTCAAAGAAACTGCCATTGCCATGGGTGAACATTTTTGGCATCATCATGTAGCCAAAGGAGTAACCTGTGGTGGAGTTGGCGATGCACTCATGGCACCTGACAGCGAATCGTCCTATGCTGTTGTGGAATCCTTCATTGCCCTCTATGAAGCCACCAATGAAGGTATTTGGCTCGAACGCGCCAAGGTGGCTGGGGCACTCTTCTCGACCTGGGTGATGCCTTATCCTTATCACTTTCCGGCGGCTTCGGAATTCGGAAAACTCAATCTGAACTCGACGGGTACCATTTTTGCCAATGCTCAGAACAAACACTCAGCTCCTGGTATTTGCACGCATTCCGGGCTCGCCTTACTCAAGCTTTTCAGAGCCACAGGAGATGAGGTCTGGATTCGGTGTTTAGCCAATATCCGAGGAACCCTGCCACAGTTTGTCTCGAGAATTGACCGCCCGATTCACGACAAGGCAGGAAAGGCCCTGCCTTCTGGTTGGATTAACGAACGTGTGAATACCTCCGACTGGGATGACAATATTGGGGGAGTGTTCTGCGGGCCATGCTGGAGCGAGGTATCCCTTCTTTTGAGCTACTACGAACTGCCAGGGCTCTATGTTAGTAGAGAAGAGATGAAATTGTGGAAGCTTGAGCATGTCGAAGCCGAGTTCAACGAAGGCGTCTTAATCGTGCGAAATCCCTTTGACAGAGACATGACTTTGCAAATTCTGTGTGAGACCACTGTTGAACGCAATCGGCCTCTTCCAGAGAATCTGAAATCGCGTTTCCAGTCTCTGAAGCTTGGTCCGAAGGAACAGAAGGCCGTTCTATGAATGTAGGTCCCAAAGTCAGGAACGTCGCAGTCGTAGGACTCAAAGAGGGGCGGTCTTTTCTCGCCGCAGCGGCGAGAACCTCGAACTGGAGGGTTACAGCTGGTGGGCCAACTGGTGGCTCTTCAAGCTCGTCTTCACCGGTGTGATCGGGGTCATCACTACTGTCTGGTTCCTCATCGGCGGCTTCAAAGACCTTAGCGCCATGTTTGGAAGACTGAAAACCATCCAACGCAACGCCGACGACGACGGCACGGTCGAAGTCGACGAGCATTTCGGCAGCCGGGACTGAGCCACATACCTGCTGATGGACCGCCGGACCCTTTGACAATTATGCGTTGACTCCGTGCATCCATAGTGGGATATTCCCACTATGAAAATTTGTATAGCCGATCAAAAAAAACGTGTGGTTCTGCCGGGGATTTCTCCGGGTGAATGCTTCCAAGTCCGGGAAATTGAATCCGGGCATCTGGAGTTGCTTCGTTTAGTGCCACAAGAAACCGCACAGGCGATGACGAGTACCAAGCTGGTGGATCGTTGGGCACAGTACGCCTTAACGCCGCGACTCTCATGGGAGGAACTTCGAAAAGAAACGCGTGAGTTGTGAAACTATTTGATACCAGTATTCTGATTTACAGTTTTGATCCGAAATCCTGTTTTCATGGCTGGGCTAAAAAGCAACTGTCTGAAAGTATTTTGAGTCGGGAAGCGCTGGTAAATCCCGTCATTTTAGCGGAGCTGGGAGTTGGAGACATGAACCCGGCCAGTCTGACGGAGCGGCTTCGTGGCTTGGGAGTCTCATTGATAGATCTTCCCTGGGAATCGGCGGAAGTGGCAGCACTATCCTTTGCCCGTTATCTGGATGCTCGGAGTGTTTCTGGAAATCCAAGCACGCAGAAAACACCTCTGCCGGATTTCTTCATTGGCGCACACGCCCACGTTCTTTCCTGTCCAATTGTTACCGCAGATGTTGACCGCTACCGGACCTATTTCCCCACCGTGCCGCTTATCTCCCCCACCGAACTGTAAGGTGTTTTTCCCAAACCATCCCACAGATGAAACACCTGTCCCTCATCCTTTTGCTTTGCTTTATCGGTTCCTCTTTCGCCCATGCGGTGCCGGGGCAAGCGGATCGAAAGTTGTCCGCGCCTGACCTCGCCGCTTTCGACCCCGATGCGGTCGCCGCGCTGGAGGCTCGGATGTGGCGCGACTATTACGACGAAAACTGGCTACACCTTGGTTCCAGCCTGCTCGAACTCGCCCGGGGGCAATTCGGCTTCTCCGCCGAAGACAGCGCCCGGATGGCCTTCAGTGCGGGACAGGCCGCCATGCACTTCCGCAACGACGCGGATGATCCGCGCTGTTTGGATTACCTGAAACAATTCTACGGGGTCATCCGAAGCAGCACGGGCTCCGCGTTCTCCGTGGAAAAAGCCGCCGAACTGGAACTCAGCTGGTGGCGCAAACGCAGGGAAGCCGCAGCACCAAGCGACATCGCTGCCGACATCGCCGCCTTGACCGAACGGCTCATGGAGCTTCCACAGGACGCCGCACTGCCTGCCGCAATCATACGGGTCGAAGCGATGGAATACCGCGACGCCCGCCGCGACGGCAAGATGACCGAGCAGGACTGGACCCACGTGGAAACTCGCCTCCATGCTGCCTACCGGATGCTTCGCCACTCCATTGATGAACACAAGTGACAAGCCATCCGCCCCCTTCGGACCGGAATCCATGATGTGGCGGATCAACCGGGAACGGGTCGTCCTGCTTGGCGGTGCCGCTGCCGCCGTCCTCCAAGCCGCCCACCCGGTCGTCGCCGCCGGGGTGGCGCGGCACAGCCGCTTTCGCACCGATCCCACTAGTCGGCTTCGGCATACACTGAACGCCGTCTATGCCGTCGCCTTCGGCGGTGCGGAAGCCGCCGAGGCTGTGCGTCGCCATGTCGCCCACGCTCACGGGAAAGTGAGGGGGCCCGAATACTCGGCCGCCGATCCCGAAGCCCAACTCTGGGTCCTGGCCACATTGATCCAGTGCAGCGTCATTCAGTATCAACGCTTCGTCGCGCCGCTCAGCGCCGATGAACTGGACCAATTCCTGGCGGAGAACGCTCGCTTCGGCCAATACTTCGGCCTCGACCCGGCGCATTTGCCCCAAGCCTGGTCGGCCTTCCAAAACTACTGGACCGGCATGCTGAACGGCAAGCTGCTGGGGCGCGATCCCATCTGCGGCGAAGTCGCCCGCGCGGTCATCCGGCCCGACGCGCCCCGTCACATGCGCTGGCTGGCTCCGCTCACGCGGGCGCTCGTCCTGGAGTATCTCCCCGAACCCCTCCGCCTGCGTCTCGGCCTCAAGGACTCACGTCTGAAAGGCCCGCTCTGGAAAAGCTTCGATGCAATCGTGCCTTTGGTGCTTCGGCATGGCCCCGGGCGATTGCGCTATCCGCCGCAGTACATAGCGGCTTGTCGCTAGCCCCCGGTCTTTCAAGATAAGCGGCAGGATGCCGCGTCTACTTTGTTCAAGCTATAGGGATTCAACTATATCCGCGACTATGGCACCTCTCAACTGGCCGCAGAGCGTTTATTAAGAAATCCCAGCATCATCGAGGAGAAACTGACGGAGCGGGAGGTGTTGAATCCCTTGGCGCTCGCCACCGGCCATCGGATCCATGCTGATGACAAACTTCGGATAGTCATCGGGGATTTTGGCAAGGTTGCCGAATTCACGTTCCACTGTAGCTTCGTCGGGAAGCAGGTAGGCGACTTGATAATAACGAAGGGATGCTTTTTTCTCAGCGATAAAGTCAATTTCCCGCCCGCCCAAATGACCGACACGGACCTGATAACCACGGGCACGGAGGTGGTGATACACGGTATTTTCAAGCAGCTGCCCGATGTCGCCCGGACGATAGCCAGTGATCGCATTGCGCAGGCCGAGATCACCAAAGTAAAATTTCTCATTCACTTCAAACAGACGCCGTCCACGAATATCGTAGCGTTGAACTCGATCGACAAAACAAGCCTCTTGCAAATGGTCGAGATACTCGAGGATCACTTTGGGCGAAGTTTTGATTCGTTGCGACTTTAAGAAATCGCTGATGCGCCGAGCCGTAACCGGCGAACCCACGGCATCGGCGAGAAAATGAACCACCTGTTCCAGTAACCTGGAGTTGCGCAGGTTGTGACGGGAAACCACATCGCGATAAAGAATCGCCTGGTAAATATTCCGAAGGTAGTCCGTCAGGACATCCGCTTCTGGATCCAAGTGACGCAAATAAGGCAGTCCACCGAATCGCAGGTACTTCCCCAGGCTCTCGTCCGAATCCTCGAGACCATGAAAAGCGAGGTACTCCGGATAGGTCAGCGTGAAGACAGGAATTTCTATGCAGCGGCCTGCGAGAAGTGTGGAAAGCTCACGGGAGAGCAACGAGGCGTTGCTTCCGGTGCAGTAAATATCAAAGTCGCCCGTGGCGTTAAAGCTCCGTAAAACCCGCTCGAAGCCTTCGATTTCCTGCACCTCATCAATCAAGAGCAGATTGTGCCCCGGTTCCTTTTGAGCAGTGATGTAAGCCTGCAAATCCCTTTCCGAGCGCAGTTCGGTGAACTCGGGGAGTTCGAGGTTGATACGGATGATATTCGGGGCGTTCTCCGCCGACTGCAACTCACGGGCCACCAGTTCGAGTAAGCAACTTTTGCCGACCCGCCGCTGCCCGACAAAGACTTTAATCAAGTCCCGCCCCATAAAAGGGCGCACTCGATCCAGATAAAGCGGGCGGTTAATCAAATTATCCATATTTTACTTATAGGTAATATAAACATAAAAACCCGTCGAATTAAACTTACAAGTAAAAAACGTATAGAAGTAACAGTAAAGGACTCGATGGAATCGTGCCGTTGGTGCTTCGGTATAGACCCGAGCGATTGCGCTATCCGCCGTAGTACATCGCGGCTTGTCGCTAACACCTAATCTTCAAGATATGCGGCAGGATGCCGCATCTACTTTTTTCAAACACTAGCTCAGACTCTGACTCCCAGCGTTCTCAATCCCGCGTCTGCGGGAGGCCAGTTCATTCAAAACAATCCCGACCAGAGAGTCGCCACAAAATCAGCCACGGACAATACCTCGATACCGTCCTCCGTCTGGCGACTGATCGGGTCGAGACCCACGAGAATACGCCGTCCCACATTCGGATAATCTTTGGCTAACTCGCGCAAGCCTTTGAGGTGACTGTTCCTTACATTGGCGGAGGCTTTGCACTCGATGGCGCAAGCCATGTCGTTGACGATAAAATCCACTTCCACCCCCGTGCTCAGTCGCCAAAAACTGAATTGCGCGAAGCGCTCGCAATAGGCGTTATAGGCTTTCAGCTCATGAAAGACCCAGTTCTCGAATGCCTTCCCAAAGGCATCGGATCCTGGCAATACGTCGCCGCGGCGAGCCAGAAAATTGGCCACACCCACATCGTTGAAATAGAACTTGTCCGCTACCGAAAGTCGTCGCTTGGCCCGCTTGCGATAGACCGGCAGCAAGGTCGCAATCAAGGTGTCTTCCAGTATGCCGAAGTAGCCGCGGACTGTTTCACGCGAGACCCCGAGTTCTCGCGCAATGTTTGTGAAGTTGATTTGTTCCGCATCGCAGAGGCCCGCAGCGTTGAGGAAGTTGGAAAAGGGCGGCAGTTGTCGAACCAGACCCTCCGCCATGACCTCCTCTTTCAAATACTCGGCCACATAGGCATTGAGTAAAGGCCGGGGCCGACCCGATTGATAAATTCGCGGTAACAGCCCGTGGTTGAGGGCGCGATTCAATTCGAAATCCCGGCCTAATTCAGAGGCAGAGAGCCCATACAACTCATGCCGGATCGCGCGCCCCCCCAACAAGTTGCCGTGCCCCCGCTTCAACTTGCGTGCGCTGGAACCGCAGAGCGCGAAATGCACCCCCTTGTTCTCATGGAGCCAGTGTATCTCATCAAGAAGTGCCGGGACCTTTTGAACTTCATCAACCACGACGAAGGGACTCGGTTTGAGCGCCAATTCCTCGCGTAAACTTTCCGGCCGCGTGGAGTAACGGCGAAATTGATCCGCCTGCAATAAATCCACCCACTTAAAGGAATCACCATAGCTCGCCCGGAGCAGTGAGCTTTTCCCCGCCTGCCGTGCGCCCCATAGAAAAAATGTCTCCGTACCCGCTTCCGGCAAATGCAGATTTCTTTTGTAATTCGCAATCATTGCCTTCATTTTTCATGTAATTCGCAATTTGTCAATGCTTTTTCCTAGGTATTCGGCAGGATGCCACGTCTACTTTGGCAATGCTGTTCGGGGACGTTGACTTTTTAGATATGCACCTGGTGTCATTCCAGTTTGTTTTTTGAAGACCCGGTAGAAATAAGCCAGGTCATTGAAGCCGGATTCGTGGCAGGCGTAGAGGATGTGACCGGTTTCGTCGAGGCGATGGCGCGCATACTCGATGCGCTTGCGATTCAAATAGTGGCTGAAGGTCTGACCGGTAATCTGCTTGAATAAATCCGTAAAGCGGCGGGGCGAGAGCCCGCTGCGCTCCGCCATAGCCTCGATCTGCAAGGATTCAAACAAATGGGTATTAATGTATTCAATCGCACCTTCGACCGCGTGCCAACTACCCGGGCGATGCGCTCGACGGGCCACGCACTGTTGTCGGCCAAAGGCGAGCAACAAGCGGTCGGCCACCGCCTCCAGAGCCGTCTCCCATCCCAGCTCGCGATTGCCCTGTTCGCGCAGTGCCAGTCGGAAGTTGGCCACGATCATGTTCTGGTGAAAGGCCGTCCGGGCGCAATAGGGCTCGCCAAATACATGACCGCTTAATGTTTGATGCCACAACTCACGCCGCTGTTGCGATCGGCTGTCGGCCAAATACTGCTCGGAAATACAAAGTAGGACCAAGGTCAGGGGCTCACCCAATTTGTCGATGAAACGGTGTGCCCGGGCTGCCGGCAGCAGAAGGAAGTCGCCCGCCTGGATCGCGACCTTGCGCTCTTCGGTTTCAAGGTGGCCCAGGCCAATCGCCACCCAGCAGATTTTATGAAAGGGCCAGGCATCCAGAGCCATCTGGAAGTCAATCGCATGGTGACTCTCCAATACACGGACCTGCCCACGGGGCACTACGATGCGCGCAGGTGCCTGTCGGCGTATACTTTTTCGGGTATCCTCATTCATTGCCGGATAATGCAATCCATATTCGCGCTATAATCCAAGATAAAGAATGCAGCTCTGCTATAATTTACCCTGACCGCAGCCAAGCCCTACCCCAGCCAATCATGAGCCTCGTATACAAAGCAGAAAAATGGATGAAGGAAAAGATGTTCGGCTGCCAGACCTGCGGCCAGTGCATCCTCAGCCATACGAAAATGATCTGCCCGATGAACTGCCCGAAGGGGCTGCGCAACGGCCCCTGCGGCGGCACCCTCGACGGGAAGTGCGAAGTCATCCCGGAGCTGGATTGCGTCTGGACGAATATCGAAAAGAAAAAGGCCGGCGCGAAGGATCTCAAGATCCACCTCCCCCCGAAGGAGGAACTGCTCAACACGGCCAGCTATGTCAACCTGGTCAACGGCAAGGACAAGGCCACCCGCCTGCCGCACGACTTCGTCGATACCCGCCACATCGCGGCCAGTTCCAAGCTGGCGGATAAAATGGGCCGCGGCGAGTTTGTCGTCACTCTGGAGATCCCCTCGCCGCTCAATCCAGACGGCCTAAGCCGCGTCGAGAAGATCATGGCGCGCACCCGCGAACACGTCGACGCGGTCAACACCACGACCAACGCCGGCGGGGTGCCCTCGCTCCACTCCACCGAGACGGGCAAGGTCGTCATGGACCACGGGGTGGAGTCTATCATCCAGTTCTGCGGACGCGACCACGACAAGGATGACTTCCTCGGCGAGGTGGAAAAAGCCATGGACATGGGCTACCGGAACTTCCTCCTGCTGACCGGCGATTGGCTGCCCCAGGACGAGCGTAAGGTCGCCCAGCAGACTTGGTTCCCGATGGACAGCTCGCAGATGATCCACTTCGCCAACCAACAACTTGAGGATTGGCAATCGCGCCTCGGCACCGTCCCCTTCGTCGGCTGCGCGGCCAACCCTTTCTCCAGCCCGATGGACATCAGCGTGGAGCGCCTCGCCTTCAAACGCGCGGCGGGCGCCCGTTTCTGTCAAACGCAGGCCATCACCCACGTGCCGACCTTCGCGGAATGGTACCAGCAAGTCCGCGCCGCCCGCGAGGACGACCCGAAGCTGACCATCCCCTCCCTCCCGCTGGTCGGGAGCAAGAAACTCTTCCAGGTGCTCTGCCGCCTGCCGGGCGTCTATGTAGATCCCTCCCTCCACGCCATCATGGAGCGAGACGACTTCCAGCGCGCCAGCCTCGACTGGGCCTTCGGCATCGCCGAGGGCGTGATCGAAGTGGGCGCGGCCGGCGTGCACGTCATGAATTTCGGCATGCCGCCGGCCATGATCGACGAATTTCTCACCCAGATCCGCGGGCGGGCGCAAGAAGCCCGCACGCGCGCCGGTCTCCAATTTCAACCCACCAAGGTCTAAGCTTACACACAACACATACCATACACACAAACACAACCATGAGCACAGAAAACTACGCCCACCTCGAAGCCAAACTCCAAGCCATCGGCAACCCGATCGAGATGCTCCGTCACTCACCCACCGGCGGTTACGAATTCCCCTTCCCCGCACAGTACTCCAACTGGCGCGACGAGCAGGAGGCCTGGCAGAAGAGCGTCGTCCTCTTTGACCAGTCCTTCCACATGACGGATGTCTATTTTGAAGGGCCGGACGTCAAACGCCTGCTCTCCGACGTGATGGTCAACACCCTCAAAAATTTCGGGAAGGACAAGGCCAAGCAAATCGTGGCCTGCAACCCGGACGGCTATGTAATCGGTGACGCCATCCTCTTCGGCCACACCGACGACAAGGTCAGCGTGGTCGGCCGCCCCTCCGTCCCCAACTGGGTGCACTACAACGCGGAAAAGGGCGGCTACGATGTCAAGGTGACCCGCGACGAGCGCACCGTGAGCAACGACGGCTCCCGCCTCATCTACCGCTTCCAGATCCAGGGGCCGAATGCCCTCGCTCTGATCCAGAGCGTGCACGAGGGTGCGTTCCCCGAGATCAAGTTCTTCAACCTCGGCGACCTCAAAATCGCGGGTAAAAAAGTCCGCGCCCTGAACCACAACATGTCCCGCATGGGCGGCCTGGAACTGCACGGCCCGGTCGAAGACCGCGAGGCCGTGCTCGCCGCCCTCCAGGCGGTCGGTCCCGCGCATGGCCTCGTCATGGGCGGCAGCCGCGCCTACGCCACCGTCTCTCCCGAGAGCGGATGGATTCCCTCCCCCATGCCCGCCATCTACTCCGGCGAGGCCATGAAGCCCTACCGCGAGTGGCTCAGCGCCAACGGTTTCGAGGCCTGCGCCTCGCTCGGTGGCAGCTACGACTCCGACAAGATCGAGGACTACTACCAGACCCCCTGGGATCTGGGTTACGGCAAGCACATCAAATTCGATCACGACTTCATCGGCCGCGCCGCCCTCGAAAAAATGGCCGACCAGCCGCACCGCCGCAAGCTCTGGCTCAGGTGGAACGACGAGGACGTGCTCGAAGTTTTCAAGAGCCAGCTCGGCCACGGCGACCGCTACAAATACATGGAAACGCCAAACGCCTACTACTCCATTCTTCCCTTCGACAAGGTGCTCCTCGGCGACAAGATGGTCGGCCTCTCCACCTACACCGTCTACACCGCGAACGTGCGCTGCTGGTTCTCCCTCGCCATGCTCGACGAGGACGTGGCCGACGGCACGGAAGTGACCGTCGTCTGGGGCGAGGCGGGCGGAGGTTCCCGCAAGCCCATTGTCGAACGCCACGTGCAGACCCAGATCCGCGCCACCGTTTCTTACAACCGTCTCAATGAAGACTAAGACCAAAAAACTCCGCCTCGTCGCCAGTTGCCCCGATCACGTGGGCATCCTGGCGAAGGTGGCCAATTACATCGCCGGCCGGGGTGCCAACATCACCGAAGCGAACCAATACGAGGACAAGCGCACGCAAACCTTTTTTATGCGCTACGGTTTCGAGCTGCCCGTGGACGGCGTCTCGGCCGAGGCCTTCGAGGCGGGCTTCCGCGAGGTCGCCGACGAACTGAAGATGGACTGGCGCATGGCCGACGTCGAGCGGCGCCAACGCGTCGTCCTGCTCGTGAGCAAGTTCGACCACTGCCTCGCCTATCTGCTGCACCGCTGGAAGGTGGGCGACCTGAAGATCGATATCCCCTGCGTGATCTCCAACCACGAGACCCTGCGCGAGCTAGTCGAGTGGTATGGCATCCCCTACCACCATGTTACCGTGCCGAAGGAGCCGGAGGCCAAGCAGGCAGCCTTCCAGAAGACCGCCGATCTGATCGAGGCCAACGCGCCCGACACCATCGTGCTGGCGCGCTACATGCAGATCTTCCCCTCCTGGCTCTGCCAGAAGTTTCGCCACCGGGTGATCAACATCCACCACAGCTTCCTGCCCTCCTTCATCGGGGCGAAGCCCTACCACCAGGCCGACCAGCGCGGCGTCAAACTGATCGGTGCCACCTGCCACTACGTGACGGAGGATCTGGATGCGGGTCCCATCATCGAGCAGGACGTTGTGCGTATCCAGCACAGCGATACGATCGAGGATATGATGCGACTCGGCAAGGACGTGGAGAACACCGTCCTCTCCCGGGGGCTGCGCCACCACCTCGAAGACCGCGTCCTCGTCTACGGCAACAAGACCATTCTCTTCACCTGATGCGATTCTCTCCCGGCATCTACGAGCATGCGGCGGCCTGCATCGGCCGCAGCCCCTGGGAAGTGTCCCGCGATGCCGCTCTGCGGCATCTTCTGGCAGGCCAGAAGGCCTACCTCGATGCCATCCGCCTGGCCGGCCTCGGGGCCATCGTCTTCGAGTCGGGCACCTGCCCGCCCCTGCTCCCGGTCGACGCATTCAAGACGATCGAAGCCCCGCTCCTGACCGACTTTCTAGCCTATGGCCGCAGCCTCTTCGGCGAGGCACTGCCCTGCATTGTGGGCGGCGACGCCCGCCCATCGCACGCCCCCTCTTTGAGACCGGCCCCGGTTACGTCATCGCCCCCTCCGAGACCGACCAGGCCGCCTTCCTCGAAACCGCCCGCGACTTCCCCGAAGTGCACGTCCGAATCAATTTCCCCTCCACCCTCCTGCTCGACGGCTCCTTAGGGAAGATCGCCGGCGCGGCCCAAGCCGCCGCCGACCTCGCGCGGAAACGCGACAACACCAGCGTCGGCTGCGGTGTGGTGCCCTACGAAGCCAAGCCGAAGGTCGTTCTGCGGCTCCGGGATCTGATTCAGTAAGACAAAAATCGCAAGCGCCGGGATACTCACCCGTCCGACTCAATTCAGAGACGCTCGCTCGACCGGATCGACCTGCAGGTTTCGGAAACTCTTCAACCCTCCCCACTCGCCGATGCGCATCGGATAGGCGGCCCGCTTGCGGTTCAGTCCGTGACGCCGCTTCCACTGCCCGCCCATATCCGCGATGAATCCTTCCGAGCCGATCGCGGTGCCCGCGCTGAAATAGCGCACTCGCAGACGAAGGACATCCGAAAGGGGCAGTTTGCCCCCTGCCGCCTGCACCTGCTCCAGTCGCTCCCCGCTGATCCGGCCACGGTCTTTGTCCGAGCACCCCTTGCTCGCGCCCCTTTCCCATTGAGAATCAGCCGATAGCTGGGCAGCAGAGTGCCCCAATTCACTTCCTGGCAAAAGACCAGCTCGTAGCCCCGCCGCGCCGGACCCCGGCCGCGCACCGCCGCCCCATAACTGCTGAAGGCGTAATCTTCCGGATCGGCCACCAGTTCCGCCCGCACCGGATTCAGGTCGATGTAGGCCGCCACCGTGCTCAAAGCCTCCCGTGACGACTCCACCACAACACTTGTGAACCGCTTCGCCCAAATCGTCTCCTTATTCCCGTGCCGGTGGTTATACCAAATGCCAAAGCGCTGCTTCAGTTCCCGCATAAAGACCGAAAGATCGTGCATCCGCGCCAGGATCCTTTCCCGCAGCATCTGCCCCTCCGCTTCGTTCGCCTCCAGGAGCTTAGCAAGCACGCCAGGACTGGCCGAAGAGGGCGGGCAACCCTTCTCCGAGTAGAGCAAGCGGTAGCGCCGCAGCAGTTCCACATCCGAGATGTCCGCATCCTCCGGCACCGCCACCAAAAGATGAAAATGGTTCCCCATCACACAGTAGGCCAGCACATCCACCCCGCAAAACCCCGCCTGCTTGCGCAGCATCCCTACAGTATTTTACAGTTTGTCCGCTCGGATCGTGTGGATGCCCTTAAATTTTTATGGCCTACATAATTCCAAAAGTATCCCAGGACTCCTGGGCTTTCATTCCGCCGCGAATCGCTTCGAATACCTGTCGCTCGCCTTGCGCTTTCTCCAATGCCAAAGCGCAGACCTCGCGCTCGATTGCCTGTGGGATGATGCAAACACCATCCAAATCACCGAAGACAATATCACCGGGCGCAACCGTAACTGTGCCAAATTGAATCCCACATCGAAAGTCCACCACTTTACCCCGTGGACGCTGATCCTGGGCATACCGGCCCCATGAAAAACAAGGGAAGTTTTGTTCGAGTATCCCACGGGTATCCCGTGAATAGCCATTAACAACCGCGCCCGTTGCGCCGCGATTCACGGCTGCCAAACTCATTAATTCTCCCCAGAGAGCGTAGGTTGGCGACGCACCGCTACAGATATAGACTTCATTGGTGTTCAGATCATCGAGCGCCCGCAACATGAGACCAAAGGGTTGCTTCAGGACTGCGCTTTGGCGATCAGGTCCCTCGCCTCCCTGATCGTCCATTTCCAGCACAGGCATGGCCCGGCCGGCAATGAGCATATCGGCACGCAAGGGCTGAACCTGTGGTGGCAGAAACTGGTTTAAGTAGCCCAGTGTATCCATAATGTCGCCAACCACGGCGGTGTAGAGTTCAGTTCGCATTCGAGCGAACAATTCAGTATCGTCCTTCCATTTCGTTTTCATGGTGCTTCGTATAGATCGTTGATAATGATGGCAAATGCCTCGGAGACGGCATTTAGAATATCTCCCCCTTTTTTAGCCGATGCCGTTGTTGGGTCCCCGAAAACGCCGTTATCGGTCATCTCGGTAAACGAGCGTTGCAGCCGGGCCGCACCTCCCGAAAGCATATCACTTTCGGCCCAGGCAAAGGTTGGTTTATTGGTCCCTCGGGCGATTTTATCTATACGCACCCAGTCCGGGTGCAGGTGCAGGAGCAGCGACGTTTCAAACTCGCAGGCATGGCCGGTTCCACCGGCTCCGGTTTCGGCAAGCCCTCGTAGCGCAGCATTAGCGGCCTGCCACCAGCTGGCAAAAACAAGGCGCGCCTGCGGATGTGCTTCCCCGAGCGATTCCAGCAAGACACCACCTAAAGCGATATTGCCGCCATGGGCGTTCAAGATAAGGATGCGATCAAACCCGCTGGCAAGGACGCAGTCGAGCACGCTGCTAGCAACACCGATCAATTGTTGATGCGATATTGAAAGGGTGCCGGGAAATCCGAGATGGTGCGCCGAATAGCCGACGGGGGGACATGGAAGGACGAGTATCCGATCGCTCAATCGCGCTTCCAGCTCCGAACAAATCCCCTCAGCAATCAAACGATCGGTCGCAAGCGGGAGATGGGGGCCATGCTGCTCCGTCGCGGCAAGTGGTAATACAACCACACGCTTGCGATCCGCTAGAGCAATTTCCTCACTGGTTGATCGATCCCAAATCATGACCGGACCGCCCACATCTCAATCTCAACCTTTAGCGTAAGGAGCAGTCCGGCCTGGACCGCGGTCCGCACGGGAAAGGGCTCTACCATCATCTCGCGGTAAACCGCGTTCAACCGGGGCCACTCGTCCAGATCCGTCATGAAAATATTCACCTTGAAGACATCTTCGGGTCCGCATCCAGCGCTTGCGAGCTGCCGAAAACAGTTCTCCAGGGTAAGCCGCGTCTGAGCTTCGATCGTGTCACCAACGACCTCCCCCTCCTCATTTAAAGCAGCCTGCCCACAGATAACGACTAACTTCCCCGGATCGACGACCAAAACCGGAGAGTAAGGCCCCGCCGTCTTATGCAAGGAGGCACTTGCGGGCAATTCCTTTGCCGCGTTTGACCGGCCACTGGATGCCTTCTTGTTCTTGTCATTCGGCAGATATCCAATGAAACCCGTGATGCGCCAGACCCCTTCCTGCTTTCGGCAATAGTAGAGGGTCTGCCAACTAAGTTTCCTGCTGGAGCCGTCCTTGAGCGCAATCGCACCCTCTAATTTCTTATGCGCCATGGCACGATCACCAACGATCTCAATGTCCGCAAGACTCGTGAGCCGATGAAGCGCCATGCCAAGATCCGGCTCTGCATGCTTCTGCCCGAGCGCTCTCGCCTCGGCCTCCCATGCCGCCCGGTAACTATTGACGGAGGGATATTTGATTCGCCAGGCGTCCGGCTGCCAACACTGCGCTGCATCCGTACCGACAAAGGCGTCAGCGTCAAAATCAGCCTCAACGAGAGCCCAATCGGCAGCGGCGAAAGCCGCAATATCGCGGGCTACCAACATGTCCCAGATCGCGTGACGATCCGGTTCACCTTTGGAAAATGGATTATTCATTCAATGACCTTGATCTGGATTTTGTAGTGAGCCAAAGCGTCCTGATCCAATTCAACCCCGAGTCCGGGTCCGGACGGAAGCGTTGCAAAAGGAGGCTTTATTTCGATCGGAGCGACCAGTAAGTCGTGCTCGCGCACGAGGCGCCCAAAGATATCGCTCGGCCAGGTGCAGGCTGGCGCAGCGGCTGCCTGATGCAGATACATCGCCTCCAGGATACCCAGATCGACCTCGCTTCCGTGCCAACAAGGCGTGTTGGCCGCATGCGCGATACCGCACATCTGGCTAAACTCCGCCATTCCCCCATTAAAATTGAATGCATCGACTGCGTGCGCCTGCAGAGCCCGGATCGCGTCATTAACGCGCTGCCCATGTTCAACGTAAGGCAGTGAAACATGCAGCGCAATCGCACCAAACCCGAGACGACGTAAGTTGCCATACTCGAGGAGCATCCAGCGAGGCAGCGGGTCTTCGAGGCAAAGCAGGTTCCCGACCTCGCTTAAGGCCCGCAGCCGGCGAGCCGCTTCATAACTCTGCTCCCATCGTTCGTTGGGGTCCAGGATGACTGACATATCAGGAGCCGCCGTCGCAACCGCCTCACACCATGCAAGCACATCGTCTTCAAGATCGCATTTAAACTTCCAGCAATCATAGCCGCGTCTTGCAAAATCCGCTGCCATCGGCCCGATCTCCTCAACTTTCCGATGCCCCGTCCAGGCACCCACCTTGATCGCTTCACGCACCGCTCCCCCCAACAGGTCACAAAGCCTCATCTCGTGGGATTTCGCGAAAGCATCCCATATCGCCAGCTCGAACCCATCGTGCTCCCGGCAGCGGGCTACGGGGACAGCCTGAAGCGGGATGTCCGACAACTGCATCCCCAAAAATCGGCGAGCGACCGCCTCGACAGTTGCCCAACTGTGCCCACGGTAAAATTCACTCAAAGCGATCAAGCCATTGCTGAGTTCCATCTCCAGGATGAGCTTTGCCATTTCATCGAATTGCACACTCCATCCATCTTTGCCTGCGACCGGCAGCTTGTGCAAGGGACGCACCAGATCCGCATGATTAACCGCGTTGGGACGAGCAGGAACAACGACTTCAGTAAGCCGGAAGCGACGAATGCGAGGTGATGCTATCATACGAAATCAAGTGGGAAGAGCAGCGACGTGTTACCCGCGTCAACCGTCAGCGTTTGCCCGGTCACCGCAGAAGCCTGATCGGAAAGCAGGAAAGCCACCACCCGGCCAACATCAATCGGGTGAATCGCCTCCGAGGTCGCTTGATGATTACGCGTCAAATGATCCACCCACGCTTCAGGGGAATCCGTCCAGTTGCGCAGGAGATCCATATTTTGATCAGACTGCACATACCCCGGCGCGACCCCATTGAACCGAACCCCATCTCGACCGTAATGCACCGCCAGTCCACGGGTGAAGGCGTCGACCGCTCCTTTGACTCCGGAATAAAGGCCGTAACCCGGCATCGTTTTCTGCGCGTGCACCGAAGAAATGTTAACCGCCGATGCCGATGCCATTTCACCCCCATCCAAAATGTGGCGCAGCCAGGCCCGCGTTAAGAGCCAGGTTCCTCGAAAGTCGACCGCTATGAGACGGTCAAAATCAGATTCCTCACAGAGGTGCGGTGCTTTGTGCAAACCGATGCCCGCATTATTCACCAGTCCGTCGACCCGTCCATAAATGCCGACCGATTCCGTCATCAACCGCTCCACATCAGCAGCTATCGAAATATCACCCAGCACCGTCGCAACGTTCGGGAAGCGCTCTTTGACCTCATCCAACTTTCGCGCATCACGGCCGTTGATGATAGGCTGCCCCCCAGCCTCCAGCACCGCCTCAACAACACCGGACCCGACGCCGGATGAGCTGGAAGCCCCTGAAATGAGAATGACCCGATCTTTTAACATCACTCCATCATATCAAGTAGCCGCTCTACAAGCGATTGACGGACCGGATAAATTCTTGTATGAATCGGAAAATGTGCTCACAAAAGATTTTTCGTGATGAAGTCGTTTATCGAAGTCTGGTCGACTGCCCCATCGGCAATGTTTCTACGTGTGGTCACTTAGCCACCAGCTATGGTCTAAGCGCGTTTCGAACGCTCCCTCATTTTGCCCTCGTGTATATATTGGCAGGAGAAGGCTTTTACCAGTCAAGAGATCATCCAGAGCAAAAGCTCAGAAGCGGCAACGCTCTCATCCTACCGCCTGGTATCTCCCATCGCTACGGGCCGACGGGTGAGGAGGGCTGGTCCGAGGTTTACCTTCTTTTCAACGGATCCGTCTTTCAACAGTGGCTTCGAACAGGGATTTTAAATCCAAAAGCATCCATTCTGCAGGCACAACCAATTGATGAATGGGCTCGCCGCATCACTTCCGTCCTGCCGCCCAGCGAAAACCTATATACTTCTTCACGGACTTCACTGAAGGCTGTTTGCCGCTTACAAAACCTCCTCGCACAACTTTTGGATGAGGCCCCAGAGAACCTGCTCGATGTCGATGCTGAATGGCTGGCGCAAGCTCGTGCCCTACTTGAAGAGATTCCATTTCGAGGGCAGGCCACTGTGTCGCGGCAGCTAAGGACCACCACCGATTGCTTTCGAAAACGATTTCACAAGCTGCTCGGTATCAGTCCCAGAGAATACAGGCATTCCTATCTGGTCGATCGTGCCAGCGCACTACTCCAGAACGGAAAACTTCGCGACCATGAGATTGCAAACACACTCGGTTTTTATGACGCAGCACATTTTTCCAAATTCTTTAAGTCGCGAAGCGGCCAAACCCCATCATCCTTTCGCCAGTCGCAGCCAGAGATTCGGCATGGATCGAAGGCTTTCGACGAATCCACGCAAATCACATACTTCAACGACAAACCAAAAGAAAAACCACAATGACAACGAAAAATATCCCCTACATGCGCGGCATCAATTTCGGCTTCGCCGCTCCGCGCGGCTGGTATGGATCGGATGAGGCGCTCACCCAAATCCCGAAAAGGAAAGCCCTCAACATCGACTGCGTCGCGGCGCATGTGACCTATGTGATGCAAACCTATTCCAGCACGAGGGTCTTTCTCGACCCCGTGTACACCCCCGGCGATGCCGAGGTCATCCGCTGGGTCCGTGCCGCCCGCGAGGCGGGGTTGAAGGTCATGCTCAAGCCGATTCTCGAGCCGCTCGACGGAATCTGGCGGGGGCTGGTCAACCCTCCGAGCGATGGCGTTTCCACCTTTGAATTCAGGCCTCAATGTCTGCCTATGCGGAAGCTCTCCCCAAACCTGGGCTCGTGGTGGAGCAAACTGGATTTACTCGGATTCAGCTGTTACACCGACCCCGCCGGCGACCAGGGTTTCACCATTGCCGGGAAACCAGCAACGGAGACTCTCAAACGGCTCTACGCCCAATGAAGATCACAGAGTTTTTCCCTGCCCTTCCGCGCCGACGCGAATGATTCCCGTTGGCTGAGGCTCCTTCCAATTAAACACTTCAACCTCCCAGATCCGGGGAGCACTCTGTCCGTTACGTAACTTCAATATTTCAATTTGGAGGTAACGAGCCTCTATGTGATCGAAGTTTATTTCAACGGTAGAAACTTGTGCGTTTTCGATTTCAGCGACGGGTTGCCAGGATTCACCGTCATCGGAAACAAGAACACGGGCATCTGCAATCGAATCGGTCCAGATGACGACCCGGCTGAATGACTGAGCGCTCGGCCATGCGAATTGTACCCAATCCTCTCCGGTAAATTGACTACCTTCCCAAGCCATACCGTACCGATAGCCATCCGCCATCCAGAAAGGTTTCGGCATGCCGCGGCCCTGCGTGAAGGTGGAGATCTGCACTCCATTCTCCTCAAACGCCAGATTCCCCGGACGTCGAAGTTCATCTTTTCGTGCATCAATCGCCGCCTGAACGGATGCGATCGTTTCGACTCCGGCTAATTCTGCATCACTCAAATACAAATAGGTCGCATACGGCTCAAATGTGGCTACTCCGCGTCCCTCGCCGTCTAACTTCAATGTGGTCGATGCACCTATTGTGATGAGTTCCCGACCTGCGTAGGCAGGCAGTTCGAAGCGTACCGTCTGTGTCTGAGTCGAGGTATTGACCACAAATAACGCGATCTCTTCCTCCACCTGCCGCAAGGATACGAAAAAATTGGATGGATCCTCTGCCGTCGCAATGAATTCGTGACTCAGGGGCGCAAGTATATACGGCTTAAGCCGACGAAGTTCGCGTGCCAGATACGCATTACCGATCACTGAGTCCGTGGTGTTGGGATACACCCGTTGCCAGCTCCACCAGACAACCCCCTTCGCACCCGCAATCACAGCCTGCCAGACCATATTACGGGATTCATGAAAATTGGGAGCACGTTCACCCAGACCATTAAACTGACGAGTATCATGAGCTTGCGGGACGACCCAGACGGTCTGCCCGGGGCGGGCGGCAGTCGATGCCTCCGAGATTAAAGAACTGACCTTAGCCATAGCCGAAGAGACTCCACCGGCTGCGAAGAATGGATACGGATCCGGAGCCAGAATATCAACACTGCGGGCAAACTGTCGAATACCGTTGACCGAACCGTTGACCACAATGGTCGGATGGTAGGGGTCTTCGGACGTGATAATCTCTCTTAACTGAGCAACCGCCTTTGGCGAGACACGATGGAACTCGGGTTCGTCACCGACATACCAGCCCAATAAAGCCGGATGCCCCATGATTGCCCGAACCCGCTCACGAATCCAGCTGGCAGTCTCTTCTGTAATCGATTCCTTGGTGATGCTTTCAGGACGTTGATTCTTAACGGTCGGGTAGATGATCGCATATCCGCCCCGCTCATGTATCCGATCCAATCGCTCTAGAACCTGAGCTTCCGTCGACCAGGGCCCCAAATAAAGTAGTGCCAAGTTTGAATCGCTAGCGGCATCACCGAGTGCATCCGGCGTAAGAGTAAACCAGCCTATCGGGAGAAAAGGTTCGCCGTTTCGGAGTAAAACACCGTCCGCATCGATTCGCCATTCCACGCCACTGGGTGCGGGAGGTAAAACGCGTATCGTTCGAGCCATATCCGCGACAAGGGCCTGTTTCGAGTCCCGCAAGGTAAGTATCAACTGATAGCTGCCCTCAGCAAGCTCAGGAATTTCCAGACTAAAAGCAGGGTTCCGGTCGAGGATATCCACCGCGACTTGCGCGAGCGCAGGCTTGGATCCGGAAGATTCTCTCAACTCAACCAAGAGCTCCATGCCATTCAGTGCGTCCATTCCCAGACCCACCTCAAGCCTGCCCTCTATTGCATTGATTGTTTCGCTTGGGAAAATCGCATTCATATAGACGGGTTGGGTGAGTTGCAGCCGCAGGGGCGTATAGAACAGATCTACTCCATAACTACTGCGGGACAACAAATCCGATGGGGCTTCCTTCTCCCTAACACTCACCTCAAAAGTCTGCGGTCCATTGTCCAGAAAAGGCACGGCTACCGTAAAAGCCCCTGTCTGCCCGGCCTCAAGTTCAGCTTCAATATAGCTCCCGACAGCTTCTTCATTGGACAACTTCAGCCGGGGTTGCAGCAAGATGCTCCAAGCTTCGCTCGTCGCATTGTGTAACTCGATTTCAGTATAAGCTATTTTCCCTGACTCTTCTTTAATTATGGCAAATGTATCTCCGAAGCGAATCTCCCAACGGAGGTGACTAAAATCAGCACCCGGCAGTCGCAGCGCCGCAAATCGGCCAGGCTGATGAAACGAACCCGTCAGCGGTACGAAGGATGAGAGCTGCCGTGGCCCTCCTGCATAGCGGACGCGTGTTACATTGACACCCCAGTCTTCCTCTACCGATGCGCCAAGCTCCAAGTCAACCAATGGAATCACAATTTCAGCCGTCCACTGATCCGCTTCATGATGCGTCGCCGCTTCAAATCGGCTGCCCCAGTCCAAATCACGAACGACCCCGGATTGGTAGCCGGCTGACTCCGCGATGACTCCAGCCGCATTGAGCTGGAATTGATAATAATCGTTTCGCTGCCCCCCGGGTGCTATGAAAATTTCAATGCCGTCATCCTCATAAAGTCGCTCGTCACCGCGTTCAGTCGCATTAATCAAAAGTTTGTCCATACTTGGTTCGAAGCATCTAATTGCAACGTACAGGTTTTGAGCATCGAAGCTCACAGCAAACTCTGTCTCCGTTTGAGCCGGCTCACCGGACCCTAAAACAGTGAAGCCCTGTGACCATTCGGCTCTGGACCAAATTGTCTCCTCGATAATACCGTCGAGTTCCGGCACCTCCTGGACGGGTTGGGCAAGGATTACCCGATTCACCGCTTGTTCCAGCTCTGCGATACCAGAACTTGTCGTTAGTAAAATAAAAGCACAGATTAATATATTATTTTTCATGTTATTTAAAATCACTCATTCAATTATCCAAATCCACCCATTGCGCCATTAGCGTTCTTCAAGGAGGCCCCCATTTGCTTGTCGTGCAAAGTCCTCATTAAATTCCAGTCGGATGACCGGGACGGACTGATTCAGGACATTCAGCGGTAAGTTATATATCCTTAAATATGCGGTCTCCTCGGTGTGATCCCAGGGTAGTAAATCGAGTCGACAATCCACTTCCGCTCCTGTGTTGAGCAACACGGCGCTCATGGGCAGGCAATCGATGGGTTTTAAAGGGACACTTCGTATTGTTGGCTCGCGGTAGAGAATCACATACAGAATGTTGCCTCGACGCGTCATGACGATGTCCGGATTCACAGTTAATCCGGAGCAAGGTAGGGTCTGCTCAAACGCTTCGCCACAACTTCTCATCCACTTCCCTATGGCACCTAGTATTCGAGTGTCTTCAAGTCCAAGTTGCCCATCGGCATTCGGCCCCGTATTCAGCAGATAGTTGCCGCCCTTTGCCCGTACTCGGGCAATGGATCGAATTAAATGCTTGTCCGTATAATAGTCCTCGCCGAACCGATAGCCCCAACTTTGCGAGCCAAGCGACTGACATGCCTCAACGGGCTGGTCAAATACCTGGGTGGATTCATCTTCCACATCCCAATCCCGCTCAGGTGTACCAAAATCCCCGGAGTCAAAACCGCGGTTATTAATTACAATCCCCGGCTGAAGCTCCCTGATTTTTGCATTGATCGTCGCATCCTCCCATTCCGCGGGATTCGCATCCCACCAAAAACCGTGGATCGTACCATACTTGGTACAGAGTTCCTCCACCTGCAGTTTGAGATAGGCCATATAATTTTCCTTATCCGGGCGGTCGCCTTCCGGAGAGGACGCATATTCCCAACGACGACCGCAATGCGGATAGGCGGGATGATGTAGGTCCACAATTGAATAGTAGAGACAGAGCGGAAAATTGCGGCGGTGACAGGCCTCTGCAATTTCCGCCAGAATATCCCGACCAAAGGGAGTGTTGGTCGATTTGAACGAACTGTATTTGGTGTCCCAAAGGCAAAAGCCTTCAAGGTGCTTTGCGGTAAAACACAGATACTTCATTCCGATGGATTCCGCCAAATCAAGCCATGCATCCGGGTCAAACGACCGCGGACTGAACCGCTTCATTAAATCAGCGTATTCTTCCCGCTTGCGATCTCGGCGCCAAATATCCTGCTCTTGCCATCCCTCGATCGCATATAGTCCCCAGTGAATAAAGAGCCCAAACTGATGCTCCAAGAACCAGTCACGCCCATCGCCGTAATGACTTCTACCCATATGAATCAACGGCTTGGCCGTATTTGCACTTAGAGTTTCCTGACTCATTTTAAAAAAGCTTTGTTGTTGCAGCTTGAACACGCAGAGATTATTCCCAGGATCGCTTACCGGAGATTAGCGGTTTTTGATTCGATACACCCTGCTTTCAATGGCTTCAAGTGCGACATGTAACTGCCCCGCTTCCACCATGACCGCTTCACCCCGGCCAAAGAGCACCTCGGCTTTTCCATTTCCAACTTCAGGGATTGTGATGAATGCCTCGGTTGCTTCACGCTCCACATTGGCAAGGATCACATAGGTATTGTCACCGTGATTTTTCACAAGTGCACGAATGGAGCCGACTTGAACAAAATGCTCCTCAGTGTGATCCAATAAAACGGGTTGAAGTGCTTCCACTTCACGGGTCAGCTTCGCCAGGTTCTGCCACTGTTCCGATTCGAAGAAGTCATCCTGTCCCGTTGCATTCCTCATTTGCACGAGCGACCAATAAAAAACCCCATCCGCGCCCATCGCGATGACCGAGTAGGTCATCCCCCTGAGTTCCGTCTCCGTAGGCAAATCATATCCGGTCTTCGCATAAATCTGTAAAACGGGCCACCAGGCCTTGCCGCCTTCGTAGCCTTCCACCTGATTTCCTCGCAGTATTCGGGACGCAAAATTGCCGAAGCCCCGGAATCCAGTGCCCACATAGTTTTGCTCTGGAACTGCGGGTATAGGGTAATACGTCGTTTGAAATATATCCACGGTATGGATGAAACTCTCCACCTCTCTAAACTGAGGGAAGACTGCTGTGATGGGATGCAAAGTATCCAAACTGCAAATATAGTCATACATTTTAGGCATGAAAACATCCCCGGACACCCCTACGTCCTTCGGCCAGTGGCGAATACGTCCGACCGCTGGTTCATCCATCACGTGCCATGCCAGAACGGCAGGATGGTCTTTGTATTTCTCAACAACTTTTCCAACGGAATCGAAATCAAGCGATTGCACCCAGCGTCGATCAAAGCCAACCAGGCCCTTCATACCATGTTGATGGGCCGCATCGAGCCATTCAGCTCCATCCGACAGCCAATAGTCGGCCCTCCCCTCCCATCCATAACCGTGCAAGGCGTTAAACCCGGCCGCTTTGAGTTCAGAAAATGTCGCGATACTATCTGCGTGATACATTCCGATCGGGAAAAAGTCGTCAGAGTTGAGATGATAGGATCCGTCGCTCAATGCGTCGACTTTATTTTCTTCACCACTACAGACTAACTGGATTAATAAGATAATAGTGACTGTTACAATTTTATGTTCTTTTTTCATACTAAGTTCATGATTTGGGTTTGAGTCATTTATTCGGGAAAAACATTAAAGAAAAGCACCTTACACGACAGGTGAAGAGAGGTTGGGTTGTGTATTGTTGAATGATTGTCGGCATCCTAATCATCCGACTCGAACACAACGACTGCTCCATCGACTAATACAGCAAAGGCTTTGCCCCGGTTTCTAAAATTAAGCTCCGGATACAGGTGCCAACTATCACTACTGTCGCCAAACAAAATGGATTGTGGATCAATGCGAAAAAGGGTGTTAGCTGTGACTGGATCTTTGGTAGTGCTGAAATACGCTCCAGCCACTTCGACATTTATCCCGTAACTAATGTAATTGGGCCCATATCTATGGTCGGGCTCATGGTTGGGCGAAGTGCCGATGGTGTCATTCCGCCCCAGATTGGGACCCCGAAAATTATAGCCCAGATATTTCCCAAGGGGCACAGGCCAATGGGCCGGAGGGCTGGAGGTCCTATCATAACCGAGCGGCAAACGGTTCTGATTATCATTGGCATATAGCATGGCGACTCGATGCCATTCACGCAGGTTTGACTGGGATTTAGAATCACGTGCAGATGCCAGCACACGTCCTATGGAGGGAATCAAAATTGCGAACAGAACGCTGACAATCACGATGACTGACAGTAGCTCAATAAGGGTAAAGCCTCCGTCGACAGAGTCACGACTAGCAAGAGCACCACGACGGCATGAAGCCTGCCTGCCGGAAATTAGCCTCCTGGTATTGTTGGAATGTTTGCACATGAATTTACCTATTTTAATGTTCGGTATATTCTGATTGCCGCTTAAATTATCAAGGGAACACAGTCCTCTCGTTTAGTAGCTGCTCTTCAATCAGCAGGCATATCGTGTGATAAATGGGAAGGTGTAGCTCCTGCACCAGAAGAGTGCGGGTTTCGGGAACCTTGAGGCAAAGATCGCAATGAACCGATAGTCTGCCGCCAGACTTGCCAGTTAATCCAAGTACTTTAAGTCCCCTCGCCTGCGCAACCTGTGCGGCATTACAGACATTCGCTGCCATGCCGGAGGTGGAGATGCCCACGAACAAACTTCCGGAACGCCCAAGAGCCATGACGAGCTGTGCAAAGTCCAAACTCGGATCAATGTCATTGGCAACGGCGGTGCGCAGTGCCGGGAATCCGGAAAGCGGAATGCAGGGAACAGCTCGCTGCAGGCGTTCGCCCATTTCGGGTGGTAGACCGACTCGTTCATTAGCAGTTAGTGGACGCCGGGACTCGAAACCTTTTAGAAGTTCACCAGACCAATGGTCGGCATCAGCGGCGCTACCACCATTTCCCGCGATGAGCGCATTGCCGCCCTGAAGGAAGCACGCGACGAACATATCGGCTGCCTCATGAATTGAGGCAGCCATGGGCTCGAGTTGTGGACAGCGCCCGATGAGATCGGCAAGGTGATTGTAGGGTGGCATGTTAGTAACCATTGCTTTTAGTACAAGGTGCCGACTGAGACGCATTTAAATTCCGCTGGTCTTCCCTTCCCCATGCGTCATGGAATGTATTGATCGCCGTTCGAGTCCATTCACTGCCGATTATGCGCTCAACGTCTTTTTCCCAAACAAACGCATGACGAATACGCATAGCGACGAGAGCAGCCAGCTCGCTCGCGCTGGCCACACCGACTACCAGTTCGGTGGTTGATGAGAGGTTTTCCAAACTTGATTGCATTTCTACCAGCACAGACTCGCGTGATGGGCCGCCTGATTTCGCACGCAAGCTTCCCCACGGTGTGACCCACCGTACTCCAAGTTCAGAAGCCAGCACCACATGAGATGCCTCGGCAATACAGGTAGCCATTATGTCGGTGGTTGCCTTTTCTTGCAACAACCAGTGAATCAATCGCATTCCATCCGGAGAAAGGGCGACCTTGATCCCGATCACTTCCGGAGCGATCTCGATGAGCTGTGCGGCCTCTTTTTTCATCGCATCAAGCGAAGCGTCACGAATCATAAAATAAGCACGACCAGGTGAAACCGCCGCGACATCGCGAGCGACCTCGAGTTGAGTGCGCCCAGTTATAGACACGCAATCCGGATTAGTTACAATTCCATCAAAAAGTCCTAGGGGCTTGATATGGCAAATATTCTCAATATCAGTAGAAGCAAGAAAGAGGCTCATAATTTTACAGGTGATTGAGTTGAATCGAAGAGTTGGGTGTCCCGCGGAGTCGTTCCGGAAACGCAAAGTGAGTCATTTTGTTCGTTGCCAGCATAATCCACGGGGCGGACACGGTAATACCACGTTTCGCCTCGCTGGATTCCTCCCTGTGGATAAATCTGATAGTGGAATTTATCCGGCTTAATTTCGGCGGCAAGGGTTTGGGGCGAGGGATCGAAGTCAGGTTCGGTCGAATGGTATACGCGATAAATCGCGGTGTCAGGTTCTTCAGACCGCCGCCAGTATAGCCAGAGGCGATCGCTCTCAATCGGGATAACATTGACATCATCTATGCGCGAGGGAGGTGACTGATTTTCAAGTGAAGTCCGCACCATTACGCAGTCGCTCACCTTACCTTGGGAGTTTTGCGGAGTGGCAGCAGCCACATGGTAGTAATAGTCTGTACCCGGCTTGAGGCCTACATCGGTGAAATTGTTTTCGACGGAATAACCGACTAAGGTTTCTAAGTTAGGATACTCCTCCACCACCTCGCTGCGGAAAATATGGAAGCCCGGTGCTTCAAAATCCCCGCTAACCGACCAGCCAAGAACAAGGCTGGAATCGCTCACACGGGATGCCCCCAAGCCGATTACCTCTGGCAACGACTCGCTGGCGACTTGCAGACGGATCGTAAGCATCTCATAGGAGCCCAGGCGAACCGATAAGGTGCTCCCGTCCAAAGCCAGTTCCTCGAGGTCATTCTCCACCAGATCGCATTTCATTGCGCGGGTCGGATGCGCAAAGTGGCAGACGAGCTGAGTTCCGGTCTCGTGCAAGCCTTCGGTTTCGACAAGACGCACGATATACCCCCCTCCGGGAAGAGAGGCCCGCTTTAAGACTGTCACTTGAACGTTGGGCGCGGCCACCTCAAGAAACGAAGATTGCTGAGCCGAGTGGACCCCCGCCGGAAAGACCCTCAGAGGTTCAGCGGTTTCCCAGCCAAACTTCGTAGCTTGGCCGCGCCAGCCACCGGAATGTGGTCGCAGGCTATAGCTAAGCGAGGCTTGGTATTCGGGAGCCGAGAGCTTAGTCAGACCCGCCATGCGATTTGACCATGCATAACTGAAGATATGCGAAGTGGGAGCTTCAAAGGACGGGGCAAAGCTGTTATAGTTGATTCTTCCGCAATGGACCGTAGCAGCCTCATGTGGTGCAAATGTAACTCCAAAGTCTTCATTACTCACCTCGATCCACCGATTGAGCGTGATAAAGTCTGTATTTGAGGACGGAACAAAATCGGTAGCCGGGTCAAACGTGCCCGGCCCGTATTCCGCGCGGAAGCTCGCGTTGGGAACGAGCACAGGGAATGCCACAAAGACATTTTCCCGATAGCGGTCTTCGCGTGCAGTGTGGAGAAATCCCATCCGTTTAACGTCATTTAGAATATCCATCTGGTCGAACGCAGCATAGAGGCGAAGACGAGTTACGATGTGCACATCGAGTGCGTCGTCGGTCGTCACGATTTCAATCTCTGCGCTAAGCGGGCCATTTACTCCGTGACTCGCCGTGGACTCTCCGATCCGGCTTAGGGACAGATCTGCAGAAACGGACGTATAGGAAAATTCAGGAGCATGACAGCGGATAAAATCATTCATGGCCCAGGAGGAACCGGGATCTAGAAGCTCACGATCAAGCTGCCTGCTGCGCCAACCGACTACTTTTCCACTGCTGGCACTGACTCTCAGTTCCTGCCACCGATTGGCGATGATCAGGGTGTCTCCATCGGTAAAAACTTCCATCTCGTCTGCGTCGCTTTCCATACCTCCCGGCACCAGTTGGTAGCAAGCATAGCCAAAAGCAGGAACGGTTGCTACAAAGCGAAGCCTACCATTGGAAAAGTCCACTTGCCCGGGAAGATGACACCCCGTTGATTCCTCTAAAACATGCCACTCGCTTTCACTGGAGCCTTCGGGCAAGTGGAGTTCCGCAATACCGCTGCGAGCATGCGCGAGAGAATTGAAAACGGCAAACCGCCCCGTTGTGGACGATGTTTCCCCGAGGAGGAGTCGTGAAGTCGTGGCCAAGGAGCGTTCCACTTCCCTAAAGACACGGTCGAGTGCATGTACCTTGGTCACCACTGTGTTGAAGATATTCTGCTCGCTGACCGAAAGCATGGTTGGCCAGCAATGCTCGTCAAACTCTACTAGATCGAGATAGTTTTCTTCAAAACGGGCGGTAGCTGGAATCAAAGAATCCGGCGCGAGCGGCGCTGCCACCGCGTGTAATGCCTCGGAGAAGGGCAGCAACCTCGTTAGGCGGCGTTTAATGCCCTGGGAGTCCGGCGCGATGCTTGTATAATCGCCCGAATTATTATTGGTATCGCCGTTCAGAACAGGAATATCCGCAGCGAAATTTTTCTCTATATATTCAAGACCTTTGAACGCGTTGTCAAAATGGATTTCCGGGAAGGCGAAGCTTCGCCGCCACTGTGCTAACACACGCTCCTCCTCGTGAGGAACTTCCCAATCGACATAATTCGGAATTATTAAGGCATCGTAAGGGTAAGGACCCCGTACTTCGCCACGCTCGACTTTCTGGAGCCGTTCCGACAGCCGCTCCGAGGCAATGGCAATCTCCGGAGCCCCATAACTGCCTGCGTTCCCGAGGAACAGCGGCTCACCGTAGGTATCGTGAAAATCAGTCAGTATCCGACTCTTTCCATCCGGGCCAGTCATCCACGCGACGGCGGGCAGTCCATTGGCAAAGGAATCCCCGGAGGAGCGAAAACTCTGTCCAAATCGCAGAAGATACCGGAATCCGGCTTGAGCAAGCGCCTGGTATCCGGCCCAGGAAACACTGGGATTATCCACGACTGCGATGCCCCGCAGATCCAATCCGTGCCGATCGGCCATCTCCCGGCGGGCTGGATATGAAAAGCGAGCCAGTTGCTCATAGTCCATCCAGTGGAAATGCGGGCCACTTGAGTTTCCGGAAAGCGTCATGACGCCCGATTTTATGTAGTCTCGCACAAATGCTGCCAAGGCAACCGCACCCCGCTCGCGACCATACGCACGCAGGAATCGCAGATGTTCGATATGATAGTGCCAGTCGTGGAGTTGGTCATGGTCCGTGCACAGGCGTGCAGCGATATCGAGATAATTGGCCGCTTCAAGCTGCATCCCATCGATACGACCATCGTAACCGAGATCGTAATGGGATGACTTCACGGAATAGACCTTCCATTTCCGCGAGGGCTTCCAGGGCCCGCGCCAATGAAGCACAGCACCGTCAGCAACCTCCACAACAACTTCGACCTCGCCTTCCTCTGAAAGATCGGGAATCAGAAGTTCGACACGGCTCCCGCCAGGCAGAATCTGACAGGAAACATCCAACTGCGCTACGCCATTGACCTTATAGTGAATATTTGCGGCAACAGGCTCGGACAGACTGGCGAATTTAAGCCACGCTAACTGACGGAGATGCCCATCTTTTTGAAGCGGGAAAAGCACCGTCGGCTTAAGTTCAAGAACGCGGATTGGAGAAGAGTATTTCAACGATTTTTTTTTTGCGGGCGGGGTCACGGAAGAAGATTGATCGCAGTTCTAAACTGCATCCTCTATAATCTAGAGCAGAAATCTGCAGCCTATTGATACCATTGACTGAATCATTGTTCCAGAATCAGCCAAACGCGAAACGGTCGCATTTGTATCATTGTAGGACTACACGAGAATTGAACATTCTCGAAGTGTGTAGACCTGTTCAATAGGCTGCAAAATCTAGACCGTCTGCCCATCATATCGTAGGCAACGTCCTCCCTTGGCAGTTGTTGAATAATGCCTCTGGCCTTATCGAGCAACGGCTCGTCTTCGTGCAACAAGAAAGGAAGCGACTCCCCCCAAGAGCAAACCCATCGCAGAAGGTTCGGGAATCACAGCGACCTGACTGAGAGATGTACTGAAACGCACATTATCAATGAAGCCATTTGTCCCACCAGTTGCATAAAGCCCTACGCCAATTGTAGAGAGCTCCGTTCCTAACAAATCCCCCGCGATCGTCCCGCTATCGTAGTTGGCTGCTCCAAGAACCCCCGAAGAAAGATCAGGATTCACCCAGAGCCTAACTTGATCATTGGTGCCTGAAACATCAAAATCCAGACGCACGACATAAAACGTTGCAGATCCGGGAGAGGCTAAAGTTGTGGGGTTCGTTCCCGACGCTGTAGTCACATTCGAGGTCGTTCCGCCCGGACTAGTTTTCCGCACGCGCACGTCAGCTGCGGTAACTGTGGAGGTGGTTCCGGCCGTGGCAACTGTTAGAAGATCGAAGACGTTCGTCGAACCGAAGCCGGTACTTGTGCTGTTCAATGTGAGCCCTAAGCGGTCATCCGATCCGAGCAGTTGCCCGATGTAGCTGAGATACACCGTTCCTGTCAGTGGTGTGGACAGATCGATGTAGCTGACTGCGGCAAAATTACTGGTTGCCGTCGAGGTGATCAACTGCTGGGTTCCTGACTGCGTAAGGGCATAAGTGGAAGTGAGCTGCCCGGCTTGCACTTGTGTCAAAGAGGAACCCGCCCAATTACCAGAAGTTCCAGTTGGCCCCGCTTGTGAGCTCAATTGACCACTAGCCTGATTATTAAAATCAATAGCGACTTGGGCGCTTACTGACTGTGCTAGAGCTATTAATGCCATGAAACTGATTGTATGCTGAATTTTTAGTGATTTTAGGCTTTTCATTTTTTTAGTTATGTGGAGTTGAGACATGAATCGGAAGACCCCTATAATAAGCTACAAAGCAAGAAACCTGTTAGTCTATTTCTGATTTTATAATTGACTATTTCCGAGTTTTAAGGGATAAATAGCCCAAGAATTGTAAAAATGATCTTCTGAAACTACTGATTACCTCCTTTCTAAGCTTAAATGACTTTGTTATTAAAGAGTTCTGGCATTGCTGCGAAGAGTAGACCTCGCAACTCCCTCGAGCACGAGGAAAATTATGGAAACGCAAATCTACTAGCTGACTTGCTTGATTGGTTAGAAAAAACTTCCCCGGTAAAAATAAGCTTTGAAGACCTTAGCGGCATCCGCTACGATATTCCGGAGTTACGTCTGCCCGAGCATTTCTGCATTCACGCGGGCAAATTTTGCCAGTTGGCCAAGAGCAATAAACAGGGGCACGCAGACTGCATAAAAAACAAACGGGTTACAAACTGGAAAGCCACTTCGCGGGCAACCGGCTTCTCTGGTATTTGTCATTTGGGTATTACGGATGCTGTTGAGCCATTGCTTTTCCATGGACAGGTTCTCGGCGTCTTCTATCTCGGCTCGGTCGTACTTAGTGGCACAGAAACAGAAGGAGTGAAGCGTATTACCAAGTATTGCACACGCCGGGGCATTCGCGCCAAGCCACTACTGGACGCTTACGCATCCGTGCCTAGAATTGAACAGAGTGATTACGAGGAGTATATTCGAAGGCTGCGTGTTATCCTCAATGTCTGCACGACCCTACTGGATGCCTATAGCTTACCACTTACTCGCTACCTGCCCCAGAAAGATACCTCCGTTCTGGCGACTCGCCGTCGTTTAACACCACTCATTGATCGAGCTGAAAGACTCATCCACCAGCGCCTTTCAGAAAAAATTACGGTCTCTAACATAGCTAAGGAGTTAAAGTGTCACCCCGATCATCTGAGCCGACAGTTCAAGAAGGTCCAAGGAATTGCATTAATCGATTTTATTCACCGTGTTCGCATCGATCATGCCCGACGTCTAATCGCGACAACCCGTCTAAGCCTTGGAGAAATTTCATGGGAGCTCGGCTATCAAGAACAGAGCCATTTCAGTCGAGTATTCAAAAGTTTGGTTGGAGTTACACCAGGACAATACCGCAAAAGGCATAATTAACCCCGGGCCTTTGATCCTTCGGCATGGACCGAAGAGATTGCGGAATCCTTCGCTCTATCTCACCCCCTGTCGCCTGCCGTGCGCCCCACCCGTTCGTCGAAGAGCGGCGGTGGATCGCCCCGACCAAAAACGCACCTACCATAATTACTCCGGCTGATTCCTTTTGCGGAAGTGATTCGGTGCGATTCCGATCCGTGTTTTGAATTGTTTCACTGGTTTAGACGAGTCATAGAGTCGGATCGGCTATGAGCGACTGAAACGTTGAGGTTTGTGCAATCCTGTGTGTTAACAATTCACATAGAATCGACTTTTATTTTCGCTTACTTAATCTATCGGTAAAGACATGTTCAAATCCAGTAAGCAACATGAGCGAAAATAAATTTCCGACCACAAATGGCGACAATCGACCCGTTCCGGATCCAGGAGTGACTGCGCACTGCAGAAGGGAGCACATCGCTTCACTTCCCATGCGCGTGGCCATGGCCACCTTCGTGCCACCTTCAAATGCGCGTCTTCGTTACATCCGGCAAATGGGAGTCTCCGACTTGATACTCTGGGGCACGACTTTCCGCTCGCCACGCGCACCGGGGGGGGGTGAGGTGTCCTTCAAAGAACTGGTTTCCCTCCGCAACCAGGCCGAGGCTCACGGCCTGCGCGTTTTTGCGGTTGAGACCCTGCCGATCCAAGCATACGATCTAATGATCTACGGTGAGACTGGGCGCGAACTTTTAGTGCAGCACTTTATCGCAACGATCCGTAATATGGGGCGGGCGGGAATCCCCGTGCTCGGCTACAACTGGATGCCGCAGGGCGTCTGGCGCACAAACTTGAATGTACCCTTGCGGGGCGGGGCGTCGAGCACCGGTTTTGCTTTGGCTGAAGCGGAGAATGCGCCATTGATTCGAGGGCGCTCCTTTTCCGAGGAGGAATGCTGGGATCACTATGCTTGGTTTCTGGAGCGAATTCTTCCCGTTGCGGAGGCAGAAGGTGTGACTCTCGCCGCCCACCCAAATGATCCACCGGTGCCCACACTGGGGGGAGTCCCCTGCCTTCTACGGAGCAGAGCGGCATTTGAGCGCGCTCTTTCCATTCATCCGAGCCCTAACCACGGGCTCTGCTTCTGCCTCGGAAACTGGACTGAAATGGGCGAAGACGTTTTCGACGCGATCCGGCATTTTGGAAGCCGCAGGCAATTGGTCTATGTGCATTTTCAAGCGGTCAAGGGGCGCATTCCCCAATTTCACGAGACGTTTATCGACGAAGCGGATTACGATGCCTGGAAGCTAATCCAAGCGTTTGATGAGGTAGGCTTCGGTGGTGTTATGATACCCGGACATGTGCCAGAGATCGAGGGAGACGAGCCGTGGCGCACGGAGGAATCCTACTCCCAGACACCATACTATCACCCGATGGGGGGATACCGCGGACGCGCATACACAGTGGGTTATCTTCGGGGGTTGCTACACGCCTTGCATGGGAATCCTTCTCACCATCCACTGGAGGTGCAAGTGAAATGAGTATCCTGCGTGCCACAACCTGGGCGCATGCACGCGGCCTGGCACCACTTGCTGCGGCCGGACAGATCTTCGCCGACCGCCATGCCTCCCTGACTTTTCAGACGGAAACCCATCCCGTCAAAGTTTTCGGCGAGGGTCCGCTGGCCGAACTGGCTCACGATTATGATATTATCGTTTTCGATCATCCTCTGACGGGTGCTGCCGCCGAAGAAGGTTTGTTTTTGCCATTGGATGAACACCTCCCCGAAGATAGCCTGTTTGAACGGAAAAGCGCCAGCTTGGGTCAATCATTTTCAAGCTACGAGTACAATGCTCATGTCTGGGGACTGCCTCTTGACGCGGCCTGCCTGATGAGTGCCAGCCGTCCCGATCTATTGAGTGAGCCACCGCGTTCATGGGAGGAGATGATTGCTCTCGCTCAAACAGGGGTGGTTGCCCAGGGATTCTCCCGTATGACTGCAACGGCACTGTATTATCAACTGACTCGCAATGGCCATGACGACCGAACAGCTCGCGCTATGTTGGCCGAAATGCTTGCCCTGACTGGCGGGCGTTCACGCCTACAAGAAGGAAGCATTCAGATACTAGAGCGGATGGCGGCAGGAAATCCGATCGCGTTTCTACCGGCCTGCTATGGTTACTCCAACTACTGCCGTCCCGGATACGCCCAATTTCCTTTGGTTTATCACCCATCGCCTCTCGCTGGCGCAAGCTCGATCCTTGGCGGTGCCGGCATTGCGGTTTCCCAGTTTTCCTCAAACAAAGAGCTTGCCCTTGAGTTTGTCGAGTGGGTAACCGGGGAGGAATGTCAGACTCACATCTACGGCGTTTGCGGCGGACAGCCTGCGCATGCCCGCGCTTGGGAGTCGAACGTTTGCAACCATCTGACCGGTGATTTTTATCGCCGGGCCCGCCCGATAATGGAGGACGGTTGGCATCGCTCCAACCATCCCGATTTTCACGAAGAACAAAGCAGACTCGCCAACGATTTGCACGCCTTTTTAGACGCAATATCCAACTAAGCTTGATTCTGCAAAAAAGTAGGCTGTCGCTCAAAACAGCGGAATAGCACTGAGCGTTTAAATAGCCAAATGATTGGCCGCACCGAACCAAACCCAGTCATCACAATCATACTTCTTCCGATCATTAAAGAAACAAGATGCTTGATAGCAACGGGCTAATAGCTAGGTCATTATATTTCGCGGATGCTTACTGGTCTTTCCGATCCCTGGATTGAAGGTATTGGTGGGGTCCAGTTGCTCGTAGAAGGCTTTGAGTTGGGATTCGGCTTCGTAGAGGTGACCCACGTTGTGCTCGGCGGGGTATTTGGCAGCTTTGCTGTCGAGTCGCTCGAGCAGCTTGGCTTTCATCTCCTTGAGATCGGTGCCTTTTTTGAAAATGTAGTCGCGGTGGAAGACGTGGCACATAAAGTGGCCATAATCGAGGGCGAGGTCAAGCTGGGCTTCGACCACAGGAGGGATCGAGTCCATCCAATCGAGGTCGTTGCCGAGGAGAGCAATATCCAAGGCGAGCACCTCTTCAGTCGTCTTTTGATTGACGGTCTGATAGCGAATGGCGGCTCCAGCGGCAGCGAAGCGGTGGAGCATGGCGGCTTCTTGTTCCTTTTCATTGCACTCGAAAAAACCCACGCCTTCGCGCCGGCTCCATTCACTGTTCAGATGCGCTCTTGCTTCATCAATCCCGTCGTCCGCCATGCTGAGGATCAGGTAGTGTTGGAAGCGATCCCGGTAATCGAGCAGGCGCTTCGGGAGGTGTCGTGGGAAAATTCGGCTGGCATGGTAGAGTATGAGGTCAGGCAGAAATTTGGGTAGGAAGCTGAGCTTGTTGAGACGGTATTCGACCGCAGATTTGAGCGCGTAGGCCATCGGCAGACGGCGTGTGCCGATATATTTAATCGAAAGAAAGACATCTTTGCCGAAGCGCTCTGCCACAGTGAAAATTTCGCGGTTCATATACTCGCACATCTCCGGCAACTCCTTGAAATGTGTAAGTATGTAACGGCGAAGTTCGGTGAAGTCCTCCGGATCGTCAGTGCCGAGAATGAAGACCTGCTTCTTTTCCGGCAGCGGGTAGGTGTCCACCCGCACCGCGAAGGCGGCTACCTTACCCGCACTACCGCTTACGTCGCAAAGTCGCTCGGGGTCGGCGTTGTAGCGGTTGGGCACGCCCGCTTTGAGATCGCGGACACGATCCGCATAGCTGCGGTCGGATGCGGGCACGTCCAGATCCTCCAGGTCGTCGGGATCAATCTGGCCACTTTCAAGCCGACTGAAGATCTCTTCGGAATTATCGCCGAGGCCTCGGATGCCGAGGTGATTGACGAGCTGAAGCTGCCCGGACATATCGACTCTAGCGAATAGCGAGAGTCTAGTGTAGGACGAACCGCGCTTGCAGAGAGCACCCCCCGCGTTGTTGGCAATACCGCCTACGATGGTCGCACCGATAGTCGTCGATCCTATTACTGAGTGCGGCGCACGGCCCAGAGGTTTGAGCAGTTTTTCCAGGTCATGAAGTGTGGCTCCAGGGAAAGCGAGCACTTGCCTTCCACTGTCAAGCAGAATGATTTTTTTCAGCCGAGTGGTGTTAATAACGACGACGGGGCGTCCATAGTCGTCGCCATTAGGGCATGACCCCTCGGTCAGGCCAGTCTTAGCACCTTGCATGATGATGGCGCACCCTCGATCAACGCAAAGCTGCAGAACTTCCCATTGCTGGAGGAGCGTTTTCGGGAAAACGACCGCTAAGGCCTCGCCACGTCCCGAGCGGAAGCCAGAGCGGTAATAAGCAGTCTTCTTGCGGCTGGCATAGACCTGCTTTGCCCCGACGATGGCGTGTAGGACTTTGATCAGATCGGACTCGGGCATGGTCGGGTGTTTAAAATACGGCAGATCGCGAAATCAGCACCGTTTTCCGAAAGAAGTTCGATCCACCTCCGGTGAAGATCCAGACCCTCTTCCCTGGTCACTATAAATCTGGGAAAGCACAAGTTAGGGCTTACGGGTAAAAAAATGCTTCCATCAGGGAGCATTAGATAGCACACGGGTGCCTTAAAAGGACGGACTTCGGTATTCGCACGGGCGACATTTTTTCATAGATAAAAACTCAAGTATCGGATACAGGAGAATCAATCGTATCGTCAGTTAAAGGTTAGATCATGGTAAATCATTGAAGACTTCGAACAGTGGGCGCATTTTCACAACTCAGTGAAAATGCGCCCTTGATGAAAAGTGAACCTGGACTGAACGATCAGGCCCTGCGCCGGCGAATCAAACAGGTGGCGGCAAGAGCCCCGATGAGCAGCGCAAAGCTCGATGGCTCGGGAATCGCTACGGACCCCAGAGTGGTTCCCCAACGAACCTCATCCATCAGGCCATCGATAGCTGCCGTAACACTCTGATTAAACACATAGAACTGAAGGAACTCCGAACTGCTGAAATTATAGGTCCCCGAAGTCACACTCTCCGTAATCGTCCAGGTGGCATGATCCCCCAAGCTTGCTTCGGAAGAGCCCGCCGTGCGCCAGGCGTCATAACCACTTTGATCGAATACCCAGAGCGAAGCCACTCCGGGATTGCCCCCGCTCAAGGCAGTTCCCACGTTGGTGAATTTAGCAAGCGCCAAATAGGTCGTATTCTCGCTCAAAGTCATCACCGGATCCGAGCTCGCAGTCGTGCCGGCCCCTCCAGCAATGTCCACACCCGGAGTCGACGCGGGTCCAAGAGACGCATTGTTGTTGCCATTGACGCCGAAGTAAGAATTCGCACCCCCGCTGGTCGCACCATTGACGGTATCACCGTCGTTGATACGAGTGCCAATTGCACTTGCAAACGCAACCGCTTCCCCAAGTTCTGGAATGCGGAAGAGATGACTATTCCAAAGAGTTCCGCTTTGCGCAGTGACATCCATTTGCACTCCGAGGATTGAGAATTGACCTCCACCAGCTGTTGTCGTGACTGATAAAGCCCCTCCACTCGTTGCGAAAAAGTTCGATCCGAACGACAGGCCGGTTGTCGCATAGGTGGAAGAACCTCCGCTATTTCTAACCGCATAATTGCCCTGCAATCCGGTGCCCGTGGCCGCGACACCACCCATGCTAGTCCCGTCGGCAATCGCATAATTAAATTGTTCCTGAATCAGCAGCGAGGCGTTGGCTGAAGCTGCCATTACGAACGCCAGCGAGGCATAGCCGAACGCGAGCGGATTGATCTTTAGTGTGTGTATTTTCATAATTGGTTGGTGGGTCTGGGGAGTGTGACATGATTCGTCTTAATGACGTCACATTTAAAGAATCCCTAAAAAAACAAAATGCCAAGGAAATGTTGTGTTAATTGTTTACAAGCGCTTAGCTTTTTGCATTCCCGGCACGGGCGTTGATGGTAAGCCGAGCAGGTCCCACCGGCTCGTAAACAATTCACATCTTATTAGCTTTAATAGGACGGGGCATCCTAGAATGATACACCCAATGTAAATTCAACCGACGGGAGACTCCTTTCAGCGGTCATCACGCATCATCGACTGAAATCTCCACGACACAGCTACAACAATGAATCCGCAGATATCCAACCTACACGGCCATCGTTTTTCACCCTCGACCGGCGTTTTAATCACAGGCGCCTCCCGGGGCATCGGTGCCGCTCTGGCGAGGGCATTCGCCGCCGCAGGCGCCACCGTGGGCATTAACTACCACAAAGGAGCAGCTGAGGCGCAAGCGGTGCTCGAATCGATACTTGAAGAGGGCGGCCAAGCGGTGTTGCTACCGGCGGACGTGGCGCAGGCGCAAGGTCACGACAGCCTGCTGGACGCATTTGAGGCAGCAACCGGCTGTGCGGTGCATGTGCTGATCAATAATGCCGCGATCGAGTGTCGCCAGCCATTGCTGGAAGTCAGTGAATCCTCCCTGGATCTGACCTTGAACATCAATCTACGCGGGCCCTTTCTCCTGGCGCAGGCAGTGGCGAAGCGAATGATCGCGGGCAAAATCCATGGGAGAATCATCAACGTTTCTTCGACTCATGCCGAGCGGGCGAAGCCGCATAGCATTACCTATTCCATCTCAAAAGCCGGTCTCAATATGATGACCAAAGGAATGGCCCTGGAACTGGGGGCGCACGGCATCACTGCAAACACCCTGGTCCCGGGAGCCATCCGCACCGATCTCAACCGGGAAGTCTTATCGGACTTGGAATATGAACGCGGCGTTGTGGCAAAAATACCCCTCGGGCGGATCGCCGAGACCGGGGAACTGATTGAGGCCACCCTTTTTCTAGCGGGCGAAGGCGGTGCCTACGTGACCGGCAGCAGCCTGACCGTTGATGGCGGCCTGGCGCTTTAATACCAGGGATTAACAACGCGATTAATCCATGCATAATAATCGCAGCATTCTTCTTCAGTAAACCGCCTCCCGCGAATGAATGGAGCCTCCGTGGCCTCACTGAGCGCAAATCCGGTACTCGCCGTCCCCGCGCGGAGCGGTGCGTGCAGGTTGGTCCTTCATACTCCCGGTAGCATCCAATTATAGCCCGGCACAGGGATACCGGGGCGGCCAACATTCCGGATGGTTTCGATATAATTCTGAACCGGGACTCCCACCCCGGCCCTTCGCAGAGCGGAAGGTCGTACCCCATAAACGGAAGGTCGTACCCCATAAACGGAAGGTCGTACCCCATAATATGAGATCCGTCACGCCCATCTGCCGGATGAAGCGCAGGCGCTCCTAGCTCGGCGTGACGAATGTGGCCATGGACACACGCCTGGGCAATTCTCTAATCTTTTGGCGAATGACGGCAGGAGCGGTGCCGGGATCCGGGATGGGACGTAGATCATTTATATCAATTGAGTCAGTCCAAGAAGTTATGCGGCTAGGCTTGTTCGGCCTGGCACCATTGAGAAAGGACGGATTGCGCAGGCTTCCCCTGAACGGTAAAACCAGTGTCTCCGTGTATTTGGTGATAGTGTGGACGATCCTGCTGCTCTTCCCACTTCCAGTATTGGAAGCCCGACCACCACTTTTCATCCTTGAACGCCGAGAGGAAGCCGTCGATGTAGTTTGCTTGAAGATCGCCATCGTAAGAACCTTCAACCCGGTAGTCCCAGGGAACTCTGGCTCCTTTTGCTACCGAACGACAGCCACACTCAGCCCAGTAAATTGGGATTTGCACTCGGCTGTGGAAGGTGCGCCAGGACTCAAGCGAATTGAAAATTTCCTGCCTCACCTCCTCTTTCGCGGGCTGGTCAAGCGGCACTCCAGTGTAGTTACTAAAACCAACCGCATCCAGCGCCCGCACCCATTCAATAAATTCAATCCGATCCTTGTTCTTGGTTAGAGCGTTCGTGCAAAGCCAACCGGAAAACACATCCCTGACCGCAGATATGGTTTCCAGCCAACGCTTGGTCTGAAAGTCGGTCCCCGCCAATTCCTGGCCGACTGTAAAGGCTTCCACCCCCCACTCCCTAGAGAGTCTCGCATAGTGGCACATGGCCGCTGTATGACTCTCGAACCATTTCGACCAATAGTCCGTGACAAGGCCTTGAATTTGCTGCTCGTTTTCAGGGAAGTGTATATGGCAGCGCCCGGTGCTGTCCAGGATGTCAACCACTGGCTTTAGAAGAACACGCATGCCACGTTTTTGTATGTGAGCAATTATTTTGGCCAAGTCGGTATCGGCGGGCGTCCAATCGAAATCACGGTAGATGCGTGTGCTATAAAAACGCTCCTGCATCAGCATGACCATCAGTGAGACCCACTCCGTACCGGCATCTGCCATCGCATCCACTTCACGGAATGCCGCATCGGTTCCGTAGTAAGGGGCCTTGGACAGGTAACCGAAATTGTAGCCACGCAGGAAAGGGAAAGGTTCTTGAGGTGATTGCATACTATTGACTGTTTTGAGTTCTTTTGAGTTGGGTGATTCTTTACTGGATCGATCCGAAGAGCCATATGTCAGCTCTCAATCAAATTCGGTTGACAGCGTCTCTTGCCCATAAAACCTTGTCACTCCTATTTCTTGTTAATTGTTAACTCAACGCCATTGAATTTTGAAAAAAAACCATCCCAACATTCGAGATGTAGCCGCCGCGTGTGGGTTATCGCCAGCCACGGTTTCGATGGCACTTCGCGGACTCGCACGGGTGCCCGTGGCGACGCGAAAGCGGGTGGAGACCGCCGCGCGTAAACTGAACTATATGGCCGATTCGGAGATTGGCCGGATTTTAGCCAGATCGCGCAACCCAAATCGAACGGCCCATGAATGCTTTGCTTATTTGAGCGAAGAGCCGATTCACGGTGAGGCGGAACAGACACTCCCCTGGTTGCTATCATTTTTTGAAGAGGCACGGGCGGCCTGTCATTTGTTGGGTTGTGAGATTGAGCCTTATCTCATTCCCACTGACCCGAAAGCACAGCAAGCCCTCGGAAAAAAGCTTCTGAATATTGGAATCAAAGGACTTTTAATCGCACCGGTCACAACACGTGTTGTTGCCGAGATTCGGCTGAATTGGTCGCAATTCGCTGCAGTTGATATCGGTTCGACCCTCCAGTTTCCCCGGTTGCATCGAGTCGAACGGTCCTATTATGAAGATTGCGAGCTGCTCTATTCCCACCTTTGCCAAAAGGGTTACCGTCGCATAGCGCTGGCACTCTCGGAAAAGCGACGGCAGATCATCCGGGACATCCCGGAGGCCAGCCTGCTTCTTTTTCTGCGTCGCAACCCATCCTGTGAATGGATCGAACCTCTGCAGCCGGAAGCCTTTAATCCGGAAGGTCTTCTCACCTATGTAAAAGATAAAAAGCCGGATGTGATCCTGGTTTATGAAGAAGAACCGGTACAATGGCTCAGCTCGTTAAAACGGGAGGAACGCCCCGCGTTTGCCTATTTAAATGTGATCCAACGGACACAAACCGGCCTTGTCGCCGAAAGGTCGTCAATGATCCGAGACGCCGTACGCATGCTCAAGAGAATGGTTGACGGCGGTGAGTTCGGCATTCCGGAAAGAAACCGGATCATCGGCTACCGAAGCGTGCTCCAGTCCGGCACATCCGCCTCCCCTGTCAGTCGGTCTTAAAGTTATTTTGATAGGCCATGAAAGCGGTGGGCGACAGGCCCAGGCCGCAGATTTCAAGATGCCGCCATGCCTTGGTAAACAATTCACTTAAACTAAGGTTGAATTCGCTCTTATCCACGAAGAGGGTCAATAAGTTATCAACCATAGCTTCCCTATCGAACAGGCATGATACTGACTGACTTTCTCCCCGCCACTGCGGATCGCTCGTGGCAATTAGCCAAGCAAGTAGGCATCACACACGCGATCTGCAAGTGTGCACCCGAGTTAACAGGCTTAGCTGCGCCCGACAACTTAGTTGCACTGCGCACAATCAAGGATGGCTTCAAAAGTGAAGGCATCCGTCTCCACGGCCTTGAAGGCGATGCCTTTGATATGCAACGCATTAAGCTGGGGCTTCCCGGCCAAGAAGAAGATATTGCGCGTTATCAGCAAATGCTTCGCAATATGGGCAAGTTGGAAATTCCCCTCCTGTGCTATAATTTCATGGCGAGCATCGGATGGTTTCGCACTGATACAAAAGTTTGCATTCGCGGGGGTGCGATCTCCAACCGCTTTCGACTCGCTGCGGTAGACTCAGAACCTGTACCCCCTGAACTGCAAATCACCGAAGAAAAACTTTGGGATAATTATCGATATTTCATAGAATGCGTAATTCCCGTCGCCGAGGAAGCCGGCGTCAAAATGGGGCTGCACCCCGACGATCCACCAGTCTCTCCCCTTCGCGGGGTCGGACGTATCTTCACTTCAGCGGATGCCTTTGAAAGAGCAATGGGGCTGAGCAAATCACCTGCGCACGGCATCACCTATTGCCAAGCCAACTTTCGAGCTATGGGCGAGGACATCTTCGCCACGGCAACCCGCTTCGCCGAGCGCATTGTATTCGTGCACTTCCGCGATGTGGAAGGCAGCAGGCAGGATTTCACCGAGACCTTCCACGACAATGGCCCGACCGATATGGCGGCAATACTCAAGCACTACAATACGCTTGGCTTTCGCGGTGCCATCCGGGTCGACCACGTGCCCTCCATGGCAAGCGAGGAGGACCAGCCACACGGCTATGCACAGCTTGGGCGGCTCTTCGCCACTGGCTACCTGAAGGGCATTCTGGACACTCACAAAATCCACTACAGCTGAACAATACTATGACTGAAAAAAATGAACTCAACGCCGACATCGAAGCTTACAAAAAAGAAGTCGGCATGATGAAACTGGAAAAGCTCATCGCAGAGCGCGAAGCGATTTCCACTCAAGCACTGCCAATCTCCGATGAGGAGTTGTTGGAACGCTACGAACAGCTTTACACCGGAGCAATCAGCGACGTGCTCCGGGAGCATGCTCTTCTTGATCAATCGCTGCCCGGCCACCTCGTGCCCCTTCGCCCCGAACGCACTGTCGCAGGCTTTGCCTTTACCGTTAAAAGTGCGCCCAACGTGAAGATCACAGGCGAGATGACGTATCGCACCCAGATGATTTCCGAACTTCCAAAGAATACCATCGTCACATGGGACACTTCAAATGACGAAAAAGCCACGCTCTGGGGTGGCGTAATGACGGCAACTGCGGTCGGACTCGGGGTCAAAGGGGCCGTCATCGATGGGGGCATTCGGGATACTCACCAGATCATGGAAAAAGACTTCCCGGTCTATTATAAGCACCGCACGCCCAACGGCTCACTTGGGCGTTGTTTGATTACTCACTACCAAATCCCGATCAAAATCGGCGATGTACTTATCAAGCCAGGCGACATCATTCATTGTGACATCGATGGTGTTGTCGTTGTGCCGCGCAATATTGCTTATGAGGTACTCGTGCGGGCCGAGGAAATTAAAGAAAACGAAAAAGAGATTTTCTCGTGGGTAAAAGAAGGCAAAACTGTTACTGAGATCACCGAAAAAGGCGGCTACTTCTGAGGCCACTAATCGAGTTGGTCCTCCTTGAGACCACAATTTCCTACACGTGCCAACAGTGACATGCAAAAGTTGCCAGAGACCCACCATCCAATTTGCGATTACCTTTACGTCGGCACATCCGCGCTGGCCACACAAGGCCCTGCTTGCGTCAATGTCTTTCCTTTCAACGCCCGGACCGGCGAAATTGGAGACCGCTTGCAAGCCCTACCCAGTGTGAACCCCTCTTACTTTTGGGCACACCCGACCCGGCCCGGTCTCTATGCGGTCAATGAAACACGGGGGCACGCGGGGCACGCGGAAGGCACCATCTCCCATTTTCACCGCGACAGAGCCAGCGGAAAACTCGCGCTGGTCGCAGCCGTGTCGAGTGGCGGCTCCCTCCCCTGTCATTTAAGCGGCACTTCCGACGCGCTGGTTGTCGCTCATTACGAGGGTTCGACCGTTGCGCTCTTACCGCTCGCCCCCGACGGTCATTTGCAGCCTCCGGTCTCCACGGTCACCCACTGCGGAACGGGTCCACACCCGACCCGTCAGCTGAAACCGCATCCGCATGGCGCCCATATGACAAATAACGGTAGCCAGTGCCTGGTTCCGGATTTGGGGATCGATGCGGTCCTGCTTTACGACATCTCTGACTTCAAACTAAGAGAAAAAAAGCGGTGGCAGGCCCCTCCGGGTTGTGGACCCAGGCATGTGGCCATGCACCCGTCCAAGCCGCTTGCCTACCTCCTGACCGAACTCTCGAACGAAGTGTTTATTCTTCAGTTGGAACCTCAGAACGACCAGGCAATGATCCGAATCGGTTCGTCGCTCCCCGCCACGTTCAACGGCACCTCAGGTGGCTCCGAAATTGCCGTCCATCCGACAGGGCGCCTTCTGGCAGCATCCAATCGTGGACACGATTCCATTGCCTTTTGGGCACTCGATCCGAAAGGCTTTCCGGAAAAGCCTATGTTTTTACGCCTGCAAGGCGCTTGCCCGCGTCACTTCATCTTCTCCAATTGTGGCTCCTGGCTCATCGTGGCCTTGCAGGAGAGTGACTGCGTCGATGTGTATGCGCTGGATCCAGGCAGCGGCCTGCCAAAGGACCCGCCCGTTTCAAGCCGTGCCGTTGATCGGCCGGTCTCGCTTTGTCTCTGTTAAGCTGGCCCGTTCAGAACTTAGCCCGGAAAGCACAGTTCGACTTCCGTGACCAGATGATAAGAGCCAGGCTCAAGTCTCGACCTCAAAAGCGGAATCACAATCATGGGATGTTGAAGATTCCCATTCGGCCAGGGTTCGAACATCTCGCCGTATCGCAAGATGCCGGTGTCGGCGCTCAGGTCACGCACAATGGAAAATCCTCTTTCGGTCCGAACCTCAGCCAGGCCGATCAATTTGGGAACATCCCCCGCTGCCGGGACTCCTTTAGTCGCTTCACGACCGATGGCTAATGGTTCAGACCCACGGGGCAAACCAAAGCCGCCTTCCACAATGTGGAGTTTCCGATTCATTTGTATCTCGTGTGTGCGCACATGGCCCGCGTGGGATGCCTCCAGACGGCTGGTAATTTTCACTCCCGGCATGGGCTCCCAGCTTGATGCCACCCAGTTCGCGCCATATTGATATGCGGTCTCCACTTCCCTCCCATACCACTGTTTGCCATCTTCGCTCACCCAAAGTCCGCTTTCAGGGGAAATTGCCTCCAGGCTACGGCCGCCGATATTGACTGAAAAAGCGAGTCGGGAAGCATAGGCGAAGCGGTGGTATTTATCCGCATAGTGGCGACAATCCCAATCGAAAGACTGGCCGGCATTCAGCAGAATGGCTTGTCCGTCGGGGTTGCGGCTCAACAACAATCGCCCCTCCGCCTGGACCGAATAAGCGGAGGCTTTCGGCAAAGGCTCCTCCGCCGCCTGCCAGAATGGGTCAGACGGCGGCAGGGCAAGGACGAGCAGCGATTTGAGACTCCAATAAGGAGAACCCGGACCGTTGTAGTTCTCAGTCATCTGCAGATTGGCGTAGGCATAGCCGAGACTAAGAATCCCGGATCGATCAAAAATGGGCTGTTTGAACCACCATCGCAAATGGCGCATTAAAATACCACGGATCACACCAGGAGTAAAAACAGGCAAACCGGTAAAGGCCACCGCCGACCAAAAAGCGGCCATGCCAAAACGGTAGCTCAAGCTGCGGCCATAGGGGACGACTGGCCCGAGCGGATCGAACCAATGGATAAAATCCTGCGCGAACCGAATCCCTCGTGCCCGGAAACGCTTGCTCCGTTCCGGATCCCTCGCCTCCTCCCAGTGGGCATAGAGGAGCCCATAGAAATGAAAGGCAAAACCATTGTAGTGATCGAAACCGCCGGCGACACCATCCCGATACCAGCCCTCCCCGACATAGAAGCTTTCGATTCTTTCAAGATCTGCCTCGACCATATCGTTGTCACAGGGCAATCCGGCCTCTCTTAAGCCGATATTGACCAGCACGCGAAAAAATAACCAATTGCAATCCCGCAATTCACGATGGTTGATTGTTTGTAACCATCTCGCAATGCGCTGCCGCGCCGCCACATCGAGGCCATGCAGCAAGAGGTCCGGCTTGAGACGGAGGGCAAATCCGATCGCGCCCATTTCAACAAAACGCTGATCCAAATCCCGTGGCTCCCCCCAATACTCAGGATGGTCGGGATCGGTCCCAGCCGAAAGTCCGACCGGAAGATTTTCAGTTCCCGCAACCTCCGCCCCGCCTGAAGCCAATGGTGCCAGCATCCACAAAAACCGCGCCCAACCCTCCATCTCCATACCGGAAACCCCGTAGACCGCACCCGTGTGGCCCAGCTTCATCCTTGATTGCCCCTCGCTCAGGAGGGGACGGACCGCCTCATACATTCCACCAGCCAAGCCTTGTAGGTCCAGCCGTGTGTGACAGATCAAAGACATCGGACGGTCCCCCATCTTAAAACGCCTCGTCCGCAACGGCCTGGATCTCCTGCTCGTTCAGTGCTTGCTCCCAAATCTTCAATTCATCGAGTAATCCGCCAAAAGCCGGGCACTGAGCATGCCTCCATCCCTGAATCGTCGCATGATTCCCAATCACCATGGGGGTATCCGCCATCCTCAAGGGTCCTTGAAAATCGCTCTCTGCAACCTGGACGCCGTTCAAGAACAGTCGTAGCGAAGCACGATCCACCACAGCCGCGACATGCGTCCACTCCTTCGCACGAATACTTTCGGCCTCGCTCTGCAAGGCGACTGCTTTTCCCGTGGCATCCACCGCAATCAAGCGGATACGCCCATACTGGTGCAATAGGTTAAAGCCTCCGGCAGGATCCGGGCGATCTTCGGCACAGGACAGAATCGACATGCGAGCGCTCCGCTGCGCCGGTTGAACCCAGACAGAAAGCGTCAGCCCATTGGCGAAGGAAAAGGAACCGCTTCCCGATAGGGTCACATACCCCTGCTGTCCCGCATCCAGTTTCAAGGCCTGGCCATTGATGCCAACCGCGAATTCCGGGGTGAAGTCCGGCAGGATTTCACCGGTCAATCGATCCTTGCCGCCGGATAGCTCGGGAACGAGTGCCGGACGATAGCCGGACTCATCCGGCAGGACACTGCCGTCGACTCGGTCCATCGTCCAGTGACTGGATGGCTCCGGTATCGACTCGGCGTGGCAAAGACTCGAAAAAAGACTCAGGCCGATAATCAGCAGGTTCTTTTGATTCAATAGGCATTTAGTTTTCATAGGCTTCGATCTCATAGATTTTGTGGGATTCGAATCCGGGCCGAATCGACCGGATTCGAAAACGCAGTTGGCTGGTTTCAGTGGTGGGAAAGCTCACCTCGCTCACTTCGCCCGCACCAGTGACCTCAAGTCGGGCGACCTGTTTCCAGGCATCGACGTCACTTCCGGGCTCCAAAATCTCAATGTCCGCCGCAGCCACGGTTTCGCTATAAACGACCACCCGCCCGAGTCGCTGCGTCTCAGGCCAGAGGATAGTGACCGTATCGTCCCCCTCGAATTTGGCTCCCTCCCAGGCGCGGCCACTTCGTAAACCGTCCAGCATCCAGAGAGGCCCCGGCTTGTATCGCCCCCGCGAAGAAGCGGTAATTAAGGCACCGGTGCTTTCGTGCGCCAAATTGCCAGCGTGAAAGCGATCCTTTCGCTTTTCAGCGATTGTCTGCCTTACCTCGGTGAGCGATGGCTCCAAGTCGATCGGCTTGGAAACGAGAAGCCACACGCCGTATTTGTCCAAAGATACATCCACCGTGCCGTCGGAGGCAAATTCAACCTCCCTGTCCTCGCCCATCAGGAAGAGACGATGCCCGCCCAAGGACGGAACAGTCAGGCTAAACTTGCGTCCGGTGGTGCCGGTGTTGACAATGAAAAGGGCTTCGGCGCCATCGTGCACCCGACGCGATACCATGATAGCTCCCGAGTCGGTGGGAGCGAGGGAAAATCCCCCGGCTTCCGCTTCAAAAACAAAGTCTCGCAACGCGTCCATTTCCCTGGCGAGGTAGGCATTTCCTACGACCGAATCGACGACGTTGGGATTCACATGCGGCCAGGACCACCAGGCGATGCCTCTCGCTCCGCCGATGACCGACTGCCAAACCATGTTCCGCGACTCAAGGAAGTAAGGTGCCCTTTCCGCAAATCCACCGAAATCGCGGGTGTCGTGCGCCTGAGGCACCGACCACACCGTTTGCCCCGACCCTGCCACGGCAGAGGCCTCCGCGATGAAAGTGCCGACTTTGGGCATGGCGGGCGAATCTCCACCCTGCTTGAAAAAGGGATAGGGGTCCGGGGCGATAATGTCCGCCGTTTTTGAAAACTGGCGGATGGCTCCAAGAGTATTGTTCACTACGATCGTGGGATGGTAGGGATCCACTTCCGCTAAAACCGAACGCAGATAAGCCACCGCCTCAGGCAGGACATTATGGTATTCCGGCTCATCGGCCAGATACCAGGCCAGCAACCCGGGATGATCCATCAATGCACGAACCCGCTCGCGCAGAGTAATCTCATCCTCCGTCCACAGCGCCCCCTTGGTGAGAGCCTCGGGCCTTTGATTCCCCGTAGTCGGATAAATAACCGCATAACCGCCGGCGGCATGTATTTGATCCAGGCGTTGACGCAGAACGGCCACACTCTCCCACGGTCCCCAATAGTTCCAGGAAAGGTTGTAAATGCCCTCATTCGCGGCCATGTCGGAAGCGCCGATGCTGAACCAGCCTACCGGCAAAAACGGCTCCCCATCGCGCAGTAAAATACCCTCGCGGCTGATCCGCCATTCAATGCCACTCGGGGGAGGTCCCAACTTGCGGATGACTTGAGCGGCATGATAGCGCTCGCCACTGGCTGCATCGACAAGATCGACTCGCAGAGAATACGCACCTTCAACCATCTCGGGCAGTGGTAAATTGAAAGCCGTTTCCGGGGTCAATGAATCGAGAGTCATCTCTGAAAGAAGCTCTTCGCTTTCTGAATCGGACCACAGAGCCACACGCCCCTGAAAACGGGAGAGCTCTGTTTCAGAAAAGGCGATCTTCAATATTCCTTCAATGCTGGCAATCGACTGACTGGGAAAAATCGATGCCATATAGGCAGGCTCATGCAAGACGACTTCCAGGGGATTGAAAGTCAGATTCACCTCTCGAATCCGCCGCACCAAAGGGCGGTCCGGCTCACGACGATCCGTCAGTTCGAGCACGATGTACTGGCGACCCAAGCGGGGCAGTTCGAGCTTCAAGTCATAATTGCGGCTCGATGCGGGATTTAATATATCGCTCCGTTCCTCGGGGCTGAAATCCGGTCGTTCATGAAAGTAAACCTGCAAAAGCACCGGCTGAAGCCGGGTGCTCCGGTTGTCCACGTTGACTTTGCTTTGAACCTGCATCCTCTCGTTCTCACGATAGACTGAAAAAGAAGACATCTCCGTCAGCTCAAAACGACGCTCCTCGAAGCCAAGTCCCGGAAGTTCCAGCGTCGCGAACTGGGAAGGTTGATGAAAGGAACTGACCAATGGGACGAAAGTCTGGAGCTCATTCCCGCCACCCCGACGGATTCGGGCGATATTGATGCCCCATTCAGTCCCTTCCACCTCGCTCAACTCCAAATCCGCGAGTGGGATCGCCATTTCCAGTTCCCACCCCGCTGCTCCCCGGACCGTTGCGGCCTCGAGATAACTCCTCCAAGCGGAGTCCCTGACGGTTCCGGACTGCCGAGCGACCGCGTCGCCGACCACCCCTACCGCATTTACCTGAAATTGATAATACTCGCCGCGCTGGGCACCCGGAGCAATGAAGACCTCCACCGAGTCGTCACGATAGATGCCGTGGGAATCGCGTTCCATCGCCTGCGCTTTAATCAAACCGGACGGCTCGCTGCTACGCACCGCGATGAACAGGTAGTCCTGATTATAGCTCACCGCAAACTCGGTAGCAACATCCGGTTTGCTCTCAGATCCGAGAACATGAAACCCTCCATACCAATGGGCAGAAGCCCATACGGACTCATCAAGGACGCCATCAATCTCAGGCTTCGTCTCCGCAAGGATCGATTCAACCCGTATCGAAGGTGCCGAGTGCGCGACACAAATGAGGGCCAGGAAAGTAATTATAGTTCTTATCATCATGTTGCTTACGCTCTAATAGTTTTATTTGGATGCGCTCCAATGAGTGGTCAGATTCTGATAAAAAACCGACCTGAACCTTTCGGGTGCCATCTCCAAAGGCTTCAAATATTCGACGTGTCCATCCATAAAAAGGGTGATGAAGCTTCAAATTTCACTCGATTTAGCATAGCCATCTACGCATGCATTGCGAACTCGATCAACTCAGTGATGCGGCATGTGGCGAGGCACAGAACCTGATCGGCAGCACCATAATAAAGGCGCATCTCGTCCCGCTCGAAATCAGGAATGGCGCTGTTGAGGAAGCAGACGTTGGGCACGTCGCCGACCCGCTCATAAGGTGCCTCCGGCGACATGAGCCAAGCCTTGGCCCTCGAACGCACGATCCAGGGTTTCTCAAGATCCAGCAACGCGGCACCTATCCGGTAAATCAATCCATTACAGAGATGGACGGTTCCGTGATACAACACGAGCCAACCCTCCTTCGTCTTGATGGGAGGCGCACCGGCACCGATCTTCCCCCGATCCCAATGGAACTTGCGGCTCTCGATGACACAGCGGGGCCGCCCCCAGTGGATCAAGTCCGGCGACTCGCACATCCAAATATTGCCCGCCCCGTCTTGATACGGGCGGTCCAGGCGATAATATTTGCCGTTTATCTTCTCAGGAAAGAGCACCAAATTGCGATTCTGCGTTTCCGCGATGCAGCCGAAGCGCTCGAATTTCTTGAAATCATGCGTGGCCGCCAATCCGACTTGGCACCCGAAACGAGACTCGGAGGCATAACAGATATAATGCTTCCCATCGATCTCGGTCACTCTGGGATCATAAATCGCCTCTTCGTAAAGCGCCTGCTCCTCCGTTTCCGGTGTCAATAAAAACTCGGGGTGGACCGTGAAGCTCAACCCGTCGGCCGAATCCGCCAGTCGGAGACTCTGCAACCCGCTCCGCTGCTCCACCCGAAGTAGGGCCTTATAGGCACCGCCAAACTTGAACACGGATGAATTAAAGACGCTGTTACAACCCCCCGGAAGTTGAGCCAGCTGCGACGCACATAGAAGTGGATTCTGCGGGTGCCTTTGAATAATATCCAGATTAACTGACATAAGTTTTGATTTCCAAAGCGAGAAGATGCGACTCATTCTTCAGGGTCAATCAATAATTTGTTTTTTATGTTTTTTAATAATGATTCAGCATTTAAAACCCCGGTGTGGATTCATGCACACGAAGGTAAAGCTCCCCGAACGGGGTCGAAAGGTTTGGCTTGTAAGCCCCTCTCCACTTTCTAGCCTGAGCGCGTATGCCAAAGAAAACTCCAGTCTCTGAGCCAGCTCCCCTCGACCGACTCCTCCACCTGCGCCTTCCGGGGCAGATGCCGGCGTCCAGAGAAATCTCAGCCCATTTGCGTGCTCTGATCAAAAGCGGCCAGTTGATTCCGGGCACTAAAATCCCATCAACAAAATCGCTGGCCACGGCATGGGGGGTCTTCCCGAACACCGTGAAGCTGGGCTTGGATCCACTGGTGAAGGAAGGGCTGATTGATCGGCGGCAGAACCGGGGCACTTATGTTCTGGATCAGAGCACTGCGATTCGGCGGATCGGCATCTACGAGAATTTTGGTTCGATCGCTGCCAACGACCGGGACTTCCTCGTCTCCTTGCAGGTCGAATTAGCGAATCTGCTTGAAAAGACAGGTGCGGAGCTGAAGGTCTGGGTCGACAGCCGTGCCAACCCGGACTCACTGCCAAAGAATCTACTGGATGCCTGCGACAAACGAGAAATTGACGGCGTGGTGACCAGCCATCCGTCGGAAAAGATCCTCAGTTCGCTCCTGAAGTTACCGGTGCCGGTATCTGCCCTCACCTCCTTCGGCGCATGCCCCGGCCGAGTCGTCTTCAAATACCGCGACTTGGTTGAAAGCGCCGTCGCCCGACTCGCAGAGCGGGGTGCCCGACGAATCGCCGTGATCTCGAATATCCTCCCGGAGACAAGCACAGAGCCCGCAAACCCGCAGGACGTCTCCCGCTTCTACGAAATCTTTAAAGCAGCCGTCGCGGGTGCCGGTCTGAAAACGCGCTCCAGTTGGTGCATTCGCCCCAGTTCGCCAAAACAAGTCGCGAATGTGGAGTTGTTCGGCTATGAGCGAATGAAACGCCTGTGGCAACAAAAGGAACTCCCCGACGGCCTTTTTATGTTCCCACATACAGCGGCCCGAGGATGCCTGACCGCACTAATGGAACTCGGCGTGGCAGTGCCAACAGAGCTTAAAGTCGTGTCCCACGGCAATATCGAAACTCCGATTCTAACACCCTACCCCGTTGACTGGATCACCTCCAGCAGTCGCCTGATCGTCGAGGCCATGTTACAACAAATACAGCGGGCGCTCGCCGGGAGCCCGGTCAAGCCGGTCTCACTTGCCCATAAATCCTCGTGGTCGGACAGCAGTCCGCCGGTCTCTTAAAGCGACCGAAGCGATCCCGTATCGCGATAAAGAATCGCCTGGTAGATATTCCGCTTTTACTTATGGGAAATATAAATTTCAAAAAAATTCTATTTGCAACAATGACTTATATTGCAAAATATTCAAAACAGGTCACTCTCTCTGGCATGAGTTCACGATTGGCACTGATCTTACCGGTTGTCCTCCTTTCATTCACCGCTTGTAACCCTATGCTGCGTACGAAAACAAGTTCTGACCGCCTCGATCCAATCATGGCGCAACTGGAGGCCGAGCACGCATCCAACGGCGTCGCCTTAGTCTCAAAAGGATTTCAACAGGGCTGGCGGGAGACCCCCGAACCCGGGTTCGAGCCGGCCCACGCCGCACTCTACGCCGAATCGGACGGCTTTCTTGTTCTCGCCGTGCTGGGCGATCGCGCGATCAGCAACTCGGCCGACGGTTTCAACCAGAGAACCTGGGAGAGCGGCGATGTGTTTGAGATCTTCATTCAGACCGATCCGGACACCTACTACGAGTGCCACGTCACCCCGGAGAACCAGCATCTCTTTTTGAAATGGACGTCCGAGTCCATCAAGAATGGGGCATTCGAAGAGGCCCTCATTCCTGATCGTAGCTTCCTCGACAGCACCACCGATATCCACACGGAAAAGAATTATTGGACCGTGCTCGCTCGTATCCCCTACGCCAAACTGGGCGTCGATCCTGGGGCAAAGCCGACTGATCTGAAGGTCGCTTTCGCCCGCTACGACACTGGCTCCACCGAAAAGCCGATCCTCTCCGCCACTCCCAGCTTTCCGGAAGCACGCTACCACAACCGCTCGGTCTGGCACAAGTTTCAGCTGCCGGAATAAATCGATCGGCACTCCTTCCGCACTATCATCGCCATGACCGCGTCCGATTCGCCATCTTTCAAATCCGCTGAATACCTGCCGTGGAATCCACACACAGGACTCTCACAACCCGATTATTGGACCTGGTGCCCTTCTATCATTCAGGCCGATGACGGAAGCTGGCGCATGTTCGCCTCGCGCTGGCCCGCAACAGTTCCCTTTCATCCCGGTTGGCTCGTCCATTCCGAAATCATCATGGCCCAAGCGACGACCGCCGCTGGCCCCTACCATTTTCGCGAGGTGATCCTGCCCTCGCGCGGGGCTGAATGGTGGGACGGGCGAATGACCCATAACTCCCGCATCGTCGCCTGTCCGGGCGGCTACGCACTGTTTTACACGGGCAGCACCTTTCCCTTCGCCCACCCGGAGAACGACGCCGCACTCGCCCTGGACGACCCAAGGGTGATCGCCGGGCGAGCCGGCAAACGGATCGGCGTGGCGCTGGCCTCCAGCCTCGACGGCCCCTGGGAACGGCAGTCGGAACCCGTGATGCCGACCCGCCCCGGCACGTTTTACAGTTTTCTCACCTCCAACGCGGCGCCCTGGATCGAAGCCGATGGATCGGTCTTTCTCGTCTTCAAAGCGCGGGCTTATGAAGGCAACCGCCACGGCCCCATGGTGCTCGGCGCGGCGCGGGCAGGAAGTGTGCGCGGCCCCTACGAAGTCCTCGGAAAGATCGAGTTTGCAACCAAGGTACCCTACGAACTGGAAGATCCCTTTCTCTGGAAACAGGACGGCATTTACCACGTCATCGCCAAAGATATGACCGGCAGCCTCTGCGGCGAGCCGCGGGCTGGCATCCACGCCTTATCCGAGGACGGCTTGAACTGGCAACTGGCGGATCCGGTCAAAGCCTACTCCAGAACAGTTCCGACCGTTGATGGGGGTCACACGGAATTCGGCTCCCTCGAGCGCGTCTCCCTGGTGTTCGAAGACGGGCGGGCCACTTACTTGAGCGCCGCGGTCAGCGACGGCCCCGACGGCTTTACCTCCGCAACCCGCAGTTGGAACACTTTGATTCCTCTGGCCTGAAGCCTAAGCCTTAGCTCCCCCCGGCCACCATTTTTTCAGACGCTCCCAGAAGGCGGTTACGAGTGGGAGCCCAAGGTTTCATGATTTTATGTAGGGTGGCTCTTTTTGCTTGGGGTTGGGTGGTTCTAGATCCCAAGGCTTATGGAGGGCCGCTTTATGGGTTTTAAGAGACATAGCTGGATTATTTCAGGGGTGTATTAGGCCGGGTTTAATGGTCGGTGCGTAAAAAAGTGCTGAGGCCCCGAGCAATCCTGCCTCGTCAGGGTGTTGGGCTTGAACGATTTCGACCTGACCCTCGGCAGTCCAGGCCAGATTTGCCACGCTTTTGCGTAAGTCGTGCAATACCGGATGGGGATTATTCATGACGCCGCCACCGACAATGATTCGCTCCGGGTCGAAACAATGAATGAAGGAGACCAGGGCCTCGCCCCAGATTCTAAGGCAGTGGGCCCACACGTCAGCCGCGCAGGTGTCCCCGTCGGCTGCGTGCGCCACGAGTTCGGTAAAACCAATTGCCTCCATCCCGTTGAGGCTGCTTTCGCCGTGGCTCGCGTGCTCTTTAACGAGTAACGGCAGGACCCATCCAGACGCTTCGCTCTCCAGGCAACCCACTGCGCCACAGGTGCATCTCCGCCCACCGGAGTTAATAATAATATGACCACCAAGATTACCGCCTGAGAAATGCGGCCCGGTCAGGGGGCGTCCCTCGGAAATAACTGCCGTGCCAATCCCCGTGCCGATCGTAACCATGACGATGTTATTTGCGCCGCGTCCGGCACCGAAACGCCACTCGCCGATGAGTGCACCACGGGCGTCGTTTTCCATGCGCAGCTCAAGGCCGGTTCTTGCCCGAGCCCAGCCGGGGAAATCAAAGTTAATGGCATCATCGTATTTGCCGTTGGTCGTAAGCACCCGCATTGCACGGTTGTTCACGAGACCAGTGCTGAGCAGACCAAGTCCCCGGCACTCTTCGAGTGTCGTTCCAAAGCGAGCGCACATCACCCGCAGCTGTTCGACGATCTTGTATAGGTGTGCTTCAAGTGATCCCTGCGCATTGGCCGCAACCGCTGCGGCAGCCAGGAGCTCGCCATCCCGCACAAGGCCGAACTTGGTGCGAGTTCCACCCAGATCGATGGTGGCGAGCACATCATGTCCGGACATAGGCTTTCACGGTTGCACATTCTTTTCCCAGTGATTCGCCGTGTGGACGAATCGTGTAGGCCCCTACGGCCGCCGGGACAATAAAGGTTTCTGCGTAGTGAACCACGAAAGGCTCAAAGGCACCGGTCGGACTTTCGACGATCACTTCACGGCCTTCGACCAGGTTCAGCACGTTGACGCCACCGCCGGTGTGATGCGCCACAGTTTTAATGAACCAATGGCGCCGTGTTTCGATAAATTCGAGTTCGTGTAAACCGGTGCGCTCCTCGCGCCAGCCCTCGCCTTGGGAGAGCGTCTCGATGCGGTTGACCAGGTTGTCCCGAACCCACCCGGACGAACGCTCCCATTTGATATTTTCGGCGCCTCGGGTGAGATTCACCGGGCGTGGCATACCATCCAGACCGAGCCGTCCCCAATCCCACATTTTGAAGGTAAAGATATAGGGCGTCGCGCTGATCTCTAGCACCATCGTGTTACCGCCACCGCAATGACAGGTGCCCGCCGGAATGAGAAAATGATCATGTTTTTTCGCAGGCCAGCGCTCGATGAATCGATGGTCGTCAAAGAGCTTCTCCCCACGCTGCGCGGCTTCGAGGTCGGCGATCATTTCGTCTTTGTTGGCGCCTTCCCTGGTTCCAAGATAAACCATGCCATTCTCTCCGGAATCGAGTAGATAATACGACTCGTCCTGTGTATAATCCATCCCGAAATGCTCGCGGATATATTCAGTGAGCGGGTGGACTTGGAACGACAGGTTGCCGCCCCCCATTGTGTCGAGTAGATCGAAACGAATAGGAAATTCGGCACCAAAGCGTGCGTGCACCTTTTCGCCCAGGAGGCCGGATGGCTCTTGAAAGACGAGGTTGATCGAGGGCAGTTCCATGATCGATTCCCCGAATTTCAGCAATATCGAGTTCTCTTCCGGCACGCAGTCGAAACACCAGCCGTAATTGACCGCCTCCGGATCAAGGTCACAGACCTCTTTCATCCATTGTCCGCCCCAAGGCGCGGGATCGAAAAAAGGCACCACCCTGAAGGGGCGGCGAGTGGCACCTTGGAGAGCCGTCCGCACCGCACTGCCTTCGGCTAAGCGGGGCTCGCCGGGTTGGTTCGTGTCCAATACGAAATCCCATCGCGCCATCAGCTCGCTTTTGAGTCGGTCACAAATCCGCCAGTCCGTAAAGTAAGCACGCTTGTATTGTAGACTCCATTTTAGACTTCGGTTCTCCACCCCAAGGTTTGAAATTGCATCTCGGCGCATGCGAAGCTGCGCCTCCCACCGTGCAAGATCGGCATAGACCAAAATGTCTCCGGGGTGGATACGGCTCGCTCCGTTGCCGAGCACAATGATAAGGCCATCCTCAATCTGACAGACCTCTGCAGCGAGCTGTTCCACACGCTCCGGATCCATGAAGTCATCCATCGTCAGCTCGTTCATGCGACCGAAGACCGGATCCTTTCCTCCATCGAACGGGGCGACTTTCTCCTCAATTGCTTTAGCGGGTAAAAAGGCCTGGCCACTCCGGATGATTCGGGTCGGATTCAGCGCTCGCAGCTTTTCGGTGATTTCTTCCTCAAACACTCCGGTGTAGCATTCAATCGTCATCACGAAAGTCCGATTGGTGGGCGAGTAGGCTGACTTAACCGCATCTTTCAGGCGTTTCTCAACGGCCTGCCAACCTGTCACGCAGCGTCCGGCTCCATTGATTACCTCGACCACAGGCCGCTTGTCGTAATTCGGGCTGAGCTTGTCGAGTCGATCTGAACCTGACGTATTCTTCATGCAGTCCAAGATAGTGCAGTTTGCCTTTTAAACGCAGCCAGATATTTTCATTTTTAGTGGTATTATTTAATTGGTTTAAATTGATCACTAATGGTATTATTCAGGCATAATGAGTGTTGAAATTTCTGCTACGGGCCTCCCGATTATCGACCGCTCCGGTTGCTACCCCTTGCTCAATCCGGTTTTCGATTTCACTTACCGGAATCCAACGAATGCCCTGCATTTGTATGATTACCCCGCCCGCCTTCGGATTCACTCCCAGGAGTTCACAATCCGCCCCGGTGACATCACCTGTATCCAGAGCGGGACGGTTTACAGTATCGCCTCGGACGAACCGGGCAAACATTGGTGCATCCACTATCATGACCTTCCGGAGCCGGGTGCGGCTTCGCTGGCGCTCCCCGGGCGCCTGCAACTCGGCGTCAACAGTCTGTTCTACCGTGAACAGATGCAGCATATCAGTCGTCTTCAGGGCTGCCATGAATCGCGGGGTGAGGCGATCGAGCCCCTGAAGTTGGAAGCAAGGTTCAGGCTCAAGGCTCTCCTGCTCGCCTTGCACAATCTAACCACCCGCGGAGTTGCCGGGAGCCGTAGCCGCGTCGATGTATCCTGGGAGGAACTACTCGGATGGGTCGATGAAAACCTCGACCAGACCATCTCCATTCCTCTCCTCACGGAACGGTTCCAATGCTCGCCCAGCACGATTGCGAGAAAGTTCAAGAAGGCGCATGGCAGCACGCTGACCCAATACCTCCTACATCGGCGTATCGACCGGGCCAAGTCACTTCTGGCCACCACCACCTTGACCATTTACGAAGTGGGTGCTGCCGTGGGCATCCCTGACGCCCAGTATTTCAATAAGCAGTTTCGCAAGGTCAGCGGCATCAGTCCTAGTCGCTACAGGGGCGAGAATCAGGAATACTTTGGTAAACTATCAAATAATCTCGCCGCAAAAGAGGGGCAGTGGTCGAAGGGCTAAGTCCCGCCACGCTCACAGCAGTCTCACTCCGGCAGATCGGGCACGGATTGAGTAGGGCCTTCTGCGCCCCGCAGCCCATCTTTTGATGTCGCATGACCGCGGGCCAGTAAATTGGCAAAGTTGGCACAACGCTGCGCTGGTCGCAATTGGAATCACCCTCGGTGACGGCAAAATCATGCAACCTGCGATAGACGGCCCCAGCGGGGTGATCTGGCAGCTCCGGCACACCCTCGGTCGTGACGGGATTTACTACTCTCAATCCATTGTGTATCATTACTTTACGATGCTGGCTGTTTCACTTACCGCTGCGGCGCTTGCGGAAAACGGGGTGGGGCTCTATGCCCACAGGATCGGGGAGCGAAGCCTGGAGGCAATGTATGCGGTTCCCTTTTGGCACGCGTTTTCCAACGGAAACCAGGCACCCTTCGGCAACAGCCAGACAAACTACACTCTGCCGATGCAATTTATGACGTCGCGAAGGGGACAGTCCCGGCCCCTTCGCCGCCGATTCCCTGACCGATCCCATTGTTCTAAAGAGTCCAAGGGCAAGCCGGAAGTTGCCCCCTCCACACTGTGCGTGATCTGGAGGGGCAGACTCCGGCCTGCCGATTGACTGTGCCTGATTTGGAGGGGCAGCCTTAGCTACCCATGCCAAGCCCGCCAGCAATCGTGCGCCTGCGGCACACGCTCCGTGTCAACTCGCCGGAGTGCGGGTCACCGGCCCGCAGGCGCCCCATCCGGCTCGAAGGATCACTACCTTAAACCGGACATAAGCCAGGGTTCACCCCAAGCCATACACCCGACGGGTATTGTCGGAATACAGAGCTGCCCGGTGTGCCTCACTTTCCTCAGCCAGAAGGGCATCGAGTGCCTCCACCCAGCCTTTCAAGCTGCCGTTGAGGGTGCAGACCGGCCAGTCGCCGCCCCAGACCACACGGTCCCAACCGAAACACTGGATCACACGCTCGATCCAGGGGCGCAGGACTTCGGTTCCGGTCTCTCCGGGCGCACAGTAGGTGGGCAGACCGGAAATTTTGCAGAGCACGTTGTCCCGCCCGGCGAGGTGACCGATCGAGTTCGACCAGCTTTCAAAAGCGCCGCCCGCGATGTCGGGCACGCCGCAGTGGTCGAGGATGAAAGTGACTTCCGGACAGGCATCGACGAGTTCGATGGCCAGGGGCAACTGCCGGGCCAACACGCAGAGATCAAAGCTCAAACCCCGCCCTGGCAGACGCCTTAAGTTCGCCCGGAATCGACTGCTCTGCGAGAGTGCATCCGCTTGCGTGTGCAAGACCCGGCGCACCCCTCGGAGCAAAGGCACGGATACGGCGTCCAGTCGGGCCTCAAAATCGTCGGCTTCCGGACGCGCCGCCGCGATGATGCCCAGTATCCCGCTGCCCTCCGCGTTGGCCAGTTCTTGCACCCATTGGGCTTCTTCACCCATTTGCCCGGGCGCCACGTCGACTTCCATAAAGACAGCACCGGTGATCCCGCAGTCCACGGACGCTTTCTTGTAATCCTCCAATTGAAAGTTGCCCTTCAGAGGCGGGACGGCATCCACCCAGGGGTAGGATACACGGTCCGGATAGAGCAGATGCAGATGGGTATCGATTTTTTTCATACGCTTTTAGGGTATTCAGTTTGGGAGCAAGGCTTTGAGATCTTCGTGCGGACGGGCGATGACGTGGGCGGCGATGACCTTGCCAAACGGGGCGGCGGCCTCCGCGCCGGCTTCGATGGCGGCTTTGACGGCGGAGACATTGCCCCGGATGATGATGGTGACGTAGGCCGCGCCGATTTTCTCTTTGCCGACGAGGCGGACGTCCGCCGCCTTAAACATGGTGTCGCTGGCGGCGAGACTGGCGGTGAGGCCCTGGGTTTCGAGGATGCCGATGGCTAGGTTCTGGGTGTTCATAGTGGATTGCTTTTTATCAGGAAAATCGCCCGGCTGGAATTCCTCCCGTCCTCCGTAGAGCGGGTTGATCACGAGCGGACCGGTGTTCAAAGAATGAATTTCAGGGGACGGAGCGGCCATGACATGGCTGACGACGCGGCTGCCGAGCTCCGTCGCCAGGGCTTCCGCCCGCTCCAGAGCCAGACCAACGGCGGCCGGATCCTGCCCGCCGATGCGAATTAAAACTCCCTCGCTTCCGTTCGGCTCCAGTCCCAGTAGTTTCACATCGGCAGCTTTGGTCATCGCCTCGGCCACCACTGCGGTGACGCTGAAGAACTGCGTTTCCACGAAACCGAGACAGGGATAGGGAGGGCGGGACATGACCGAAGGATAATACTAAAAGGAGCGCATGACATCACGGACGATGGACTCGATGTCGATCCGCGAAAGATTGTCTTGGTCGCCAGTCGCTGCGGTGGCGGTGGCGGCGCGGCAGGCCGCCGCCGCTTCCGGAAAGCCGCATTCGGCCAGCACACAGGCCATGCGCCCGCGAATCTCCCCCATTCGCTCGACTTCGACGGGGGCGAGCGGAAAGCGTGCCCGGCCCGTTTCAAAGCCGCGCAGCTGGTAGCCCAGACGAAAACCCTCGGGAAAATTCGGGGCGTTGACCATGAGCGAGAATAGATCGAGCAATTTGAATTGCGCCTGCTTGGAGGCCGCCCAATCCCCCGCGCGGGCGCTGTCGTAAATTTTCATGATGACCTCCGGGACCACCCCGGCACTGGAAAGCGTGCCGCCATCGCCGCCCATGAAAAGTGCCGGACAGAGCAGCTCCTCCCATCCGATGAGGACGGAAAAGTCCGGCCGCTGGCTTTTGATTTCGTGCAAGACCTGCTGGTAGCGGGGCATGTCGCGGGAGGTATCCTTCGTCCCGATAATCCGCGGACAATCCAGCGCCAGGCGCTTGAGCACCGGCACGCTGATCTCATTGGCGAAGGCCGGAATGTTATAGACCACGATGTCAATCGGCGACTGGGCCGCGATGTCGCGGAAGTACTGCTCGATACTCTCCTGGGTCAACTTGTAGTAATACGGGCCGGTGATCGAAACCGCCCGGCAACCGAGATCGGCGCAGTAGGCGCACATTTCCAGAACCAGGTCGACATTCGGTTCCGCCGCGCCGGCCAGGATCGGACGTCCCCCGGCTTCCTCGGAGACGATCCGCACTACCTGCTTGCGCTCTTCATAGGAGAGTCGAATAAACTCGCCCATACTGCCATTGGGATAAAATCCGGTCACCCCCTTCTGGCCCAGCCACTGGATGATGCGTCGCAACTCATCCTCGTTGATGCGGCCCTCTTGCGTATAAGGAACAATATTGGGAACAAAAATGCCTTTGAGTGTATTCACGTCTGCTTGATCTGTGTTCAGTTGGCTGCCCGCTCATTCAGTCGACATGGAAGACTTCTTCCATATCACTCCACCATTCACCTTCGGCGCGATTCACCAGGGGCTCCTGACAGGGTTTACAAACCGCCCACCACTCCTGGGTGCGCGGATCCTCGGCCATCGCTGCCATGTCGGCCCCGAAGTCCTCACCGATGTATTCAAAATAGCTGAACAGGTAGTATTTCCCATCGGGCAGCTGGCGCAGGAAGATCGAATAATTACGAATATTCGAGTTCCGGATCTGTTCCAGCACGTCCGGCCAAACGGCAGCATGCAGCTTTTTGTATTCGTCTATTTTCCCGGCCCGTAGGCCGATGATGCTTCCATATCGTTTCATAGTGTTTAAGATTTGATTGATTCAAAGAGGATTTATGTGGATTTGCCAGATGTAAACTTGGCCGGCCTTCCGATTCGACACGGTTTTCAGTGCCCTGACGCGGATTCGCCGATGTAACTGCCATAGGCCAGAGCCAGAACGGCGGCGACGAGAATCAGCAGCGCGGCGGCCAGACTCGTCCAGGTGCGGCTTCGGCAGCCCTTCCATTCGCGGAAGATCAGGCCGACGCAGGCGCTAAAGAGTACCAACATAATCATGTGGATGCCCCAGCTGGAAAATTTATAGTCACCCATCCGCACGTGGCCGAGACCATAAAAAAAGAACTGCCCGTACCAAAGGCAGCCGGTGAGCAAGGCCAGTCCGAAATTAAGCGGCAGGCGGGCGCGGTGCATGCCGGCCGGCAATTCAAAATACTCGCCCATGGTTTTGTGCCGCAGGTGCAGCCAGCCGCAATAGAGCGCGGTGGTCAGGAAGGCACCTGTGTTGGAAAAAATGTAAATGACGTTGCCCTCGAAGTAACCCGCACCGTATTTCGCAGCGGTGTCGGCGATAGGCTGCCCGGCGGCGAGAGAAAAGCCGTAAACCGCAGAAAGCACCCCCGCGAGAATGCACAGTGGCAGTCCCTTGGCCAAATTGAAACTGCCGCCGCTTTCACCCAGATCGAGTTCCTTGAGGCGCCCGGCCAAACCGGAAAAAATGATCCCCACGGTGCCGATCCCAATGCCGGCTAAGACCCATCCGGATCCAGTGCGCCCGAAAACCTCCGTCAACTGTCCCGAAATCATAGGCGGGAGCAGTGTGCCGAGGACACAGGAGATGCCGATAGCCACCGCATAGGTCAGCGAAAATCCAAGATACTTGATTGCCAGCCCGAAGGCGGTACCGCCCACCCCGTAGAGCATACCGAGCAAAAAGGCGTTGACCATCGCCGTGCGGGGTGCCTCCGCCAGCACCGTGCCGAGCTGTGGTATGGTCAACCAGGCCACGAGGAGCAGCAGCGCAAGCCAGCAAACGGAAGCCTGAGCCAGCCAGAAAGTCTGCCAGGACCAACTGCGCGCACCTTTTTGAGGCGTGTAGCAAAAGGCGGCCGAGGTCGCGCCGATGGCGTGTAAGAAAACTCCAAAAATAGGGTTGGGGGGCATGATCGGGTCGGGGAATTTAAAATCAGTCCTTCTTCGGAGGCGCTCCGCAGGCGGACGGATCCCGATACTTTACAGTCTGTAGGTGCTCACAATAAAGCACCAATTCACCGTCCCCCTTGAAGACTTCATAGGACGCACGGTAAAGCCCCATCTCTGGGTATTTTGGGCTTTTGTCCAGATCCGTTTTAATCGTGTAAATGGTGTCACCAATAAAGACGGGCTTGATGAAGCGAAGCTTGTCGTAGCCGTAACTGAAGGCGTTCAGGCAATTAGTCGCCACCAGCCCAAGTCCGACGCTGAAGACCATCGCCCCGGCAATCAGCCGCTTGCCAAACAGACCCTCATCGCGAGCAAAGGGCTCGTCGGCTACATAAGGATGCATGTCCAGAACGAGGGCATTGAATTGCATGCTCTCACCCTCGCTCAAAGTCCGCCGGATCGAGCGGATGCGGCGACCGATCTCGATGTCCTCGTAATACCAGTCTTCCGCATTCCAAATCGGAATTTCCTTATGCTTTTCAAAGTCAGGGTTGGGATTTTTCATAATTTTCAATGCTTCGCTTTAAAGTCCAAAGGCTTGACGGATCACATCGTTGTCCTGTCCGATGGCCGGCGCGCCTTTTTCAGATTTATAGATCGTTCCATCGATGCGGATGGGGCAGCGGAGCGTGGGCATCGGCGTGCCGCCGGGGCAACGGATGGTCTGCTCCATGTCGAGGGCGCGGTAGCCTTCGGTCTGCCGCAGTTTTTCCCAGGAGAGGACTTCCGCACACCAGATATCCGCGGGCTCGAGGATACCGAGCCAATGCGCCGTGCCTTGTCCAGCCAAGTGGTCTTGCAAAATCCGCTTGATCGTGTCGCGTTGGGTGAACCAGCTTTTCGGATCGGAGTATTCCAGTAGAGCCGGACAGCCGAGCAGTTCGCCGAGCATCGGGACCGCGCCCATCGCCAATGCCAGGTAGCCGTCGGCCGTCGGATAGATCCCATAAGGCGCGCCAAGATAGGCATGGGCATTGCCCTCCGAACTACGCTTAGGTTCCTGCCCGCCGTCGTTCAGGTGGGTGGTGATAACCTCGAATTGCAAATCGAGGATCGACTCCATCAGGCTGACTTCGACCCGCCCGCCTTCGCCAGTGACACCCCGGCGCACCAGACAGGCGAGAATCCCTTCCACGAGGTGGGCGCTCGCGGTCAGGTCGGCCACGGCCAGCCCCATCGCCACGGGCGCGCCGTCGCCGTCGCCGCTCAACCAGCAGAGTCCCGACATGGACTGGGCGAGTAGATCCTGCCCCGGCTTTCCCTTCCAGGGGCCGCTCCGACCGTAGCCGGTGACGCTGCCGTAAACCAGGCGGGGGTTGAGCGTATGGACCGCTTCAAAATCAAGCCCGAGTTTCTCCATCACGCCCGGGCGAAAGTTCTCAATGAGGACATCCGCCTTCGCGATGAGTTGACGCACGGCTTTCAGGTCATCGGGGTTCTTGAGATCAGCCGCGAAGCCTTCCTTGTTCCGGTTGATGGAATGAAAAAGCGTGCTGTCGCCCTCCACCCCGAGATTGGAGATATAAAGCTGGCGGCAGATATCGCCCCCCTTTGGCCGCTCAATCTTGATCACCCGGGCACCGAGATCGGCCAGGCGCATGGCAGCGGCGGGGCCGGCCAAAAATTGGGAAAAATCCAGGACGACGAGGTCGGCCAGAGGGCGTGAGCTTGGAATATTAAACATACAACATTAAACGTTAAACTTTAAACGGAGCGTGGTTTGCGGGCCTTGGATGTTTCATGTTCATGTGTCCTTCGGCTCTGCCGGCACAACTCGTTCAGCTGATCCGCCGCCTCGGCGCAGTCCAGGTCGCCCCTCACGGCGGCGTGCGCCACCGGGGAGGCCGTATCCTGAAACCAGACGTAGCCTGCATAGGGGGGACGCACGATGGCCTCGTCGAGCGTACTCAGGGTATCGCGGAAAAAGTCGTTGCAGGCTGCATTGACCGCCTCGTCCGTCCAGGCCGACCGGTGACCGGGTTGCCCGCCCGCTTCGAAATAGATACCTTTCTGCGTCTCCGGCAAAGCGCTGAAGCGCGCGTAATCGGCGCCGAGGTCGGGATGCTTCGTTTTGGAGGAAACGGCCAGCCCCGCCCCGCCGAGTGTGGAGCGCAGCTGTCGACCGTTATAGCGAACCAGCCCTCCGGCTTTCAAGACCTTGCGCGCATAGCCCGGACGTGAGTAATTGGAATAACCATAGGCAAAGGGACAGTAGGCCGCCTCATCGGTCTGCGTCATATGCTCCGCCGTGCGGATCGGATTCCGCTCGAACGAGGCCGGGCCGCAGAGCCGCCCGAGTGCCCGCAGCGCCTCCAGCGCGGTGACAATTGAGTTCTCCGGAGCCAGTTGACCAGACTCCGCGAAAGCAGGCGTGCCCAGCGCATCACAAAACATATAGACGTGCATGAGGACATCGACCGGAAAGAGCGAGACCGCGACCTGTCCGGTTTCGGCCAGTGCCATTACGTCCTCCCAGGTTTGTGGCAGATCAAAACCGCGCTCGGCCATCAAATCGGGCCGCCAGGTCGCGATGGGCGCGGCCGCGTCGGTCGCCAGTGTCCACTGGTGATCGAGATGACTGTAACTGGCATGAGACCGCCCCACCGAATGCGCCGCCTGATCGGCCAGAAAAGCCGCCGGCAGGTATTCGTCGAGCGGGAGCAGGACCCCCGTCTCCGCCGCCAGAGCGGTGTGCGGATGGTCCATCACGATCAGGTCGTAGTCCGCCGCTAGCTGCTCCATGGAGGCATCCGCAAAGGCCTGCAAGGAGCGTTTCTCCCAGGTGATGCGCACCTCCGGGTTCAGTTCCTCGTAGCGTTGGGCGGTGGCGACCACCGAGACAAAGCCGCGCATGTGGTTCCAGGCGATACCTTTGAGTTCAATCATAGGAAAGCCCCAGGTTGGACGCCGCCAATGCGGTCGGACTCATAAGCCGCCTCCAGGCAGGCCATCGATCGGATGACGTCCTCGACGTCGCAGGGCATGGGTGCCGGGTCGCGCCCGGCCTCGAGCTCCGCCTTGTGCCGCTGCACTTCCCCCATCGTCCCGATAAAGGCCTCGGGGAACCAGGAGCCTTCGATCTCCATGGCCTTCCATTCCGCATCCTCTCCCGTTCCCTCGCAGTATTCGAAAACATCCCCCACTCCCTTTGGGTAGTCCATGAGCAAGCCAATACGCGCTTGGATCGCCCCCCGGGTGCCTTCCCATTTGAGATAGCTTTCCTGGTGCTTGAAGCCAAAATTGTGACTGTGATTGGTCGTGATGGTCGCCCGCACCGGATCGGCATAATCCAAAATAAGGCTGCTGCGGACCGAGGCCAGCTTCGGCATGTCCGGATGCCCCACCGTGCGCGCCATGACCGAGCGCGGCTCGCCGAGAAAGGAGCGGATCAAATCGACGTAGTGAACGGAGTGATACAGCATCTCCACCCGGGGGATACCTTCGAGGAAGGGGAACAAATGCCAGGGCGTATAGACATTGAGCCGCATTTCCATGTCCAACAGCTCGCCAATCACCCCGTCCGCGATGAGTCGCCTTGCAGCCACGACGAAAGGGGCATAGCGCAACTGACAATTAATCGCCGCCTTAAGCCCCCGCTCCCGGCAAACCGAGAGGATTTCACGGGCCTGCCCGATGTCTTCCCCCATCGGCTTTTGAATCAACACATGCGCCCCCTCCGGAAGCTTGCGCAGGGCATCGGCAAAAAGGGATGCGGGCAGAGCCAGGTCGAAAATCGTCGCCGCCGGTGCCGCCGCGATGGCCGCTTCCAGATCTTCGAAAACCGAGTCGATCGCGTATTCGGCCGCCAGTGCATCGGCCTTTTCCCGCGTCCGGTTATACAAGCCCCACACCGGGATCCCTGCCATCCGATAGGCGGGCAAATGAGCGTCTTTTACGATGCCCCCCGTTCCAATGATCAAAACAGGATAGGGCTTTTTCGGAATTTTAGGAGTATAGCTGACTGCGTGCATACGACATTTTTTGTTTATTGACGAAACATTGTTTCATGCTTCAACTTAGAGGGATGCAAGCAAAAAACACCAGCTACGCAGTTCCGGCCCTCGAAAAAGGACTTCGCATCCTGGAGGATTTGTCGGCCAGCGAGCGTCCACTCTCGCTGGTGGAACTCGCCGAACTGCAGGGGCGCAGCCGCAACGAGATCTACCGCATGCTGGCCTGCCTGGAGCAGCAGGGCTATGTCCGGCGCGATCCCGAGACCAAGCACTACGCGCTTTCTCTCAAACTTTTCCGGCTCTCCCACAATCACCCACCGGTCGAGCGCCTCCGTGCGGCCGTCGACCGGCAGCTCCGGGAGCTGGCCGCCGTCCTCGGCGAGTCCTGCCACGCCTGCGTGCTGGACGGAGGCACGCTCACCGTCATCGCCCAACGTTCGGGCGGCGAACGCATACGGCTCTTTTTCGACTACGGGGCCGAGTTCGATCCGCTGGAGACCTGTTCCGGCAAGCTCTTGCTCTCCCGCTACCGGGGCGAGGCCCTGCGGCGAAGACTGGAAGGCACTTTCTGGAACGAGCTATCCGCCCCCAGGCAAAAGTCAGTATTGGCCGAACTGGCGGATATCCAGGACCGCGATCTCCTGCGGGAACCGAGTCAATTACGCCCCGGCGTGACTGACCTTGCCGTGGTCGTCGGCCACCCCGATGTCGTTCTGGCCACCCTCGCCGTCTCCCACCTGCCCGGCCGCCCCAAGGCCAAGACCCTCGCCAACATCGAACAGGCACTCCGCCAAACCGCAGGCAAACTCCAAGCCGACCTCGGCTTCTGAACCCACCCAATCCCATCATGAAAGAACGTCACTACGAAGATTACACCCTCGGCGAGAGCCGAAAAACCACCGGACGGACCATCACCGAGGCCGACATCGTGCTGCACGGTGGCCAGACCGGCGATCTCTATCCCCACCATTTCGATGCCGAGTGGTGCGCCACCCAATCCTTTGGCCAGCGCATCGCCCACGGCACCCTCATCTTCAGCGTTGCCGTCGGCATGACGGCCGCCGAGATCAACCCCCGCGCCATGTCCTACGGCTACGATCGCCTGCGATTTATCAAACCCGTCTTCATCGGGGACACGATCACCAGTCATATCGAGATCGTGGACAAACACGACCACAAGCGACCCAGCCACGGCATCGTCAACGAGCGGTTGACGGTCAACAACCAGCACGGCGAGGTCGTCCTGGTCTGCGACCATCTACTGCTGGTCGAGCGGAAGGGATTCGAAGCATAAAACACCAAAAAATAAAGCTTAGGGATTTCTGGTGGGTGCCACTTTTCTTCGACCTTCGGATGGTCGATATTGGCGTTCTGGCCGCTTTTGGCGGCCTTTTCGCCTCTCACCGGCACAGGAAGGCATAGCGGTCCGTATTGTAAACGAGATTGCAGAGGCCGTTGTGCTGTTCGGCTCGCAGCAGACCGATGGTTCGCAAGCGGTCCATCGCCATCTGGCTCATCCGCCCGAAGACATGCTCGCAGCGCACCCGTATCCGGAGAAAGATTAGGAGACTCGGGCTCAGGCTCGGCGGCCACCGGTTACCTCCAGCCACTTGTAGAAAGTAACGCAACCGAAATCGCTCACCCGCCGACCATTCAGCCGGAAGTTCGACTTCCACGCGGTTGTGCTGAATGCCACCTTCGCTGATCGGACCGCTACGGCAGATGCGTAGACTTTGCGGCTTAGTAAAGACCAGTCGGACGCCATGTCCATTTTGGTCGTTAAGCAGTAGAAGGCTGGATCGAGCTTCGGTCTGGCGTATGGCGGGATCCTCGCGTTCGATCACAGCTTCCACTCCATAGACAGAAATGTTTGCACCTTTCAACTTGAAGACGCCCCCGACCAGCGGGATGTTCTCCACAACCCGCTCGACCACAAAGGCCTCCGTTGCCTTCAGATCCGACGTGACTTCGATGGCGTCAGCATGAAAGGTATAGCGGCGTTCGTAGCGAAGGGGCAAAGCATCCATCGGACCCCGCGTGGTCAGGCTGCCCTCCTCTGTCTGCAGCTGATAACTGGTTTCAAAATAATCTTCGACATGTCGCTTTGCGTCCGCGCCAATCGCCACCAGACCGTGATGGGTAAAAGCGGTCGGGCCTCCCAGAATGGCATTTCCGAATCCCGGAGTCTGGAACAAGGTGATGCCTCCGTTATTCATTGGGCGCTTCCCTCGCTTGCCTTTCAATACCGACTTATAGAGATCAACCGGACGGTCCTCGCCGTTTTCGGCAATGGGATCCAATCCGCGATCCGCGCCATAGAGATAAAAACGGCTGGTGACCGGACGTCCGACATAGAAAGCGGCATAGTAGCCGGGACGCTTCACCGCGATCAACTCCCCCGCCAGATCGCGGATAAAGGAGCCCTCTTCCTCCGCTGGCCAGACTGCCTTTCCAACATCCGGGCGAACGCCATATTGAATCTGCTTGGGGGCCAGTTGCGGCCACCTCGGCGATGCCAGTCCGGTCTCGGGCCAGTCCCGGGGCGCTTCTCCGGCGGCAGGCTGGAATGCCCCCGCCCAGAGGGCGACTTCCGGTACGTCATCGCCGGCAAAGGCGCGGGCACCCTGGTATTGCTCGGCATGAAATGCCGATAGCCACCCGGCTGGAATAGTTGAAGCCGGTGTAAGCCTGACCGTCCGGTTCGGGGGCACTGGCGTGGTTGTAGAACCGATAGGAGCGGGCGAGCGCATCCCGCATGGCCGGGTCGCCCGTAAGTCGATAATAGATGCCCATGTAGAAATGGGAGATCCCGCTGTAGGTCCCCGGCACCCCACCGGCTTCCGGCGGGTAGCCGGCCCCGGCCATGCCACGGATAAAACGATGCGCGTAGGCCCGAGCGATGGCGGCATCCACCGGATCTCCGCTCCCGTCGGCCAACTGTTGGAAGACTTTGATGAAATGGGCGCTTTGGTTGCGGGTGCTGACCAGTCCTTCAGCCCAGTAGCGGTCGGCCAGATGCCGCAGACCGTCCGTCCACACAGTGCGGAGCGCCTCGGGCATGTGCGGCGCAACGAGGGCGAACTCCTCGAAATGGCGCGCTCCGAAGACGAACGAGGGAAAGCCCGAGTAAGTGCTCATCGCCGCGCCCGAATTCGGCAGAATGTCCTATTCGGTGATCGCCATGAGATCGCGCAGCGCCGCCGCGGCGGCCCGATAGAGCAAGGCCTCCTTGCCCTCGAAGGCATTGTAGCCTGCCTTCAAATGATAGGCCTGGGCCAGCGACGGGGCATAGGCTTGCAGAGAAATCCCGCCGTGCCCCTGCCCGCTCACGCCGGGGGTATGCCGCAGATAATCCCAAGCGCTCAAGCGGTGTCTGTGCCGCCAATCGCGGCTCCCAGATCACCTTGCCAATCGTACCGCCCCAGTGATTGTTCGGGTCGAGCAGCTGCTCTTAGAGGGCGAACTTCAAATGCGGATACATTCCGTAAGCTCCGCGGGGACGCTGGTAATCACGAACATCCTGAAAGGTGAAGTTTTCGGGCTCATAATAAAGCAAGGCCAAAAGCTCGGCCGTGTCCCCCACGCGCCCGGGGGCGAGTGCCCAGGTAATCCAGGCAAGCGCCCGCTCCTGAAACCGATGGGCGACGACAGTGCCGTCCGCCATGCGGACAATCCCCGCCTCCAGCCGCCGGGCGAAGTCCGGGCTCTCCGTCAGGATGACCGGAATGCCGTCCGCCTGAAAGCTCCAGTTTTTTTGGATAAATTCCACTTTCCACAACACCTCGCGGCGTTCGATCCCGATCGTTGAGACCGACTTGAGCGGTGCCGTCTCGCTCTCGGGATAGACCTGCACTCCGCGATCATCGCGAACCAAGATCCCCTCTCCGGAAAAGGTTAATTCCAGAGCGTTGGGTGGAATGTAGAACCACGCTTCCTTCAAGTTGCGGCACCAGGCAGTGAAGGGCCCATTCTGGAAAGTCACACAGTAGTCGCCTAGATTCTCACCCTCGAGCCGAAGCGTGGTGTTTCCCATCCCGGTAGCCAAACGCAGTTCATGAATGCCCCGCTCGCTCAATTCAAGTTTCTCGGAATGCGGAAAGCTGAAGTCGTAGATGTCCGGCATGGCGGGGGATATTTCCGTCACCGGGTCGCTCCCCGTAGGCAAGGACGCGGTCATCTCAGTTTCCGCCGGCAAAGCCACCCCGGCATCGATCTCCTTGCCCCCGAGACGCGTCAACGATTCCCCCCGGGCGGGCGTTTTATAATGACGCCGCAAGAGCAAATAAGAATAGGATAATGAGAGTCTTTTTATTCGGGATCATAAAATTCATTCGCTCGTGTCGATGTGAAAAACTGTGACCAAATCTGCATGATTCCTTGGAAGGGAAACCCTATGGGTGCCGTCCATAAACGCGCAAAATAGCTTCGATACGTTTCTAGAGGATGCCTGTTGAATATTCACCTGAATGCCTTCGCACCTACTAAGTCGCGATCTGGCCTCGCAACCCATATTGCGCAACGGCAATCGCGCCATAATTGCCAATACCCTCACCCAAAGCAGCAGGGAGGATCTCGCATACACGGAGTGAATCCGGCAGAGCCTCCGCATGCAGCGCCTTGCGCATAGCTGGCTCCAGCCAATCCTGAGCCCGCAGGTAGATGCTCCCCAGCACGATTCTTTCAAGACCCAAAACGTCCACTAAAATCGAAAGAGCCTGACCAAGGTAGGTACCCGACTCGCCGAGGATATTGATCGCAAAGTTGTTTCCCTTCCTGGCCGCGGCAATCACATCCTTCGCTGTTAGCTCAGCCGTCTCGGCTCGAAGCGGCATCTTGCCTCCCTGTCTGACGATGTCTCTAATACGTAAGTCTGCCAATCGACCGATGCCCCCACCACTGCAAAAACCCTCAAATGAGCCTAACTTCCCATGCCCCCACGGGCCTGACTCAGCAAGTCGGATATGCCCCACCTCGCCTGCGTTGCCCGTGCCCAGATAGAGTTCTCCATTAAGAATCAACCCAGCTCCCATGCCCGTCCCGGCAGTCAAAAAAGCCATGTGCTGGCAGCCCTGCCCTGCTCCAAAGATCCATTCTGCCAGTGCACATGCCTTCGCATCATTCAACAAAAATGCTTCTGCGCCAAACTCAGAGGAGAGAAGATCCACAATCGGAACATCATCCCATCCGGGAAGATTCGGGGCTTTTGTAATGAGTCCGCGATTGGCCCCCAATGTGCCACAGGATATCCCGATACTAAAGGGAGGCTGTATATCGATCCCCTTGATCAGGGCGATAATCCTTGCGAGGGTTTCCGACGATCCCCTTGTGGTAAATCGCTCTACTTCGCGCACTGGCTCATTCCTCTCAAGAACGCTGACCGCAGTCTTGGTTCCACCAATATCAACACCCACAATTGTGTGTGATGAACTCAGTTTCCCCTGCACGACTGATGATTTAATCTGGGCTTGCATCAAAAAAGGCCTCCATCCCTTTGTCAGCGCTCCGGTAGACTTTGGGTAATTCTCGCACGGTCAGAAGAAGACTCAACTCCGCAAATGTGCTCAACCTTGCAGTCGCTCCACATCGCTCCATACCATCCATAGACATCAGTCTTTCGCTGATACTGCCTGGCGGCAGTTCTCCCCATACGTGCTCCTGCCCCTCCTTTACTATCATTTGAGGAATACACTGAGCGATATTTTCCACCATTCTAAGGAAAATTTCCTCCCCTGTCTGCTCAAACAGCATCAGCAATGCGGCTCCCGATGCTACGCAAATTCCAGGAGCGCCGTGAGAATTTTGAGTGTTGGCAAAAACCGCGCCCCGAGCTTGGATTCCGAGACTTCCGAGAGGTGAGGAGGCAGGCAAGTCGGCATCATACCATAGAACCCATGTAGCAAATAAATACCCGGCCTCACGTGCCCACTCAAGATGTTGATCCTCATGCGTGATCTCATGCAAATGCACTAAGCCCGAAAGCAGTGCGTAGCAGCTTTCAGAGTCGACGGCCATCAGTGCATCGCCCACACCACCGCATGTATACCCCTTGTGGAGAAAACGACCGACGTAAAACTCAGCCAGCTTCCGAGCCGCTTGCAAGTACTTTGCATCGCCAAAATAGCTGTATCCGCGGACCAATGGCTCAATTCCAAAAGCGCCGCAGGTACTGTCCCCCCAGAGAATGTCACCCGTATCAAAATCAACCGTGTAGCCGAGGTGACCAAACTTCTCAACGGTCGCAACCGCAGCATTCAGATTGGATCTGGCAGCCTGATGCCAGACTTCTTCGATGGATTCGTCTCTTTCCCGAAAAACTGCAAATGATTTTAAAAGCCCCAGCGTGCAATCCATCGGGCGTCGAATCAAGGAGAAGGCACGGCAGCCGGAGCGCTTAACTCCGAAACTCCTCCATTCCTTTCCGTCGAACATTCCATGAAAGTATCCACTGGGAGAAATTCCCCCGCGGCATATAAAATCGATCATTCTTCTGGCCCGGGCGCGTCTTTTACTGTCAGACGACAAGGTCATTGCATAAAATGCGGCGCCACCACCGACCCAGCCGGTTTGCAAGGGGTACGGTGTCTGACTTTTAAGGCCGGACCAATAAAATCCGTGCGCTTCGTCCCAGTTATTATCGTCATATTTTCGCTCAATAGACTCTGCAGCTGCTTCAAAGGTGATGCAATTTACTCGTGGCTGACTTCCGAGAGAGGCAAAGCCAATATCCGCTAATCTTTTCACCAGACTGGAAACATTTGGTGCCGCGAAGACCTCAAACGTAAGCGGACAAACCAATCGCTGGCCAGCGAGGAGGCTAACACCCGATTCAGTATCTTCTGCTGAAATCCAGTCACAGAATCGATACCTTTTTTCACGCCGGACGGGTAACGTGATTTCAATCTCAATAGAGCGGCCAGGCAAGGTCTTTATGTTCACTCCCGTCACGCCCCAATCGCCATAGATCGGCAAGCGGATCGTGCATCCGAGCTGCTTCAATGGGTCATAGATCCCAATGGCTGGAATCGTAAGTGCATTGGCGGCATACTCCACATAATACGAGGTATCCGATGAAAGGCGGGGGATGTCCGCCTGAACGATGGGACCCTCCGGCGATACTCCCTCGGTGAGCAGATAAGGGCAGTAGGGCTGGGGCGAAACCACAAATCGATTGCCATCATACATCGCTCCCGGAGCAATCACATAGCTTTTCCAATCGAGATCGATGCTGAAGCTTTGGCGAATTTGAACATCACTTAGCTCCTTTTCTGCCCTAATCTCGAGCTTATAAGTTGAGCGATCCGGCGCCTGCTCTTCGGCTATACTGCCGGCCAAGTACCCGGAGGGTGTCGACCACTCCCCCAAAGGATTGGGCTGATTGATCTCGAGAACGGAGTGCCTGTGAAAAATGCTGGTGGCAAGGGGAGATACTAGTGAAGAATGCATGGTTTTATAATGGTGCATGGTATTTTTAACTCTCAAGCTGATCCGAAAAATCAATAATCTGTCCTTTGCTTAATAGCTCCTTCTGCAGATCAGCGACGATAATATTGGCAGCCTGAGTTCTGGTCTGAAGGGCCATCGCTGCCGCCAGCCCGGCGGCCTGACCGGTCGCCATCCAAACCGGCTCCATCCGAAGCACACTAAACGCCACATGCGTGGCGCTAAGGGCCACCGGTACGAGCAAGTTGTCCAAATGCTCCGGCAGCATGGCACGATAGGGCACTTGCCCGGGCTGAGCTGGACCATCGGCCTTGTTTGGATACCAAAGTACGCCCTCGGCAAAACCATTGACTGCCGCAGCCCGCGACTGACAGGGGTGAATATCGAAACTATGTTCCGCCACAGCAATCGCATCGATGTGTTTTGGAGTACTGAGACAACCCGACGCAATGGTGTAATCGTGCTGGCTTAGAGTTATTCGGCCAACGATTCGACGAGCTTGCCGAATATACAGCTGGTGGGGTTGGTTCGCGTTGTCGGGGTATTCGTCCGCGCAGAAATGCCAGCGATTGAATTGTCCCCGGATAAATTCCGGAACCCGCTTGTCGTTCTGCATAAAGTATATCATGCCGTGCGAGTGTAAGCGATGTCGTTGCCGGATGATGCCTCGTTGATGTGATGTGGCCTCGGGGTAAGCCCAATTTTCGCCGGGCAGATTGAAACTTGTGAGCCCTTCAATCTGACCATTGGCATCCAGCTTTCTGTTTGGTAAGACATTTGTCATTGTCACGTCCTCCATGGATTTGACACGACCTTCGGCGATATCATCCAGCAATGGCAAATAAGCGGGCAGTAGGTCCTCGTAATACTCCGGCTTTGGAACGAGGACCTGGTTTTCAGGATTATCGGTGAGAGTGTGGCGATAGCAGTAAGCCTGGATTCCCGAGTGGGATTCGCCCGTGCTTTCAGTCAGGAGACGCCCGGTCTTCCAATCAAAGTAAACCACACCAGCCAATGATTCACCAAAATCCAGGCGCGCTTCACGGGCCACCCGAAACGGAACGCCTGCCAGTGCGGCGAGGTCACCTTCATAGGTAGCATCAATAAAAGTACGCCCGGTGATGCGGTAAGTATCGGAGTGACCATCCTTTCCCACCTCGATATAATTCAAGTTGCGCTCTTCTACATTAACCGAATGCACAAGCGCCGATTTCCAAACATCCAGCCTTTCCTGGGATTCCGTCATGTCTTCGAACACCCGGGACGCCACATGTGGTTCATACCACCAGCCTTCGCGACATAGTTTGTATTCCTCACTGTCCTCACCGTAAACAGATGCATAGTGACTGCGTACCTTGCCAACAAATTCGAGTAACACCCCACCGAATGCCTCGCGTCTGACAGCGTCCGTCGTGCAAAGCCCCGATGCACTCATTCCACCGATCCACCGATCAGTCGAGAGCAGAAGTGTGCGTGCACCGCCACGAGCTGCAGAGAGAGCTCCGGCGATACCCCCCGGTGTGGCACCATAGACAATCACATCGTAGCTAGCGTCGGTGAATGGGAGGCGGGTTGAATTGGATTCTTCCATAGGGATATAAGGTTTAATAACTACTCTCACGATTTGCAGTGTCACCGGTTCCGGTTGCATCATCCAACTTTGCCCATGCAGTCTCGAAAGTCGCGAGCGCTTTCCGGGTCCATGGGCTTTCGATAAGATTTGGAACGTCTTTGTCCCAAACAAACGCGGAGTTGATTCCCATCATTGCCAATGCCGCGAGTTCCGGACCGGAAGTAATACCAACAACCAGTTGAGTATTGCTTTTGATTCCCGTCAGGCAGTTCTGCATATCCTTGATTACCTGGTCGCGTCCGGGACCTCCCGATTTTTGCTGGAGACTGCCCCAGGGAGTTATCCAGCGAACGCCCAATGCGCTGGCAAGGCAGACGTGCGACGGCGTTGCAATGCAGGTTGCCATGATTTCAGCGTCCGGTTGTTCATGCCGAAGCCATTCTACAACTTCCATGCCGTTCGGAGTTAAGGCAATCTTGACTCCTACTTTGACCTTGTCGATTTCAAGCAGGCCTTCGACCTCTGATTTCATAGCATCGACACTATCTTCCCTGATCATGTAGTAAGCGGTGCTAACACCAAGCGAAACAAGATCCTGCATTACCTCCATAGGCTTTTTTTGGAATCCTGCAATACAATCCGGATTGGTGACGATCCGGGAAAAGAGGCCCGTCCGGAGTGCCTGCTGACTCAATTCGATTTGGGTTGGAGCGAGAAAGAGATTCATGATTTTCTGGATTACTGGATTAAGTTTTGCTCTTACTGAGCTTTTGAATTAAATAATGCATCCTCAAGAAGGAGGCAAATCGTGTGGTAGATCGGCAAGATGGTCTCGATTCATCTGATCCGTAGAAGTCTCCCGTTTCGGCGAGGCTTCGATGTTGGAAGAAGACTCATTCATAGATACCACCATTCTCAAGAGTGAATCGCCCGAAACAGATGGAGTTCGCCTGTTCATTTCCACAAAAATCAACCGGCTGAACCCGATAAAAGAACCCACCTGGCGGTGGAATCTCATGATCCTCATAGGTCTGATACCACAGAGGCTGCGGTGCCACCTCATGGAGTAAACTCCCTGCCTCTGCAGAAAAATCCGGAGACTTGCCTCGATAGAGACGATAAAATGCTGTGTCAGGCTCAGGAGCTTTCGCCCAATATACCCACCGGCATCCGCTGGCCATCGGGACAACACCCACCTCCTTCAACATGGCGGGTGGCGTCGTCGCCGGACTCCTGGTGAGCGTGGTAACAGGAGGCCCCACAGGTCCTTGCTGATTCAGCGGAGTTGCGTCTGCGACACGATAGGTATAGCAAGTCCCCGGCTTGAGGTCGGCATCCAAAAAAGAATCACCACTTGCATATCCAACCAGCGAGTGCGCCGTCGCGGGTTCATCGCTCACTTCGCTGCGGAAGATATGAGAGCCCTTTTTACCTTTCAATTTCAGTAGCACAGAGCTATCGTTAATCACCTCAGTAGTTGGTGCCGACGGAGCGTCAAAAGCCACTGGAGCTGCCTCAAGCCGAATTGTAACGACTGAATAGGGGCCGAATTTCAGGGAGAGCATACCGTTTTCAACAGCAACAGGCTCGAGGTCATTCTCAACAAGATCACAGAGGGTGACCCGATCACACGGGATTCCGCAAATGGAAAGCCTTGCATCCGTGGCCGGTAGCCCACCCGTTTCAATTAGTCGCAGTACAGTTCCCCGGCCCGGTGCTTCCGAAACTTTCATTGCCGCGACCTGAACATTGGACGCATTCAAGCTCAGCAGATTCTTCGCGGTGCCAGGAGTAAGCTGGCCGGGAAAAGCCACTGGCGGTGATCCCATCCGCCAACCAAAGGAGGCGGCATTGGAAGCATTAAAATGATTGCTGTAGGGACGAATGCGGTAGGTCAATGTGGTCTTATATTCCTTTGCCTGCTGGTGGCTGAGTCCAGACATCCGATTCGACCATGCATAGGAGTAGAGATGCCCCTCGTCCCGCTCCCAACTTTGGCCAAATTCATTATATTTTAATGCCCCACAATGAAAAGTTTGTGCTTCCACAGGGGCTACCGTGACGCCCCCGCATTCGTTGCTCACGTCAATCCATCGGTTGGCAACCACAAAGTCGGTATTTGAGGAGGGGATAAAATCGCGCGAAGGATCGATGACACCGACAGCGTAGTCCACCGCAAACGACGGGGTTTTAATCGCAAAGGGGAAAGCAATAAAGACGTTTTCCTGATAACGCTCTTTCGCTTGCGTGTGAAGGAAGCCCATGCGTTGCACCGTATTCTCGACTTCAAGATAGTCCAAATCAGCGTACAGAGTTAGCCGTGTCGAAATCTCCGCGTCCAGGACCTTATCGATGGTGTGAATCATCAAACTGGCCCGGACGGGACCTTCTTCGAAAACCGTCGCCTTTGATACCCCAATCCTGGTTAACTCCAGATCTGATGATACTTCGGAGTAAGAAAATGGTTGCGCATGACATCGAATAAATTCGTTGAAACCCCATTCGCATGAAGGATCCAGCAGTTCTACGTTCCGCTCTCTATGAACGATACTTAAGACTGCACCGGTAGAGCACTCGGCTTTCACCCGAATCCACCGGTTCATCAAAATTATCTGATCCCCGGATTGTGAGATCGAGAGAACAGATGTTGATTCAGTCCGGGCCTCCATAGCCTCTAGACGGTGGGCCGAGAACCCATAAGCCGGGACAGAAGGCACAAAAACACAAGAGCCATCTGCGAGCTGCTGAATGGGCACTTTACTATCGGATCCCGAATCATGCATGCACAGTTTCAAATTGTTCTGAATCGGAAAATCCGGCAAAACCACCACATCTTTGCGGGGATGCGCCAGCGAATTCCATACTAAATGCGACTCATCTCCCTCCTTGTCCGGCTCGGACAGCTGTTTTGAGAGATCCCCGCAGATTTTTCGGATGTCATGCAAAGACCGGCCGATCGCATGACGCTTCGTCAGAACCGTGTTAAAAATATTCTGCTCATTTACAGATAACATCGTCGGCCAGCAATGTTCATCGAACTCGGCTAGAGACATGTAGATATCGCGAAAACTTTGCGTAATCCCCGCCCAGCGGGATGGATAAGCCAGTCGGGCAAGAACATGCCAGGCCTCGGCGCGATACAGACATTGCAAGACCTTCCTTTTGATTCCCTGCACTTCCGGATCGATACTTGTGTAATCGCCAGAGTTATTGTTGGTATCCCCCTGTAGCACCGGGATCACATCAGCGTATCGTTCGCCGATTGACTCCAGTGCGGCAGGCGCATTTTCAAGGTGAACCTCTGGATATACATATTCTTCCTTCCATCGCCGAAGAACCCGCTCCTCCTCGTGAGGCGGTTCAAAATCAAGATAATTCGACACAATGAGCGTATCGTAGGGATAATCCCCCCGCACCTCGCCCCGCTCCACCTTAGCCAAATGGTCAGATAATATTTCGGCGGCCTCCTTAATGTGTGTTGCGCCGTAGATACCTGCAAATCCTAGAAACAGCGGTTCACCGTAGCTGTTATGGAATGAAGTAAGAATACGCCCCCGACCGTTCGGTCCGACCATCCACGCGATTGGAGGCAGGCCATTCTCAAAGGAATCGCCCGGAGAACGAAAGCCCTGCGCGAAACGAAACAAAGTGCGGAAGCCTGCTTCGGCAAATATCTGAAAGCTCGACCAGGAAGCACTCGGGTTGTCCACGACCGATATACTGTTCACATCCAGATCAAACCGGTCTTTGAGCTCTCGCCGCGCGGGATAAGTCGATCGGATAAGCTGCTCCGTATCCATCCAGTGAAAATGGGGTCCCCCGATATTTCCCGAAAGCGTCATGCTCTCTCCAAGAATATTGCGCTGAACGAACCCCTTAAGCGCCAGCTCACCCTTCTCTCTACCGTAGGCGCGAAGAAATCGAAGATGTTCAATGTGGTAATGCCACGAATGATGCTGGTCTTTATCCGTACAAAGACGCTCGGCTTGCTCCAGATAGTTCGCGGCATCTCTCTGCATCGCATCAATCCTTCCATCGTACCCCAGATCATAGTGAGACGACTTAACTTGGTAGACCTTCCATTTTCTTGCCGGTTTCCAAACACCTTTCCAGGTGGCGACAATCTGTCCGGTGGCTTCACAAGTAACTGAAAGCGCTCTCGGGGAAGCAATATCCATTAACAGAAGTTCGACCCTCGTCTCCCCCTTTGGGATCAATTGTTCGAAACTGTCACCCTTCTCTCCATCAAAGTGATGAGTGATTTTAATCAGTCGGTCAGTTCCATAATTTAACACATCCATCCACGCACGCTGCTTCAAGACATCTCCCTTTTGTCGGGGGAAGAGTTGCGTAGCAAACACCTGCCGTATCTCTATCTTCATATTTGTAAAATCCTGTTTCCTTGAAATTGCCTCTATTCACGCAGGAAATAGCTGTGAATAGAGATTTGTCGCCAGTTCAGAGCCTCGCGATTGAACACGCTCCCATTACAACATATAACTTCATGAAATCGTTATAAACATATTGATTTTATTTTATAATAATATCGATCCATCAAACATGAAATAACTTGTGCCTATACTGCTGGCCATTAATTTTACGGCATGAATGAAAAATCGGCTCAGTTCAGTGGCAAAAATCAAGCATCGCAACCTCCTCTCTTTGAGCAGATTGTGGAAATGATACGCAAAGCTACGGGCTGTGAACTCAATTTTGAAGATCTTACAGGGGTCACCTATCACTGCCCGGAACTCAATCTGCCTGAGCGCTTAAAAATCCACTCCTGCTCCGCCTGCATGTTCGCTAAAAGCACGAAAGAAACCCATCTCGACTGCCTTCAGAATAAAATCGCGGTCAACCGTATTGCCCTTCGACGTCGCCGTCATTTCTCGGGAATGTGTCATCTGGGGCTGAATGAATGGGTCGTGCCCTTCATCTACAACGGTAACGTACTCGGAATTTTTTATTTCGGTTCGGTTTTAGTGACTGAAAGTATCCGAGAATCAAGAAATCGAATTAAGAACTACTGCAAGCGACGTGATTTAGACTACATCCATTTCCGAAAGGCCTTTGCAACGGCCAAAAAACTCACAAAAGTTGAATTTCAAAAATTGCAGGAGAACATCGATCTTCTCCTGGAAATCGCTTCTATGATTGTCGCCCAATCCGGTCTCCCGACTGAAAACTACAAAGCAGTAGAAGGAGCCCACCGAATTCCCTCGAAACAAATCCCGAACCTCGTACAAGCCATCGCTCGATATATAGATCGGAACCATTCGTGCTCGATCACCCTTAATGATCTGGCAAAGCACTTTCACTGCAACCCGGACTATGCCAGTCGATGTTTCAGCCGCCACTACCCCGAAGGCATCTTTGGATATTTGCGAAGAATACGCTTGGATCATGCAGTCAAGCTCTTGCGGATTGGACGTCACAGCGTCGGTGAAATAAGTTTTTTGGTCGGTTTCGGTGATCAAAGTTACTTCACGAAAATCTTCAGAGAAACGTTCGGATGCAGCCCGGGAAAATTCCGAAATAACTCTTACTTACTTCCAGAGGATCACACTGTTTAGCATTTTAGGATTATAATAAGGCGCAAAAAGGTAGCGGCAGAAATCATCGCTTCCCATTTGCGAAAGTCGCTGATGGCATACCACAGCTATTGCTTAGCGCCCTAGTAAGCGATTCGACGCCTATCAGGATCAAAAACACGACGCTTGAACTCTTCACGGGAATTTTCGGCCGACACCTGTCGGTATTATTATAAAATAAAATCAACATTCTTATAACTTATTTACACTGTCATGTGTTTTAGTAAAGCGTGTTCTATAAAACATACGACATTTAACCCTCAACCGACATAATTGATGATTACGCATTCCATCCGGCCTTTTACAGGCACCATGGCTTTGTATTTCCTTTCGCTCCCCCTTTGCTTGAGCCTGGCAGCAAGCGCTCCTGCGATGGCTCAAGAGCAGGCCAGCCTTCTTAAGAGCTCCCATGAAAATACTGCGGGAAAATCGGAGCCAGCCCTTAGCTTGGTTGCGGATGGCAAAGCGCAGGCGACCATTGTGATCGCCAGGGAAGCGTCGAAGTCCACACATTTTGCAGTCAAGGAACTCAATGAACACCTTGAGATAATTACCGGCACGCAGTTGCCTGTGGTAACCGACGAGCTAGCGGTCACTGGCCCACGCGTGCTGGTCGGTGAGAGTGCGGCGACGAAAGCGCTGGGCTTGAAGATCGCTGATTTCAAGGACCATGAATCCATGGTTCGCGCTACTCCGGACACTCTGGTACTCATGGGCAAGGATGATTTCGAGCCTCCGGTTGAGCAGGCCGGTGAAGCCAATCTTTGGACTATCGGCAAATGGGGCAACGCACTGCGTTTCAATGCGGATAACGTTTTGACTGTCGAAAAACATGGTTTCGATGATCGCGAAGGGACTTTGGAGTGCTGGGTGCGGATTGACGCCAACAAGCCGAATTCCGGCACTATCCTGCGATTGACGACAGGTAGTGATCACGTCATCCTGCTGCTCGAAGGCAACGCCGTCCGCTACCGTTCCATTAGTGTGGGTCGTGAAACCACGTTGCATGCCAATAACCTAAAACCAGGCTGGCATCATGTCATGGCCACTCACAGCACTGCATCCGGTAAGGTTGAGTTAATTGTCAATGGCATCAGCCGAGATAGTGGTGTCTACCACCAGACGAAAGTGAGTCAGGCCAAGCTACATATTGGGGGATTTTTTGTCGCTTTCAAAAATGCAATCTGGACGCCGCTACGTGGCACGGTCGATGAGATCCGTATCTCGCGTAACGTCCGTCCGAAACTTGCTGCCACCGCACCCTTTATACACGATGCAAACACCACCCTGCTCCTGAGCTGCGACGAGGGTCACGGTGCTCCCGTCGGTGCCGTCATTAACCGCGATGGTTTTTTATTATCCTTTTTACCCAATGCCTTCGGTAATAATGGTAGCCTGCACGCCGTTTATGATTTTCTTGAGAATGACTGCGGTGTGCGATGGTATGCGCCGAGTCAACTTGGTCTGGTGGTCGAGCAGCAGCCCTTCCTGACAATCAAACCGGGAGAACGTCGGCAAACACCTGTCATGTCTTACCGGGAGATATCCTGGTCCGGCGGGACGCTCCACAACAAAGTGCCCGAGTACACGACGTACGAAAAGGCTCTCTGGTCTCTGCGAATGAGGGCGGGTGGCGAAAGCATTATGCAGGGAATGCATTCGTTCATGGGCTTCCGCGATCGTTTCTCAGAATGCTATGGGACGAATCCCATTAACTTCGAGACGGACCGTCCTGAGTTCTTTGCCAAGGGTTTGACGGAGGCGCAAATGATGGCGGCTCCCGTGCCCGGTGGTATGCCGAACCTCTGCTACTCTAGTCCGGAACTGGTGGCACAGGTCGTGCAGGACGCACGCGACTATTTCGACGGTAAAGGCTTAAAACCGGGTGGCGCTGCCCGGGGGGATTACTTCGCCCTGGGCCCCATGGACATGTCGCCCTACTGTCAATGCGTCGACTGCCAGAAGGCCATGCGCAAGCCTGCGGATACCATTGATCGGGGTTATGCCAGTAATTACTGGTACGGTTTTGTCAATCGCATCGCCAAAGAACTGCGCAAAACCCATCCTGATAAGGTTCTGCCAATTCTGGCCTACCACAATTATGCCGATCCGCCCGAAGGAATCGTCCTGGAACCGAACGTCTCCGTCACGTTCTGTCCTCTCGGCCCGTCGATGTGGTGGGATCCGGCCCGTCGCGAACGCGACCGTCGCGCCTTTGACAACGGCTGGGCACTCCAAGGAAAAGATCATTCTTTCCAACTGTATGGCTGGCTCTACTATCTGGGAGGCATGATGGGGCAAACTGATGCCATTTACCCGGATGCCTGCGTCTTTCAGGTGCCCGCTTATATGAAGACCCTGCATGACGCCGGCGTGCGTGGGCTCTACGTCCAGCAGGCCGAAAACGTTGGCTTCAGCTTCCTGATGAGCCAACTTGAACTCTATCTGACCCTCAAATTGGCGGTCGACCCGACACTTAATGGAACCACCTTGATCGATGAATTCTTCACCCGATACTATGGCGAGGCAGGGCCGATGATGAAGCAACTCTATTCAGAGATGGAGGCAGTGAAATTTGACATCTCCAACTATCCGGAAGAAGTTCGCCGCGGCAACAAATACAATATTATCAGCCCTAAAATCGCATACGGTTACTTAGTCACAACGGAGCGTGCGGAGCGCTGGAACAAGCTTATGGACGAGGCGGTGGCCTCTACCTCTGGCGTCTACGGGGAACGTGTCCAACAGTATAAGGTCGGCGTCTGGGATCGAATGATGGCCGCACGTGCTGAATATTTAGCTGAAACCACGGAAGCGTTACAATAATATCATCTTTCAGGAAAGGTCAGTTGAAAATGGATATGACCAGGGTTAGCACAATAAAAATTAAGCCCCCTTCGGCTAAGAAGTGAAGTCAACCGATCTCATCCTTTCGAATGAAGAGAAAAATCGACTTTCAAAAATTGTCGAGCATCACAAACCGGATACCAGAAAGTGGAAACACTGTAAAATCATTCTATTATTGGCGAGTGGCTTGAGCGCGGCTGAGGTAGCCGCACGTTTGAAAATTCATCCGTCTACAATTTATTTATGGGCCAAGCGCTATCGGGAACTGGGGATTGACAGCTTGGGAGGGCTTTCCTCGAAGAATCCCCGGCTGATCGAAGATCGCACTCGATTAGAGTTGAGGGTCCTGCATGCCATACTCTCTGCTCAACCACCAAACGGAAGAAAGTGGACCTGCAAAGACCTGATCCTGCGTTACGGCGGTAGTCCCCGTGAAATGGCCAGGATATGGAAGAAATATGACCTCAAAAATAACACTCAGAAATTGAGACTTGATTATAAGGAAAAGGCGTCGCCCGAGCCCGAATACCAGCCAAGTAAGGACCCGAGACGAGTCGTTTTCCAACGCGACATTGCAGCCGATGCCGGCGTCTCTCAGCAAACCGTATCCCTTGTCTTGCGCAATGACTCAAGGATCACGGGTGAGACTGCGCAGAAGGTTTGGGACTCGATCCACAAATTGGGCTACCGGAGCGATCCGCTCCTCTCCAAGCTCATGGCGCAAATACATTCAAATCATAAAAAGCAGTATTCCCCGGTTCTGGCTGTTCTCTCGCGAGGCTCCGATAACCTCCTGGCCTCTGCCAACGACCCCAGGCTTTTTAGTATGTTGGAGCATCTTAAGGGCATGCGATTACGGGCGCAGGAACGTGGCTACACCCTGGAGGAAATCTGGGTCGACGATCCACTATACACGCACCACCGCATCAACAGGATTCTTGTCGCAAAGAACATCCAGGGTCTGATTGTCTTAGGCTCTAGCTCAAAACACCCGGATCTGCTCCCAAAATTGGACTGGAGTTCATTTGCGACGGTTCAAGCATATGATTCCGTGGATTTCCATGGATTCCCTCGAATTCACGTTAATCATTTCCGCAATATGCAGCTGACTTTAAACAATCTAATTAATTTGGGATACCAGAGGATCGGCTTTATCCATCCACCAGACTGGAATCAGCGCCTGTGCCACGCGCAATTCGCCGCCTACATGGCTTATCAGGCAAACATCCAACCAGAGAATAGGCTTCCCATCATGACCTTCTCTGGAGAATCCCTCGTATGGACACGAGCGATCGAACTTGCCTTGCAAACTCGACAGATCGAATGAAAGCAATCCAGGCTGAATATCGTGTTTGATAATGACAGATGTGCTGTTGCTCTGTGTTCCACCAGAAACGGATACATCTTGGGTACCGTCGTAAGCTATAAGATTAAACGCGTTCGTTTTTCCATCCTGAAACTGGACAACTTCCGCTGAAGTTTTCGCCATGAACATGACCGAGGAGATGCCTAAGATTAATACCGATTTCTTTGATTTATTCATAATATAGTAGAGTTTGGATGTTTGGATTATAGCAGCTACTTCATTATAGCATCGAGAGTATTTGTCGGCTATTAAGATGACGGATACAACTCGCTCTGCGTTTTTACCGAAAACAAGATTCTTTCATTTTCTTAAGAAAAAACGAATTCTCCTTTTCGAAACGACCTTATTTCTGCCAAAGCAAACCGCGACACGGTATGCAGCGAGCCTCCTGCGGGCACCCGAGCCAGCGCACACCTCGGAATTCATTCGTCCGACTGGGGAGCCTAAAAATCGATGCCGCTCAGGTCGATGTCACTGGCTTCGTATTCGATTTGGTCGATGGACGCGCGGACTTCGTCCGCCAGTTGCGCCTCATAGACATGTGTGAATCGGACAGGAAGCCGCTTGCGTTCTTTCTCGCTTTGTAAGTCGGCCGAGAGGAAGAAGAGCACGCGGGCGTCCTTCATCAAGGGGATGAAGCCGTTGAAGATGAGTTGGGTCTCCCCTTCGATTTCCGCCGCCATTTCGGTTTTAAAGGATTCTTTTTCACCGTAAACATACTCGAAAGGAAGTGAGAGCCGTTGTCCGGGCTTCATCCGGTGGAGCTTGTCGTCCACCCGCAACCGAACGTCGTAGCGGGTCAGGTTGAGCAAAGTGAGCGCATTAAAAGGCATCGTTTTTGGGTCGAAAGGCAGGACGGCGGCCTTATACGTATCGCCCCGCTTCGAAACGATGACGAGACTTTCGCCGCTTCCCGGAGCCAGTTCGGTGGCGATGACCGGTTTCGGCGCTTCCTCGCCCGGCAAAGGCACCGAAGGCGTTTGATCGAAGATCCGCAACGATGCGCCGACCGGGAGCGGGTAGCTCCGGCTGATCTTTTGCAGGGACAGAGCCAGTGGTTGCGACGCTTCGCCCACCTCGTAATAGAGCCCGGGCAGCGGGTCATCCCAGGGAAGGATCTTGAAACTGACCTGAGCACTGCCGGCCTGAGCCAACACGGTGCAAAGGATGAGGAGCTTGAAAAGTCGTTTCATGAGCAAGAAGGAGGTGGCGTTGTTTTGCGGGTATTGGTATTCCTAAGTTTAGGGGTTCAGCCCTCGGGGCTCAACCAGCGAAAGGCCACGATCTCGTAGCGGCGCCCAAAGTCACGGTTCACCTGGCTGCTCAGCTCGCCGGGGGTGAGCGTGACTGCGTCGATTGGATCGACATACTCGTAGATGCGCTGGACGGTGACCTCACAATGCGCTTCGACCCTGCCGTTGCCGGCCAGCCCCTCCGAAACTCCAGTCGCGCGGATGACAAAAGTGTCGTCGCGCGCCGTCATCAGCGGCCCCAGGGCGGTCAGCAGATCGGCCTGGGTGATCAGTCCGGGGATGCCCGCAATCGTGGTTCCGGCCATATGTTCGGGCTCGGCGAACTCGAGATTGTCAAGGTCCACTTCGAGCGCGGAAGCCGCGACGCCCGGAGCGGCGTTGCCAATCCCCACCGCATTCAGGTCGGCTTCCTCGATCGCCGCCTGCAAAGCACCGTGCAGCCCGTGGCCCAGGCTGTCGTCCGCCTCAGCGATCAAACGCCGGTTGACGAAATCAGCCATCGAACGAAAGGGGCCGCGTTCCTTGACTTGTCGGACGATGGCTTCGGCGAAAGCGTCGAGCCGCGCATCCTCTACTTCGCTCAGGCCGACCCAGGGATTTCCGGGCGGGTTGGAACGGTTTTCAAAAAGCCGGAAAAACGGATTCTCGAGGGGGCTGCCGTTGAGCAGTCGCCCGTCGTTCCCCGCGAGGAAGGACTTCCAGGCCGCCTCCGAGGTCGAGTTGACATTGAAAGCGCCCGAAACGACGAGTTCCGCCGCGGCGGATTCCGGCTCGCGCAAATCCTCGATCAAAGTATTGTCGCGGTAGCGCAGGTGAAAATTCGGCAGAGGCCGTTCGTTGTCCAAATCGGCCTGCACGAAATCACCGAGCGTCGAAAGGAAATAGCCGTCCCAGAGCGCCTCGTTTAAAAGGTAGGACAGGTCGAGCACGCTGCGGTCGACACGGCCCCATTGCTCGGGCGTGGTCAGCGAGGGCTGTGAGAGCACGCCGAGCCCGGCGGAATAGATCTGGTCGCGCGGGATATGGGGCGAGGCCAGCGAGTTGCCGATCGCATAGGCGGGTTCGTCGGCAAAATCCGAGGCTTGCAAGTGCTGGAGCTGGCCGAGCGAATACAGCCCGACCGGGTCGCGGGGAATGTCGTAGAGGATCATCCGCTGCCCCTGCGGATTGAACAAACCTCCGGCAATGGCGACCGAGCGGTTGTCCGGACCGCTGGTCTGGAGCGGCGGCAGCGTCAAGCCCATGAAGGGTTCGTAAAAATAGTTCTGCGAGAAATTGGTGATCTCCGAATTGGAGGGATCCTGACGGGAGTTCAGTGCCAGCGATTCGTTGATCTTGGCCCGCGGGTTGAAATATTGATACTGGTTTAAGGCGCGGCCATCGTCGCGCTGGTCCATCCCGCCGTAGGCGTAGGCCGCCCAGTGCAGGATACCGGCGGCCGGACCGCTGATCTGGCTGCCATAGGTCAAGGTCGTATTCACTCCAGAGGTCGTGAACTCTTGGTAGTCGATGGCCACACGCCCGGAGTAATGGAAGACACGCTCCATAAATTCCGGCGCATCGGAATAATAAGCACTCGGCCGGCGTCCATCGCCGGGCTGAGTAAACAAAGGGTTCGCCGGCTCCCCGTATCGGTCGTTTACCGTGTCCAGGGTGGTCAGCGCAGCGTCAATAAAGCGGGGAATGCTTGTATTAGAGCCCGAACGGGTCAGCTGCACCGAATCGGGGCTCGCTGGCGGTGCATCCAGATCCGGGTGCGTGGCCGGCACAAGCGATATGACATTGCCGTATTCGAAGGAAGTGTCGCGCAGCCCGGGGGTCATCCTGCCGGTGTAGGGCTCCATCCGGAAGAATTCCATGCGCACCGAATCCGGGGTGAAGACGAGCGCTTCGCCCGGTGCCATTTCGGGCACCTCAACCACGAAGCGGGGCGGCCCCGGAGAATAAGTGGGCTGGAAAACGCTGCCCCGGTCGTCGCGGTCGTCGGGATGGTGACGACGCCGGGAAAGCTCGTAATTGCCTCCTTCCCAGGCATCCGCATAAAGGCCATCCACAATCGAAGGTGTGGCTGGGTCGTTTTGCCAAATAAAGTTGGAAGAGATAAACCCCGCGAAGGGTCGATATCCCAAAGAACTATACTCTGCATTAAAACCCGCTCTGATGATTGGATAAAATTCATTACGATCGACAGAGCTGCCTCCGCGGCCGACCTCATCATTCGTCACAGAAGTGGGAAAAAGGATCAGTCCGTATTCGCGGGCGGCCAGCGGCACGTTGTAAGGATTATGCAATACCAGTTGAGGATGCAGCAGGTATTCAATCGGTTGCTCGCCGTCAACTCCGACGGGCTTGAGACCGAAAGAAGCCCCGAAACTAAACATCGCCATGACCGGCGAAATCGGATGCTCCGTCGCAGTGCCCGGGCGGGGTTCCACGCTCCCGTTCGCAATAAACTCGTTCCGCAAATCGTAGAACGACTTCAGCCGGCCCCAGGTCGGCCCTTTCGAGGCGAAGCGGTCTGCCTCGACCGCAGTCGGCAGCTCCAGAATTGTCTCCTCCAACTGGGCGGTCGGCATCGTTTCCAGAAAGCTCGACAGCTCACGCTTGAGCCCGCCGGAGCGAGCGTTCGTCAGCAGCCCCTGCGCCCCCAACCCCAGATCGAAGCGCAAGCGCTCAAAGGCGGCCTGCGCATCGGCCGATCCGTCCAGAAGAAGCGGATACTGCTCCAACCCGGCCAGCCTGGCAGCCGCGCCGGGGAGGCCTGAAACCAAAGTCAGCGCCGCGTCCACCGCAGATAAATCATAACCTGATTGAAGGGGGTTCAAGGCCGATAAGAGCACCCCGGGATTCGCAGGCACATCCGGCTTCGCCGCAGACTGCAGCCCCGATACCCAGTAGGCATAGCCGGATCCGCCGCCCCCGTCCACCGGGACGAGTGCCGCCTCCACCGGAGCAGGATCGAGGGTCCAGCGTCGAAATCGGATCGGATCCGCCAGCACGGCGGAATCCGGTCGCAGATAATCGGAGCCGAGGCAAGCCGACCCGCGTTGCCACTGACCAGCCAGCTGATCGCCGGACCGTTCTCGCCCCCGTCCAGACACCTGTGTCCACTCGGATGGGAGACCGGGGCATCCGCCGGATCGCCGGTCTCAAGAATGGCGGCCCGCGCCGTGATGCTCCGATCCGGCCCCGTGTGCCGCTGCAACTCGCCCAGGAGGGCCACACCGACTCCCAGAAGCGCATTCCTGACGGGCTAATTGATTTCCGCTGAGACGGCTGCCGACTCCGTCTCCACCTGGAAAAAGAGTCAGGCTGACCAGGAGCAGCAGGATGAACGCCATCAGCCCAAGGCAATAACAAGTGCGAAGCCCGACTTGCCCACTTCATTCCGCCTGAGCGGCGATTCCAAAACTGTGACCGAATCTGAAGAGTTCTCAGGAAAAGAAACCCTATGGGTGCCGTCCATAAACGCGCAAAATAGCTTTGATACGTTTCTCATAGTCTGTTGTCAGGATGATGCCTTCAATATTTTCCGCAACAGCTATTTATGCTGCAAATAGAAGACCGATGGATTGAAACTTTACAATTGGCCGATGAGGAAGCGATTTTGAATATAGTCGGCATCGCTATCTTGAATCACAGTTACTGGATCGCATTTTCCAGAAAACACTTGGCCGGCACTCAAATCTGAGACAAAGGCACTAATGTCGGGAACGAGGTGATCCACATCAATGATATCGGCACCCGTTGCGATCATGTCCGGCAGGATTGAGGCTGTATTAGCGCATATGTGCAATTTGACCAGTGCACCGGCGTCATGGATGGCTTGGATCAGACGTTGTTCCTCTTGTTGAACAAACTATCCTCGGGGTAATCCACTTTTATGCCAAAGGCTTCCGCCTCACAGTAAGGATCCGACATGACCGTAGCCCAATCGATGGCAAAATCCTCGGCCACACGCACCATAGCCGCCGCCTTCACCTCTGGTTTTAAGCAGAAGTCCCGGTAAGTTACCCCCGCGTAACGAGCCGCCCATTGCATCACAATAGGATGGAAAGGGGGGCGATCCACCGGGAGTCCGGCTATGAAATCTAAGGTGCGTTTTAGTCCATTCATTAGACTATTCATTCTAGCAAATTCAGCTCTCTGCAGCTTCCGCCCCGTTTCCCGGATTGCATCTTTTGTTGACATTTTTGAGAAGCCTGGAGCCTCTATGGATCAATGAAGGCACAATTCGAACCCTTGGTCGCACCTCACGGAGAAACCTTTATTTGCAGCCACATCCGTGAGAAGCGGTTCAGGCACCCACTCCACTATCATCCCCAGATCGAACTCACCTATATCGAGTCCGGCAGCGGGACGCGGCTCGTGGGAGATCATGTCGGCACCTTCGGTCCTGGTGATCTTTGCCTGCTTGGCTCGAATCTACCCCATTGCTACCACCAGCAGGAGGCGGCGGAGCAAGTTTCAAAAGCCCGCGTGCTCCAATTTCAACGCAACCCCGGCGGTATCTGGGATCAGTGTGGTGAATTTGTAGACATTGTCCGGCTCTTCGACCGTGCCGCATTGGGCTTACGCTTCTCCGCGACAACGGCCGCGAAGGTGGCACCACTAATAACTGCGATCTCGACGGAAAAAAGATTGGAAAAATGGCGCTTGTTTCTCGAACTGGCACAACACCTTTTGGCCGATCCCGAACCCGCTTCACTGGCCAGTCCGGGCTACCAGCTTATCGACGGGCACGCCCCTTCGGAGCGTATTCATAAGGCCTGCCAATATTTGCTGGATCACTACTCCGAAGCACTTCCCCAAGCTGAAGTCGCCCGTTACGTCCATATGGCACCGGCCTCTTTCAGCCGCCTCTTCCGCAAGTTGACCCAAAAAAGCTTCACCGAGTTTCTCACCGAAGTCCGGCTGGGCGCCGTCTGCCGACTGCTACGGGAAACCGAGTGCGGGGTGACCGAGGCTGCCTATGCCAGCGGGTTCTCCAGTCTAGCTCATTTTAACCGCCAATTCCGCATCCGCTACCACTGCACACCGACTCAATACCGGAATTTTTGATCGTGTGCAAAAAGCGGATGCATTCCGGCAATGAAAGAAGAGGCGGGACATCGGCGAAGGGTGTAGGGTGCATGTCGATTGTTATCCTTATAATATTATGCCAAAAGTTACCTTCATTACTGCCGACGGAACGAGCCAAACCATCGATCATTCCCACGGATCCCTGATGGAGGTCGCGGTCGATCACGACATACAGGGCATCGAGGGTGCCTGCGGGGGCGTCTGCTCCTGCGCCACCTGCCACGTAAAAATACCCGTCGAGTGGCGTGACCGCGTGGGACCGCCGAACGAAGCGGAAACCGATACGATGAGTTTTATGGACGATGTGGACGAAACCAGCCGCCTGAGTTGCCAGATCGATCTGGACGAGTCACTCGACGGACTGACTGTTTATGTGCCTGGACAACCCGATTAAACCTCAAAAGGAATCCGCCTGATGTCCGAGCAAGTAGACCCCTTCGAGAGAGCACGTAAAGATAAGGGCGTGTTGCCTTGCCCTTTTGCCGGCGAAACCGTCCATATGCTGCTCCGGCACAAAGACGTCCGCGAAGCGGCCAGGGACTGGCAGACATACAGTTCTGACGCCCCTTTCAGAGTGCCGGTCCCTTCGGAGGAAGACCTCCGCTCGGTGCGTCAATTGCCGATCGAGACCGATCCTCCGGAACACACCGCCTACCGCAAACTGGTGGAACCCTTTTTTAAGCGCACCTCTCAACCGGAGATCCAAGCCCGAATCGGCGACTTAATCGATGAGCTGCTCACCACCGCCATCGAACGCCGCTCGATCGAGGTCGTTCAGGACTTCGCCACCGTTCTCCAGTCCAAAGCCCTGACCTACCTGCTCAATGTGCCCGAGCAAGAGGCCGACGAGTGGATAACCTGGGGCTTTCACTCTTTAATCGATAGCGAAGGCCGCCCGACTGGAGACCGACTCGAAAATTATCTCAACCGACAACTTGACCGCGCTTACATGAACCCGGGCGGCGATGACTTTTTCAGCTTACTCGCCCGGGTCAGGATGGACGGACGGCCACTGAGTCGGGACGAAGCGATGGGCTTCGCCAACCTGACCTTCGCAGGCGGTCGTGACACCGTAATCAAAACTCTGACCGCGGCAATGGCGTATTTCGCCTTCAACAAAAATGCGCTCGCGTATCTCCGGGAGGATGTAAAACGCATCCCTGCCGCCTGCGAGGAAATCATCCGCCATACGAGCCCGCTCACTCACATCGGGCGGGTATGCCCGCAGGACACGCAGGTGCACGGAACGCAGCTGAAGTCCGGTGAGCGGATTTCTCTCGGGTGGGCCGCCGCGAATCGTGATCCCGATGTCTTCGAGCAGCCCAACGAGATTCGGCTGGACCGCAAACCCAACCCCCACCTCGGCTTCGGCTTTGGTCCCCATAATTGTATCGGTGCCACCCACGCCCGTGTGCTCCTGCGAACCTTGCTGAAAAAGCTGGCCGAACGGATCGAGTGTCTGCATGTTGTTGAAGCTCAGGAATACCTCGAAAAAACAGCCGCCTACACACGAACAGTCGCTTATGAACGTCTGGTTATCACCTTGACGCCCATGGCAAAGTAAAGGGCCTGGGATCAAACAAGTTTGGATCTAACAGTGCTCGAGTAATCATTCCAATAGCTCTCGAGTCAGTACGTTGGCCGAGATTCGCCCGACGGTTACTCGACGAGGCAAATGGAAAACGCTGGGGATCCTGATATGAAAGAAAAAAAGGGGGGAGGATATAGCATCCTCCCCCGTCATGTGGCTAAATCATGAGTTTTATCTCTCTATTAACGATTTCCGCATCTACGCAGGCCAAGAAACAAGCTTGCTGCCAATCCGGCGAGAAGCGCCATGGAGGAAGGCTCGGGAATGGCCGTGAGAATTAGGCTACCTTCTGTGACTTCAAATCCTCCGGCCCAATTCGAATTATTGACGATATTGAAGCTCGCCCCAGCGAATCCGGTCACCTCTCCATCGTAGAGAACGAAGCTATCGCCCAAAGAGATCGTACCGGTTCCGAGGTTGGAGACGTTGATCGTAATGAGGGCTCCAAGATCGAGCGTCAGCGACGTTCCGGTAGCCGCCAGTAACTGATCGAAAGAGCCTACGTTTTCGAATTCGAAGTTGATAATCGCTCCGTCAAGAAGAGTCGTGTTCCCGATCGTCAGCGCTCCTATGCTATTTCCAGGGGAAAGTTCCGCCCCGCTGGCGATCACCATGTCTCCGGTTACATTTCCGTTGCCGGAGAGGACTTGGCCTGACTGCAATGTAAACGCCGAACCCAATGCGGAGACATCGAAGACCGCACCCGAAGCGACGGCGATCCCGGATGTGTTATTGATCGATGCAGAGCCCGATAACGCCAAGCTACCCGCCTCGATCGAGGTCGCACCGTTATACGTGCTGGCACCGGTCAGAGTTAGTGTGCCTGCGCCGATTTTGCCCAAAGATCCATTACTGAGAATGCCACTATAGCTGGTGTTCGCGTTGTTGTTACCAAAATTTACAGTCTTCCCATTCAGGTCGAGAGCACGGCCTCCTTCGAGTCCACCAACAACATGTGTGCCAGTGGCGTTGAAGCGGACGGCGCCATTCTCTGCTGTCGTCGAACCGACATCGACCGCGCCAACATCCAAAGTACTGTTTTGAAGCGCGTGGGTGTTTTCCAGATTCAAGTCCCCGAAGCGTCTCGTTGTGAACTGGTTATCATACCAGGAAGTCTTGCCCGTGTAGGTGTTGGCTGCATTCATGACAACGCTCCCGCTGTAGCTGTCGTTGCCTCCTACATTTTTATAGGTAACCGACCCCTCTCCGGAAATAACGCCATTCAAGAAGACGCGACTCGCATTCTCCCAGCCGCCGCCAAGACTCAAAAAGTTGAAAACGTTTGGAGAAGCGGTATTCACGATGTCCGCATTGATCGTAATTGAGTGATTGAACGAAGTCGCCCAAATCGCGCGAGAACCGTTAAACTGAGAATTGAATGTCAGCTTATTGTTAGCTTGGTCAGAGCTGTTAATCGTCAGAGCCGTCGCATTAAATCCCGACATCTGGAGTCGAGTGAGGCCAGCGTCAGCCACGTCGATGGTCAGGGTTGCCGTGCCTAGATCGCTTTGAACCCACGAAAAAGTGTCGTTCGTGCCCACGCCCGTCGTGTTGTCAGGATAAAAAGACTGACTCCACTTGGTAGTGTCACTCCAGTTGCCGTCAGTGCCGGGTTCCCAAGTAAAGGTAACATCAGCGGCATTAGAGATGGAAACAGATATTAACACTAGCGAAGCGGAGAGCCAAGAGATCAACCGGCAAGCGATGCAGCTTTGAGATTTTGTATTCATGATTTTAGTGAGTTTGTAGTTACATAGGGACAGACAGCCTACTCTCACGAATGATATTTTACCATTTATCTGGGTGCGTCAAGCGCAAATACAGAAAAAACTCTAACACAGAGAATGTTAAAATCCTACCTGCCGGAAGACTACCGGCAATGGGCGAGTGAAGCCCCCTCGACAAAAGTCGGTTCCAGCATAATGGAGATGGCGGGAGCGTCCGGACGCGCCAGGCGTCGTTCAATGATCTCCGGGATGGTACGCCCAACTTCATCCAGTGGCACACGTATACCAGCCAGTCCCGGCTTTTCGTGAGTAGCCACCTTAGTCGCGCCGTAGGAGATCACACTAATCCGTTCGGGTACCGGAATTTTCCGAGACTCCAGAAGCTCGACCAACTGGCGCCCCATGATGTCGGAAGCCACTACGACTGCGGTGGGGAGCGGCTGCATCGTAAGAATACGGTCCACCCCTTCATTGAGGACCTCTTGCAGGGACTGGCTGCGATGATCGCGTTCGATCAGAACCAGCGAAGCGTCCTTGGGACCCGGCAAATAATTGACCAACAAATTCCAATGCGCATAGCGCACGGCGCCGACATCAAAGAATGTGATCTGTTCCGAAAGGGACTTCAGCCCGTAGGGGACATCATCGTTCAGATCGAGTAAACCAAACCATGCCACGTGCCGGTGCCCCTTTTCCCGCAATCGGTTCGAAATAAGAGTGGCCGCACGCGCCTCATTCATGAAGATACAGTCGACACCGATGGAAAAATCGAGTGACACGGCGGAAACAACCGGCACCTGTCGACGGATGCGCTCTGTCCATGACTCCGGCAGGTGACACCGCAGGACCAATGCGTGCGCCTTGGACGTCTTGATGGATTCCAGGATCTGATCCAAAGACAAGGAAAGATCGAGCCGCGTCACGCTGCCGCCGTAATCCTGAAGCCTTCCACGCAGACCGCCTTGAAAACGGGACTCAAGCTCTTGCATGACGCCGCCCTCCGGCTCCATCCGGCCGATGGTGCATACGTTCAAGCGGTGGTCTAGATCGCGGTTCCGCTTTGTCGGGCGAAACACGACCCCCTCGAAATCACGGTAGCCCAGCCGCCGAGCCGTCTCCAATATTTTGGCTCGGGTCTCCGCACGAACGCTGCCGAGCCCGCGGAGCGCACGCGACACCGTCATCGGGCTGAAGCCAGTCCGCTCCGCAATCATTGTGATGTTAGTTGTTTTTTTGTCCTTCATCAGGGAAGTCATTAATTGGTAGGCTACCATGGAGCAAGTCATTTGATATGCCCACGCTCACCAACTTCGGCGCGAATGCGTATAAAAAAATAAGGAAAAATCACCTTGACTCAGACACTCAACTCAAAAATGGTAATTTACCACAAAACTACAACGCCGTCTATTGCTTATGGGAACAGTACTTCACCACCGCCTCGTTTGTTACGGCGATTCGATTACACAAGGCTACGATCTGCCTGCAAATCTCCATTGGCCAGCAATTTTGTGCGAGCTGCTCGCTGAATCGTCTACCGACAGGTTAGAGATCTTCGTCAGAGGTGTGGGCGGCAACACCGCCTCGATGGGAATGGATCGAATTGAAAACGACCTCAGATCTGTACTGCCAGCAACCGTCCTTCTGGAGTTCGGGATTAATGATGCCTACGTCAACCCGTGGTCCGAGAGCCCACGCAGCACGGTGGAGAACTACCGGATTCAAATGGAGTCCATGGTTGCCTACGTCCTCAAGCAAGGCGGGCATCCGGTCTTAATCAACAACCACCCGATCGCCAGACGCACGGAAGCACACCGGCAAGGGAACGGACGGCTTCTAGCGGACAACATGGAAGCCTATCGCTCAGCCATCATTGAGTTGGCCGCTCGCCTGGAACTCGACCTCATTGACCTGGCAGCGCTCTTGGGGCATGAATTCCTGGATACTTTGCACGCAGACGGCGTGCACCTCACCCCGGAATCCAGCCGGCTTTATGGCGAGGCGGTCTACCAGGGCCTGCAAAGCCTGCAGTGCCTCTGCGCCCAGACAGCTCTCCTTTCCATAAAATAAACCTATTATGAATCCCGCTTCACTTGACTCTCTCTCCACCGGTTGGTTACGCCGTCGTCGTGGCGTGCTCGCCGCACTCCCCGGGCTCACCCATGAGACCGGTTCCGTTCAGGTCGAAGCCGATCTCTGCGCGATCAAGCACCCCGTATTTCCCCCTTACAGCGGAAGCGGCGAAACCACCGCTCAGGCTACTGTGGGCAAGCGGCTTCTCTGTCAGCTCGCGCCCTGGATCGAAACACGCTGGAGCGCCTACCGCATTGAACGACGCTGCCGTTGGGACGACTGGGAATTCCGCAGCGAAACCACCCTCCTTCCGTGCCAATCGGGCTGCGTGGTGCGCTGGACGATCCGCAATGGCGACGAGCGCCGCCGAAAGATTGACTTCGGGCTTCTCCTTTCGGGACGTGGTCGAGATACGGGTCCCGAAGGCTATGCTTGGTCGGTGCCCGAGGTGCCCACCGACGTCTTCCAGATGCGGGCACGCAAAGGTCTCGCAGTCAATGTAACTGCAGGGGATGCGCCGGGGGCGCGGCTCTTCGAAAGTCGGGATGAACCCGCCTTTTCACAGCAAAGCGTCCAGCCTGCCGAAAACGACAACAGTGCGACGATCGAACATGCCCGCTGGCAGATCGATTTGGAACCCGGTGGGGAGTGGGAAGGATCCTTGTTATCTACCTACGGCGATTCTACCGCTGCGGTGAGGCAGCTAAGCAAGGAATGGAACGGTCGGGCCGAGGCGGCCTTCCGCGCGTCACGGGAATGGTGGGAGGCGCTCTGGCAAGCTGCCTTCACTCCCGGATCCACCCATTTCAGCGGGCATATGCCGATCCTGAAAACGGACAACGATTGCGTATCACGACTCTATTACATGGGCATTCTGACTTTGCTCTGCCTGCGGCGGCGCTATGAGGGAAGCCGACTGGAGACCGCCTATTTAACTCTCGGCCCGAGACGGGGCGAGGGCTCGATCTATCTGGCATGGGATCTACCATACACAGCCCAGGTGATGGCCAGATTGGATCCGGATGCCTTGGAAGCCCACTGGCAGTTACTCAATTCGGCTCCTCTGTTTGGCCACATGGTGGTCAATCTGTTCAAGGGCGAGCATACAGCCTTCCCCTGCGTCGGGGATCCGCTTGCCCGTATCACGCCGGTCACCGAGTTGGCCCGCCACCGCGACATTTCCCAGCTTCTGTCGAAAGAGATTGAGCGAAACGGTCCGCCCATCGAGCGATTTGAACGCGATGGCACCGAGGTACACGGTGCTGATCGAATGGAGAAGCTGAGCGGTGAATCCGCTTTTCTTGAAGCAGCCACCGCGCATCGTCAATTTCCGCTCCCGGGCAGTGCCTTGGTGAATTACGGAGACCGCGGCAGCTATCTCGAATGCTGCACCACCTATGCCCACGGAACCGCAGGGCACACCGCCGTCCAATACCGCGCAGTGTTGGATGCGCAAAGGCTCGGCAAAACGGGCTTTCAAGCCTTGCCTGATGAGCTCCGGAAATTGCGCGACGCCATCATCGACCTCTACAGGCCCGGCGAAGGTTATTTCGACTGCCTGCACAGCGACAGACTCCGCCACCCCACTGGTAACTTATACGACCTTGGGCTGGTTCTCACCTCAATGGGCAGCGACCTTCCGCGCGAGATGATACATGAAATCAGTGCTTTCGTGGAAGCCGAACTGGCCACCCCCACCTGGGCGCGCTGCCTGCGTGCGACCGACCCCGATTCGGCCAGCGGATTACGCTGCGATCACCAGTGGGCGGGATGCTTCGCCGCCTGGCCGGGCCAGTTCATACTCGGTTTGGCCCGCGCCGACTTTCGTCCCGAGTGGGTCGCGAACTGGGTGGAGGGTCTGGCTAAAGTCACCGCCCAGGGCCCGTTCGCCCAGGCCTACTTCGCGGAGGACGTAGTCGAACCCGAACTCGGTGCTGCGGCCAAAGCCTTTGATGAATTCCCTCAAGGCAACCACTGGATGATCTCCAGCGGTGCCTATTATGCCCACGTTGTCCTCGAGGCTCTACTCGAATGGAACGAGACCGATGGAAGCATCCACCCTTGGCCCGGCCTTTCCGGAACTTTCGAGCTTTTCGATCCCGCCAAAATTTCAAAAAACAGTCTATTCGAAGGATGAAGTCAGACAAACAAAAAGCTGTCACCCTGATTGAGCTCTTGGCGGTTATCGCGGTCATCGGCATTCTTACTGCAATCCTGCTTCCCGCTGTATCTAAAGTTCGAAGCAAAGCGCACACAGCCCAATCCGCTGCCAACCTACGGAGTCTAATGACCGCGGCCAACCTCTTCTCCAGCGAAAACAACGGTTATCTGCCGAACACTTTCAACGAAGAGGGAAGGGACTGGGCGCGCCAACTACTCCCCTACCTCGATATGCCCGCCAACTCATTCAACCAGCTTCAAGGGAAGCGCCCCCCCGGAGTATTTGCCTGCCCTGCTTCCGACTATACACTTCCAACCAACGGGAGCTGGCCAAGCGACTACGGAAAGAACGCAGTCTTTGCATGGAGATCTGGGAATCCAGCCTATCCCCCGATGCCTCAAAGCCGGATACTCGAACCAGCTAAGATCCTCTTTTTCGCCGACAGCCTTGCTGGCGCTCGCGATGTATCGCCCTTTCCTGAAGGACATAACATGGGCTTCCGTCACAATGACCGAGCGCAAGTCGTCTATCTTGATGGCCATATCGGATCGTTTGCACCGGATGAAGTACCGGGTGCCTCCAGTTGGCGTACGGCTCCTTGGTACCCAGAATACTAACTCCTGCCTTCATAGCATAAAAACCAAATATTTATCACCCATTTTCAACTCCATTTTCACATAGTTACTTATCTTCATGTCACACTTTAAATTTATTTTTTCTTTTCTTTTTTTTGTTATTTTTTCAGCAGCGGATACTGCATCAGCCCTCGAAAACGACGCCCTCGAAAGCGTGAATGCCCCGCTCTCCGAGGCAATTTTTCGTCCTGACTCAGTTGTCACGGTCTATCTCTGGAATGACACACCAAAGATCGAGACCTTGACGCTCACGCTACTTGGTGGAACCCAAGAAAGGCGCGACTATCTCACATTGCGCGTATTCGACCCGCAGGAAAGTTATCTTCTCCGTCGCCTGATCGAGCGGCCGGGTGACGGCTCTCTGAGTGTCCTAGGATCTACTGAGGAATCCAAAATAGACAGTGGCGAAGTGCACCCACCCTTCGACTTGAAGTCTCCCACATGGAACCGCAGCCTACAGTCATACTCTGTCTCACTAGAGGAGCCGGGCCTTCATGCCGTCCGCATGGTGTCCGGACTGAAGAATACTGCCCTGCAACTTGAGAACGGAGCGATCAGCGAATGGGGGGTTTCCTTCCAAAACGGCCGTTTCTCCGCTTGGCGGGAAAAGTTATCCAAAGCCTGGTTCTACGTCCCAGAGCATGCCCTGACACTCGATATCGCCGGAACAGGTATCACCCTCCGCGATGAAAACGGGAACATCGTCTATCCACTGAAGAACAGTAGTGCTGGAACCGCTGCGCTCATTCCGATTGAACGCCCCGGAGCTGTCTGGCAGATCGATTTCCACGCGGACTCGGAATGGACTTTCTCCGCCGCAGGGTTTTCAATAATCTTAACAGAGAATCCGGAAGCCGCCAAGCGATTTGCCCAAGTGACGCTCAAAACTCCGCAGGGCAGCTATGTAAACCACAACTTCCAGGTCAAACTCGAAGCAATTATTTCAGACTGGTTGTCGGCACACGATACTGGCAACACCGAAGAACTACTTGCCCGACTCGATGCGATCCCAGAATGCGTCTGGATGGAGCAGGATCCGAAGATGGCACTGGCGATGCGCCAGCGCTACGGCTTGCTCCCGTCCATTCGTTTCGCGCTGGCTGAACAAAATCTGGATCCCGACAGTCATTGGTCAGGGGTGATTGGAAATAATGTCTGGACCCAACGCATTGATGCCAGCGAACCGGAAAATCGATGGGACTACCTACGCTCAATTCCGGGACATCGGGGAGAAGGTAAAGGGGGTATTAACGAATCGCCTGCCGCCACTCCCCTGGCCTATGCTTATCGTTTGAAACATCCCTTGAATCCTTACTATAATGACAAGGCAGTTCTTCATCGGGCGGTCGCCGGTGCACTCCGTGACATGATGGCGATCACCGAAGACGAAATCATTCCCGGCTCGGGATCCGACCGGAACACTTACCCGGGAATTCCTGCATTTGTTTTCGGCAAGCGCTATTTCCCCGAGTTTGGCATGCTCGCCCCTCATGTGCCTGCGGAGGTGCGCGCGCCTTGGACAGAGGGCATGCGCCGTCTCTTTGATCGCTATTGGGCAGAGGGCTTGGTCTCGACCCGGAATCAAAGCGCCCACTATTTAACCGCGTTTCAATGGTTCGCCATTGGGACGGGTGATCCAGATGACGCCGCCCTCGCGAAAGCCTACGCGCGTCGCTATGTCGAGGGCGCTTCATCAGCAGGCTACCACGAGGAAGCCACGGGGCCCTGCTCCACCTACGCCGGAATGCAGCATTTCTTTATGGGCCAATACTACGCTCTTTCCGGAGACCCGTTGATGTTGGAAGCCATCCGCCAGAGTTATAATTTTTACAATCACACCGTCGCTCCGGAAGCAAACGGAAGTGCTTACGGCGGCTTCAACTATAGCCACCGGACCCCCGATGGTTTTCATGCCGAACAGTTTTTTGGTGCCCGAAATTGGCTCAAGCATGTTCTTCCAGAGGTCGCTCTATGGCAAACTTCCCCTACTCCCGCTCAAGAAGCAATCGAACGACAAAAGCTTAGGTCGAACCTCCAGCAGCCTTTGCCTGAACCGATTATCAGCCTGACGGCACTCTTACCGGAAGATCTATCGAAAATCGATAATAGTATTTCCGCCTTCGAGATCGACGAACTTATTTGGCCGGCCGAGTCCCAGGCATCCTTCACACGAATGTTCGGGGATGAGCTTATCGCTATCAGACGTCCCGCATACTACACCGCTATCTATGTAGGTAAGCCAGCCAAAGGCGCTTTTTACCTTGGCCAAGGAGCCGATGGCTTGTTGCCCCCGGAAAATTATGAAGAGCACACGGGCGGCGATCTTTGGAACCTCTACTACAAACAAAAAGGAACCATGCGCCCGTTCAATAATGGAGGCATGACAACCTTCTGGACGCCCGCATACGGCAATGCCATTCTCGCGGGTAAGACCGCATACACGCATCACGGCCTCGTCGCGCAAACCGAGAGTGGCGTGCGGCATGCCGAGGCCTATTTTTCGACCGACGCGCAGCTCGACAAGGAACAAAACCAACTCGTTGTGAGTGGTCGCCTCGACTCCCTTCCATTAACCTATACCCGGACCTATACATTCGAGGACGATATGGTTCATGTGGACCTGCAGCTCCGAGGGCGCAGCGATTTCTCGGTTGATTCATTCGTTGAAAATATCCCGCTTGCGATGGGATCTTTCAAGCCATCCGGATCCGAATTATTCGTCCAAGGTGAACCCATTCCAATGTCCCTCGACGCCTTCCCTCCCGAAACACATTCGGCTCTCAAACTCAAAAAATATGCAACAGCCGCTTTCGGCTTGAAAGATTCTAAGGGAAACGGCTTGCAGGTAGAGCTGGATCAGATTCATCCGGTTGTCTTCTGCTTGAGTGGCCCCCGAGGCCGCGAGGGTATTCAATATAACCGAGCCGAAATACATCTGCCCACGGTGTGGCGCGACGGCGATACAGTCTCTCTAAAATACATCCTTCGCCCAATCTTAAAAGATTAACACTTTCGGCGTTCGTTCAAGATCGGATATCGTCCTCCACTCTCTTGGCGGGTGGTAGGGAGTTAATTTCGACTCACGAACAAGCCAGTTAAGTCGTTTCTGAATTCACGCCATTAAAGCTTTACGCTACGGAAAGATGCCGAGATGTTTAATTGGTGGAAACCTCGCCATCTTTAGACAAAGAAATACTGAGAGAACTTGAATTCACGGATCAAGATGTGCTTTACAGACAGGTATGCGACGGCTTGAGACGTGAGATACAACGAGGGCACCTGCCGCCCGGCACTAAACTACCGTCTGCCTTCTTCAGCGATTGTCGTCACCCAAATACCGTGGACGTAAGAATTGAAGCCTTGCTCTTGGATGCAGTTCGCCGTATGGCCGGCACACGGGCCAAACGCCTCGCCATCGTCACCCATGTCCGCCCCAATCCAAAAGCGCGCCCGGGTTCTTTCGAACGATCACTTTCGGACACAGTGCCAGCAGCATGCGACAAGGCGGGAATCGAAATGATCAGAACACCCTATGAAGGTTCTGAAATCACTGGACGTGACCACACCCCAACCGAATTGGAGGAACTAGGCTTCATTCAGTTTGCTAAACTGTGGGCTTCAAGAAAACGACCCGACGCTATCATCGCTTACCCAAGTACTGTGGCGAGAGGATTGACAACAGCGGTAAAATGCAAGTGTGCAACCGAGAGTGGAAAACCCACCATACTCCCTAATACCGCTACTCGGAGATTCTACCCAGACAAGAGAACAGGATCAAACAGTCATTGAGTTGGAGGGAGAAAGCTTTTGTATCTGCTATCTCGCCGACAAATGACCCCGACATGCCCACAAAGGCGCTTTGCCCTTAGAGCGTATTATATGTGAGGGAAAAAACGAAAAAGAGAAGCCTATCAAGCTAGCAAGTCCGCAAGCCCGCGGGTCACTTCCCAGCGCGGCGTTTCGCCGTTTTGATAACGATCGAACTCCTCGATCATGAAATCGGTCAGACGTCGACGCTCGTTACCCATGGCTCCGGCGATATGCGGCGTCCTTAGCACGTTGGGCAACTTCCGTAAAGGAGAATCCACCAGCGGCGGCTCCGGATAGGTCACGTCGAGCAAGGCCGTCAAATCCGGACGCAAAGCAAAGACTTCCGCTAGGCCCGCTTCGTCGACCACAGCGCCACGCGCGGTGTTGATGAAAGTCGCTCCAACCTTCATTCTTTCAAACAAAGACCCACCGAGTAAGTTTTCCGTCTCCGGCAGCCAGGGCGTATGACAGGAGACCACGTCGCTCCGCTCGAAAAGCTCTTCCAGTTCCACCAGTTCGATCCCCAGCGACTCAGCCTGATGAGCCTCAACATAGGGATCATACGCCAACACCCGGAGATCCATAGACCTCAGGTGCTTCGCCACCAAACGTCCGATTTGCCCAATGGAGATCAAACCTACGGTCGAACCATAGCCCCCGGTCGGCGTTGTATCCGAGCTCAAAGAACCCGTAATTATGGGTGCCTCGGCAACTACGGCGGACGTGAAGAAGGACTTCAGTGAAAGAATGATCTGGGCGAAAGTGAACTCGGCAACAGGAATCGCATTGGCACCCCATGCGCTAAAGAAACGGATACCGCGATCATAACAAGCCTCCGTCTTTACATTGCGAATGCTACCAGCACAGTAAAAGACTGCTTTCAGATCCATCGCCTCATTGAGAAACACGTCATCCAAGCGTGGCATGGACCACGTGGTGAACAGCACATCTACTTCCCGGAGCAATGACGGTTCGGCACACAAGTGGTCGGGTGTTATTGGTCCATGATTGAAGGCCAACCGCTTCCGCAACGCGGATAGTTGTTCGGAGCCAAAAACCTCGGAAAAGAGAGGATCTGGCGGAGAGACCAACAGGGCGCGCATCATGGGTTATTCGGCGGGGACGCCACCCATTTCATCTTTGATCTCCTGCGAGCGCATTGGTGCCGCGAAAAATTTCACCTCCCCCAGCAAGCCCACGTAAGGATAGGCGTCCCCGCGGCCAATGTAGTTGCCGATCGTCATCATTTGCGAGGCACCCAGTTTCGGAGTCATGTCCTGTTCTCCTACTTCTGCGGAATCAACCCAGTCCCCGTTAACGTATAGCGACACTTCCTCCGGATCACTCACGATCGCAATGTGTGCCCATTTGCCAACGGGGATCGAGCGATCGGGTGCGGATACTTTGACAGCAGGGTTTAAACCCCCGGTCTGAAAATCAACTGACGCTGTCCACCCATTGTAGCGCAATCGGATACTTTCGCTGGCTCCAGAGTCGCCGGCCGCCGAGATCAGTTCTGCAAAGCGTTTTTCCACTTCAGGCTTAATCCAGAGCATCAGGGTGTAGCTACCGCCCAGCGACTCGACTTTCAAATTATCATTCAGCGCAAGGCCTGAGGTGGTGCCCTCGGGAAAGCGGATAAAAGTTCGCTCCTGCTCTTTCGTGATCTCAAGCGGCGCGGATTCGGTAAATCGCTCAATGATAGAAGCCCCCCACTGCCCTGAGTCCCTAATCGTGTGCCCCTTGTCGCCCAGTTCGACCGCTAGATTAAATAAGGGCTCTTCTGCGAACGTATGGAGCGGTGTGAGCGCCAGTGCCAGAAAACCGAAGGAGAGAAGGTAGCTGCGTATTAATAAGTTCATTTTAGATTATTATTTAGTTAGGCATAATATCGTCGAAATTGACAACAACACCCACCAAAATGATATTTTACCATTAATGCAAGTTCGATTTGCATATTTTCCAGGATATCCCAGAGCACCTCTGCCCAAAAGCGACTAATAACAGAATGTCAGGTTATGAATCAACCCGGCATGACGTAGCAAAGGATAACGCGAGCCTCTGGATACCCGACCCTGATCTTGAAAATCACGGGACATTAGCCTGGCCAGCGAATGAATCAGCAAAGCACTCGCGCACTGCCGCGATTGCTAAACGTTCTGCTGTCACGCTGAATCGGTGCACAGGCCATGCCACCGCAACCTTTGGCTCGGTGGGATTTCGCGAAAATCCATAAACCGCCATCGCAATCATACCCGAGACACTCTCCTCGCGGTTCCAGGCTATTCCACTCTCCAGAATCTTCCCAATTTCAGATGCAAAGCCTGGTTCCTCACGTAGCCACTTATCCCTCAGGTCTGGGCGTTGCGCTATACACAACTTTCCTATAGCGTTTCGGCGGATGTTATGCCGCGTCGTTGGTGCCGGAGCAACCCTCACGGCTTGATCCGATTCGATGTAGTCAATATGCACGATACCGACCCCGTCCTGAACGCCGAGCAGAACCAACTCACCGGTGACCGACGATAGATGTTCCAATACCTTGCGATATCGTAGCCGAAACAAACTGTGGCGATCCTTATTCGCCCAAATTTGGAAAGTCTCAGTACACTGGTATGTGCGACCCTCTTTCTTCACTAAACCATATTCGACCAATGTATTGAGCACGCGCACGATCGTGGAGCGCGGCTGATTCATAGCATCCGCCAGAGTCTGGACAGTATAACCAGACTGACTGGCCCCCAGCAGTGTCAGTAGGTCGAGTGATTTCACGAGGCTGGTATTTCTATCCATAATGGCAGGAATAGCGTTAATTTCGACCGTATGTTGATCTTGTCAACCACCTTCTCGGGACTAATTGTATTCAACAATGAAACTCTCAAAGACAGACACTGATCGCTTCACTCTTTGTCGGCAGAAGCTGTTTTCGGCAGTCATCGGCGACGTCATGGACGCACTGGGCTACACGCACCAGTTTCTCACTCCGAAAATTCATCCCTTGCGGGACGATATGATCGTGGTCGGGCGTGCAATGCCCGTTCTTGAAGCCGATGATTTTAGTGCCAACGAAGGTCCGGGGCGTGCAGGAGGCGATTTAAATCAGCCGTTTGGCCTGATGCTGAGAGCCCTTGATGATTTAAAAGAGAACGAGGTCTATATCTGTAGCGGCGCATCGCCAAGCTATGCACTTTGGGGGGAGCTAATGAGCATCGCTGCCCGCAACCGCGGTGCAGTCGGTGCTGTGGTTAACGGCTTCTCCCGGGACACCCGCGGTATATTTGCGCTTAACTTCCCAACTTTTTCTTATGGGCCATACGCACAAGATCAACGTCCACGCGGAAAAGTCATTGACTTCCGATGCGCTCTTGAGATCGAAGGCGTCCGCGTAAAGCCAGGAGACCTCATCTTCGGAGACTTGGATGGCGTTTGTGTGATTCCCCGTGAAATAGAAGATGATGTCTTGTGGAAGTCATTGGAGAAAGCAGAGGGCGAAAAGGAAGTGTTCGGAGCAATCAAGAAAGGTATGGGCGCACAGGAAGCCTGGGATAAATTCGGTATCATGTAAGCGATGAAAATTGATAAAGTAAAAGTCTGGCTCGTCGAGGGCGTGAAATATAACTGGACGATGATTAAAGTCTTCACGGATACGGGACACACGGGCGTTGGTGAAGCCACCAACTGGCCTGGCAGTCCAATCATTGAGGCGGCGGCACGACATGTCGGTGAACGTGTGATCGGCCTCGATCCGATGCGCATCGATTTCATTTGGCAGAAGCTTTATCGCGACCTGAATTGGATCGGCCCCTATGGAGCCTCAATGTGTGCGATCAGCGGGCTGGATATGGCGCTGTTGGACTTAAAGGGAAAGGTGCTGGGTGTGCCTTGTTACGAACTCCTGGGCGGAGCCTTTCGAAAAAGTGTGCGGCTGTATGCAAACTATTGGTTTACCGGCGGGGATCACTGCGGCGGGGATTATGCGAGACAGGCCAAACGGGTTAAAGAGCTCGGCTTTACTGGCCTGAAGTTTGATCCATTCGCGCACACAAACTATTTATACGGTGAAGATCTTCACACGGATCTAACACTGTCCCCAGCAGAGCAAGATCATGCTTACGAGATCACTAAAGCCGTCCGTGAAGCGGTGGGGCCGGACTTCGACATGATGATAGAGACCCACGCGATGCTGAATTTCGAGATCGCGGTGAAAATGGCTGAGCGCCTGGCACCCCTCGGAATCACTTGGTATGAAGAACCCGCTGGGCCTGAGAGTGCTGATACACTTAAGGCACTTCGCGATCGTCTGCCTTCAAACGTCCCGATTTGTGTCGGGGAGCGCCATTACACACGACACGGCTTCCGGCCGATTTTGGAGAAGCACATTTGCGATATGATCATGCCGGACATTACCCGCTGTGGTGGACCCAGCGAAATGAAGCGTATTGCAACGATGGCCGAAATCTACGGTGTGCTGCTTGCTCCCCACAATCCGAATGGCCCTCTAAGCACGCTCGCCAGTGCGCATGTCTGTGCTTCAGTTCCGAATTTCTTTCGCTGTGAGTTCATGTTCAATGATGTGCCTTGGCGCGACGCTTGCATTTCTTCCCCGCTTGACGTTCGCGATGGATACCTCCATCTATCCGATCGCCCTGGATTAGGCGTCGACTTGGTAGTGGAAGAGCTGGAAAAACACCCCGGTGTCCGCGAGCTTAAGGCAAAGGACAACTTCTACGTCTAAATCCTATGGGCCTTGAAATTGATTTGTCGGGAAAACGCGCATTTGTCAGCGGGGTTACCTCCGGGATCGGCGCGGCCATCGCAAAAACTTTAGCCCAAGCCGGATGCGATGTCGCTGGCTGTGGTCGCGGTGCCGCAGACCAAGCGGGTGCTGCGAACTTTATTCAGTCAGTCGAAATTTACGGCAGCCAGGCCTTATATTTAAAGGGAGACTTGTCTAATGAAGAGACTCCAAAAGCATTGATTTCCGAAACCATTCAAGTATTTCAAGGCATTGACATCTTGGTCTCCAATGCTGGACGTAACATTTTCAGGGGAGCGAAAGCCTGCTCCAATAGCGACTGGGAAGAGTGCATGAATCTTGATCTTGCGGCACACTGGCGGCTGTCCCAAGCCGCATACCCACATTTAATCGAAGCCACTCCGGGAGTTATCGTAATTATCGGATCGAATCACGGCTGGACTACGATGCCTGGATGCTTTCCTTATAACGTGGCTAAAGCGGGATTAAAAGCCATGGTGCAGTCTTTTGCCATCGAATGGGGGCCTAATATCCGAACCGTCGGCATCGCCCCTGGCTTTATCGAAACTGCAGGCAACCAGACCTGGTTTGATAGCTTCGATGATCCAGCGGCCGAACGCGCACGGACTGAGTCGCTCCATCCGGTGGGGCGAATTGGAAGCGCCGAAGAGATCGCCTGCCTATGTGCCTTCCTAGCGTCTCCAATGTCAGGATTCACATCCGGCACTACACTCTGCATAGATGGAGGGCGCTCCGCTGTGCTTCAAGATTTGTAGCGGACTATTTCTTGCAGAGCTGGTCAACTGATCCAGTCCGGAACCTCGTCACCCATGAAATGTGCCCATTGAAATTACCCCCGAATGGAAAGACTGGCGGCTGTCGCTTTGAGGTAAAGCGACTTGACTTAGCCAAGTTTTTACAAGAACTTGGCAACATGGAAGTTAAAACCGGAGTGCTTCGCGATCAACTCAGCCGCTACCTAAAGCGGGTGCGACAAACAGGCGACACGATCATTGTATTCGACCGCGATGTCCCGGTCGCGGAAATCCGACCCTATAGCGGGACACCAGAAGACAGCCCATCGGATATATGGGACCGACGGGCGCGCCTCGAAAGAGAATCCGGACCTCTGGAGGAGGACTTTGAATTGCCTCCGCGCCGCACGGCACAGACCAAACAAGAAAATCCGCTCGACTGATGCCTAAACGCTACCTGCGCTATCTGCTGGACACCTCGGTTTTTTCGCAGCCGATTCGCCCTCGCCCCCTGCCAGCCTGCCAAGCCAGATGGCAGCGACAGGGTGATTCGCGGCTTGCCGTGCCCTCTATCGTCATCGCCGAAATCGAATACGGACTTTTCCTCAAGAACTCGGATAAGCTCTGGTCGGCTTATCGCACGATCCTAAAGGGTCGTTTGACCGGTTTCGATTTTACAGCCCCGGTTGCCTCGGTTTTCGGAGAGATGAAGTCGAAGCAAACGCAAATAGGGAAACCCGTCGATGATTTTGACCTGGCCATTGCCGCAATGACAGTAACGCACAATCTGACCCTAGCCACCTTGAACGCACGCCATTTTCAGCTAATTGAGGGACTTGATTGGGAAGACTGGTCGATGGGGATCGCTTAGTCGAGTGCTTTACTCACGTCGTGCTGGGTTCATTCTTAACCACGGATGCACACAGATGGACACGGATGGATTTGCTTTCATTCATACTTTTATCCGTGTGCATCCGTGTTCATCCGTGGTTCCTGAATTCCCTTTTTTTCTTCCTACATCGAACTCCTTCGGCAAGGCGCGGAAACCGCCTATGTAAAAACACGGGAGGAGCCAAGGGCATTGAGGGACTTGCCTGAACTATGGACGACGAAAAATTAAGACTTTACATAAGTCTTTATAAATACATTTTTAGACTTAATGGAAGTCCAATTTAAAGAAGTCCTTAAGGAAAAGATTTTATTGTCGGCGGAAGCTCTTCTACCGAAGCTGACGCGGCGTGATGCCAGCCTGCCTAAGCTCACGAACAAAGCAATTAGCGTCATTGGGATGCGTCGGGCAGGTAAGACTTGCTTCCTTCATCAGCAAAGGGCCGATCGGATCGCCGCAGGAAAGGCTCCCGAGCAGCTGCTTTACCTGAACTTCGAAGACGAGCGCCTCGCTGGTCTGACGGGTGCCGATCTTGGCTTAGTTCAGTCCATCCATCAGCGGCTCTACCCTGAGTTCGCCGAGGGAAGCCTGGCTTACTTTCTGGATGAGATCCAACTCATTCCCGGCTGGGAGCGTTTCGCCCGACGACTCCTCGACGAGGGCGTTGGCGAATTGTTTCTATCGGGTTCCTCGGCCAAGTTGCTGAGTCGCGAAATCGCCAGTTCCATGCGGGGGCGTGGCTGGGAACTGCCCATCCACCCCTTCAGTTTCCGGGAGTACCTCCGGCATCACGAAATCGAGTTGACGGAATCCACGGACCGGCTGACGGGAAGGAAGCAGGCATTGATGGACCGCAGCTTCACCGGCTATCTCGAAACCGGCGGATTCCCGGAAGCCCAGAGCTTGAACCTGACGAATCGGCGTCAGCTTTTACAAGGATACGTGGATATGCTGCTTTTGCGCGATATTATCGAGCGACACAAAGTGTCCAATGTGACCGCATTGCGCTGGATGACCCGCCGCCTCTTGGCCAATCCCGGCTGTTTGTTCAGCATCACTCAATTTGACGCGGACCTCAAATCGCAGGGGATACCCGTCAGTCGCGAAACGCTTTACCACTTCCTGGCTTACATGGAAGATGCCTTTCTGTTGCGCGCGATCCCAGTCGCCACCGATTCGGAGAAACGCCGTCAGGTCAATCCGCGAAAGATCTACCCCATCGACCACGCCATCGGCCCGGTCTTTGATCGGAGCCCGAAATCAAACATCGGCCACACGCTCGAAGTCGCCGTGCATAACGAACTCATTCGGCAAGGCGCGGAAACCGCCTATGTAAAAACACGGGAGGACTTCGAGGTCGACTTCCTCAGCCGCAATGCTGACGGGAGCCAATGGCTGGTCCAAGTCTGCGCCGACCTGAGCGATGCGAAGACGCTCGACCGGGAGTGCCGCGCTTTGCTCGCCGCCGCACGCGAAATGCCCTCCGACCGCCTGCTTTTGCTAACCGCCGAATCGGCACTGCCTTCACCTCAGGTGCCCCACCCCATCGAAATCCTGCCCGTGTGGCGCTGGATGCTCGATTCGGAAAGCTAAAGGTGATGAACGGCGAGCAAAGCCTGGTATGATTATCCCCCCCTTTGGTCGGATAGCCTCGTCCACGCACCCGACCCGTTTCGCAGACGCGGCGTCTTTACCCGCCCCGAGGACGTCCTTCGCTTTCGCCCTGGCCGCC